>NZ_FOJI01000045.1 GCF_900111235.1 [Clostridium] fimetarium
CGTGAATTGAAATTTTAAATTCCATCCCCTATACCATCACTAGTGGAATTTATTTTTACAAATAGCGGTGTGGACGTTAGTCTTACATTGTTCATTGATTATGATATTATTTACATATCCTTATTCAATTAATGCCGGTATAAATGGAGGATACCATTATGGCTAATAATAAACATTTAACTTTGGATGAAAGAATCCTAATTCAAGAAGCTTTAGTAAAAAATAATTCATTTAAGTCTATTGCAAGAGAACTCGAAAAAGACTGTACCACCATCTCTAAAGAAGTGAGAAATCATATCATGTTCAAGAAAAGTGGGTGTATGGGACATGGATTTAATAATTGCAAAAATAAAATAGGCTGTTTTTTCAAAAATCTCTGCGGTAACAGTGATTGTAAGCAAAAGACTTGTAGCAACTGCTCAACTTGTCATATATACTGTGACAATTATGAGAAGCAAGATTGCGCTTCGCTACTCAAGTCACCATATGTTTGCAATGGATGTAAAAAACGTAACAGATGTACCTTGGAAAAGCATATTTACTCTGCCAGTTATGCTCACAGTGAATATGAAGCAATTCGTTCTGAATCCAGAAGTGGCGTAGCAATTCCTTTTGAAGAAATAGCCCGACTTGATTCAATCATTTCACCACTGATCATAAAAGGACAATCGATTCATCACATCTGTGTTAATAATGCAGATGAAATTATGTTTGCTGAGAAAAGTATTTATAACTATATTGATGCAGGCCTTTTTTCTGCCCGAAATATTGACCTTCCAAGGAAAGTAAGACTTCGTCCTAGAAAAAGTAGGCATAATTCCTTTAAGGTTGACAGAACCTGCCGCATCGAACGCACTTATGAAGATTTCCAAACGTTCATATCTGAGCAACCTGATACACCTATCGTTGAAATCGATTCTGTTGAAGGTATCAAGGGTGGAAAAGTTCTTTTGACTATTCATTTTGTAGAAACTCAGTTTATGTTGGCCTTTCTTAGGGATTCAAATACTTCACAATCCGTTATTAACATTTTCGAAAAGTTATACTGGGAGCTTCGACCTGATATCTTTATGAAACTTTTTCCTCTTTGCCTCGGTGATAATGGCAGTGAGTTTTCTAACCCTAAAGCTATCGAATTTGACAAAGAAGGAAATCGACGTACATATGTCTACTACTGTGATCCTTCTGCTCCGTATCAAAAAGGTGCTGCAGAAAACAATCATGAATTAATAAGAAGAGTGCTTCCAAAAGGTACTTCTTTCAATGATTTAACACAGGAAAAGGTTGATTTAATGATGAATCATATCAATTCCTATGGTAGGAAAAAACTATGCGATTTAACACCTTATGAAATGCTTGGAACATTTCATGGCATTGAAGTATTAGAAAAATTGGGAGCAGAACTCATTTCCGCAAATGACATCACCCTGCGCCCAGCTCTTCTAAAATAAAATCAAAAACAAAACCGGCATTAAAATTTGAATTTGGCCTAATACAAGCTCAAAACAGGGGTGGAACTTACTATTTCAAAAAAATAGATATTTTTCTCTCCCGCTTAGCTTCGTCCAAAATTAAACTAAAAGCACTGCTTTTCATCTCTAATTATAACAAAACCACCGGAAAACGGTAGTATAAAACAATAATTTTATAAATTATTTTATTTCTATCCTTAACCGGTGGAATTTAACCTTACAATATGGAATTTAACTTTTCATTCGACCA
>NZ_FOJI01000009.1 GCF_900111235.1 [Clostridium] fimetarium
ACAAATCTATTGATTTGCATTACCGTTCGTTTATTTTGAAATTCTTTTATAGAATTTTCAAGGTTGTTTTACTATTTAGTTATCAATGTTCAATTGGCTTTCGCCTTGTTGTTTATTCGCTATCGCTTTATGCGACAACTTCTTAAGTATATAACACCCATCAGCATTTGTCAACAACTTTTTAATTAATATTTTGTAATTAGTTTGTTGTAATTAATCACTTATAATCAATTTCGAATTGGTTCTTCGGGGAAGTTTATGATAACATTCCACGTTGCTTCTGTCAAGGCTTATTACAAAAAAATAACAAGCTTTTCGCCTGTTAAACTTTAAAGGAGAAGGAAGGATTTGAACCATTACATTTCTATTCAATAAGAAATGTTGTGGCCTATACCATACTATCTCTATATAATAATAATCAATGTCATATATAATTTTAATTACCTTCTGCTAAGTTGCAATCAAGCACATATCAGTGGGTACTTGAAGATAATATCAGATTTTCCAATAAATCGCAAGTACTTTTTTATATTTCTTTCAATTACTTTGTACTTCTTTGAATTACTTTCAATTTGCATTAGATTTTAATATCCAGCACAATATTTAAATTCTATAATTTCTACCACTTAATTCTAACCCTTGCCTTATTAAAATGCTATCACAACTAACCGCTATCGCTTTCTATTAACATAGAATATTCTTATCAATAGCAATATCATATAAGCATTTGCAAAAGTATAGAATCAGCTGTTGAACAAAAAAAAGTTTATAGGCAACTAACACCTATAAACTCTAATTTTTGAAACTATATTATCTCTTAATTCATGAGCGGAGAAAGAGGGATTCGAACCCTCGCGCCGCGCAAACGACCTACACCCTTAGCAGGGGCGCCTCTTCGGCCTCTTGAGTATTTCTCCGAATTCCAAATAATATGAATTTTTCGTATGAACTCTTGTCACACGCAAAGCTGATTATATCAAACATATAAGTGAAAGTCAATTACATTTTATCAATTATTTGATTTTTATTATACATACTTACCTTTATACTAATAACTATGGAATAATTGTGCCAATTACGTTAATTGACTTGATTTTATATTATATAGAATATGTGATAATCTATTAGAAAATTCGTTTAATTAACCTTCTAGTATAAAATAAATATAAGGAATAGGTATTTTGATCTAGAATGTCTATTCCTTATATTCCTTATATTCATTGATTTAATATTATTTATAGATCTTCTAATTATTTGTATAAATGATACTTTTTCTTCTTAGCTGTTATGAAGGCAATACATGCTTCACCTAACAATGATACTACAAATATTATATCTGATGAATCACTTGTTTTTGGTGATGTTTTAGCTTCATCTGCATATACATCTGGAGCTGGAGCTGATACTGGAATTGGAACAGTTTATTTTCATCTAAATATACACTTTAATGGTCCTTGCTGGACCACTAACGCTGTTTGTCTGCTTAACAAATACATATGGTCCTTCTATTATATTTGATTCTTATGCGCCTACAAACACTACCGTCCATATTGATGATACTATTAATAATATCATTGTTGTAAAAATTATTATTAATCTCTTTTTATTCATTTTACTACTTACATTTTCTTTCATGCTGTCTTCTATTATTTAATCGATTGATTATAAAATTTTTCTGTTTCGTTTCCTTATAATGCTCTGTTTTTAAATTTTCTGTTTTGTAATACTATATTTTCTCTTAATTATTTTCTTTTTTCAATAAAAAAGTAGGCACATGTTTAATATTAAACATGTGACCTACTCTTTCGTAATTGTATCTATAGTACCTATTATATCCATTCACTCTATGAAATATTCCTTAATTGCTGTTTCATATAGATTATTTCCTTCGCTATCGATTACTACGATTACTGGAAAGTTCTCAACTTCTAGTTCTCTAATCGCTTCTGTTCCTAAATCATCGTATGCAATTACGGTTGATTTGGTAATTCTTTGTGAAAGCAATGCGCCAGCTCCCCCTACCGCTGCAAAATATACAGCTCCATTTCTAATAATCGCTTCTTTGACTGCTTCACTTCTTTTTCCTTTTCCAATCATTCCTTTAAGCCCTAAGTCAAGAAGTGACGGTGCATATTTATCCATACGACTTGAGGTTGTTGGACCTGCCGAACCGATAGGCCTACCTTCTCTAGCTGGTGATGGTCCCATATAATATATAATATTATTTTTCATCTCTATCGGTAGGTTCTCACTATTTTGTAATGCCTCATACATTCTCTTATGAGCAGCATCCCTTGCTGAATAAATGATTCCTGAAATATATACATAATCTCCAGCTCTCAAAGCCTTCGCATCCTCATTACTAATTGGTGCTTTTACATACTTGTCCATTTTTTTCCTCGTTTCTATCACGGTTATCCACAAATCTAATATAATTCATCAAATATTGTGGATAATGATATATTTTCTTCTATATAAAATGTTTGATTCTCAAAACCATTTCTGGTTTCTATATCACTTTGTATCACTCTATATCACTTTACTTTATATCACTCTACGTACATGCCTATTAACGTGGCAACATATATTAACTCCTACTGGAAGACCAGCAATATGCGTTGGATATGTTTCTATATTTACCGCAAGTGCTGTTTTTGTACCACCTAATCCTCCTGGTCCGATTCCAAGCTTATTGATTTTTTCTAATAACTCAACTTCAAGGTCACGCACATATGGAATTGATGATAATTCTTCAAGATTTCTTGTTAGCGCTTTTTTTGCAAGAATCGCACATTTTTCAAAGGTACCGCCTATACCTACACCAACTACCATTGGAGGACAAGCATTAGGGCCAGCATCTTTTACTGCTGTCAGAACTGCTTCTTTAACTCCTTCAATTCCATCCGCAGGTTTTAACATAAACACACGACTCATATTCTCACTTCCAAATCCTTTTGGTGCAACTGTAATATCAATCTTATCACCGTCAATAATTTCATAATGAATTACCGCTGGTGTATTATCCTTCGTATTTTCTCTAAATATTGGATCTTTTACAACAGACTTTCTTAAATAACCATCAAAATATCCTCGTCTTACACCTTCATTTATAGCATTTGTAATATTACCGCCTTCAAAATGAATATCCTGTCCTATTTTTATAAAAATCACTGCCATGCCTGTATCCTGACAAATTGGTATCATATCATTAGAAGCTATATCAAGATTTTCTTTTAATTGATTAAGAATTTGCTTTCCAAGCATTGATTTTTCATCTTCAACCGCTTGGTTAAATACTTTTTTCATATCCTCTGATAGATAATAATTTGCTTCTATACACATTTCCTTAATATTTTCAGTAATAATATCTACTTGTATATTTCTCACAACGATACCTCTTTCTTATATATTTTAAAATTTAATTTACATAATAAAAATCAAATAACTTTTTCGTATTTCATAGTACCATAGGATAGAAATTTATTCAATGAATGATTACTTTCCTATAAGAAAATTAGAAGGGACTCCTAAAAAAAAATGAATCATATACCACTTTAGTTATTAAACTAAGTAGTATATGATTCATCTTCTCATTATTTCGTCAGTTATCTAGCGTTCATCTGACTCAACTTTACTATCCATTTCATCTAATGCTTCTTTAATCTCAATTAATTTCACTCATCATTACTATCAATTGGGGTTACTTCATTGTTACTCTCAACGCCGTCTACTTTATCTGTGGTCTCAAGTTCATCTGTTATCTTTATTCCATCCGAAATATCGATATCATCATCTTCTTCTTCAAAGCCTTCAACTTCGTTATCATTTTCGTCGTTAGGATTACTTCTGATTTTAGAAATTGTTGCTACCTTGATTCCCTTTGCAAGATTAATTAACTTTACGCCTGATGTAATTCTTCCAAGTTGTGATATATCTTCCACTTTAAGCCTTATGATTATTCCTTCAGTCGTTATAATCATAATTTCTCTTGTATCATCAACCGCTTTAACTCCAATTACATTTCCAGTCTTTTCGTTAATCTTATAACATTTAACACCTTTACCACCACGGTGTTGAACTGTAAATTCTTCTATTAAAGTTCTCTTACCCATACCGCGTTCGGATACTATAAGAAGAGAATCCCCCTGCGTATTTAACTGCATACCTATTATTTCATCTTCATCAATCAGATTCATACCGATAACACCCATAGCACTTCTTCCTGTTGGGCGCACATCTGCTTCTTTGAATCTGATACATTGACCTAGCTTAGTCACAAGAAGAATATCTTTTGTATTATCAGTAAGTTTAACTTCAATAAGCTCATCATTTTCTTTCAGTGTAATTGCTTGAATTCCGGTTTTTCTAATATTAGAATACGCGCTAACTGGTGTTTTTTTAACAATACCTTTTTTAGTCGTCATAAATAAATAATGATCATCTTCATATTCTTTTATTGGAATAACTGCATTTATCTTTTCACCTGGTTGCAACAACAATAAGTTGATTATCGCAGTTCCTCTTGCGGTTCTACTAGATTCAGGTATTTCATAAGCTTTGAGTCTATATGTTCTACCTGTATTCGTAAAGAACATTAAGTAATGATGAGATGTTGTCATCAAAAGATCTTCTATATAATCTTCATCAATCGTCTGCATGCCCTTAATTCCTTTACCACCTCTGTGCTGGCTCTTGAAATTATCTGGTGTCATTCTCTTAATGTATCCTAAGTTCGTTCTTGCAATTACTGTGCTTTCATCTGGAATCATATCTTCCATTGTAATATCAAATTCATCAAATCCAATTGTAGTCCTTCTAATATCACCAAATTTTGCTTCTATAACCAAAAGTTCTTCTCTGATAAGCATTAGAAGTTTCTTTTCATCTCCAAGAATTGCTATTAATTCAGCTATTCTTTCCATTAATTCATTGTGCTCCGCTTCTAGTTTAGCTCTTTCCAAACCTGTTAATGCACGAAGTCTCATATCAACAATAGCTTGTGCCTGTACCTCAGATAAAGAAAACTTTTCTATCAAACCTTCTTTGGCAATTGTTACATTTTGTGAAGAACGAATAATTCTTATTACTTCTTCTATATTATCAAGTGCTATCATTAACCCTTGTAATATATGAGCTCTTTCCTGCGCCTTATTTAGATCGTACTGAGTCCTTCTTGTAACAACTTCCTTCTGATGCATCAGATAATAATTTAGCATTTGAAATAAATTAAGTACTTTTGGCTCATTATTAACAAGTGCAAGCATTATTACACCAAATGTATCTTGTAACTGCGTATGTTTGTATAATTGATTTAAAATAACATTTGCATTCACATCTCTTCTAAGTTCTATACAAATTCTCATACCTGTTCTATCTGATTCATCACGTAAATCAGTTATTCCATCAATCTTTTTATCCCTAACAAGTTCTGCAATTTTTTCAATTAATCTTGCCTTGTTAACCATATATGGAAGTTCCGTTACAATAATTCTATTTTTATTATTGTTCATTGGTTCAATATCAGTTATTGCACGAACTCTTATTTTACCACGGCCTGTTCTGTAGGCTTCTTCAATTCCAATTTTACCAAGAATTGTAGCACCCGTAGGAAAATCAGGGCCCTTTACGATTGCTAATAATTCATCTATTTCTGTAACTCTATTTTCTAATACTTGATTATCAATAATTTTAACTACAGCACTTATTATTTCTCTCAAGTTATGAGGTGGAATATTAGTTGCCATACCTACAGCAATCCCTGATGTACCATTAACTAAAAGGTTCGGATATCTAGCTGGAAGAACTGTTGGTTCTTTTTCAGTTTCATCAAAGTTTGGAATGAAATCCACAGTATTTTTATTAATATCTGCAAGCATTTCCATGGATATTTTACTTAAACGAGCTTCTGTATAACGCATGGCAGCTGCACCATCACCATCCACAGATCCAAAATTTCCATGACCGTCAACTAATGGATATCTTGTTGAAAAATCCTGTGCAAGTTTTACCATGGCCTCATAAATTGATGAATCACCATGAGGATGGTACTTACCCATTGTATCGCCGACAATACGAGCACATTTTCTGTGTGGTTTGTCTGGACCATTATTTAATTCTATCATTGAAAATAATATTCTTCGTTGAACAGGTTTTAGACCATCTCTTACATCTGGAAGCGCACGAGCAGCAATTACACTCATTGCATAATCGATATATGAATTTTCCATTGTTTTCTGAAGGTCAACTTCATGAACTTTATCAAAGATATGTTCATCCATTTTATTTGTTTCCTTTCTGTGTGAATTGATTTTTATAATTGGGACGGATTGGAATTCCATATACATATGCTTGCAGGCTTAGTTGAGCTAAAGCTCAAGATGCGCCTGCAAACATATGTATATGGAATTCCAATCCTGCATTCTTTCGAAATAAAAAATGAATTCTTTACATAATTTGAAATTATTCCAACAAATATAATGATTTCACACCGCGCTGAATCCACTCTTTAAATTCTCTAGCTTCTTTATTTATTTATTGAATGATTGTCTTTTTCTCATTTATCAAATATTAAATATCAAACATCTAGATTTTTAACATATTTTGCATGGGCTTCTATGAATTCACGTCTTGGCTCTACTTTATCGCCCATTAGGGTAGTGAATGTAACATCGATGTCTGCGCTTGCTTCTTCGTTCATCTTTATTTTTAGTAAAATTCGTTTGTGTGGATCCATTGTTGTATCCCATAATTGGATTGCATCCATTTCTCCAAGACCTTTATAACGCTGTATTTTGTTATTTTGATCTCTTCCTATTTCTGTAATGATTTTATTTAATTCCTCATCACTATATGCATACCATTCTTTCTTACCCTTTTCTACTTTGTATAGTGGTGGTTGAGCAAGATATACATAGCCTTGTTTTATAAGCTCGGGCATAAATCTATAGAAAAATGTAAGTAAAAGTGTAGCAATATGAGCTCCATCTACATCGGCATCTGTCATAATAATGATTTTATGATATCTTAATTTTGCAATATCAAAATCGTCATGTATTCCAGTTCCAAAAGCTGTAATCATAGCTCTTATTTCAGTGTTTCCTAAAATTCTATCAAGTCTTGCTTTTTCTACATTAAGAATTTTTCCTCTAAGAGGCAAAATTGCTTGAGTTGCTCTACTGCGTGCAGTCTTTGCAGAACCACCAGCAGAGTCCCCTTCTACGATATATATTTCACAATTTTCTGGGTTTTTATCTGAACAATCAGCTAATTTTCCTGGAAGTGTTGTATTTTCAAGTGCTGTCTTTCTCCTGGTTAAATCCCTTGCTTTTCTAGCTGCATCTCTCGCTCTTTGTGCTAAAAGTGATTTTTCACAAATAACTTTTGCAACAACTGGATTCTGCTCAAGAAAATAAGTTAGTTGTTCACTTACAATATTATCAACTACCGCTCTAACTTCACTATTACCAAGTTTTTGTTTTGTCTGACCTTCGAATTGTGGATTTTCAATTTTAACACTTACAATAGCCGTAAGTCCTTCTCTAATATCATCACCAGTTAAATTAGGATCATTTTCCTTCAATAACTTATTTGTTCTTGCATAATCATTAAATGTTTTTGTTAACGCATTTTTAAAACCAGCAAGATGCGTTCCACCTTCTGGAGTATTAATATTATTTACAAAACTATAAGTACTTTCTGTATAAGAATCATTGTGCTGAAGTGCGACTTCAACTTCAACTTTATCTTTACTTCCTTCACAATATACAATTTCGTTGTAAAGCGTAGTTTTGCTTTTGTTAAGATATTCAACAAATGCTTTAATTCCGCCTTCATAGTGAAATATTGTTTCTTTCTTTTCTTCTCTATCATCACTCAAAATTATCTTTAGACCCTTTGTTAGAAATGCCATTTCTCGAAGTCTTTGTTTTAAAACATCAAAATCATAAACAGTTTCTTCAAAAATAGTTTTGTCAGGAATAAATACTACTTTCGTTCCTGTCTTTTCTATATCACAATCACCAACAATTTTAAGAGGATACATAACTTTCCCTTTTTCATATCTTTGTTTGTATACATGACCATTTCTACATACTTCTACTTCTAACCACTCTGATAGTGCATTTACTACCGATGCACCGACTCCGTGAAGACCACCTGATACTTTATATCCCCCACCGCCAAACTTACCACCTGCATGTAAAATTGTAAATACTACTTCAACAGCTGATAAACCAGCTTTATGATTAATTTCTACAGGAATTCCTCTACCATCATCAATAACAGTAATTGAATTATCTGCATTTATTTGAACACTAACAGTTTTACAATATCCTGCCAACGCTTCATCAATTGCATTGTCTACTATTTCATAAACGAGATGATGTAAACCTCTAGAAGCGGTAGTACCAATATACATACCAGGTCTTTTTCTTACGGCCTCAAGACCTTCAAGAATTTGAATTTGTTCAGCACCATATTCTTCCACTTTAATTCCTCCTAATCCTTTAATTTTCACAGGATACTTGTCCTTCTATTACTTTATATATTTTATTAATATTAAATCTATTATTAATGAACTCATCAAGCCCCGTGCATGTGACAATCGTTTGAATGTCTCCAATGCTATTCAGTAAAATGTTTTGCCGGCTACTATCGAGTTCAGATAATACATCATCAAGAAGTAAAATTGGCGTATCATTAATTATATTTTTTACCAATTCAATTTCTGCTAACTTAAGTGAAAGTGCACAAGTTCGTTGTTGTCCTTGTGAACCATATTTTCTAACATCATTATTATTTATATAAAAACTAATATCGTCCTTATGAGGTCCAAAACTAGTTACTTTGTATTTAATATCTCTTTCTCTTGAAATAAAGATTGTTTTTTCAAAATTTTCTTCACTAACTGAAGGAATATATTTTATTAATAAATTTTCTTTATTTCCACTCAATTTATTATGTATGTGATAAATAATGGAATTAATCTGATTCACAAATTCAATTCTTCTTTTTATTAATTCTTTTCCGTATTTAACTAATTGAATATCCCATATATCAAGTGTTTCCATATTTTTTTTATCAAAACCTAAATCTTTTAAAAGTTTACTTCTTTGAACCAATACTTTATTGTAATTAACGAGATTATAAAGATATATCTTATCTAATTGACAAAGTTCCATATCAATAAATCTTCTTCTTTCAGATGGACCGTCCTTAATAATATTTAAGTCCTCAGGAGAAAAAAATACAATATTCAGTATTCCAAATAATTCTACTGCTTTTTTTATTGGAATTCCATTAACTGCAATTCCTTTTGATTTATTTTTTTTTAGATGCATATCAATTCTATAGTTTATTCCATTTTTATTTACTATTACTTTTATATGTGATTCTTCACTTTCAAAAGCTATAATCTCTTTATCTTTGCTTCCTCTATGAGAACGAGTTGTTGCACACACATACAAAGCTTCTAATATATTTGTTTTTCCTTGTGCATTATCTCCATATATGATATTTGTTTTATTATCAAATTGCATATTTAGAGTCTCATAATTTCTATAATTTTTTAACTCTATGGATTTAACTATCATTCATTTACCAACTATTCTTTATTTATTCTTTATTTATTCTTTTAATATCCTTTTAAGCTTCAATTTTGATTTGCTTTTCATTAAAAGATACTATATCTCCTGCTCTTAACTTTTTACCTCTCTGAAATTCAACATTTCCATTAACTTTCACATAACCATCTAAAATTACATCTTTTGATTCTGCACCTGATTCAACTAACCCAGCAGCTTTTAGAGCTTGCCCTAATTTTATATATTCTTCTCTTAATTTTATAGTTTCCATACTTATCCTCGTTTCTGCGCATCTTTTAAATTATATTCAATTTGTTTATTTAACTAAGCATTAAAATTTACTGGAAGAATAAGATATATATATTTTTCCTCTTTATCTTTTATAAAACAAGGAGCCTTTGAATTAACTAGATATATACTTATTTCCTCATCTTCTATTACTCTTAATGCATCAATTAGAAATTTTGGATTAAACCCTATCATAATATCTTTACCTTCTTTTGAGATATCAATATTTTCATTCAGTGATCCAATTGCTGAGTTAACTTTTAATTCTAGTGAACCATCTGTCACATTAATGATAATTGGTTTTTTATCATTTTCTTTAATTAATAAGGTCGCTCTATCGATACAATTTAAAAATTCTTTTTTATTTACAAATATTTTTGTCTCATAATCACTTGATAGCATTTGATTTATTTTAAAGTATTCTCCTTCTATTAAGCGAGATACAACAATGGTATTATCAAATTCAAATAAAATATGATTGTTTGTAAAATAAATATTTACTATTGCATCAACATCATTTGATAAAATTTTACTTATTTCATTAAGTGTTTTTCCAGGAACAACAACTTTAATGTCGTCTGCTTTTCCATCTAATTTTATTGTTCTTATAGCTATTCTATGACCATCAAGTGCAACTACTTTCAGTTCATTATCTCTTACTTCAAATAACTCACCTGTCATCATCTTATTATTGTCATTCGCAGCTATTGAAAAAATAGTTTGATTAATAACTTCTTTTAGATAAAATTGTGGTATCGTTATACATTTACTTTTTTCAATCATTGGAATATAGGAAAAATCATCTCCTGCTTTACCAGATATATTAAACATAGATTTTTCACATGTAATAATTGCGTTATAATTTGAATCTGTTTCTATCGTAATATCATTATCAGGTAATTTTCTAACTATCTCAGAAAATATTTTCGCATCTATAGCAATTTTCCCTTTTTCTACAATATCACCTTCTATTTTAGTTTCTATACCGAGTTCCATATCATTTGCTGTAAACTTAATTTCATTAGCAGTAGCATCAATAAGAATACATTCTAGTATAGACATTGTTGTTCTTGTAGGGACAGCTTTAAGAACTATACCTACCCCTTTTAAAAGATTCGATTTTGTAAATATTAATTTCATTTGTTCATAACTCCTTTCACGTTGTGTGTGGTTAAAAATGGCATATATAATATATATAAATTTAGTAGTAGTAGTAGTAGTAGGTGTGGATATGTTAATAACCACGATGGGGCCAGTAAATATATGAATTTGACCACATTAAAAACTATGTTAAGAACCGACCTTAAGGGTGTGAAAGAATTATGGATAACTGTGATTTAGTTAACATAATATTTTAAGGTAAAAAACGGTTAAAAATAATCAACATCATAAGCACATAGTATTAACAGGATATAAAGACTGTTTTGTGGATAACTATTATGTTGGATTAATCTTTTTTATTAAGATATCAACAATGTTTTTTGTAACTTCGTTTTTTAATATTTCTTTTGATATTTTCTCTGCACCATGAATTATTGTAGTATGATCTCTTTTTCCAAGAATTTTACCTATTGATTGAAGAGGAACAGCGGTCATTGTCCGGCAAAGGTACATAGAAATCTGTCTTGGATATACAATCTCAGCATTCCTTTTTTGTGAAATAATTTCTGTAGGTGTAAGGTTAAAGTGATCGGCTACAATTTGAATGATTAATTCAGGAGTAACTTCTTTTTTTGTATCAGGAGAAATAAGATCTTTTAAAGTGTCTTCAGCAAATTCAACAGTAATATCGGTATGAGAAAGTGTTGAATAAGCAACTAACTTAGTTAATGCACCCTCTAATTCTCGAATACTTGATTTTATATGGGTTGCTACATAGTCTTTTACTTCATATGGTATCTCATATCCTTCAATTTCAGCTTTTTTATTAAGAATTGCCATTTTCGTTTCGTAAGTAGGAATCTGAATATCGGCAGTAAGTCCCATTTCAAAACGAGTACGAAGTCTTTCTGTTAGTGTTTCCATTTCTTTAGGTGGTTTATCAGATGAAATAATAAGCTGTTTGTTTGATCCATATAAAGAATTAAAAGTATGGAAAAACTCTTCCTGCGTACTTTCCTTTCCTATAATAAACTGAATATCATCAATTAATAAAACATCAATAGATCTATATTTTTCTCTAAATTCTGAATTTGTATTTTTTTGATTTTTCAAAGATTCTATTAATTCATTTGTAAAAGTTTCAGATGTTACATATAAAACCTTTAAATCAGGCTTGTTATTAATAATGAAATGAGCGATTGCTTGCATCAAATGAGTTTTACCAAGACCAACTCCTCCATATATAAAGAGGGGATTGTAAACTTGTCCAGGAGTTTCCGCTACAGCAAGTGAAGCTGCGTGAGCTAAATTATTATTATTACCTACAACAAATGTATCAAATGTATAGTTAGGATTAAGGTTAAATTGTTGAATGCTTCCATTGTTACTAGTATAGGAAGAGTTATTATTTTTATTATCCGCGTTTTGCTTATCTTTTGCAGAAATAAGTTCAACTTCAAATTCTTCTCCCATTACTTCACAAATAGTAACTCTTAGCGGAACCAGATATTTTTTTTCTATATAATTAATACCCATATGCTCTTCTGATACGAGAATGGTTACCATATTATCAAGGACAGAATATATTTTTAGAGGTAAAATCCATGTTTTAAATGAAATATCGGCTATCTCATATTCTTCTTTCATTGTTTCAAGTATTAACTTCCATTTTTGCTTTAATAATTCTTCCATTTATATCTGCCTTTCTGGCTCGCTTATTTCAATTTAAACATATATTACTATATAATATATTATTTTGGACAAATTTTCAATGCTATTATTATATTTAATGTTATTAATGGCAGAATATACAAAAAAAATCATATAATATTTAGGTTACATAACATTTAGTGTTTTACATAGATTATGACGTCCTCAAAAAAGTTATAAAATCGTCTGTGAATAAGTTTTCAACAATTTAAGAGGCTAAAAACCCATATTTTTCAGTTTTTTATTGTCAAAAGGCAAGATTATCAACACTTATGCACAAGTTATAAACAATTTGTGGATAAGATTATGTAAATTAAAAACAGCAAAATTGGTTTCTAATAAAATTTTAATAGGGATATTTATTTAAATTTTTATAATATATTGATGTTTTTCTTGACTATAATAAGTTTTATGAATATAATAGAAATGATGTTTTGAAAATATGACTAGAATAAATATGAATCCCATATATATTTGGTAAAAAAGGAGGTGCTTTTAATATGAAGATGACATTTCAACCTAAAAAAAGATCTAGATCTAAGGTTCATGGTTTTAGAGCAAGAATGAGTACACCGGGCGGCAGAAGAGTAATTACTGCAAGAAGAGCAAAAGGAAGAAAATCATTATCAGCTTAGGCCGCATATATGTGGCCTTTTTTTCTCTTGTCATAATTAAGCCATTATAAGCTTAATTATAAGGAAAGATGATAATTTAGAAACAAGAAAAGATATTTAAAATTAAAATTCAATAATCTGGTATGGGAAACGTAATTATGAAGTTTGAAAATTTTGAAACATTAAAAAAAAATACTGACTTTCGTATGGTATATAACAAAAAAGGTTCTTATGCCAACAAATTGTTAGTCATGTATATTTTGCAGAACGGAACGGATATGAATAGAATTGGAATATCTGTGAGTAAGAAAGTCGGGAATAGTATTGTCCGACACAGACTAACTAGGCTTATCAGAGAAAGCATTAGGCTTGATAGTGATAGGATTAAAAGAGGTTATGATATTGTTATTGTAGCCAGGGTTGGTCTAAAAGATAAAAATTATTTTGAAACTAGGGATGCTGTATTGCATCTTTTAAGACTTCACAAGCTTTTGATAGGAAAAGATTTTTAATATGATTAAGAAGTTATTTATAAAACTAATAAAATTATATAGAAAATATATTTCGCCACTTACAAGAAGCAGCTGTATTTATACTCCGACATGTTCTCAATATGCTATTGAGGCAATTGATAAATATGGTGCTTTTAAGGGTGTCTTTTTGGCTTGTAAAAGAATATTAAGGTGTAATCCATTTTCAAAGGGTGGATATGACCCAGTTCCTTGATAGGTATTAGATGAAAATAACGGAGGTAATTAATGATTTCATTAACTCAGAGTACAACGCCTGTAATTGGACAAGTTGCTTGGGTACTTGGTAAAATTATGAATGGGTTGTTTCTAGCGCTAGATTCTATTGGGATTGCCAATATTGGTTTAGCAATTATTTTATTTACTATTGTTGTTAAACTTTTAATGTTACCATTAACAGTGAAGCAGCAAAAATACACGAAACTTACAAATGTCATGAATCCTGAAATTCAGGCTGTTCAAAAGAAGTACAAAGGTAAAAAAGATCAAGAATCTGTTATGAAGATGAATGAAGAGCAGAAAAAAGTATATGAAAAATATGGTACTTCACCTACGGGTGGATGTCTTCAGATTTTTATTCAGATGCCTATTTTGTTTGCGTTGTATCAAATCATTCAAAATATACCAGCGTATGTTCCTCAACTTAAGTCATTATTTACAAATATATTAGGAACGAGTTCTAATCCAGGAATTATGTCATCACCTGATTTTGCTGAGAAAATGGCAACTATCACAAAAGGTGATATAAGTACTCCAGATCATGTAATTGATATTATGACAAAGTTTAGTTCAAGCCAGTGGGATACTGTAAGAGATTTGTTTCCTACTTATGCTGATAAGATTGCGACTAATGTTGATAAAATTAATCATATGAATAATTTCCTTGGTGTTAATATGTCACAAAATCCAGGACTTGTTATTGGAGTATCTTTATTAATTCCTATATTAGCTGGTTTGAGTCAGTGGATGAGTGTTAAATTACAACAAAATCCTGCAATGGCTAATAACGACGATAACCCTGCGGCAGCATCAATGAAGATGATGACAACAGTTATGCCACTTATGTCAGCCGTATTTGCTATTTCACTTCCTGCTGGTCTTGGTCTTTACTGGATTGCACAGGCAGTTGTTCAAATTATTTTACAACTTATAATAAATAGACATATAGATAGAATTGGTATTGACTCAATTATTCAAGCGAACGTAGATAAAAAGAATAAAAAAAGAGAAAAAAAGGGTCTACCACAAAAAGTAATATCAAATAATGCAAATACTTATACAAAAAATGTTGAAAAATATACAAGTAAAAATGCGGATAAGATTGAATCTCTTAAGAAAATCAAAGAAGAAAATAGTAATAAGGTCAAAGATATTATTAGTACTTCACAAAAAAATAAGACAGGAAGTCCAAGCAGCTTAGCTGAAAAGGCCGGAATGGTATCCAAATATAACGATAAAAATAAAAAGTAGGGGGTTTGAATTTTATGGAATTTATTGAGGTTTCGGGAAAAACATTAGATGAAGCATTAACGAATGCATTATTAAAATTGGAAACAACAAGTGATAAAGTTGAATTTGAAGTGATTGATAAAGGAAGTAATGGAATTTTATCAATATTCAACTACAAACCTGCTAAAATCAAAGTAAGAAAAAAAAATACGATAGAAGATTTAATTAGAGAATTTCTTGAAAATATGTTTAATGCAATGAATATGGCTGTTAAAGTTGATATTGTTCTTGATAATGAAGAATGTACATTGGACGTTGAATTAAGCGGTGAAGATATGGGACTTCTCATTGGTAAAAGAGGACAAACACTGGATTCTATTCAATACCTTGTAAGCCTTGTTGCTAATAAGGAAAAGGAAAAGTATATCAGAGTTAAAGTGGACACTGAAAACTACAGACAAAGAAGAAAAGAAACACTTGAATCATTAGCTAAAAATATTTCTTATAAAGTAAAACGTTCAAAACGATCAGTTTCTTTAGAGCCTATGAACCCATATGAAAGACGTATTATTCATTCAGCGCTTCAAACTGATAAGTTTGTATCAACAAAAAGTGAAGGTGAAGATCCTTTTAGACATGTTGTTATTTTTTTGAAACCCACATATATTAAATAATTTAATTATTTTTTTGGCAAGGCTGAGGCAGAAGTTATCATACATTTGGCTCAGCCTTACTTATTTTAAAATATATAGCAGAAAAGGAGGATTATTATATGATTAGTGAGACAATAGCAGCAATATCGACTAGTCCGATGGGAAATGGCGGTATTGGAATTGTTAGAATTAGTGGAAGTAAAGCAATTGAAATTGCAGATAGAGTATTTGTATCTAAGAAAAGTAATAAAAAGTTAGCAGATGTTGCGAGTCATACGGTTCATTTTGGAAACATTATATTTGAAAATGAAATAATTGATGAAGTCTTAGTAATCGTTATGAAAGCTCCTAATACTTATACAAAAGAAGATATAGTTGAAATTGATTGTCATGGTGGAATTTTTGTTATGAAAAAGATACTTTCTGTTGTAATAGATAGTGGAGCGACACCGGCAGAGCCAGGAGAATTTACAAAGAGAGCATTTTTAAATGGAAGAATAGATTTGTCACAAGCTGAAGCTGTAATTGATATCATTAATTCAAAAAATGAATATGCATTAAAGTCATCTGTTAGTCAGTTAAACGGTGTCCTACTTTCTAAAATTAAAGAAATAAGAGAGATTATTTTAGATGATTTAGCATTTATTGAGGCGGCATTAGATGATCCAGAACATATTAGTCTAGATGATTTCGTTGATAAACTCGCCCAAAATGTGGATAACTGTGTTGATAACCTACAAATTCTGTGTATAACTTCCGAAAATGGACGTATTATCAAGGATGGAGTGAATACTGTCATCTTGGGGAAAACAAATGCAGGTAAGTCAAGTTTACTAAATGTTTTAGCGAAAGAAGAAAGAGCAATTGTTACCGAAATTGAAGGTACTACTAGAGATATTTTAGAGGAACATATAAATATCGGCGGAGTTTTACTTAATCTTATTGATACCGCAGGGATAAGAAATACAGAAGATATTGTTGAAAAAATTGGAGTTAATAAAGCAAGAGCGTATGCGAAAGAGGCTGATCTTATTATATATGTTGTGGACGCATCGCGAGTGCTTGATGAAAATGATAAAGAAATTTTAGAGCTAATAAAGGATAAAAAAGTTATAGTTCTTTTAAATAAAACAGATATCGAAACTGTAATTGATATAAAGCAGATGAAAGAATTGATTCAATGCCCAATTATATCTATTTCAGCAAAATTGGAAATAGGAATTGAGGCACTTGGAGATACGATTAAAGAAATGTTTTTTAATGGCGAAATTAATTTTAATGATGAAATATACATTACTAATATTAGACAGAAAAACCTATTGAAAGAAGCTATAAAGAGTTTATTACTTGTAAAAGACAGTATTGAAATGGGAATGTCAGAAGATTTCTTTACGATAGACCTAATGAATGCATATGTACAACTTGGTAAAGTGATTGGGGAAGCAGTGGAAGAAGATTTGGTAAATCAGATATTTAGTAAATTTTGTATGGGTAAGTGATTTGTTTGCTTCTTTAAATGTTTCTCATTAATATATTGTTAATGAAATGGAAAAGGATTGGTGTTTAAATTATGCCTAATTTGAAAGAAAAATATGATGTCGTCGTTGTCGGAGCCGGACATGCTGGTTGTGAAGCGGCACTTGCTTGTGCAAGGCTTGGACTAGAAACTATTGTTTTTACAGTTAGTGTTGAAAGCATTGCATTGATGCCTTGTAATCCTAATGTTGGTGGAAGTTCTAAAGGGCATTTGGTAAGAGAAATAGATGCACTTGGTGGTGAGATGGGTAAGAATATTGATGCAACATTTATACAGTCTAAAATGCTAAATCAGTCAAAAGGTCCTGCAGTTCATTCCCTTAGAGCGCAAGCAGATAAGGCGCAGTACAGTAGAAGAATGCGTAGTATTATGGAAAATACGGATCATCTTACCATTAGACAAGCTGAAGTTAGTGAAATAATAGTGAAAGATAAGAAAATATGTGGGGTCAAGACATTTTCAGGGGCAGAGTATAGTTGTGGTGCTGTTGTTTTATGTACAGGTACATATCTTAATGCGCGTTGTATTTATGGTGATGTAAGCAATTATACTGGCCCTAATGGACTTCAAGCGGCGAATCACCTTACCAATTCGTTGATTGCAAATGGAATTGAAATGTTTAGATTTAAAACTGGTACACCAGCTCGAGTGGATAAGCGTACCGTTGATTTTTCTAAAATGGATGAGCAGTTTGGAGATGATGTGATTGTTCCTTTTTCATTTTCAACCAATCCAGAAGATATTCAAAGAGATCAGATTTCGTGTTGGTTAACATATACGACGGAGAAGACTCATGAGATCATTAGAAAGAATCTTGATCGTTCGCCTTTATATTCTGGAGCAATTCATGGTACAGGGCCACGTTATTGCCCATCGATAGAAGATAAAGTTGTAAGATTTGCAGACAGGGATAGACATCAAGTATTTGTTGAACCCGAAGGGGAATATACGAATGAAATGTATCTTGGTGGGATGTCAAGTTCGCTTCCAGAAGATGTTCAATATGAAATGTATCATTCTGTCCCAGGACTTGAAAATGCAAAAATAGTAAGAAACGCATATGCAATAGAATATGATTGTATTAATCCAATCCAACTCAAAGCTTCACTTGAATTTAAAGCAATTGAAGGTTTGTTTTCAGGAGGTCAGTTTAATGGCAGCTCTGGTTATGAAGAGGCTGCATGTCAGGGCCTTATTGCAGGCATCAATGCAGCTATGAAGGTACTTCATAAGGAACCATTGATATTAGACCGTTCTGAAGCATATATCGGCGTTCTAATTGATGATTTAGTGACGAAAGAAAATTCTGAACCATATAGAATGATGACTTCAAGAGCTGAGTATAGATTACTTCTTAGGCAGGATAATGCGGATATACGACTTTCTATATATGGAAATAAAGTTGGGCTAGTTTCTGATCAACAATTTAATAAAGTAACTATAAAAGAACAGCAGATTAAAGATGAAAGTAGAAGACTTACACTAGTTAATATTGGTACTGGAAAAATCGTTCAAGATGTGCTTGAAGCAAATGGAAGTACATCGCTTAAGACCGGTGCAACGCTTGCTGATTTAGTTAAGAGACCTGAGCTATCTTATTCGAAGATTAAAGAATTAGATCCACAAAGACCACCGTTAAATGCTGATGTAATTGAACAGGTTAATATTAATATTAAATATGAAGGTTACATTGACAGGCAGTTAAGACAAGTGGAGCATTTTAAAAAGCTAGAAGGTAAATATATTCCAGAAAATATAAACTATATTGATATTAGTGGACTTAGAAATGAAGCCAAGCAAAAACTTGATAAGTTTAAGCCAAGTTCAATAGGACAGGCATCAAGAATTTCAGGGGTTTCTCCTGCGGATATTTCAGTATTGTTAGTGTATATGGAGCAGTATAATCGTAAATAATTTAAAAAATATAGAATTTAGAGGAGTTATATGGGAATAGATACATTTATAAAGAGTCTTAAGGAATTAAATATTGAGTTAAGTGAAGGTCAAATCGAAAAGTTTGATGAGTATTTTCATATTCTTGTGGAAGGAAATGAAGTTATGAATCTTACGACAATTACCGATTATGATGAAGTTTTGTTAAAGCATTATATAGATAGTCTCGCGGTTAATAAGGCGATTGAGGAAGTTGACAATTGGAATCTTAACAAGAAGATTAAAGTGATTGATATTGGTACTGGTGCAGGTTTTCCTGGAATACCACTCAAGATTGTATATGATAATTTGGAGGTTGTTCTATTAGATTCTCTTAATAAGAAGGTTAAGTTTTTAGATGAAGTAATTAAAAAATTGGAATTATTAAATATTACGGCAATTCATGGAAGAGCAGAGGATTTTGCAAAAGATCCAAGCTACCGCGAAACGTTTGACTTATGTGTGTCTAGAGCCGTGTCAAATCTTGCAACCTTAAGCGAATATTGCTTGCCATATGTAAAAGTAGGGGGAGCCTTTATTTCCTATAAATCAGGTGAAATTGAAGAAGAGCTGAAGGCGTCAGAAAAAGCAATTAAAATGCTCGGTGGAAATATATTAAAGGTTGAGAAAATGACATTACCTGGATCTACTATCGAGAGGTCATTTGTTGTAATTGAAAAAGTAAAAAATACGATAGGGATATATCCAAGGAAGTCTGGATTACCAGCAAAAGAGCCATTAAAATAATATGATAATGAAACATCCCTTCAGTTTAGATTGCTTAAAGTATCACTGAAGGGATGTTTGTGTTTTATAATAAATGTTTTGTTATTTTAAAAAAAAATGGAAAATTGCGTTAATAGCATATCAGGATGTTCTAATTGTGGAAGATGCTTACATTTTCTGATTAATGCAACTTCAATAGCAGGATTAATACTAAGATAATCTTCAATCGTTGCATCTATATTAGATTCTGATTCACCTGCAATAATATAGATACAATTATTGATTTCGCTAATGGCGCGACCAATTGATGCTGTAGTATATCTACATTTTGTACTTGTATATAAGTACTTTGCGGAGGATCCATATAAATGTGCATTTTCATGGTAAGCATTTAATATTTCTTTTGATACTTTATTTGGGTTATAAAATAATTCTTGATTAAAATACTGTCGAATGTTTCGCTTAGACATACATACATTGTAAATCATTGTACCAATGACTGGTGAGTTTAAAAGTATTCTAAATAAATTACTTTTTTTGTTAGGAATCAAAGTGGATTTTCCAATGCTTTCAGGATTAACTAGAAACAATTTGTCAATGATCATATTATTGTTATAGCAAGCCATAATAGCCAAAGGACATGAATCCCCAGTAACTGCAACATCGGTACGTTTTCCGATTACATTCGTAATAAAATCATTAAGTAATTGTACGTATAAATAGGCTGTATACGTAATATTTGGTTTATCTGAATAGCCACAGCCCAATAAGTCTATAGCATATACAGTTCTGTTTTTTGAAAGCTTTTTGATGATTTCCTTCCATTCATAAGTACTACTTGTGTTTTTTAAATCATGGATAAGTAGAATTGGTTTGCCGTTGCCGGTCTTAGAATATGAAATGTTACCAAATTTCCATTTGTAGTTAAGTTTATTAGTGATTACTGTTGCACCATTAACTACTGAAGTGGAAAATATTATTTTGTTTATAATATGAATTGTCAATATTGCAGCACTGCTAAAACCAACTGCAACGCCTATTTTATGCCATTTATTCATAGTTGTATTTATCCTCCTATGGGTAATCTAATTATATTATAATCTAATTAATTAAAACTTACAACGGATAATATTTTTATTAATTTCAATATGGTAAAATAATACTTTTATTATTGTGGAAATTAGTATAAAATATATTTAACAATATGTTTCATGATATTATAATATGAGCTTTTTGTAATAGATTATATCCAAGTATTTATTGCATGCGTAATAAAATCAATAGTTAGAAAGGTATTTGCTATGACAAAAGTTCTGGGATTTTTTCTGAAAGAATTAAGTGCTTGTAATGAAAATAAAGCTAAAATAGATAAGGAAATTCATAGAGCTAACTTAGATATTGAATTTGTTAGAAAGACGAAAAAAAAAATTATTAGTGAGTCAGATAGTACATATGATATTTTTTATGCAAACGGAAGTGATATATCATTTATTACTAGAGAGATTTCTTCATTAAAGAAGAAGGAAGACGAATTGACGGATCTTATTCACGTTAAAAGTGATAAGTTAGTACAACTTCAAAATAGAATTAATTCTATTCATGAAATGGTTGCGGAATGTGAAAAGGTCAATTTTAAAAAGGATTTATTGATTCCAAATGTTAATACTATACAAATTCAAGAAGCAGAGAGACAAAGAATTGCAAGAGATATTCATGATTCGATTGTCCAAAAGCTTGCGGCACTAGTACATAAATCGGAATTTGCCATGAGAGTTATCGATACGGATTCATTAAGGGCAAAACTTGAACTCGAAGTTATTAATAAAGTGGTTAGAGAATGTATTGATGAGCTTAGAGGAATTATCTCTAATTTAAGACCAATGTCATTGGATGATTTGGGCCTAGAAATCGCATTGAGAAGAAATGTTGATCAGATTAATAAGACTACTGATATGAGTATTGATTTGAAATATAAAATTAATGATACGCAAGATATTGAACCTATTATTTCGGTTACTGTATTGAGAATTGTTCAGGAGCTATGCAGCAATGCTATTAAGCATTCCCAAGGTAGTAATATTAATATTGAAGTGTTCTCTGAAGA
The DNA here is from genome assembly GCF_900111235.1 of [Clostridium] fimetarium. GTDB lineage: Bacteria > Bacillota > Clostridia > Lachnospirales > Lachnospiraceae > Clostridium_N > Clostridium_N fimetarium. The sequence goes on from NZ_FOJI01000009.1 coordinate 22,226, forward strand.
TAATAAGTTGAATATTACTTTTGAAGATAACGGAATAGGATTTTCTGGATTTGATGATAACAGACCTTTGAGTGATAATAATTCGGGATTTGGACTGCCTATTTTAAAAGAACGCGTTAAACAATTGGATGGGTATATTAAAGCCAGTAGAAACAAAGATAATATTGGGATGAGGTATGATATTCAAATACCATTTCATAATGAGGAGAAATAAATATGCCAGTTAATATTTTGATAGCAGATGATCATTTGATGGTTAGAGAAGGGTTAAAACAATTACTTGAACTTGATGGAGATTTTAAAGTTGTAGGCGAAGCAAGTGATGGCTTTGAATGTCTTAATTTGATTAATAAGACAAGCCCAAAAGTTATTTTGCTTGATATTAATATGCCGAACCTTGATGGACTACAAGTTCTTACTATTATGAAGCAGCAGCATATGCTTAATAAAGTTGTTGTTCTTACAATACATAATGAAATTGAGTATTTAATAAAAGCAATGGATCTTGGATGTAGTGGCTATGTACTTAAGGATTCAGATTCAGCTACTCTTAAAAAAGCAATTCTTTCGGTTTGCGATGGTGAAACATATATTGAACCTAAATTGACGCCACTTCTTAATTCAAGACTTGCTGAAAGAGATGTTATGAAAGATAAGTTAAATGATCTTACTAATCGTGAGCTTGAAGTTTTGAAATTAATTGCCAATGGATTGTTTAATAAAGAAATTGCATCATCACTTGGAATTAGTGAAAGAACAGTGAAAAATCATGTCTCTAATATATTTAAAAAAATATTGGTATCAGATAGAACACAAGCGGCAGTGTTTGCAATTAGAAATAATCTCGTTGATATAAAATAGGGCTAGGTGTTTACTTGTTATAAAATATAATGTTTGAAGTGGGACAAATTTCAATTCGTTGAGGTTGCCCCACTTTTTTGCTCTTATGTATTGATTCAAAAAAGATATTATAAACATTGTTAATGTTTCACGTGAAACATTATAGAAAGGTGATTAATTGTAATAACTTTTTAACAGACGAATCAAAATGCGCATACATTAGTAATGCAAATCAAACCACTTGCCTACAATGCTTATTACAGATAATGATAGGTCTTGGTAATTCAATATAATGATTGCATCGGCTACATTTTTTTGGCAGAATATATTTAATGTTTCACGTGAAACATATATGAATTGGCTTTCTTACAATGATTTTCGAACATAAATTATATATTAATTAAATGATATGATATTAAAACCAGCATAGTATAAACATGAAGCAACAGATAGATTAATCTAAAATGTTTCACGTGAAACATTTTGAATTATAATATAAAAATCGCAACAGTAACTATGGATATTAAAAGAAAATAATGATATAATGTTTTAAAAGCAAATAATAGTTAATAGAAATGAAGGGCAACAACATATGGGAAGAGTGATAGCAGTAGCAAATCAAAAAGGTGGAGTAGGGAAGACGACTACGGCCATTAATTTATCGGCCTGTTTAGCTGAAAGGGAACAAAAGGTTTTATTGGTAGATGTCGATCCGCAGGGTAACTCGACGAGTGGGTTGGGTGTAAGTAAAGATACAGTAAATAATACAATATATCAAATAATGTTAGGTGAATGTGAAGTTGAAGACGGAATCGAGTATAATGTGTATGAAAATCTTGATTTGATACCATCAAATGTCAACTTGGCAGGAGCAGAAATTGATTTAATCGAAATGGAAGAACGAGAATATATTCTCAAAAAGATTATCAGTAAGGTGAAAAAAAACTATGATTATGTTATATTAGATTGTCCACCATCACTTAGCATGTTGACGGTAAATGCTATGACATCAGCCGATACAGTGCTAGTCCCAATTCAGTGTGAATATTATGCACTAGAAGGGCTGACACAGCTTATACATACTGTAAATCTTGTTAAGAAAAAATTGAATCCTTCATTAGAATTAGAAGGTGTAGTATTTACAATGTACGATGCAAGAACTAATCTGTCACTTCAGGTAGTTGAAAATGTAAAAAATAATTTAAAACAAAATATTTATAAAACAATAATACCAAGAAATATTAGATTAGCAGAGGCACCAAGTCACGGTTTACCAATAAACATTTATGACACAAAATCAGCTGGAGCAGAAAGTTATCGATTATTAGCTGAAGAAGTTATAAATAGAGGTAAAGAAGAAGACTAGAAGGCATTTGGGCTTGTCAAAGTAAAGAACAGAAGTGGCGAAAAGTATATAGGAGCAGGAGTGAATAATAGATGGCAACAAATAGAAATACACTTGGAAAAGGATTAGGAAAAGGTCTAGGAAAAGGTCTAGGAAAAGGTCTAGGTTCTTTGATACCAGAAGATATTAGCGGCGATAATATTGTCATAAAAGAAGTGGTAAAAGAGATAATTGTTAAAGAACCTTCAGAAATGAAATTAAAAATATCAGCAATCGAGCCAAACAGAGAACAGCCAAGAAGATTTTTTGATGAAGATGCTTTAATCGAATTATCAGAATCAATAAAACAATATGGAGTATTACAACCATTGCTTGTACAGAAAAAGAATGATTATTTTGAAATCATTGCGGGCGAAAGACGTTGGAGAGCAGCCAAATTAGCGGGCATCAAAGAAGTTCCTGTAATTATTAAGGATTACACATCTCAGCAGGTAATGGAAATTGCATTAATTGAGAACATTCAAAGAGAAGATTTGAATCCTATTGAAGAAGCGTTAGCATACCAACGGTTGATAAAGGATTATAGATTAAAACAAGATGAAGTAGCAGAAAAAGTCTCCAAAAGTAGAGCAGCCATAGCGAACTCAATGCGTTTGTTAAAGCTTGATGAAAGAGTTCAACAAATGGTTATGGAAGATATGATTAGTAATGGACATGCAAGAGCATTACTTATTATTGAAGATGGTGACAAACAATACTTGATTGCACAGAAAATATTTGATGAAAAATTGAGCGTACGTGAAACAGAAAAGTTAATGAAGGAAATCAACAAACCAGAAAAAGTAAAACCAGCTAAGCCTATGAATGACTTCGTTTATAGAGATCTTGAAGAAAAAATTAATAAAATCATGGGAACTAAGGTATCTATTAAAAACAAGAAAGAAAAAGGTAAAATAGAAATCGAATATTATTCAAGAGAAGAGTTAGAAAGAATAATTGAAATGATAGAATCAATTCAATAAATTTTAAAGTAGGGTTATAAAAATATACTATAGATGAGTGATGAAGGGACATAGGAAAATGATGATAGATTTTTTTGGCATAGTTTCAATAAATGCAGAATACATAATTTTGGGAATTTTGGGAATTACTATAGGAGCAATAATATTATCAATAGTGATATTGTTCAAATTAAAAGAATTAAAAAGAAAGTACAATTTATTTATGAATGGAAAAGATGCTGAATCTTTGGAGCCATTATTATTAAAACGATTTGAAGAAATAGAAAAGTTAACATTAGCTAACACTAAAAATACAAAGGAAATCACAGAGATATTTAGTAGATTACAATTTGTATATCAAAAAGTTGGAATAGTTAAATATGATGCATTTAATGAAATGGGTGGAAGGTTGAGCTTTTCACTTGCTATGTTAGATAATAGAAATAATGGGTATATTATTAACTCAATGCACAGCAGAGAGGGTTGCTATACTTACATAAAAGAGATCGTAAATGGTCAATCATATATTGATTTAGGTGATGAAGAAAGACAAGCATTAAATCAAGCGATTGCTGGACAAGGTGATGTCGATTTGGGTGATATAAATAGTAAGTTGAAGTAAATAATAAAGTGAAGTGAATAATAACAGTAAGTAAATAATAAGTTGAAATAAATAACAAATTATAAAAAATTGTTATAAAATATAAATCAAATTAAATTGTTATAAATATATTAGGAGGATTACCAATAATGATAGATTTAAAATTTTTAAGAGAAAATCCAGATATTGTAAAACAGAATATTAAAAATAAATTTCAGGACAAAAAAATTCAGCTTGTGGATGAAGTGATCACACTTGATGCGCAAAGTAGAAATGTAAAAACAGAGGCTGATCAACTTAGAGCAAAGAGAAATGTGATATCTAAACAAATTGGCGCACTTATGGGTCAAGGTAAGAAAGAAGAAGCTGAAGAATTAAAGAAAGAAGTGGCATTGGATTCAGAAAAACTCACTGTATTAGAAGTAAAAGAAGCCGAACTCAATGAAAAAGTAACAAAGATTATGATGGTAATACCTAATATTATTGACCCTACGGTTCCAATTGGAAAAGATGACACTGAAAACGTGGAAGTAGAAAAATTTGGAGATCCTTTTGTTCCAGATTTTGAAATACCATACCATGCTGACATAATGGAAAAATTCGATGGAATTGATCTTGATGCTGCAAGAAAAGTAGCTGGTAATGGATTCTATTACCTTATGGGAGATATTGCAAGACTTCATTCAGCAGTTATTTCTTATGCAAGAGATTTTATGATTGATAGAGGGTTTACTTACTGTATTCCTCCATTTATGATTAGAAGCGATGTTGTCACAGGTGTTATGAGTTTCGCTGAAATGGACGCTATGATGTACAAAATAGAGGGTGAAGATTTGTATTTGATAGGTACCAGCGAACATTCGATGATTGGAAAGTTCATTGATACAATTTTACAAGAAGATAAACTACCTCAGACGCTTACAAGTTATTCTCCATGTTTTAGAAAAGAAAAAGGTGCCCATGGACTTGAAGAAAGAGGCGTATATAGAATTCATCAGTTTGAAAAACAGGAAATGATTGTAGTATGTAAACCTGAAGATAGTAAGATGTGGTTTGACAAATTATGGAAAGATACAGTTGATTTATTTAGAACACTTGATATACCAGTAAGAACATTGGAATGTTGTTCAGGCGATTTGGCCGATCTTAAAGTGAAGTCAATCGATGTTGAAGCTTGGTCACCTAGACAGAAAAAGTATTTTGAAGTTGGAAGTTGCTCGAATTTAGGAGATGCACAAGCGCGCCGTTTAAAGATTCGTGTAAATGGAGAAAAAGGTAAGTATTTTGCGCATACACTTAATAATACTGTAGTTGCTCCTCCAAGAATGTTAATTGCATTTCTTGAAAACAATTTAAATGAAGATGGAACTGTTAGAATTCCAAAGGCTTTAAGACCATATATGGGTGGAAAAGAAATTATAGAATAATATAATTTCTGAATTTAAAAGAAATATATACGAAAAAAAATAAGGTACCAGTTGTTATTACGATAACAACTGGTACCTTATTTATATATTTGAAAATCATGAAAAGTCTGAAATATCAGTCCATTTTAATAGTAATTCTTTTTCTTCAGGTTTATGTTTGCCTAATTGAGCGGCAGCAACTATAGGAATCCAATGTTCAACATATTTCTTTGCAGTTGAAGATTTTTTGCAAAAGGAATTCATATATTTATCTGCAATTTTGATACTATTCATAGCAAGTAAAAGATATGTTCTAGCTACATCAGCACTGGCATTGCCTTGAGTTGCGTGAACCCAATCTATGACATAAAGTTTTCCGGATTCAGTTACTATTATGTTATCAGGATTAAAGTCACCGTGACATAATTTCGTATGTTTTGGCATTGCTTCAAGTAATGTACGAAGTTCATATTTCGTACTGTCATTAATCATATCAAGAGAATTAATTTGAAATGATAATTTGTCTTTGAGTTTATTGAGAAATGGGTTTTGCTTTTGGTTGATTTCTAATTGAAGATCTACCATTTGCTCAATATAGCTGTCTATCTTGCTTGGATTTTCTTTCATTAATGAAGATAATGTTTTGCCTTTGATGAATTCACTTGTAATGCTCCATTGACCATTTTCAAAAGAAACAGCAAGAAGTTTTGGAATATCCATGCCAGAATCTTCAACTCTAGCAGTGTTTAGTGCTTCGTATAATACATCAGTTTTGGAATAGTTAGGTGCGAATACTTTTATCGCTTTACCATCTTCATAATAAACACTTTTTAACTCACCCTTATAAATGCAATTATCTAATTTCATACGTGCTCCAATTCTGCCGCTTCAGCGGCACTAAAAACAGAGGTATGAATGATGAAATATCATTCACAGTGCTCTAATTCTATCACTTCAGAGATATCTAAAAACAGGGCTAGGGAAGTGATGATATATTATTCTCAATTCACCCATTTTTACACTTTCGTGGTACTTGAATCAAAGGAAATAAAGGATTGATTAATCAATCCTCTATTTTTTATAACCTTCTATACTAAAATATAGTATTAAAAATTAAAACATATTAACTATAAATACATTATACTACTTTCCGTAATATACTTTCAAGTACATTTCTTTCATTTCTTGCATTAAAGGATAACGTGGGTTCGCCCCAGTACATTGATCATCGAAGGCTTGCTCAACCATATCATCTAAGGTTTCTAAGAATTTCGTCTCATCAATTCCGTATTCTTTAATCGTTTTCTTTATGCCAACTTTAGCTTTTAATTCCTCAATTGCTTTAATAAAGTTTTCAAATTTTTCTTCATCCGTATTGCCTTGAGTACCCATAAAGTCTGCACATTCTAGATATCTTTCTAGCGTGTGGGGATACTGATATTGAGAGAAGGTACCCATTTTAGTTGGAACAGATACTGCATTATAACGCATTATTTCAGTGATTAAAAGTGCATTTGCAATACCATGAGGTAGATGATGGAAGGCTCCAAGTTTATGCGCCATTGAATGGCAAAGTCCAAGGAATGAATTCGCAAATGCCATACCAGCCATTGTTGATGCATTGGCCATCTTTTCACGAGCAACTGCGTCAACAGTACCATTTTCATATGCAGCTGGTAAATATTTAAAAATATTCTTCATTGCTTTTAAAGCGAGACCATCTGTATAATCGGAGGCTAATATTGAAGCATATGCTTCAAGTGCATGTGTAAGTGCATCAATACCAGAAGCAGAAGTAAGGCCTTTTGGCTGATTCATCATCAAATCAGCGTCGATGATAGCCATTTTTGGAAGTAGTTCGTAGTCTGCTAAAGGATATTTACTACCTGTTTTTTCATCTGTTATTACAGCAAATGGAGTTACTTCAGAACCAGTACCTGAAGATGTTGGAATGGCTACAAAATATGCTTTATCGCCCATCTTAGGGAATGTATAGATACGTTTTCTAATATCCATAAAACGCATTGCCATATCCATAAAGTCAACTTCTGGATGTTCGTACATTACCCACATGATTTTAGCAGCATCCATTGCTGAACCACCACCTAATGCGATAATACAATCTGGAGCAAATTGAGTCATTACTTTTGCGCCTTCTTTTGCACATGCAAGTGTTGGATCAGGAGCTACATCGTAAAATGTTGCATGAGTGATACCCATTGCATCTAACTTATCAGTAATGCATTTTGTATAACCATTCTGATATAAAAATTGATCAGTAACAATAAATGCTTTTTTCTTGCCCATTATTGTTCCTAATTCATCAAGTGCAACAGGCAGACATCCTTTTTTAAAGTAAATTTTTTCTGGTGCTCTAAACCAAAGCATATTTTCTCTCCTCTCAGCAATTGTCTTTATATTTAATAAATGTTTAACACCAACATTTTCAGAAACGGAATTACCACCCCAAGAACCACAGCCTAGAGTAAGAGAAGGAGTTAAATTAAAGTTATATAAATCACCAATTCCACCATGTGACGCTGGTGTATTAATTAATATTCTACAAGTTTTCATTGCTGCACCAAATTGTGAAATCTTTTCTTTTTCAGTAGCAGTGTTTATATATAATGAAGAAGTATGACCATATCCACCGTCAGCAACAAGATGAGTTGCTTTTTCCACAGCATCATTAAAGTTAGTAGACTTATACATTGCCAATACTGGTGAAAGTTTTTCGTGTGCGAATTCTTCAGAAAGTTCAACAGATTTTACTTCACCAATCAGTATCTTTGCATTCTTTGGAACTTCAAATCCAGCTAAGCCAGCAATCGTATAAGCACTTTGACCAACAATTTTAGCGTTTAGAGCTCCATTTATAATGATGGTTTTACGAACTTTTTCTGTTTCAGCTTTGTTAAGAATGTAGCAACCTCTATCAGCAAATTCTTTTCTTGTTTCGTCATAGATTTTAGCGTCAATGATTACGGATTGTTCTGAAGCACATATCATTCCGTTATCAAATGTTTTTGAATGTATAATAGAACTAACTGCAAGTTTGATATCGGCTGAATCATCAATAATTACAGGTGTATTACCAGGTCCAACACCAAGGGCAGGTTTGCCAGAAGAGTAGGCAGCTTTAACCATACCAGGACCGCCAGTTGCAAGAATTGTATCAGCAGATTTCATTACCTCATTTGTAAGTTCAAGAGAAGGAACATCAATCCATCCAATAATATTAGCAGGTGCGCCAGCAGCAACAGCTGCATCAAGAACAATTTTTGCAGCAGCAATTGTAGAGTTTTTAGCTCTTGGATGTGGGCTGATTATAATTCCATTTCTAGTTTTTAGACAAATCAGAGTTTTGAAAATTGCAGTTGAGGTAGGATTTGTAGTTGGTATTACTGCAGCAATTAGACCAATTGGTTCTGCAATTTTTGTAGTGCCATATGCTTTGTCTTCTTCAATAACACCACATGTTTTTGTGTTTCTATAGGCATTATAAATGTATTCTGCGGCATAATGATTTTTAATAACCTTATCTTCAACAATTCCCATTCCAGTTTCGCTAACCGCAAGTTTTGCTAGAGGAATTCTGGCTTTGTTAGCAGCAAGAGCGGCAGCTGTAAAAATCTTGTCGACTTGTTCTTGAGAAAAAGTAGAAAAAATCTTCTGAGCAGCACGAATTTCATCCATTCGTTTCGTTAATGTTTCCATACTATTAACGATATTTGCATTTGTTTCGTCAATTTGTTTTTCCATAATATTATCGTCTCCTTTGATAAAAAAGATTGTCAATTATTTAACAATCTCATTATATTTCATTATTTATTAAATGTCAATATTATTTATATATAAAAATAATATTACTATAATATAAATTATAAGTGAAATATTGTTATATTAGTTAATTAGTGTTATATTATGTCATATAAAATATGTATTCGATTTAAATTTAAAACTTTTTTTTACGCAGAGGAGTGTTATATTATGCAATACATACAGGTAGAAAAATTAAAAGGGGAAGAAATACTAGCTGTTCCAATATTAGCGTATTCGGATATTGTGTTAATACATGCTGATACGGTAATAAAAAAAGAATATATTCAAAAATTACTAGAGTTAAAAATTAATTATGTATACATTAAGAATGATACCCAATTAAGGAATCCAGATATAAAAGAATACGGGATTGAAGAAACCAAAGAGCAGTCACTAATAAAAGTAAAAAGTATTTTAGAACATCATATATATAAACACAATCAAGACTTAATAAAAGTGAAAGCGCAAGCTGAGAAAATCTTAGAGTCAGTCATTTCAGAGCCGGAGATTATTAATAATATAACTGAAATACGAAATATTAGTACTGATATGTATAGTCATTCAATTAATGTATGTTTATTATCTACAATTGTGGCAATATCTTTAAATATGAATGAGATAAAGGTTCGAAATATAGCAGTTGGTGCTATTTTACATGATATTGGACTAAGATATATTTCTGTTCCATATCTTAATGTTGATATTTTAGATATGAATATTAAGGATATACTTGAATATAAGAAGCATACTATATTAGGATATAGTGCAGTTCAAGAAGCAACTTGGCTTTCTGAAACATCAAAAGAAATTATATTATTACATCACGAACGAGAAGATGGCTCTGGTTATCCATTTCAAAAAAAAGTAGATAAGATAAAACCAGAAGTTAAACTCGTTTCTTTGTGCGATGAATTTGATAGTTTGATTAGTGGAATTGGAAATAAAAAAATGAAAATCTATGAAGCCATTGAATACATAAAAGTATACGTCGGATCTTTATATGATGTAACGATTGCAACAAAATTAATTGAGTTAATTGCACTTTATCCACTTGGGATGAGAGTTATTACAAGTGAAGGCGAAGTTGGCATTGTAGTGAGGCAAAATGGCGATATGACAGATAGACCAGTTATTCGAATGTTGGTTCATTCAGATGGATGCGAGTATCAAGAGGAAGTAGATAAGGATTTAATGAATATTCTTACCTTATTTATTGTTGATACTATGGAATAAAAATTACTAAAAATAGACAGGGGTTATTTATGCATTTGTTTTTGAGAACCGTGGGATTTAGCGAGTTTGGTGCTAACGATGAAGAAAAGTTGATTAAAACTGCAATAAAAAGTGCTATTAATACTAATAGTGTGATATTAAATAAGGAATTAAACAGAGGTATTGTTCTCGTAAGGACAAGTGAAAAGACCGGAATATGTATCTATGGACAATACGATGGCAAGAAGTTTAAGGTTGAATATTACTATCCGTATCTTTTAGGTAGCGCTTCTAGCGAAAGTGAAGAAATAACAATTGAACGACATATTGACAAAGAGTCTTATGCCGCGGTAAGTGAAGAGTTAAAAGCAGGTGTTACATTGATATTTTATGTTCAAAATGTCATGGAGTATCTGGATTTTATGGTACCGTTAATGCACAATAACAAGAGTGATTATGGTACATTTAATTTGCTTACAAGAAATCTTTCAGAAAAGATACCTTTTAATGGGAAGTCAGTAGTTTTGTCAGCACTTTCTGTAGGCGGTATGATTTTGTTACCGATTTCAAAAAACCAACACCAAATAAAGAAATATAATGATGCGGCTACTGTTAGAAAAAATTTACTTGCAGCCGCAAAAAAAGGTGATGAGGATGCAATTGAAAGCCTTACAATAGAAGATTTGGATACATATACAAAGTTATCTAAGAGAATAATTTGTGAGGATGTATTTACAATAGTAGATTCTTCATTTATGCCATGTGGGGTAGAATGTGACCAATATTCAGTTGTTGGAGAAATTCACGATTTAATTGTTGAAATTAATTCAATCACAGGTGAACAAATCTATATAATGACACTTGAATGTAACGATATGTTCTTTGATGTTGCAATTAACAGTTATGACCTGATTGGGGAACCAGCTGTTGGCAGAAGGTTTAAAGGTCAGATATGGTTGCAGGGGGCTATTAATTTCTAAATTATATAGTCATAACTCCGCCGAACTTTTTGAAGAAATCTTCATTTTCTTTATAGTTTAAATCATAAGAACCTACTTTACGCCAAAAAGATCTATCATGGTTCATATGAAACGTATGACACAGTTCATGAATAACTACATAATCAATGGCACTCATAGGAGCCATTGAAAGCCTATAATTAAATGTAAGCACGTTCATTGAATTGCAAGTTCCCCAAGTACCGGATGATTCTACGATGGTAAAGCTTTTTGCCTTAGTACCGATTATTTTTTCGTAGTATTTTACTCGTTTTTTAATGATTTCTTTTGTTTTTGCAATATAAAATTTCTTGAGTTGCAGCTGAATTTCTTCATCTGTTTCAGGAACAAACTCTAAGAGATCATCTAGCTTGCAAGGCTTTCCTAAATATAGAAAATTTTCTTCGTGATTGTAGGATTTATTTGAGGAAATCCATTCTCTATTTTCTAATTTTTTGTAAAGTTTTAATAATGGATTAGCGTTTGATTTTAAAAAGCGAAAGATATCTTCTGGTGGCGTTTTTGTAGGTGCTTTTACGGTTATATGGCCAGATGGATCGATAACCATTTCTATTTTAGTTCTATTAGAATATTGAACATTAAAATATATAATTTTATCATCTATTGTTATTTGCATAGGATCCTCCAAATTTGTTCGTGAAATATAAGTTAGATTATTACTCATCTTTATTATTATACCTCAATATGAAATAAAAGCTTTAAAAATAAATAATATGTATTTTTAACTTTGAGTTGACTTTGACATAGTTTGCATTTAAAATAAAAAGGCAGCTTTGCTTTATGAATAAATTATTTGTTCTCATAGTTAAGTGGATATAACATGCCCCTCCTAAGGGCAGGTCGCCAGTTCGACTCTGGCTGGGAACACTCATAAAAGATTAAAAGATAGTTTGAAACTTTTTTGATTCAACAAAAATCTAGATGCCTACTCCGTTTTGTAATAACGGAGTAGGCATTTTTAATCATCTATTGTAGCTTGATTCAAGCCTTCTTGAAAGTGGCGATAGGGTTGTAAAATGGGCGCTCTTATGGTATTATTGGGAAAACTTTAGATTGATTATAAAGGGATTTGGATGTAGAAAACATGAATAATAATATATTTTCAAATAAGAGAAATTTCAAAAAAATAGGGATTGCTATAATTGCAATTTTGGTTATAGTTACTGCGTTGTACAACGTTAAGTTTCAATCCGTAACGAAATATAAAGCACAACAACAGAGTATAGTTGATGAATATAATTTAAATAGTGAAAAACAAAGCGGTAGTGTGGCGACAAGTTCAGAAATCAATGGAAATGGAAGCGAAGAAGTTAATAAAGATGATATAAATCTCCAGTCAGATACTTCCATAATTGGAGGCCCTCAAGCTCCGAGTACGAATAATAGTAATGATCAAAATACAGGTAATGATAATGCATTAAATAATAGTACATTAACCGATGACTCAGGAAATAATGCTGGAGTCAATGAAACGAAAAGTAGTTCTATTATTGGTGGTGAAAATAATACACCCAGTAACGATATTGAGTATGTGACCTGTTATATTGAAATAAGATGTGATTCAATTTCAAAAAACATGAGTAAATGGGCGAATGAGAGTAAAGATGAGTTAAGTATTGTTCCCACAAATGGTGTGATTATGGAAAAGATGGAGATAAGTATTTCGAATAAAGGCACAGTTCTTGATGTGTTAAAGAAGGCCTCAAAAATTAATAATATTTCCATTAATGAGAGTTTAGGGTATATTAAAAGTATCAATCAACTGGAGCAAATGGATGCTGGAAGAGGTAGTGGATGGTTATATTGGGTAAACAATGTGAGTCCAAGTGTTACATGTTTATCCTATACGGTTAAAAATGGTGATACAATCAAATGGCAATATACTTGCGATTATGGAAATGAGTTTGAAAAAAATGGGGATCTGAAGTAGTGGAATGATTTTTTAAAGCAGATAGGGAGTTATAATGGAAATTGCACAACAAAATATAACAGCAAATATAACAGAAAATATAACTGCAAACATAACAGCAAATCCTAATTTAAGGGAATCGGAATTCTCTAGATTGCACCCTTTGGTTAATTTTGTATATTTAGCTGGTGTGGTTGTAATTACAATCATTTCTAATAATCCGATTATGCTACTAATTGCATTTATTGCATCACTTGTGTACAGTGTGATACTATGTGGAATTCGTGGAGTTCAAAAAAATTTGTTTCTTGTGATTCCGATTGTGGTATTTACCGTGATGATTCAACCGCTATTTTCACATAATGGGAGCACGCCATTGTATTATATTAATAATAATGCGGTTACGCTTGAATCGGTTTTATACGGATTGACAGTTAGTGTGCTCCTCATTAATACGATTCAATGGTTTGCTTGTTATAATGTGTTAATTACTTCAGATAAATTTCTCTACTTATTTGGGAGAATGATTCCATCCCTTGCATTGATAATATCGATGATATTTCGTATGATTCCATTGTTTAGACATCGGTTTGCTGAGATTGATGAAGCACAAGTGGCAATGGGGAAGAAGACAAAAGGAATAGGTCTATATAATCGAGCAAAACTATTTATGAAGGAATTATCAATATTGATTGCCTGGTCATTAGAAGCATCAATTGATACTTCAGATTCAATGGAGGCAAGAGGGTACGGACTGAAAGGTAGGACAAGCTTTCATTTGTTTAAATGGAAAAAGCGTGATTGTGTATGGATTGCCGCAATATTGGGGATAAGTGGTGTGTGTATTTATGGCATTGTGGAAAAGAGTATTCAAGTTTATTATTTTCCTATATTTAAGATGAAAGAAATGAGTATGACTAGCTATGTTACATTCATAAGTTTTGCAATATTGGCGATAGGTCCAATAATATATGATTTAGGAGGTAAGCTGAAGTGGAAACGATTGAATTCAAAAATGTAAGCTTTACATATCCTAATTGCACAACGGTAGCACTTAATGATGTTAGTTTTGCAATCAATGAATCTGAATTTGTGGTCGTTTGTGGGGAGTCTGGAAGTGGAAAGACAACGCTCTTACGTCATATGAAGAAAAATATGGTTCCCTATGGAAGGGGAACTGGAGATATATTATACATGGGGCAGAACATTGAAAATCTTGAAGATAGAATTAGTGCATCTGAGATTGGATATGTGCAGCAAAACCCAGACAATCAGATTGTTACTGATAAAGTATGGCATGAATTGGCTTTTGGACTGGAAAGTCTTGGAGAATCGAATCTAGTTATTCGAAAAAAAACTGCTGAGATGGCAGAGTATTTTGGTGTCTCTAATTGGTTTAGAAAGAACGTATGGGAGCTTTCTGGTGGTCAAAAGCAGTTACTTAATCTTGCATCAGTAATGATTATGCAACCGAAGGTGTTGATTCTAGATGAACCGACTGCTCAGCTGGATCCGATTGCTGCAACACAATTCTTTGACACCATTCGTAAAATTAATCAAGACTTTGGTACAACAATTATATTGTCAGAGCACAGGCTTGAAGAAGTATTTTCAATGGCAGATAAGGTGTTAGCAATGGATAAAGGTAAAATAGTTGTGTTCGATACTCCAGAAAAAGTTGGAAAGGTCTTAACAAACAACAATAAATCATTGTTTTATGGATTGCCATCTGCTATGAAAATATATGCAGAAGTAACAAGTGAAAACAATACCAATTTTAAAATTCAAGAACTTGCAAATGAAAAGTGCCCAATAACCGTAAAAGAGGGTAGACTCTGGCTGGATAGTTTCAAAAAAACAGCACAATGCGAGCAATTAAAGAATAGAAGGTCAGAAGATAAGCTTGTAGACAACACATTATTTGAAAATGAAATATCAAGTACGATATCAGGTATAGCAAAATCGAATATTACTGCAATAGATTTAAAAAATGTATATTTTAGATATGAGAAAAAAAATGAAGATATTCTGAGTGGTCTTAATCTTACAGTAAAAAAAGGTGAAATGCTTGCGATATTGGGTGGAAATGGTGTTGGAAAAACCACATTGCTTAAACTTATCACAGGAATTAAAAAGCCTTATGCTGGAAAGGTAAAGTCGGACGGTAGAGTTATTGCGCTTCCACAGAATGCACAGGCTATATTTACAGAAATTACTGTAGAGGAAGAACTAGGGGAGGCTTTTACAGACAAGACTAGCTATAATAATAGTATTACAAAAGAAGATATTATTTCAAGTATTGATGACATGATTGCGTTTATGGAACTAGAAAATTATAGAAAAACAAATCCATATGATTTGAGTGGTGGGCAACAACAAAAATTAGCTATTGCAAAGGTACTTTTGCTTCAACCACAAATCTTACTACTTGATGAGCCGACAAAAGGCATTGATCCATATTTCAAACGTTCTTTGGCGAAGATATTAGAGGCGTTAATAGACAAAGGTGTAACAATTGTTATGGTTTCCCATGATATTGAATTTTGTGCGCAATATGCTAGTCGGTGCGCAATGCTTTTTGATGGAACGATTGTTTCTGAGGGCGCTACGAGAGATTTTTTTGGTGGAAATAGTTTTTATACAACAGCGGCGAACAGGATATCCAGACATCTATTTAAAAACTGCGTTACCTGTGAACAGGTAGTTGAAGCATGTAGGAATATTGGGGTGTAAAATGAGAAGAAATCATGATGTTTCCCAGTATATTTTGGCGGCTAAGAAGAGAACTGTATTTGCACTGATTTTAATAGTGGTTATTATTCCAATCACATTATTTTTAGGTTTCTATTTTAATAAAAATGATAGTTATATGTTGCTAAGTGCAGTATTGATTCTATATACATTACTTCCATTTGTGCTGGTATTTGAACATAGAAAACCTAAAGCTAGAGAGATTGTAATGCTATCGTCAATGTCGGCGCTAACCGTATGTGCAAATTTATTGTGTGCATTTACAGTACCCGTACATGCAGGCACTGCGTTAGTGATAATATCTGGAATTGCATTAGGCCCAGAGGCTGGATTTTTAGTGGGTGCACTATCTAGATTTGTATGCAACTTTTTCACAGGACAGGGTCCATGGACACCATGGGAAATGATAGCTTGGGGAATTATTGGATTTTTAGCAGGCGTTACATTTAATAAAGTTGATCTAGATAAGGTAAAATCAAGAGATATAAAGGTGATTATGGGACCGATCATAAGTATTATAGCAACATTGATATTTGCATATGTTATATTTTTATTTACTGGGAAACAAGGCGAAACTTTTTTCGGATGGAGACTATATGCATATGGAATGGCAGGATTGGTGATAGGGATGCTATTACAAAGACATAGGTTGCCAGTGGATAGTGTTACAGTGCCCATATACACGTTGTTTTCAGTATTTATAATATACGGTGGGATAATGAATATTGCGGCGCTTATAATGACAAATTCAGTGTCGCCGGGTGATATGCAAATTAATTTTGAATCATTAAAATTATTATATATTACTGGAGCCCCCTATGATGCGATGCATGCAGTCGGTGCATCTGTATGTGTGTTTTTATTTGGGGATAGTGTTATAAGAAAAATCGAGCGAGTGAAGATAAAATATGGAATATACAAATAAGTAATAAATTATAAAATCTAAATTTAAAAATAGAACCCAGAAATTGATTGCAAAGATTATTAAGTTTGGATTTAATTTATTGAGTTGTTCAGTAAAAAAGGAGCTTTCATACATTAAGTTGTAAGAAAACTCCTTTTTTAACAAATAGCTGTAGTATTAATAATTATAAATCATTACGTTTGTTTTTCAAATTTTGAATGTTTTGTATATACATCATTGCAACAACGCCACATGCAGACATAAGTGAAATTAAGAAAAATATAGTCGTAATATTAGAATCACCTGTTGCAGGTGATGTTTTACTTAAATCGGTTGCTGTGTCAATTGCTGAATCGGTATTAATCGTTGAAGCAGTATCAATGATTGAATTACTATCAATGCCTAAAGCAGGTGTCGCTACAGTTGTATCAGTTTCCGGAGGATTTAATGGTAAACCAGATGCCAGTATATCAGATACATCAAATGGAGCCGATTGATTTGCTAATATAGCTCTGTAACTTACAAGACTATAAAAAGCGTCGATCGTTGAATATGAACTTGCTGCATCAGTTGCATTTGTATAGCTATAAGCGCCAGTTTGTGAAGAATTCTTAAATGTAAGTAAGCCAGCATAGGAGCTCGCGGCTAAATCTTGTTTACCATAGGTTGAATACAGCGTTAATGAAGCTGCAGTGGAGTCAGAGTTAGGAAATGCAGACCATTTAAAGTCACCGTCAGATGTTCCATCAGAATGTAACAGAGTTTGTGAAAATATAATTGAATTTTCAACAAGTTTTTTCACACTGGAATCAGAGCTGTTTAGGCTTGATAATCCTGATAATGAGAAACCATTATTATCAGTAGAATTTCCCCAATAATCAATTCCATTATCATTTCCATAGCTAAGAATTGCAGTTTTTATTTTGGCTAAACATGCGGCGCTGTCCTTGAATTCTTTCGAATAAGCATATGCTGCGGTGTACAAATGTGGAAGCTTATATGGGTTAATGTTATTTAACGTTGCTTGATTAGCATTTGCAATTGCGGTTTCATATTTTTGGATTAGATTGAATCCTTTAAAATTAGTAGCATCCCTACCGGCTAACGCAAGAACGATAGAAAGGTATGCATAATCAGTAAGTGGATCAGTCAATATTAACTCACCATTACTAATATAAGTGGTTGAAATTTGTGAAAGATAGGAATCTACTAAATTAGAACAATTCATTCCTGAACGAAGTAATAATATCAAAAGTTTTGAAGAATTGTAGAAATCAGATGCAGCATTGATACTGGCAGACGTTTTAAGATATTCTGCAGTTGCAGTGATTTCCTTATCAATTGCTGTAAGTGAAGGTGGTACTGGCTGGGGACTTTCAGAGCCGGCAAAAGCCATTGTTACATTGGATAGTATAAGGCATAGTGCCAATACCAATGCTGGTAATTTCCTTTTTGTGATTTGATTCATTTTAATTTCCTCCATTTCCGCTTATGCGGTAAAATAATTGAGGTGAAAAAATCTCCTTATGTCAGATAAATTTTTAAGAATAAAAATTATCATCTACATTGGGAGACTGCATAAAAATAAGATGCCAAAATTCAAGCACGCAATATGTCTATACAATCATTCCTCACCGAACGATAAATAATTTGTTATTAACGGCAGATATCCTGACTTTTAGCTTCTAACCTAATCCTTGTCCTTCCCAAAACCAGTTGGTCTCAGTGGTTATCAAGTTTCGTATCTAATTACAGTAGAGTGAGCTGTTACGGACTTTCACCGCATTCCCTTAAATGTTAATCTGTATTTTAAAACACAGCATTTATGCAGATAAACTGCCACCGAAAATAACTATTGGAATTGTAGCCTATTAGGATGTATATGTCAAGATGATGAAATATAGAAACTAATTCGCAATAATAAAGGAAGGTTAATCAAAGGTAAAAAGGTTATATTATTAATTAGATGGAAAAAACAACTTAAGTTTGTTATAATGAAATAATCATAAAAGTACGGAAAGAGAATTCATATGAATTATATTGTTGTTGATTTGGAATGGAATCAAAGCCCTCACGGAAAAAAATATGAAATTAAAGAGATCCCATTTGAAATCATTGAAATTGGGGCTGTTAAACTGGACCAAGAACGAAATATAATAAGTGAGTTTGAAAGGGTTGTGAAACCTCAGTTATATAAAGAACTGCATTTTAAAACGCAGGAAATTATCACGATTGAGATGGAAGAATTACAACGTGGTGATAAATTCTTTGATGTAGTGAATGACTTCTTAAAATGGTGTGGAGAGGATTATATCTTTTGCACATGGGGTAGCACGGATTTGATTGAGTTGCAGAGAAATATGCATTTTTATAAGGTGGATATTCCATATGAAACGCCTCTGAAATTTTATGATATTCAAAAGTTTTTTAGCATTTTGTATCAAGATGGAAAGTCGAGAACTGCACTTCAAACTGCAGCCGAGTATTTAAGTATAATTGACGGAGAGTTTCACCGAGCAATTAATGATGCGAGATATACTGCAAAAATAATTCAATGCATAGATTTTGAACGCGCAAGCAAAAATTATTCAATCGATTATTATACGATTCCATATAAAAGAAGCAATGAGATTTTTATTAATTATGAGACCTATCACAAATATATTTCAAGAGGGTTTCGTCAGAAAGAGTCTTTGATGTCGGACAAAGAAGTATTATCGTCAAGATGCTATTTGTGTGGTAAAGAGTGTGAAAGTATTGTTCCTTGGTTTTCTACTAACACGAAGATATATTTTGGATTATTTAACTGTGAAGAGCATGGATACATGAAAGGTAAGATACGAGCAAAGTATGCAGATAACGGAAAATATTTTGCGGTAAAGATTCTTAAGCTTACGGATGAAAATGGAGCCAAGCAGATTTACGATAGACAAGAGACAACGAGAGAGAAGAGAAAACTGAAAAGACACAAAGATGAAGAAAGTTAAATCTTGATTAAATAAAAATGGAGCACCGCAAAGTCTGCAGTGTTCCATTTTTTTTGTTTTTATCGATTACAATCCTCTAAATTAAAGCATATATAACACCAAGGCCAATTACAATCTGAAGTATTGCAAATCTAAATACTACCTGTGCATCGGACCAATCTTTATTTTTTCTGACATGATCATGAATTGGAGTTCGGATGTTCTTCAATACCTTAACATGAAAAAATCTCAATAAGGATACTTTGATAAGTCCGAGTCCACCATCTAAGATGAGCATAAAAGCGACTGGAATATAAAGAAACGGATGACCTGATTTTAATATTGCAAAAGCTATAAATAGGCCAATGGCTCGAGAACCTGCGTCACCCATCATTAACTTACTAGGAGAGGCGTTAAACCATAAATAACCAAGAATGCAAACGACCATAATGAGTATGGAATGTCTAAAGTAAGGGTCTTTATTATATAATGAAAATAATACGTATATGGTAAATAGCGTTGTTGCTGAAAGTGTACCAGATAAGCCGTCAACTCCATCAGAACAGTTTGTTACATTTATACTTACCCATACGAGTATTACGATAAGAAATCCAAATACCAAAGGTGGTAAAACCAGTTGTTTGTTAAAAAATGCAAGTTCTATCGTATTAGAATTGTAATTGAGATAAGTAATTGCAGACATAATCGCGATTAAAAAATCAATTAAGCCTTTTTTTAGTTCTCCCCAAGGAGAAGTTGAACTGTCATCTAAATATCCGCTAATCATAGCAGCAAGGGTCAAAATAAAGTAAATTAAAAGTTCATTAGTAAGCGGTATGAAAAGGACACAAGTTAAAATAAACGTCAGAATAAATATAATTCCTGCACCTCGAGGCTTTCCTACAGACTTTGAACCATTTATAGCATATGCACGGCCGGCATCTATGGGTAATGAATTCTTACCGAATTTTATGGCAACACATGTGAATGTAAATGCAAGAATTACACTTAAAAATGTTATTTCCTTCATATAACTTGTATCCAGTATGTAATAAATCATAAAAATTGTAACTCCTTTTCTAATAATTACTGGTTTGTTTTACAAAAACCTTTTATAGTATAACACAATTTATTTTGGAAATATAGAGAGAACGATAGAAAATATTATTACAATATATTATATCATTATGGTATACTAAAAGTTATATAATTATGTTAATTTTAGGAGTTAAAAATAGGTTATAATATATGGAAAGGGTGGTCTTTTATGGATAAAAATTCATCTGTTTTTTTGACAGAAGTTGATACATATCTATTCGGGCAGGGAACAAATTATGAAATATATAATAAGATGGGCTCACATATTGCAATAAAAGATGGTGTTTGTGGCGTATATTTTTCAGTATGGGCTCCAGCCGCGAAAGAAGTTTATGTAGTAGGTGACTTTAATGAATGGAAGGCATATGGATATGATTGTAAGCCTGTTTCGGATGGTGGGGTATATGATATATTTATTCCAGGTGCAAAAGTTGGACAATTCTATAAATATTTAATTGTAACGCAAGAGGGGGAAGCCTTATTTAAGGCGGATCCATATGCAAATAGTGCCCAATTAAGACCAGAGACTGCATCGGTGATTACCGATTTAGGTCAATTTGAGTGGTCTGATTCAAAATGGATCCAGAATAAAACAGAGGAAGATCATCTTAAAGTACCATTATCAATATATGAAGTTCATATTGGTTCCTGGAAAAAGAAAAATAATGGAACGCAGGATGGTTTTTATAATTATAGAGAAATAGCGGTAGAGCTTGCTAGTTATGTTAAGAATATGGGGTATACACACGTTGAATTAATGGGGATTGCTGAATATCCATATGATGCTTCATGGGGATATCAAGTAACGAGTTATTATGCACCAACTAAAAGATATGGAACCCCAAAAGATTTTATGTATCTAATCGATTATATGCACAAAGAGGGAATTGGAGTTATTCTTGATTGGGTTCCTGCTCATTTTCCGAAGGATGCGCATGGCCTTGCCAATTTTGATGGAAGTAATGTATATGAGTACGGTGATCCTAGAAAAGGTGAGCATCCTGATTGGGGTACTAAGGTATTTGATTATAGTAAGAAAGAAGTTACCAATTTTTTGATTGCAAATGCGTTGTTTTGGGTAGATAAGTACCATATTGATGGCCTGCGTGTAGACGCAGTTGCATCTATGCTGTATCTTGACTATGGAAGAACCGAAGGTAATTGGATACCCAATAAATTTGGTGGTAATGGCAATCTTGAAGCAGTGGAATTCATTAAGCATTTTAACAGTATTATGAAGCACAAATTTCCAAATGCGATTACCATTGCGGAAGAATCAACAGCATGGCCAAATGTGAGTGGGAATCCAGATACAGACGGGTGTCTTGGATTTACATTCAAATGGAATATGGGATGGATGCATGATTTCCTTGAATATATGCAGCTTGATCCGTATTTTAGAAAGTTCAATCATTCAAAACTGACATTTAGTTTAAGGTATGCGTTTAGTGAGAATTTTGTATTGGTATTATCTCATGATGAAGTAGTTCATTTGAAGTGCTCTATGTTAGGTAAGATGCCAGGTGATCTTATTGATAAATTTTCTAATTTAAAACTGGCATATGCATTTATGACGGGACATCCCGGTAAGAAACTTTTATTTATGGGTCAGGAATTTGGACAGTGGAATGAATGGAGTGAAAGCAAATCTCTAGACTGGTATTTATTAGAAGATTCGATGCATCAGAATATGAAAGATTTTACTAAAAAATGTATGTTAATGTATAAAAAATATCCAGCACTTTATGGTACGGATTGTAATCCGGAAGGTTTTAGATGGATTAATTCTAATGATAGAAATAATAGTATATGTTCATTCTTAAGATTAAGTGAGGATGGTAAGAAAAATTTATTGTTTGTGCTTAATTTTACACCGGTCGTTAGAGAAAAATTCAAGGTCGGCGTACCTTCTAAAGGCAAGTATGTATTAGTTCTTGGTAGCGATGAGGAGAATCAGATTAAGTCACTTACACCAGTTAAGGAAGAGTGTGATGGGTTTGATTATTCAGTATTTATTGATGTAAAAAAATTTGGCATCTCCATTTACGAATTTAACATTACTAAAAAGAAAATTTAAAGTTATTTGCAGCTCATAATTTAGCGCTAATGTGACGAAATATACCTGTGTAGGAGTATTCTCTTATATAGGTATATTTTATTTCGGTGTTAATTTTTCCAAATACGGATTAAATGCCTGCTAAGCAGGCCGATAGGAGCAATGTGAAAAACAAGGAGCATATTTTTCACGGTCCTGATTAAATGCCTGCTGAAGCAGGCCGATAGGAGCAAATTATGAACATTTCTGCAGTTAATTTAAATAGTTCAGAAGATACATTAAAATCGAATTCAATTAATATAAAAAGTAATACAAGTAAAGCTGATTCCAAAGGAGTAGATAAGCTTTTTGAAAATGCGAATGTAGCTACAGCAGAAAAGACACGCAGTACGCAAGTTGATAGTAAGGGTCTTGCAGCGCTTATGGACGAAGGTAGTTGCGTAACGGATGAACTTAAGAATAGTGCTGAAGCTGCAAAGAGCAGTTTAAAAGCATTGTTTAGCAAGATGTCAGTTGCTGATTGTGTACAAATGGATGAAGAGGGATTTAACCTAAATGAGATGAGTCCAGATAAGATCGTTACCGTTGTCGATAGAATTAAGATTATGTTAGCTACATATTGTGAAGATTATCAGGTAACAGATGAAAATATAGACATTTCTAAAATAAAGCAAGTAGTCGGAAGTACTGCAATGGCAAATCAAGTAGAAGCGAAGTTAAAAAGCGCTGATTTACCAAATACAAAAGAAAACATCGATGAGATTGCAAATGCAACGAAGCAAGCGGAGGAGATTAAACCGTTATCTGAAGGGGCTAAGAGATATCTAGTATCGAATGAATTAGAACCATCAATTCAAAATATATACAAAGCAGAGCATGCTAGTGTAAATACTTCAATGCAGGCGGCAGGATATCAAAGTACTTCCCCAACAGTGAGTAATGATGAATGGAGCCAATTGAAGCCTCAAGTGGAAGCAGTTATTCAGAAAGCAGGGTTAAATGTTGATGAACAAAATATCAGTAATGCAAAATCATTTATTGAAAATAACATTCCAGTTACACAAAAAAATCTAGTGTATAAGAATCAATTAGATAATTTGGATTTGACGAAAATGGATAGTGAGGATAGTAAAGGCAAAGTATTAGACAAAATTATAGGGAATATGGCGTTGGGAAACAGTGCAAGCGCAACGTTGCTTACTGATGTGAAATCTATTGTACAGATGGTTTCAGAAGCAATCAAGACAGTAAATTCTGCGGATGTCGATGAAACTGCTACGGTGACGAATCAAGGTAAACAATTTACGATTGAGAATCTTAGGATTGCCCAAGGCGTTACACTTCCAATCGCACAGAGTCAGATTGAAAACCAAGTAGATAATCAAATACAAAATCAAGTTGAAAGTCAATCGGAAAAATTAACAAAAGAATTGGTGCAAGCATCTCCAAAAGAATTGGTGCAAGCATCAGTAATAAATCAAGACGCTCAGGCAATCACGAATTACCGCCAGTTAGAAGAGATTAGAATTCTTATGACTGCAGAGGCTGGACTTTCATTAGCCAATCAAGGATTTAATCTGGATACAACGCCGATTGTTGATTTAGTAGAGCAGCTAAAGGCGATGGAATTGCAGCTTTATGGTGATGATGCAAGTGAAGTATTAGAAGTTAAGAAGGCTATCAATGAAATAAAGAAATCACCAGATGTAATGATCAGTTCAGTAATGGCCGAAAGGTCTGCAAATGAAAGTATAACAATTGCTGATTTTTCACAGATGGGAAGTAATTTAGGGCAGAGATTTAAACAGGCTGGACAAACGTATGAGACGGTTGGAACTCAGGTCAGAAATGATTTAGGGGATTCTATAAATAAAGCAGTAGAAGCAAGTACAAATTCAATCCTAGCCGAGCTCAAGTTGGAGGACACAAAGACGAATCGGGATGCTGTGAGAATACTTGGTTACAATGGTATGGATATGACAATTGAAAATATTAATACTGTGAAAGATATATATAGCACATTGAATAATCTTATTGAAAATATGAAACCAGAAACAGTTTTAGCAATGATAAAAGATAATATTAATCCTATGAATTCGGATATTAATGATGTTAATCAGTACCTTATTCAACAAAATGAAGGGGCTAATTCGACAGATAAATTCAGTAAATTCCTATACAAATTAGATAAAACAGATGGAATTACGGCACAAGAGCGAGAGCAATTTATTGGAATATACAAGATGATGAATATTTTCAAAAAGGATGCCGGAAAAGCTGTTGGAACACTTGTAAAGCAAAATTCAGATATAACGATGTCAAATCTTATGACTGCCTATAATAGTAGCAAGGTTGCCGGTATTGATACTTCTATTGATGACACTACAGGTATGGCAGAGGTTGAGGGCATCGTTAATTATTATAATAGCATGTTTTCAGAAACGGCAGAATGTATTACGCCCAAATCACTTAAAACGGTTAATGACGAGAAATCAATTGCTACAAGAAGTGTCGAAAACTTTTGTGAACAAATTAATCAATCATATGATAGTAATCTTGAAGGAGAATATTATGATAACTATCTAAAGGATATGAATAAGATTACAGATGTTGAAGATTCCGTTATTAGACAACTCACGGATAACAATTTGCCAGTTTCAATTAACAATATAATGGCAGCACTAAATATTATGACGCCTAATTACTTCCAAAAATATTTCAACTTGGAGGTTGAAAAGACTGATGGAGAAGAAAATGAAAAGGGCAGAACTATCGAAGGTGGCGACAATTTTGAGGGATTTATAGATAAACTGGGAAGCGAGTCTGAAATCAACCTAGCTTATCAGCAGATGGCCGATGAAGTAGCAGAAACGACTATTAAAGCAATGGATTCATCAGAAAATCAAGCTTATTCAGATATTGAAGAACTTAGAATGAGGGGAAAAGAAATCGGTCTTATTCAGAATCTTGCACAAAAGCATGATTATAAAATACCATATGTTATTGATGGAGAGGTAGGAACCATCAATCTTCAAATTGTCGAGGATAAAAATGACAAGGGGAGAATTGCAATCAAATTACGAACAAAGGACCTCGGGAATGTTTCGGTTGAGGGCAAGCTTAGTGCAGAAAGCGCAAGTATATTTGCAGTGACAGATGGTGATGAAAAAGTACTTTCAGATAGAATCAATAAAGTGACTAGTAATATTGCAAAAGAATTTAAAATGGAAAGCATAGGCGTATATATCGGTAAGTCGAATGAGATTCCAGCTGTTAGTTATAAGACGGAAGGTAGTGAAATTTCAATGAAAACTTTATATAGCTTCGCAAAAACCTTAATTGTTGGATTGATAAATTCAAAGGAATAGGCGAAATCAAGAATTAATTTAAGCTTTGCTATAAGATAAAAGGTGCATTAGACCGATATTGTAAGCATAGAAACGATCGGAGAGGAATATCCAATGAGAATTAATACAAATATTTCTGCAATAATAGCGAACAATCAATTATTAAAAGTACAAGATAATCTGCAAGCATCTTTAGAAAGATTATCTTCAGGATATAAGATTAATAATGCATCTGATGATCCGGCGGGGATGGCAATTTCACAGAAGATGCGTACTCAACTTAGAGGGTTAGATCAAGCTACAAATAATGCAGCAGATGGAGTATCTGTTATAGAAACAGCGGAAGGTGCAATTTCAGAGATTCAGTCAATACTATCTAGAATGAAAGAACTTTCAGTACAGGCTGCAAATGATACGAACTCAGATACAGAGCGTTCAACGATACAGCAAGAAATTGAATCCTTAAATAGTGAAATTGATAGAATTGCAAAGGATACAGAATTTAATGGACAGCCACTTATTAATGGTAATCTCGAGAGAAGAGTATACTCAGATGTTAGAGGTATATCACAGCTTGAGTGTTCAAGTAATATTCAGGCAGGTAAATATGGTATAAGCATTACCCAAGATGCTAGGCAAGCAGTGGCAGCTGGTACCGTGATTACTGGGGCCGGTCTAAGTAGCGGGGCAGTAACGGCTACTATGGCGGGATCAATTTCAGTTAATGGTTACAGCGTTACAGTGAGTGAGGGTGATACGCTTAATACAATTGTGAAAAACCTTATGGACGCAACAGATAAAATCGGTGGATCAGTTATGTTGGTGGATGATACTTCCAACACAACAGGAACGAATCCCTCGACAGCAGGATATACCGCAGCTACAAATCTTACACAGGGTGTTAGTTCACTAGTGTTTATAACAAATAGCTATGGCGCTAATGAAAGATTAGATATTACTTGTTCGAATGCCAGCCTTGCTTCGGCACTTGGTTTGGATGAGGCAGCAACAGTTGATGGTATGGTAAGTGAAGGTCTCGATGTTAAAGCGGACTTCTTATTGGATGCGAGTAGCAATAGAATTGGCTTTTCTAATACAGCTAACATTTCAACAGATGGTACTAAGGTTATCGTCAATGACACGGACAGTAGAACATTTATGGTAGATGTACCAGGAAGTGTTGCAGGCACTGTATTTGATGATTCTGGAATTAAGGCAACAGGTACAACGGCTAGCGCAAAAGGTATTACTCAGGAAGTAACAGACATTGGTACGATGGCAGTACATGTTGGAGCAAACGAAAATCAAACAATTGATATTGATATACAAAAGATTTCAACATATACGATTGGTCTTGATACAATTAATGTTATGACACAATCAAATGCAGGTAAGGCAATTACAAGTATAGATCAGGCGTTGGCAAAAGTGTCAGCAATCCGATCTAAACTTGGCGCATACCAAAATAGATTGGATCATACAACATCAAACCTTAGTATTTCGAATGATAATCTTACGGCATCACTATCAAGAATTGTCGATACTGATATGGCTGAAGAGATGACGACATATACACAACAAAATGTTTTGTCACAAGCAGCTACATCAATGCTAGCACAGGCAAATGCAAGACCGGAAACAGTGCTCCAACTTTTGCAGAAATAGGTTGGGGATAGGAGATTTATTATATGACTAAGGAAGAAATAAATGGATATTCGTATAGAGTGACACAAGCTTCAAGAACAGAATTACTTGTAATAATGTATGATGTTACACTAAATTATATTTCTGATTCTATAAGTTATTTTGAAAATGAAAATGTAGAACGTTTTAGGGAGGATATTAAAAAAGCGCAAAGAGTAATTAATCAGCTTACAAGTGCATTAGATCAAACATATGAGATTTCGCTAGAATTAATGAGATTATATATATATATGAATAATGTTTTAGTTCGGTCATCTATTAGGAAAGAAGTAGAAGAGCTAAAAGTGGTCGTGGGTATGATTCAAAAATTGAGGAGCGCATTCGAAAAAGTCAGCGAGCAAGATAAATCTGGTCCAATTATGATAAATACGCAGCAGGTATATGCTGGATTAACATATTCAAATGATGGACTTAATGAATATCATGACCAAACAACAAAAAGAGGGTTTACGGTTTAACGTAAATCCTCTTTTTGTAAAACGTTTTTGGAAATGTATTGATACGTTTATTAAATATTATTTAATAATGTAGTTTGCTTTTTCCATATTTTCTACGTTTTTTCTTATGATGTGTTTTCTTGACATTAAAAATAATCAAGGTTGAAAATAATAATCCACCACTACCAATTGCCAAATACCACACATTTATTACAAAGCTTTTTTTGATAGTGGGCGTTGCCAAACCATCACTTTTTAAATATGGAAGGTTATCAGATTTTATGATGGTGCTTTTTGTATTAACTAAAAGATTGGCATTGCCAATGGTATTGCCATTATATGTAAAGTTCAGTTTGGCGGTATAATCGTAGTTTGCAGTATCATCAGTGGTAGCATTAGTGCTGTTATCAAGCATTAAGCCAACATCTGTTAATGTAGCATTATTAGGAAGGTCCACATAGGAAGCATCCATAGAAAAATTAATTGTGCTGTTGCCATATACTTTTGAATTATAGTAATTAGAGTTGTTAAATAGTGAACTTACATCGCTATTGGAAATAGAAACTTTTTTGAAATTGTTAAAACCATATTCAAATAGAGCTTTGGTATCAACATAACGGTCGTCAGCTTTAGGTTCTTTCATTACAACACAGATAAGCCGCATACCATCCTTTTCGGCATATGATATAAGTGTATATCCAGATTCGTCTGTAAACCCAGTTTTGCCTCCCTTACAATATTGATAATAATATTGCTGTCCCTTAAACATCAGGTTTGTTGAGTGCAAACTGCGTATTTCAGGAGTAAGATTAGTTGGACCTAATTTATAGTTTCCAACAAAGGAATCGATTGATAAAAATGTTGAATTGGTAAAGCACATACGACCAATCATTGCCATATCATAGGCGGTTGTATAATGATTGGGATCGGATAATCCACTAGCGTTACTAAAGTGTGTGTTCAGTGCGCCAAGTTCTTTCGCACGTGCATTCATCATGTCAGTAAAGCCGGCAAGAGAGCCTGCTACACGTTCTGCAAGACCATAAGCTACTTCATTAGCAGAAGATAATAAGAGTGCGTGAAGTGATTGGTCTACAGTGTATTGTTCACCCACCTTGGTTGCAATGTTGGCGTCAACACCAGGTATGACACTTTTAGCCGCTGTTTGTGAAAATGTAACTACTTCATCTAAACTGCAGTTCTCAATTGTGAGAAGTGCTGTCATCAGCTTTGTTATACTGGCAGGATAAGCCTTTGTATGGCTGCTTTTGTCATATAATACGGCGCCAGTATCGGCATCAATAAGAATAGCACTCCCAGCTACAGTAGCAGGCTCAGCAGGCCATTCAACAACAGCAGCAGTAGAGGCGGTCGTCGCAGCAGCTGCTAATGGATTTGCTGTAGGTGTGGCATATGTAAGTTGCGGAACATTTAAAATTGCAATTGTAGCGATAAATATGGTGGAAATTATCGCCGTATATTTCGTTAATTTTGATTTCTTCATATTAATCCCCTGAATATATTATTTTGGTTTCAAAGTCTACAAGTAGAATTTTCGGTTCTAGAGTATTGTATAGTAAGTTGCTTTGTTTTGTCAAAGTCAATAATTACCTCAGCAAGAAAACTCATCAAGAAATCTTATGTGTAATTAATTTTTCAAAAACATATTGTAAATTATAGATTAATTAGATATCATAGTATGTTGTATAAATGTTTGTACAATATTAACAAATTAATTATTAAATTAATAATAGATATAAAAGTATTTTAAACTATTTACCTAAATAATTCAATGACTTGAGACTAAAAATTATTATGGGAAGTAGCAAAAAAGCAAATTAAAGAATAACATTATTTGGAGGAATAAAAATGCGATTAAGAAATATACCAGGTGCAAGAGATGTAATGGTTGAAAACGAATATGTATTTGCTGACCCCAAGGGGATGGTTGGTACTTGGAGTCAAGTATTTGGAAATAATAACCCTATTCATATTGAAATAGGAATGGGTAAGGGTAAATTCGTAACGACACTTGCAATTATGAATCCTGAAATTAATTATGTCGGAATCGAGAAGTATTCAAGTGTTCTTTTAAGGGCCGTAGAAAAACAGGAAGAACTTAAACTACCGAATCTAAAATTTATAAGAATGGATGCAGAATTAATAAAAGATGTATTTGGTCATTTCGAAGTAAGTCAAATTTATCTAAACTTTTCAGATCCTTGGCCAAAAGATAGACATGCTAAGAGGCGCTTGACATCAAAAGAATTCTTTGCTAGATATGATGAAATTCTTAAACCAGAAGGAGAAGTACAATTTAAGACTGACAATAGAGAATTATTTGACTTTTCTGTAGATGAAATTTCTAAAACAAAATGGAAGTTGACGTATGTATCTTATGATTTACACAATGATGATAACTGCATTGGAAATGTAATGACAGAATACGAGGAAAGATTTTGTGCCGAAGGTAAGCCAATTAACAAGTTGATTGCTGTCCGCGAATAGTCGAGTGTAAGGAAGAGTATGAAATATATATAAATAATTGATTATATTTCACTACTTTGTTGTCACTTTAAGAATTAAGTGATATTATAATAGAAAGGATTCAAAAGGATGTGATGCATTTTGGGTAATAAGTATGGGCTCAAGCATAAGCTATCTATAGTGGCATACAAGCAGACTTCACTCAATAAACGTGCAGTTTCTATAAAAAAATCATTTGACGAAGTAAATAAAATACTAAATTCGAGTAATACTAAATGACAACAGAGTTAACTCAAGGAGGACTTAAGATGGAAAATATTTTTAATGAAGAAACATTTAAAAAGGAAGTAATAGAAGGAAAAGGCAAGGTACTAGTAGATTTTTACGCAGATTGGTGTAGTCCATGTAAGATGTTGGCCCCTACAATTGAAAAAGTTGCAGAAAAATATATTGGAAAAATAACAGTAGGCAAAGTAAATATCGATGAATGCCCCAATTTAGCAGCAACATATAAGGTAATGTCTATTCCAACCCTTATTCTTTTTGATAACGGCGAAAAAGTAGAAACAATTATTGGATTAGTAGATCAAAAAGAAGTAGAAGCGATGATAGTAAAGCATATTTAATCTCAAAATCAATAATTTAATAAAATGAAGGAAGACTTGCATTTTTGTATGTAAAGTCTTTCTTGCATATATTAGCTGTAAATTATCGAGATTGTTAGTGGATTTGTCAGAAATACTTGATTAGGAATTGAAAATATCGATAAAAACAGAGATAAATTGATAAAAAGTACTAAAAAAATAAAAAGTACTTGATTTTTTATTTTCTATGAGATATAATAACGTTTGTGTTCGGAAAACGGACAAGCCAATGTAATATGCGTCGCTAGCTCAGTTGGTAGAGCACCTGACTCTTAATCAGGGTGTCCAGGGTTCGACCCCCTGGCGTCGCACTAGAAGGTTCTTCGACTTAGTATTCTCAACTAGGTTGTCGGGCTTTTTATTTTGTCCAAAATTAGACGTGCACATAAAAGAAGATAGTCGCCACGGGAGAGCTTGCTCTCCAAGTGGCGACTATCTTCTTTTATATATAGGGCGAATGCCCTCAAGCGAGAAGTAGCGCAGCGGATTCGAGCTTGGCACGTCTAATTCCTCCCGTAGCGCCTAGTAGAGCAGCGCCTAGTAGAGCAGCGTGCACGAGCTGTTAAAATAGTGGTTAAATGTATAAATGTGTTGGGTTTCGTCCATAAATTAATAATCGCAGCGGAAAATGGCACCTTATTGGAAAAATCACTCTTGTTAGTTCCAAAATATGTTATTAATTTTGTTTCAACGCATACATTATATAGAAATACATAATTGAGGTAATGTATGGAAATATACATAGTTCAAGAGGGGGATACTATTAAATCCATCGCTGACAAATATGGAATAGTAGTATCCAAATTAATTCGGGATAATGCATTGACAAATCCAGATCAATTAGTTATTGGGCAGACAATAGTAATTGCATTCCCTAAGCAAACATATGTAGTAAAAGATGGAGATACATTAGAGGGTATCGCTTATAAAAATGGCGTTACACTTATGCAGATATTAAGAAATAACCCATTTCTTACAGAGAAAAAGAATATTTATCCTGGTGAAGAATTGGTCATAAGTTATGATACAAAAGGAATAATTATTACTAATGGAATTATGTATCCATTTATAGAAAAAGAATCACTGCTTAAGGTATTGCCAAATCTAACTTATATATCTATCTTTAATTATAGAGCAGCAGAAAAAGGTGAAGTTATTTCATATTATGATGATACAGAGATAATTAAAATATCCAAACAATATGAAACAATTCCTCTCATGTTACTTTCAACGCTAACACTTCAAGGAAAAACTAATATAGAAGTTGCATATGAAATAGCTAATAGTGAGGAAAATCAGGATCAATTAATTACTAATATATTAAAGATATTAAAAGATAAAGGCTTTCATGGACTAAATATGATGTTTAATTTTATTACCACATCGAATCTGTCTATCTATATAAAATTTATGAATAAAGTAGCAAGAGAAGTCAGAAAAAATGGGTATCTGTATTTTGTAACAATAAATCCTTCTTTGGAAAATGAGGATAAAAGTGCAGCACTTAATCAAATAAATTTTTCGGAAATTAGTATTGATGTAGATGAAATTATATTTTTGAAATTAGTATGGGGAACCAATTCTGGACCGCCATCTCCAGTAAGTAATATTAGTAACATTAGGGCAATATTGGATTATATCGTAACTATGATAGAGCGGGACAGGATCGTAATAGGCCAACCGCTAATTGCTTATGATTGGAAGTTACCATATATTCCTGGTGAATCAAGTGCAAATTCACTATCATTAGGAACTTCCCTTACATTAGCTATTGAAACTAGTGCTATAATTATGTTTGATGAACCATCACAAACTCCATTTTATAAATATGATGAAATAAGCGCCCAACCTATACACAATCATATTGTATGGTCATTGGATGCATTAAGCATTGATGCATTGATGTCAACGGTTAAAGACTATTCATTATATAGTGTTTGTTTTTGGAACGTAATGATATTTTATCAACAACTTTGGTTAGTTATTAACTCCCAATATGAAATACTGAAATTATTAAATTAATTTGAAATAGGTGTGGTCTGTATCTGGGATAAAGTAGAAAACTGTTGCAAAGTGAAATTATCTATAGTACCTGACTTTTGGTATCAGACATTAAAAAATGGTGCTAACTGGGTAAAAAAGGCTATTGCAGTTATGCTGCAGCCTTTTTGGATTATGGGGATTTAGTTCATAGTTTATAATTCTCTCTAATAATTTATAAATTCAACTTACTAATGATATATATTATTTTTCATACATATATTATATTAAAAATGATTGAGGATTCATATGGAAATTCATATAGTTCAACCTGGCGATACAATAGATACAATAGCCGACAAATATAAAGTATCAGCCGCAAGATTGATAACGGACAATAGTTTAGAAAGTTCAGGTGCATTAGTTACAGGTCAGGCACTCGTTATCCTATATCCAAGTCAAACATATACCGTAAAACCTGGAGATACCTTAGAAAAAATAGCTCGCATGTACAATGTACCGCTGATGCAAATATTCAGAAATAACAACTATTTATTTGAGAGAAAAATTATCTATCCTGGGGAAATGATAGTTATAAGTTATAATAATGATAAAGGTCAAATAAATACATTTGGTTACGCTGCTAATTATATTGATATCAATATCCTAAGAAAAACGCTTCCATTCTTAACCTATCTATGTGTTTTAGGTAATCAAATCACTGAAAATGCTGATATAATTTCAATAAATGATAAAAAAGTCATCGAAATATCTAAGAACTTTGGTGTTGCTCCTATTATGCTGTTGCCATCTTTAACAGTTCAAGGAATTGAAAATTTCGATGCTACTTTTAATGTTTATATAAATGAAAGTTTATCAGATAAACTTATTAATAATATAATGAATATATTAAAAGAGAAAGGCTATATGGGAGTAAGTATCACTTTTGAATATTTGTATTCATTCAATCAGATATTGTATCAAAATTTTATGATTAAACTATCTAAACGATTAAAGGCAGAAGGATTAAAATTATTTATCTCAATATCACCTGTGAATACAAATATAAATTCAGAGGGAATAAAAAAAATTTATCCTGATATAGAAAAAGTTTTAGATGGTATAACATTTATGGACTATAACAAGGGCTTAAATAAGAATCCGCCACCAGGTCCTGTTACATCAATTAAAAGTTTAGAAGATTTTTTGACTACTACCACTACAATTATTAGTGAGGAAATTATAAATATTGGATCCACTGCGATAGGTGTTGATTGGGAATTGCCTTATATTCCAAATGTATCTAGATCAGTTATTCTTAAATATTATACTGCCATAGCATTAGCTAACGATAGGGATTCAATCATTTATTTTGATGAAGTATCACAAACTCCTTATTTTACATATACTGAATCGAACGCTGGCGTGATAATACAACATATAGTTTGGTTTATAGATGCTAGAACAATTAGTTCCATTGTTAACCTTATACCGAAATATAATTTGAGTGGAACTGGAGTATGGATTATCATGTATTACTTTTCTCAAATATGGTCAATTGTTAATCCGCAATACGAAATAAAAAAGGTTCTTCCTGAACCGCGTTCAATGCCGCTTTAAATATTACTGAAAATTTAGTAATATTATAAAAAGAACGCCAAATTATTTCCTTTATGATAATGCTCAGGCGCCACTAGAGATACCCAAAGTACCATGTATTAACTTTCGTATATGGTAGCTATATCATGTATTCTACGCTTCATTTCTGTGCGGATATGTAACGGCTCTAAACACTCGCATTTATCCCCAAAACTGAAAAGAATACTGTAGTAGTATTCATTCTCTATGAAAGGAAAATTAACATTGTAATGCTCATCACCGTCTGGCGAAAATTGTTCATAAGAGCAATAATCAAGTACCCTGTCCATGACAGATTTATGAATTCGAAGTTTGATTGGTGTTTGCAGAGTTGCCAAAATATCAGTAAAATCCAACTGTGGTTTTTGATAATCTCGTGGCGTAAAAAATTCCGCTTGTATTTGTAGGTTTGACATGCGGGATAGTTTAAATAAGCGAAAATCATTTCTTTTATGGCAATATCCTTGCCAATACCAATGACTACTTTTCAATACAAGCTGATACGGCTCGGCTGTTCGTGTGGTTTTATTTCCGTGGCGGTCTGCATATTCAAACGAAAGTAGCTTGCTTTCCTGTAACGCTGTTTTGATCATTTCTAAATATGATTGTATGTTCCTGTTACCCATCCACGGACTTAAATCTATATATATTTGATTTGCTTTTAATTCAATGTCTTTCGCTCTGTCGGCGGGGATAAAACTCTTGACTTTTGCAAGGGCATTTACCAGTTCATCACCTCGTATCATGTTGGAAAGACTGGAAAGCCCCATCAAGATAGCGGAAAGGTCGGCAGTCGAAAAAACCTTTCTATCAATCTTGTATTTCTGCATGATTTCAAAGCCGCCGCCCACTCCCGATGTTGACCGAACAGGAATACCCGCCATGTTGATAGTGTCTATGTCACGGTAGATTGTGCGGGGTGAAACTTCAAACATATCTGCTAACTCCTGTGCGCCTATACGCTTCTTATCAAGGAGTATCATAATAATGCTAACAAGCCTATCAACTTTCATCTGATAACCACCTTCCAAAATTTCTTGTTATCATTGTAGATTGTTGCCATACTGTTGTCAACAATTGCAAGGTATGATAAAAAAGCAAACAAATCAATCTACCTGTCAGGAGGAAACACTATGCAAAATAAAGCCTTAGTAATCATCGATATTCAAAATGACATAACAAAGAATTACAAGGATGTTATTGGCAATATCAATAAAGCTATTGATTGGGCAGTCAATAATAATATTTATGTTATTTATATAAGGCATGAAAATTTATCAGCCGGAACGAGGACATTTAAACCCGATACATATGGGGCTGAATTAGCTTCAGACATGAAAATGGTATCAAAGAATATTTTTACAAAATACAAAGGAAACGCATTAAGTTGTGAAGAATTTACAGACTTTATTAGTAAAAATGAAATCTGTGACTTTTACATAGCAGGAGCAGATGCTGTTGCTTGTGTTAAATCAACCTGTTACAACTTACGCAAAGCAAATTATGGCGTTAATGTCCTATCAGATTGCGTTACCAGTTATGATAAAAGGAAAATTGACGAAATGCTACATTATTATGAAAGTAAAGGAAGTAAAACTATTTGTTTGAATGACCTATTAATTTAAGCTCTTTCCATATAACCGCATAGCGCGGCGGCTGGATAGTTTTGTCCAAACAGCATCATAGTCGTGGATTATCCTTTCTGACAGACAGATAACTATGTAATATCATATCAAAAACTATGTGCAAGTGTAAATTCCAGTTTGAGTTAAAATTGGGGGGTGTGGAGTGGAATTTAAAATTTCACTTTACGTATTAGATTAATAATTGAATTGCTAAATGTACATAATAATGTTACAATAACATACAAAAAGGAGGCGATTATTATGCCACAAATTAGACCGATAACAGACTTAAGAGATACAAATGAAATTTCAGAGATATGTCATTCTAATTCAGAACCGATATTTATAACAAAG
The DNA here is from genome assembly GCF_900111235.1 of [Clostridium] fimetarium. Lineage (GTDB taxonomy): Bacteria > Bacillota > Clostridia > Lachnospirales > Lachnospiraceae > Clostridium_N > Clostridium_N fimetarium. Next base: position 59,372 of record NZ_FOJI01000009.1, read on the forward strand.
AATGGATATGGAGATTTGGTTATTATGAGTATAGAAACCTATGAAAAATTAGTAGAAGGAACAAGGGCAGAGGAGATAGTTACTGAAGCAGAACCGGAGTACAAAGCAGGAACAGAATTATTCGACGCCAAAGAAGCTTTATCTTCATTAAGAAAGTTAGATATCCCTCCATTATTACGCAATAAATGAGTATTACGATACAGCAGTATCAATGTCCTCTTGATATGCAATCTCTCTAATTTTGTTTACTATTGATTTTAAGCAAATATATAGAACCCATCTGCACAGATGGATTCTATTCATTCAATAATTATTTTTATAGAATTTATATACTGAAATAGTTTTATTGATTGTGCGTTAACCCATTCTTACTGAATTTATAAAAACTTGTGATAATAACATATCCAAGTATCACCTCGATTAATGTAATATATTCTGCGTAACATATGTTCATACAAATCACCGTCCAAGGATGAAATATAACACCTATTGGAGAGTTATAAATAGTTGCCAACCAATGAATAGGTATATAACCAAGCGCTGCAAGTGAGATATATAATGCGGGCAACCCAAGCAGAATTACTTTAGGCAGATTAATTTTCCATTTCCCTTGCTTCTTTATTTCGATAAATAAGTTTTCTCCTCCTAACAAAAATCCAATCGCTATGCACATAACCATACCATAAATTATATATTTACCATCCATTTGACGCATATGATTGCCCGACACGATTGCCGATTCCGTACGTTCTCTTAAAAATACTACGATAACTATCAAAACAATATTTACCAAATACCTTAACCATGATTTGAAATTGCTGGTTGGTATCTGATTATGTAAATCATCTTTGGTGCGTTTATAGAAGCTTGTTATAATAATATATCCAAGAATAACCTGAAATATCCTCACATATCCTGTCCAATAAGAAACAATTCCGCATACCTCACACACAGTATAAGATACATTTTTTATCATATTAGACCAAAGTGGACTATCTGACGCAAATCCAAAGTTTGCAATTGAAAAATATAATGCTGGCAATCCAACCAAAATGAGTTTAGGGAAATCAATTCCCCATCTTCCACCTTTTTTAATTTCTTTTAATAAGTATTCTCCTCCTAAAAGCAATCCAATTGTTATGCAAATAACCATACATGCCATCGGATATCTCCAATCAGACAAACGACCTCTTATAAATTTTTCTTCTATATAAGCACTTAACATCACCATTGCTGCTACTAAAACAGCATAGACTAAATACTTCAACCAAGATTTCCCTCTCATATGCTCCTCCAAATCAGATTTTTAATTTTATCCCTACTCTACTATCAAATCATAGTCGGTTATAATTCCTTGCTGAGACGATACCGGCGAGTGATCACCATTTAACATAAAACTGAATGCATATCCATATATTTTATTGACACAAAAGCTATCGAGCTCCTCTTTGGTAAAGAAACCAGCTACACGAAATTTGCTGACCTGTTCCTCCTTCCCTTGATATTCCCAGTACATAGCATATCCAACATGATAGCCAAGATTGTTTAATCGCTGCAGCTCAATATTCAATTCATCTTTACTATTATTTAATGCTTTATTGTCTGCAAAAATATCGATAGCAAGGAAATATGTTAGATTTTGGTCATTATATTTTTTCAATGCATCATTAACTTCAATAAAGTAAAAATATTTCCCAGCATCAGGTGGTATATAACAGGCCGCTGAATTAGAAGTATAACTATCTATAACTTTTCCTGTTGGAACATACCGTTTGGCGACAGTCGTCAACGTTTCAGGGTTGGAGTCCTGGTCTTGCGAGGGGCTTAAATATCCGGCTATATCATCTCCAAACATTGGACCATTGGTTGATTTTGTGTTTAGGCTCCTATTATGTAGTGGTAAATTTATAAATAGTGCTCCGCTCACTATCAGCATAAAACAAGCAGCTATTTCAGCTATTTTTTTCCAAGGACGTCTATGCTTCTTAATTTTGTTCTCTATTTTTGCGGCAATAAATTCATCTATATATTTCACATCTACGCTTCCGATGGCGTCGATCAGCTGCTCGTTCTTAGTCATACAAAGATACTCCTTTCAGTTAAATAAATTTTCAGCTTTTTTCTCATCCTAGTCAGACGAACATTTACGGCATTTTTACTTATGGAATGCCTGTTAGCAATTTCCTCCACACTTTGGAATCCATAATATCGGCTCATAAATATGTGTCTATGCTCAGCAGACAGCTCACCAAGAAATTCATTAATTACATCTGAAAGATCACTATCTTCACTTTGTATTGCATTTATATTTAAAATGCATTCATCCATTTCAGCAAGCGATATTTCATACTCTGTTCCCCCGCGCTTCTTTGCAGTATAAAAACGCACACGATCAATCGCTTTCCGTCTCACGATCATACATGCATAGGAAGAAATAGATTCTGGTTCTTTCGGTGGTACCGAGTTCCAAATATCAAGCAATGTATCATTTACACATTCCTCTACATCATCATTCGAAGGTAGAACGTGGTATGCAATGCTGTGTAATAAATTCCCATAGTGTATAGAAATTTCTTTAAGTGCCACCTCACTTCGCTGCCAAAGTAATTCCATGATTTTATCATTCACATTCAACCCCCCCCCCCTTCTTATATACTGATTGCCAATACGAATACTCTTGTGTATGAAAGATTGAAAATCTCGCTCACTATATAATCGTAAAATAATCAAATAACTTTCACTTTGATTGTAAATATATTTTATTTTTCTAAATTGTCGAATTCCTGAAATTTATGCAACTATACTTAAGTCTATAATAATATAAGATCCACGAACTATCAACATTTATAACTTCAAACAAGAGAACCATAATAATTGCTTTAAAACTATATAAAATAAATAAAAAGAGATCATAAGTGTCTAAAAAGCAAATATAACACTTAATAATATTAAGAAAAAAGCACGATAATACACTTTATATCAATTGAAACACGCTATATTTAACTTTAAGTTTTGAAGTTATTGAACCATATTTACATTTGATTCTTAAGGTGTTATTCTCAAAAACGATAAGGAAACACATGAATAACATAATAAAATAAAGTGACATAAAGAAAACAGAGAAAACAAAGAAAAAGCGAATAACAGAGAAGAGGGTAAAATGTTGACAAGAATGGAATCAGACTCAATGGGTATGTTGGAAGTAGAGAAGGACGCTTATTATGGGGTACAAACATTAAGAGCAAAGAGAAACTTTTCAATTACAGGCCAAACAATGCATCAGGAATTAATTATTAGCCTGGCTAAATTAAAAAAAGCTGCAGCTATTACAAATCGTTCCGGAGGAATGCTTTCTTCAACTATTGCAAATGCCATAATAAAGGCGAGTGACGAAATCATAGCGGGGAAATTACATAATGAGTTTATAGTTGATGCCATTCAAGGAGGCGCTGGTACTTCTGCTAACATGAATGCAAATGAAGTGATTGCAAATCGCGCAATTGAAATCTTAGGGGGAGAAAAGGGAGACTATTCAATTGTTCATCCAAACGACCATGTGAATATGGCGCAGTCAACAAATGATGTTTTTCCATCAGCTGGAAAGTTAGCAGTTGTGACGTTACTTCCAAAAACGATTTATCAATTAGAACGATTAGATGCGGCATTGATGAAAAAATCATTTGAATTTGACCACATCATAAAGATGGGAAGAACGCAATTGCAAGATGCAGTGCCAATGAGACTAGGACAGTCATTTCATGCATATAGCTCTGTTATTAAAAGAGATATTGAAAGGCTGATTAGAGTAGAAAAAACTATGCATACATTTAATATGGGTGCCACAGCAATTGGAAGCGGAATCAATGTGAGCCCTATATATTTCGATAATATAGCCCAAAATGTAAGCCTTGTATGTAATGATAAATTTTATCAAGCAGAAGATTTGTTTGATGCTACGCAGAATTTGGATGGATTCGTTGAAGTATCTGCAGCACTAAAGATATGTGCAGTAAATATTTCAAAGATATGTAATGATTTAAGATTGTTGTCTAGCGGACCAAAGACGGGTCTGGCAGAAATTAATCTTCCTGCAATGCAAAATGGATCTTCAATTATGCCAGGTAAGGTAAATCCAGTTATCCCGGAAGTGGTTTCACAGGTGGCATTTAATATAATAGGAAATGATATTACGATTACAATGGCAGCGGAGTCTGGTCAAATGGAATTAAATGCATTTGAGCCAGTATTGTTCTATAAATTGTTTGAGTCCATTGAGACACTAAAAGCTGCAGCTGCTACATTAGTAGATAATTGTATACTAGGGATTTCTGCAAATGAGGAACGATGTAGTGAACTCTTAAATGCGAGTGTGGGAATATCAACAGCGCTATGTCCTCATATTGGATATAAGAAATCTGCAGAAATTGCAAAAGAGTCTTTGAAAACAGGGATTTCGGTAAAACAGTTAGTATTAGAGAAAGGTTTATTGAATTCTTCCCAATTAAAAATCATCTTAAATCCAATCATAATGACTGAACCACAAAGTGACCTTAAAAAGATGGCAATCTAAAATTACATTTTTCTTTATTTTTCCTATTGTATATTGTTACATAAAAAGATAAAATAATTAGTAACATAATAAATATATAATATGAAAGGAATTTCTTAATATATGAAAAAAATTATTTTATCAACAATACTAATAACTACCGCAATTGCACTTACTGCATGCAATTCTAATACTACTTCTAAGATTGAAGCGACGTTAGAACAGCCAATGTCAACAACGTCAGGACAAATATTAGGATCAGATATTGTATCTGCGTTACCCTCCAATGCAGCAGTCCCAGTATATTCAAATATGGCCTATTATTTGAGCGCAAAGCTAGAGGAATACAAAGCTTATTCACTTGTACATCCTGATTATACACTTGAAAATATAGTCACTTATGTGAATATAGGACTTGATAATGCATTTTATACGAATACTAAAGTGATTCAGAAGCCAGAAGATATACTGGTACTGTGTAACAAATATAATTCACTTCCAGATAATTATGTGCCAAGTGATCTAGTAGAAGTGACAACTGCTAATTCAGCTGCAAGTGGCTTGAAGCTTAGAAAAGAAGCGGCACAAGCGTTTGATAAATTGTGTGATGGTGCAAAACAAGCAGGATATACGATTTTTGGAGCTTCTGGTTATAGGAGTTATAGTACGCAGAAGTCGTTATATAATAATTATGCGGCATCAGACGGTGTTACGAATGCGGATACTTATAGTGCAAGGCCTGGATTTTCAGAACATCAGACAGGATTGGCTATCGATGTTAAAAATGCTACCGTTGTATATGATAGCTTTGGCACCACACCAGAATATCAGTGGGCTAAGGATAATGTACAAAAATATGGATTTATAATTAGATATCTGCCTTCAACAATCGGTATCACAGGATATAAGTCAGAAGAATGGCATTTTAGGTATGTTGGAGTTGACACTGCTACGGCTGTATATGCGTTAGGAATAACATATGATGAATATTGTGCTAGGTATTTGATGAAATAAGGGGGGACAATATGAAATTATTTCATTTGTCAGATTTGCATATTGGAAAACAATTGCATGGTTACAATCTAAAGGACGATCAAATTGTTGTTTTCGGGAAAATTGTTTCGGAAGTAACAAAGCAGAGACCGGATGTGATTATGATTGCAGGGGATATCTATGACAAATCGGTTCCTTCTGCGGAAGCGGTTAATGTGTTTGATGAATTTCTGACAGAATTATCGATTATTGAACCATCAATTCCGATTCTTATTATTGCAGGAAATCATGATTCTCCAGAGCGTTTGGAATTTGCTAGTCAGATTCTTGGAAAAAATAATATATATATTGCTGGAATGCCGCCAAGAAACAAGGAAGATTTTATTAAAAAGATAACACTCACGGATGAATTTGGTGAAATAGATTTTTATTTATTACCATTTATGAAACCTGGTTATGTTCGGAATGTTTTTGAGGAGCCAATCGATAACTATGATGAGGCTCTAAGACGGATTATAGAGAGAGAAAATATAGATTATACGAGACGAAATGTGCTTATATCGCATCAGTTTTATACGGCAGGAGATAAGGAAACAGTTCGAAGTGACTCTGAACTGATTAGTGTTGGCGGTATAGATAATGTTGATATTTCTGCGATAGCCAAGTTTGATTATGTGGCATTGGGGCATATTCATGGTCCACAGCAGGTAGGGCATGAACATATTAGATATTGTGGAACACCTCTAAAATATTCTGTTAGCGAAAAGAATCACAATAAAGCAATACTATGTGTATCCATAGGAGAGAAAAACACTCCAATTGCGCTAGAAAAGATTGAATTTGAGCCAATAAGAGATGTTAGAGAAATCAAAGGAAAACTGCAGGAGGTTATTGCAGCAGCCACGAAGGATAATAAGGATGATTTTATTAGTGTGATTCTAATAGATGAAGACGATTCACTTTACAAACCGAAGGATCAACTGATGGATGTATATTCCCATATTCTAGAAGTAAAGGTGGATAATCAAAGAACAAGAAATATGCTTGAAGATGCGGATGAAGTAGAAAAGATTACGGATCCGTTTTTGGCATTTGAAAAGTTCTTTTTTGCTATGCAATCTAGAGATATGACAGAGGATGAGAAGAATATTATTATTGAAATTATAAATAATGCAAAGGAGTCAGAGTGATATGAAACCGTTAAGGCTAGAAATGTCGGCATTTGGCTCTTATGCAGCTGAAACAAAAGTTGATTTTACAGCAGTAAATCATGGGATATTTTTGATCGCAGGGGATACAGGAGCTGGAAAAACAACAATATACGATGCCATTAATTATGCACTTTATGATAAAACAAGTGGAAATCAACGTGATGGAAATATGATGAGAAGTCAGTATGCAGCACTTGATGTACCCACGTTTGTTAAACTTACATTTAATTATGGCAGTAATGAATACACAATAATTCGCAATCCGGAATATATTCGAGAGAGTAAAAGAAAGAAAGCGGACGGTACGAATGATAGCGCGGCTCAAAAAGCAGAGGTTAGTCTGATTATGCCGGATGGTTCAGAATTCATTGGGAAAAAGGTAGATATCAATAAGAAGATTGTTGATATTATTGGGCTTGATGCGAATCAGTTTTCTCAAGTGGTTATGATTGCACAAGGAGATTTTCTGAAGTTGCTTCATGCTAATTCTGACGATAGAAAGATAATATTTTCTAAAATATTTAATACTAAGATATATTGGAAAATAGAAGAAGAGTTAAAGTATAGATTTAAGAGGATATACGGTAAGCTTGAGGATAATAATAAGGAATGTAGAATCATAATTAATAATGTAACAGTTAGTGAAGATAGTATGCATATAGATTCATTTTATGGGTGTAAAGAAAAGTTAGAGCCCGACTTCGAAAAGTTATTACCGTTGATTAAAGAGATTATTAATGAGCAAAAGGCAAGCCAGAAGATAATTAAGAAGAAGGAAGCAGATTTACAGACACATTTAGATGAAATAAATGCACAGCTTAAGGCTGCTAATGATTTAAATCAATTATTTGTACAGTTAGAAAATTCCAATCGTAAGTTATTAAAGTTAAAAGAACAAAAACCATTCATTGATAAGAAGATTTTGCTTGTAAATAGTGCCAAGAAGGCCGAAAAAGTGTTCGTATTTGAGGAAAGATATAGGAACGGCAAGAAAGCATATGATGATGGTGCTACTAGAATTGCAGAGTTGAGCAGGTGGATTACGGCGAACCAAAGTATCGTTGACGAGAAGAAGTCATCGGTAGAGATATTAAAACATCAAAAGGATGAGGAAGAACCGAATCTGCAGCAAATCATAGCTAGAATAGATTCCGTTATTTCAGAAGATAAAAATTTACTTAAAAATAGATTTAATGCCGGAAATAATATAGATGCAAGAGCGATAAAAACATTAAGTGAATTAAGAGAAGAATATCAAGACTGTAAGTTTGATTTTGCTAAAATGGAAGCGGATGTAACAGAATTAACTGCAAAAAAAGAGGCACTTAGCAACCTATCTAAAAATATTGAAGTTATCGAAAAGCTAAATAATATACAAAAGAGAGATTATCAAAAGTTAGATGATGCGATTGGTAGCTATCGTAGTAAATTTCAAGAGTATGAGAAATTTTATGAAACATTTTTAAGCGAACAAGCAGGAATTTTAGCAATTGGGCTGAAAGAAGGGGAGCCATGTCCTGTATGCGGGTCAATGACACATCCCAATAAAACACCATTGTCAGCAGCAGCGGTTACGCAGGAGCAGGTCGATAGAGCAAAAAAAGATAGAGATTTACAAGAAGGTCTTAGAGATAAGGCAAATCAAGCCTTTCAAATTAGTAAAGGTGAATATGATAAGGAACTAGATTATATTGAACGGGAAGCAAAGAAAATCGTGGCGATTAATTTTGTCGCAGATGACAAAGGGTTTCTATTAATATCACAAAAATTCGAGGAATTTAGTAAACAGCTTATTTCTTCTCAATATCAATTGGAAACAGCGAAGAAAAGGGCTGAAAAGTATAGAATAGAGGCAAATCAACGCCTACAATATCTGAACTTTAAATTTGAAGAAGAGTCTTATCAGTATCAAAAACTTGTCAGTGAACTGGAAGCAAAAAATGGTGCAAGAGATAACGAAAAAGCAAATTACACAAAACTTGAAGAGGAATATGTTCTGTCGCAGGAGCATTACCGAAAGTCTATTGTTGATAATGGATTTAAAGATGAGAATGACTATAAACTTAGTAAAAAGACAGAAGATGAGCTTGAATACATTCTTAAGGAAATCGAAGTATTTAAGGAAGAGAATATTCGAACTAGTGAAAATGTTTTAGTACTAACCAAGCAGACGGAAGGAAAGTCAGTGATTGAAGTTGACTCTTTACTTGAACGGCAAAAAGGCATCTCAAGGGAAAAATCAGAGATTGAAGAACGCCATAGAATTATATATAGTAGCGTGCAACAAAACTCAGATGCATTTAATAAGTTGGAAAGTTTAGCAGGTAAGCGAGAAAACTTGAAGCGGGAATATGAAAATATTAGCGTTTTAAGTAAAACTGCAAATGGTAATCTTGCAGGAAGTGCAAAAATTGATTTTGAGACATATGTACTTAGACAATACTTTAGACAAATTATAGCTGCGGCGAATAAACGTTTAATAAAAATGGTATCGAATCAATTTAAACTACAGTGTAGAAATATTGATGAATTGGGTGGACAGGGTTCCGCCGGTCTTGATTTGGATATATTTAGCATGGTGACGAATTCGAGTAGAGATGTGAAGACGCTTTCAGGTGGCGAGTCATTTATGGCGGCACTATCAATGGCACTTGGGTTGGCAGATGTAATTCAGAACTCGGCTGGTGCAGTTCATATTGAGACAATGTTTATAGATGAAGGATTTGGTTCACTTGATGATGAATCTAGGGAACAGGCAATTATGATTTTAAATGAACTTGCTGGAAATAACAGACTGGTCGGGATTATATCCCATGTAACAGAATTAAAAGAGCAAATTGATTGTAAACTAATTGTTGAAAAGAGTGAAAAGGGTAGCAGAATCAGATGGTCCTTTTAATAAAATAGAATACATAAAGAATACCTAGTATGGTTTGATAAAAAAAACAGTACTAGGTATTTTTTGACATAAAATCATAAAAAAAACTCTTATATTAGACAAAAATGATGCATGCCAAAAATGACTCTGTAAAATATAGATAAAATAATTGTATAGTAGGTGTATAAGTTGTTAGAAATGTCAGTAAGAAAGGAGAATTAGAATTAACAAAAGAAAGCAAGGCAAGAAGTAGTGAAAGATGAGAAAAAATTAGTATGATTTTAAATAGGAGGAAGAATTAAAATGATGTTTATGAAAAGTAAGACATTAAGAAAAACATTAGCTATTATGTTTTCATTTATAATGGTAGCAATGCTAGCAATCCCATCAGGTGGATTCGGATTTAGTTCAACAGCATATGCGGCTAGTACAAAAGCGGTAGATGGAGATTATTTCTTTGATTTTAGAGATGGTTCAATAATCCCAACAACTACAAAGGGAAATGTTGATGTAACTTATGAAACAATGAAAGTATTAGTAGGAACAAAAAATGCATACGGCTATAACGGAGCACAGCATGGCGTACAATTTAAGGCAGGTAATTCAATTGAAATAGCAGTAACAGGACCTACAAAAATTTCAGTTGGTGATTGCCAATATTCAAATGGTCAAAAACCTACAACTATGACATTATCTAGTTCGGATGGATCATATACACAGACATGTGATTCTGCAAAAGCTTGTTATGATGATAATGGGAATAATATGATTGTATTTACATATAAAGGAGATGCTGCAACAACACTTGTACTCTCATTTACTGGTTCAACATATGTTCCTGTCATTAAGGTAGAGTCTTTAAGCAAAACATATGCTTTTACAAATCAATCAATTATTACATCAAGTACAGCGACCACAACAGATACTACCTATGGAAGTTTAAAAGTATTAGCAGGAACAAGCTCATATTATAATCATATGGATGTACATGGTTCAGAATTTCATCCTGGAAATTCATTTCAACTATCTGTTTCAGGAGCTACAAAGGTAAGTGTTGGTGATTGTAAGTATTCTGATTTTACATCAATGACACTGAAAAGTGCAGATGGTTCATATAGTGAAACTATAAATGCCACAAGAAGCGAAACAGGAATTCTTGATTTTAAATATACTAGTGTTGATGCAACGGTACTTACTTTAACAATTAATGGTGGAACAAAGGCTTATATATCATCTATTAAAACAAGTGCAATATTTGAAGAAGTAGGCGATGTTAATGGTGTTCCTAAGGATTCCGTACACGCTTATAACTTTTCAGATGGTTCAGTAGTTGCAACATCATATGATGCAGCAACTAGATTAACATCTTTCGTTACTTCTACTGACGGGTTCTTAAAGGTAGTCAGTGCAGGAAGTTTATACACACATGATAAACAACATGGTTTAGCAATCTATAATGGAGACAGTTTTGAAGTCAAAGTTTCAGGAGATGCAGTTGTAACCTTTAATCTTTGCCAGTATGGTGCAGATAAAACAGCGACTATTGTTGCAAGTAATAAAAAAGGTGCAATTACTTCATCAAAAACACAACTTCTACAAGGGACTGAAAATGATGGACTTTCACAAGCATCATTTCAGTACGCAGGTGTTGCTACAACATTAGTATTTACAATTAGCACACCAGTGGCAGGAGCAGAAATGTACTTACATGGTATGAATGTATCTGATCTTCCAGCAGCACAGGCTACGCCTACATTAGTCGGAAATGGTAAAGTTGATGTATGGGATCTTGGTGCACAACAATTAGATACAGCAAAGTATAACAACATGTTATCTGAAAGTATCATTAACAGTTGGTATCCTTCTACAATAACAGCTGGTAGTGCAGGAAACTCTTTAGGATCATTTGCTACAGCTGAACTTATGTTTGTTGCACAAGGTTACACAAATAACAGACTTAGAACATCTAATAAAAATCTTACAAGATATGATGAAAAAACTGATATTATAGTTGATGGTACAACATTGTCAGGTTATGTTTATTCAAATAATGCGGCCAATGCTACACTCAGTTTAGATGTTAAAGCTTATAAGAATGATATTTTAACAGTTTATGCTGGCTCAAATGGCGCGGACTCAACAATTTACTGTGTATCTCCAACAGGCGTTATTCAACAGGGAATGTCAAATGGAACGGGTGTAAAACTTACATTTGCAGCACCAGAATATGGCCTATACAAAATCTACTCAACAGATGAAAAATTAGTTATTTATAGAGTAGAAAGAGCGCATACACAACCGATTTTAGTTACTGGAAATGTTGACATAACAGCAGCAACTGGAATTGCTGCAAAAAATTATAAAATTAATTTCACTAATAAACAAACAGGTGAAGTAATTGAAACTTCAGTTGTTGGTGGATCATATAGCGCATATTTAAATGAAGAGTTTGATTATAATATTACATTAGCAAATGCAAATGGTTATATTATAAGTAGTCAAAATGCAGTTAAATATGCAAAAGGAACTGGAAATTCCACATTGTCAATTACAATTAAATCAGTTGATTTGGCGACTGTAACAGGAGAAATTGTAGGACTTTCTGCAGCAGCCTTAGCTAATTTAAAATTATCATTTGTAAATACAGATATGATTTATGTTCCTGATTTTACAATTAGTGGAACAACAATAACGGCAAAATTAGAAAAAGGTGTTACATATAAAATAGTTGCTAATAATATTAATGATTATTATCTATCAGATATATCAACAATTAATAAAACAGCTGATGTAACGCAGAATATTACATTTGCATTAAAACCAACCTATAAGGTTTCATTAAACTTAGCCGAGCTTCCAATAAATGTTGCAGCAGGAGCTACGGTAACATTTACAAATATCAATGAAACTGGATACAAATATACTTTTAATGCTGCAGATCCTATTAAATTAAGAGATGGACAATACAAAGTAGTAGTGAAAAATATTGGTACCGATGCATATGTTCAAGCATTAACTTCAGATTTGAAGGTTAATGGAGCAGATGTAAGTAAAACCGTTAAGTTTAAAAACAATACATCATGGGATTTTTCAGTATATAACGGTAATCCAGGTATCGAAACAATTGCTGGAAGCCAATATTACTTAGGATTAGCATTAACAGGTGCAGTTCTTGAAAACAAGACTTATTTACTTGTTAATACAGATGGACAAATAGCAATTCCAGTTAAAAAAGGAAACATTGTTAATTTATCATACTGTTATTGTGCTTCATTTAGCATAGACGGTGTTCAAGCGGTTGATGCAAAATCTGGAAGTACAACACAGATTGATTCATACCAGTACGTAGCAACACAAGATGGAGTTGTAACAGTAAAAGGTACTGCAGGAACTACATCTTCACAAACATACTTTACATCTATTGCAGTTTCAGCGACGGTTCCATATAGTGCAAAAGTATATGTAGGCGCTGACAAACAATACAAGACGATTAACGCAGCTCTTGATGATGTTAAAAAGATGGCTAGATTAAATAATGAAAGAGTTGAAATTGTTATTAATCCAGGCAACTATGAAGAAATGTTAACAATTAATATTCCTAATGTATCGCTTGTAAATGCAGCAGGAACAAGCGCAAGTATTGCATTAGCAAATAAAGGCGTTGATATTACAAATAACGCAGTAAGAATTACATCATATTACGGACATGGTTATAGCTATTATAGTATGATTAGTGGATGTAAATATGATGAAGAGACACTTGCAGTTAATGAAGAAAATGGATATCTTACAACAGTAAATCCAGGCTCAGGAACAACAAACGGATCCTATTGGAATGCAACAGTTGTTGTTAATGGAAGTGGATTTGAAGCGAATGGTATCATTTTCGAAAATTCATACAATCAATATATTTCAGCAAAAGAAGCAAATGATACTGTAGTTGAATGGGCAACAGGCGGAAAAGGAACAAGACCAACAACTGTAGGTGATACATCAGTTCAAAATAAATCTTTCGTAGAAAGAGCAGCTGCAATTGCAGTTAATGGAGACAAATCAGTATTCTCCGGTTGTAAATTTATCGGAAGACAAGATACATTATACGGTGCAACAGGAATTACTTCATTATTCCAAAAATGCGATATTTTAGGTGCAACAGATTATATCTTCGGTGGAATTACCGCAGTATTTTATCAATGTAACCTTACAATGAATACTGACAGTGCGGCTACAGCAGATACATCATATATTACAGCAGCACAGCAATCTACGGGTAGAGGATACTTAATGTATAACTGTAATGTAACGTCTACTACACCAGGTGTTGACACAGCATCAGCTTATCGTTCAAAGCCAGGATATTTCGGTAGACCATGGGCAGCGAATACATCAGAAGTAGTATTTTACAAGACAACGGTACAAGCAACAGATGATTCTAATAATGTAGGAGCATCTTTAATATCAAAGATTGGTTGGCTTGATTCATTAGGTGGTCAATCAACAAAAATGTATGAATATGGCACTATGGATGCAACAGGAGTTGATAATAGTACATCAAGAGCAACATGGTCATCCGTATTGACAACACCAGTTCTTAACGATGGTACAGCAATCTCAATTGCAGCATTCCTCGGTGATTGGGTAACTACATTACAAGCTAGAGGTTTAGCTTTAGATTTAACAGATTCACAATTTACATCATTAAGTACTGTTACAGGTACACTCGAAGAGCGTTTAGCAGCATATAATAGTCTTACAACAGTGATTACTTCAGCAGGAGCGATTACATCAACAGTATATACAACAGACAGCTATGCAACATTAACTGCAGCAATTAAAGCAGCTAAAGCGATTGTAAGTACAGATGCTTTAGGTACTATTAATTCAACAACAACTGCATTAAATAGTGCAGTAGCAGGTTTAACAAAAAAAGGTGCTGATTATTCAGCTCTTAATAAAGCGATAACAGATGCGCAAGCGCTAACCTCATCAATGTATACTGCAAATAGCTATGCAGCAGTAACCACGGCACTTCAAGCAGCAAAAGCTGTTGATAGTACGTTGAAGATTGATGCTCAGGCAACAGTTGATGCAGCAAGAACTTCATTAAATAATGCAATAGCAGGTTTGACAAAACTCGGTGCTGATTATACAGCTCTTAATAAAGCGATTGCAGATGCACAAGCTCTTTCGGCAACAATTTATACAGCAAGCAGCTATGCATCAGTAACAACAGCACTTCAAGCAGCAAAAGCAGTTGACGCTACTTTAAAGATTGATGCTCAAGAAACTATTAATTCAGCAACAACTGCATTAAATAATGCAATAAAAGCATTAGATATTCAAAATGAAGTAATTCCAGCGGTAGGTGTTACCGGTGGTCAGGTTGTTGATATAACTAATGTTATTCCATCAGGTGCAAAACTTGCTATACAATCAGTTGTATTTGGAACAGCATATGATACCGCAGCAGCAATCGTTAAACAATCAAGTAACAATTTATCTCAATTCGCAGTATTTGAAATAAATCTTACAGATTCATCTAATACAGCAATTACACTATTAGGTGATAAAGTAAGAGTTACACTTCCAATACCAAGTGTATTTGATCTTACTAAGACAATTAGTGTGTTCCGTGTTGAATCAAATGGTAGTCTTACAAAACTCGATACACAAATTGTAGATAGAAAATGTATATTTGAAACAAATCATTTCAGTACGTACGTTATTGGGGAAGTTGCAGCAACTATAACTACAACTGATCCAGCAACGGTAGTAACAACTGATACAGCAGTAACTGCAACAACTGTTGATACGACAACAAAGACAGGTGATACATCACCAATAATGGTATATTTAGTATTATTTATGGTATCTGTTGGCGCAGCAATGTTAGTAATCAGAGCGAAAAAGAAAGAAGTAAAAGAATAATATATAAAATATCAATTAGACGGAATAGTTAGACAGAATATTCACACAAACATAATTGATGCGAGATACCAAATAATATTGGTATCTCGCGTTTTTTACTTGATTGTAGGTATGAAAAAACATATAATAAAAATATATTATTTTATTTAATTAAGATAGGAATTGAGGAGATATTCGTGAAAAAATCATATTTCAATAAGGAATATTTTAAGAGTAAAATATTTAAGAAATTATTTGCATCATATATCATGATAATACTATCGTTGTTTTTATTATATACAGCAGTTATTGTATTTGAGACGATTAATATTAATAAAGAGAGACAGAGCCAATATTATAACTTAAAAGTGCAGGAACTTGCTAATGTTTTAGATCTTCAGTTTGTAGAGGCAGATATTATTGTTTCAAATATTAACTCATCGGATGTAATTAGGCAGTTTAGCAGGGATGTTAATAATAATGCGAATATTAATACATATGACGTTATATCTGAAATTAAGAATTATACAATTTCAAGCTATAATTTGAATATATATGACACTGTCTTGTTTTTAAATGGATTTAATAAGGCATATTCTAGTATTCAGACATATAATTTAGATAAAACGAATGATGATTATGATCAATATAAGGCCTCGAAAATTAGCACGATGACACTTGATAATTTATTTTCGCTTTCTAACACATCTACCGTCTTTAACAAGGAGTGGATAATCTATACAGGCGGCTTCAATTCTGTCCTAAATCAAGGAAGAGTATGTGTACTTTTTGATAAAAATAGTATTTCAAATAGTGTGAAGAATATTATTGGAAATGATACTAATATTAGGTTTTGCTTTAATGATGAACAGATGTTTTCCAGTGGGCAGGTGAAGAATCAAGTTATATTTGAAAAAAAATCATTTGTAAATAATGATATTATATATAAAATTGTAGTGGATAGTGGGAATCTTAAGGTAAGTGGGAATTTGTATATGATAGTTGCAATCAGTCTTGCAATTATATTGTGTATTGGATTTATAATAATCTCATTATATCTATCAAATAAGTATTACCAACCATTTGGTAATATTGAAAGAATAATCGATAATCAGCGTCAAAGTGATCAAAATAGTAATGAGCTTGAAAATATTATTTCGGGAATTGAAAATCTAATTGGTGAGCGCAACGGTTATATGGAAAAAATGGTTATGATTAAGCCATATGTGCAGCAGGGTATGATTCATGGAATGCTAAATGGCAATTTAGAACCAGAAAAATTAGATGTATTATTTAAAAAAGAGTATATGGTACTCCAAAAACCATACTTCCTTTTGTCTGTAATTAATATTGCATACGTGGGTAACGATGTATACGATAAACAGCAATGTAAACGTATCAATGCTATTATTTCAGATATATCAAAAGAATATTCTACAGAAGATATCAATATTGCGTTATATGACAACGACCTTTTTAACACATTTGTAATAATAAATAGTAACATAAACGAGAATTTGGATAAGTTATATTATGAACTATTTGAGAGGATTGTAAAACGAATTGATAATGATGATTACGTAATTACAGTTGGTGTGGATGAAATAAGAGAAGATATATCACAATTATCAGAAGCATGTAATAATGCAATTAAAACACTTGGGAGCATGGTTGTAGGTGGCCGTGGTTCAGTATATTTCTATGAAAAAGAGACGAAAGCGGACAAGCAAAAATATTACTTTCCGAAAGACGCATTGAACAGGATTACGAAGGCATTAAAAGAAAGAAATTTGGATGATATTAAAAAGTTCTTACTAGAGATATTAGATTCGAATACGAAGAAATATGATATATCGCCCAATACGATCCAACTTCTGATTGATGAGGTACATATTACAACAATAAAGGCACTAAAAAACGTTGATTCATTTAATATGATAGATTTTAGTATTGAAAAAATCAAAACGGTAGCAACATTAGATGAAGTTTTGAATTATTATTATGCAATATATGAGACGATTAGTAAGAAGCTTACGGATATAGCTACACCCAAAAAGGATATTGGGGTACTAGATAAGAGTATAATCACATGCATTGATACTCAGTATACGGATTGTGAAATGTCATTACAGTATTTAACAGAAAAGTTTGGAGTAAGCAATAAGTATATTTCAATCGTATGTAAAAAATATTTCGAAATGACATATTTACAATATTTACAAGAGAAGAGAATTGATTATGCAATTTCACTTATGATATCAACACAGTATTCATTGGAACAGATTGCAAAAATGAGCGGTTACACAAATTTACTTACTTTTAGACGTAATTTTAAATCGGTTAAAGGGATTAATCCAAGTGAATTCATCGAAAAAAGGGTGTGTGAAAAGCTATGAAAAATGTTAAAAAATATGCAACTTATGTATTATGTGTTGCATTTGGGTGTATAGGAATTACAAGTTGTGCGAAAAGTACTACTGAAAAAGAGAAAGTAGAAATAAGTATTTTGGCTAAAAATTCATGGTATAGCAATGTTGATTATGCAGATTCACAAATTGTAAATACTGTTATTCAAAATTCTGGATATAGTGTTAATTGGAAGCTGAATGCACCCTCTAACTATTATGATACGGTGAGACCTTTATTGTTACAGCAAAAAAGCTATCTTGCAGATATTATACAAGTCCCTGATTTGGATGCAAATGCGGATTATATTAATACAGGTAATTTTATCAAACTGGATGAATATTTGGATTATATGCCTAACTTCAAAAAATATTTAGAAGAAGATCCTGCAATTAAAGCATCGCTTAAAGCAGAGGATGGTCATATATATTATGTTCCTCAAACAGTGCACACGCAAAACTATCAACCGTGCATCATGTATAATATGGAATGGCTTGACAAATTAGGACTTGAGGTGCCAACAACTTTAGATGAATTTGTGCAAGTGTTAAGAGCCTTTAAGGCAAATGATATGAATGGAAACAAGATTGCTGACGAGATACCTTTAAGCATAACGGCGGATTTTTTACCATATATGTTTGGACCAGCATTTGGCATTGAGCTTGTAAATGGATTTTATGCGGATGAAATGGGTGTAGTTCACTATTCATATTGTGAAGATGAAAATTATAAAGCATATTTAAAATTTCTAAACCAATTATATAATGAAGGCCTTTTGGAATCCGATTTTAGTTCTCTTACAAGAGATAATATAATGCAGAGATGCAAAAATAATCAAACCGGCATAATATTTGATTTCAGTTGGCAGATGTCATCACTATATTCGGCACAGTATTCGCAATATGATGGAAGCAATCCTATATTTTATGGTGCACAACCATTATCAGGGAAATATCAAGGTTACTACATAGGTAGAAATGAAATAAGCGGGTTATTCGGAGTTATGACAAGTAGTGATAAGATTATTGATTCGGTAAAACTTTTGGACTATATTATGAGCGAGGACGCGCAGAAACTTTATTGTTGGGGAATTGAAGGAGAAAGCTATATTGTAAATGATAATGGAGAAAAAGAGTTTACCGAAAAGGCATCAGATGATACTTGGCTTCAAAAGCTCGGAATCAATCCAGTGTGTATGCCTTCGAGACAATCTGTAGCGGCAGTGGATGCACATCTTCCAAATTGGCATAGTGATGTTGATAAACAACTTGTTACATATATAAGAAAACCATTTCCGTTTATTTTTGCGACATCAGCTGAAACAGAGATCGATCATGGATATACGAATTATATAGCACAATACGTTTCACAGGAAGGTATTGGATTCATTACCGGAAAATTGAGCTTGGATTCATTTGATTTGTATCTAACTACCTTAAAAAGTATGAATATAGATGCGGTTATCAGAGTAAAACAAGCACAGTATGATCGATACGTAAAAGCATATAATTAATTTATAAAATGTTTCGTATTAATTTCGAATTTATTGTGAATTACTATATATGGAGCTATTGCGGCACTTTAATAAAAAGAGTATAATAAGCCCTAAGCGTAAAATTTGACGTTGATTGTCATGTATATTCATACATATTTTGAGAAAGGAAGTTTTATAAATGACAAAAATAGATATTATTTCAGGGTTTCTAGGGGCAGGAAAAACAACTCTAATTAAAAAATTATTAGGTGAAGCATTGAGTGGAGAACAGGTTGTTCTTATAGAAAATGAATTCGGAGAGATCGGAATTGATGGAGGTTTTCTTCGCGATGCAGGCGTTGAAATCAGAGAAATGAATTCTGGTTGTATCTGTTGTTCTTTAGTTGGAGATTTTGGTACTTCGTTGAAGGAAGTTATAGATAAATATCATCCAGATAGAATTATTATTGAACCATCAGGCGTTGGTAAGCTTTCAGATGTTATCCAGGCCGTTAAAGATCTTCATATGGAAGATGAAATTCAATTAAATAGTGCATGTGCGGTAGTGGATGCCTTGAAGTGTAAAGTTTACATGAAGAATTTTGGCGAATTTTTTAATAATCAGATTGAGAATGCTAACACAATTGTTCTAAGCAGAACTCAGAATGAAAATGAAGAAAAGCTTGAAAAGTGTATTGAAATGATTAGACAACTGAATGCGAAAGCGCATATAATTACAACTCCTTGGGATGCTTTAGAAGGTAATCAAATCCTTGCAGCTATGGAAAATGCTACGAATCTTGAGCTTGAATTATTGAACGATTATAAAGCGCATGACCATGAAGAGCACGAACATAAACATCACGATGGAGAATGTGGTTGTGGGCATGACCATGAAGAGCACGAACATAAACATCACGATGGAGAATGTGGTTGTGGGCATGACCATGAAGCGCATGACCATGAAGAGCACGAACATAAACATCACGATGGAGAATGCGGTTGTGGACATGACCATGAAGAACATGACCATGAAGAACACGAACATCACGATGGAGAATGTGGCTGTGGACATGATCACGAAGCACACGAACATAAACACCACGATGGAAAATGTGGCTGTGGCCATGACCATAATGAACATGAGCACCATCATCATGATGCCGATGAAGTTTTTAATAGCTGGGGAGTTGAAACTCCTAATAAGTATGAAAAAGAAGAACTAAATAAAATACTTGAAGCACTTGCAAATACACATGAATATGGACAGGTATTACGTTCAAAAGGTATGGTTCCACAAAAAGATGGAAGCTGGATGTATTTTGATCTTGTACCTGGTGAATATGAAATTCGCGAAGGAAAACCTGATTATACAGGACGAATCTGTGTAATTGGTGCTAATCTTGAAGAAGATAAGTTGAAAGTACTTTTTAGTATTATATAAGGCTTTATATAAAAGTTATTTAGTTTTAATCAAGCGTATAAACCAGTAGCGAAGCGGATCGGGAATATGTTATTTTAAAGTACGATAAGCATAATGTTATATAGATGGGAGTAATATGGACCAGAATTACGAAATACCAGTGTTTCTAATTAATGGATTTTTAGATGGTGGTAAGACAACATTTATATCTGAGACTATTGATCAAGGACAATTTGATGAAGCAAAAAATAAGTTATTGATAATTTGCGAAGAAGGTGAAAAAGAGTATGATGAGGATATGCTTAAAAAGCATGAGATATCAATGATTACTCTTACAAAAGAAGAATTCACACAGGAAAAACTTCAAGAATTGGATGAAAAGTATGATCCTTGGTTAATTATTATAGAGTATAACGGAATGTGGGAAAAGACACTGTTCGATGATATGAAAAAGCCATTTGGATGGATGGTATATCAAAACATTGCAATAGTAAATGCAGAGACGTTTGAGCTTACTTGGAATAATATGAAATCACTAGCAATTGAAACAATCAAAGATGCAGAAATGGTTATATTTAATAGATGTAAGTCAGGAATGAATCTTGGAAGTTATAGAAGAAGTATTAAGGTCTTGAATCAAGCGGCACAGATTGCGTTTGAAGATGAAAGTGGAGAAATGGTAGCTACATCAGAACAGCTTCCATACGATATAGATGCAGAAATCATTGAAGTAGATGATTCGGATTATGGAATTTGGTATATGGATGTATCTGAGCGACCAGAAGTCTATGAAAATAAAATTGTAAAATTTAAGGGACAGGTATATAAGAGTAAGAAATTCCCACACAAGTCATTTATTCCAGGAAGAAAAGCTATGACATGTTGTGCTGATGATACAGCATTTATTGGATATGTCTGCATCTTTAAAGATTCAGATTCAATAACAAATAGACAATGGGTCAGTGTTGAAGCGACAATTAAGTATGAGTTTCAGAAATCATACGGAAAAAAAGGTCCTGTGCTTTATGCAAAACAAGTAGTTGCTGCAGAACCTGCAAAAGATGAATTAGTATATTTTTAAATGGTATAATTAAAAGAATGTTAATGTTGAAACAAAGTAGTTGAATTTTATCATAAAATGAAACCGCACAAATATAATCTAATATATGCGTTATAATCTGTAATGGAGAGGACATATGTTAAATTATTTGTGGGGTTTTTTGATTATTATAGGCGTCGTATATGCGGCACTTACAGGCCATATGGCGGAAGTTACCAATGGAGCCTTAGATTCATCCAAAGAAGCTGTTTCTATATGCATTACAATGCTTGGTGTTATGTCTCTATGGACGGGACTTATGCAGATTGCTAAGAAAGCAGGCATTATTTCTTCGTGTACGAGAAAAATACGTCCATTACTTAAGTGGCTTTTCCCAGACGTTCCGCAAGACAACCCAGCAATAGAATATATAGCAACTAATCTGATAGCTGATTTTTTGGGACTAGGATGGGCGTCTACGCCTGCGGGTCTTAAAGCTATAAAAGAATTAGCGAAGCTAAATAAAAAAGATGTACACACGGCGTCTGATGCTATGTGTACATTTCTTATTATTAATATTGCATCTATTCAATTAATTCCGGTTAACATAATAGCATACCGAAGTCAGTATGGATCGGTTAATCCTGCAGCGATAATCGTACCTGGTATGATTGCAACAACGATATCTACAATTGTGGCAATCATTTTTTGCAAAATAAAATGTCATAAGTCAAAGAGAATCGTTAAATAAACATTATTTCCATTCTTTAAAGCTAATATTTAAATCAACTTTTCCAGTAATTCCATCAACGATACCAGACTGTGAGTATTGCCACATACTAATGTTATATGGAAAATATAGTGAGGTGTCATAACTAGCATACCATTTTTCGTAAGAATTCAGTTTATCTAAATTGAGTTTTGATACATAACATTTCAGATTGGAATAAATCATTGGTGTATATCCCGCTGATTTTATTTTTTCACAGAAGGCAATGCATATATTGGTAAGTTCTTCAGCCGTCAGGTTCTGCTGTCTGAAGGTATCATTAATAATTTCTTCTACGTCAACTACGATTGGGTAGTTCACGTTGTATCCTTTAATTTGATCTAATACATATTGGGCTTCCTCGATGGCTTCAGTTGTATTGATTGCTTGTGAATAGAAATACACACCGATGTCAAGACCAGCGCTGCTGGCACCTTGAATGTTTTGCTTAAAGGTGGAATCTTCGATGATTATACCAGTGCCATAGCTACGATATCCAGTACGCAAAAATGCATATTCAACATTGGAATTTTTCACTTTTGTCCAGTCGATATTGCCTTGATATTTTGAAACATCAATTCCTTTATGCGATATTACAGTACCGTTTTCCGAATATGTAAGTTCTTTATTTGTATCAACTAAAATGTTTTCCGATTTAAGATCGTTTTTTGGGACTGAGTCCAAAATCGAAGCAAATATGTATTTATCGGTATCATAGTAAACTATATTTTCGGGATATAAGCTTCTTATAAGAGAAAGTGAGGACGTCCCGCTAGAAAGCTTTGATTTTATATCAGCTAACATGTCTTCTCTAACATTTGCTGTTGAAGTATCAATGTAGGAACCTAGTTCCTCATTTGTATAACTTGTAACCTTATTTGAGGTTACAATAGATTCTAGCTTGTGGTAATTAATAAAAATAGTAGCGCCGAGAGAAATAAGTATAATTATACTAATAGTAGAAATAATAATTTTGCGTTTTTTAGTAGAATGTGGTTTGGTTTTCATTTTATTTTCAGCTCCAATCTGCTTTCTTTAACTAAAATACTATAGGAGTTATAGGAATAAGTCAAATCTTATTCGTAATTTATTACAAAAAGTTTTATTTTATAAAATATATTATTTTGAAAGGAAGATATATTATGAATCGTTTGGTTTATATGTCTCAATTTATCATACCTCTTGTAATATTCTACATAGTTGGCTATGGGATGCTAAATAAAACGAATGTATATGATGATTTCGTAGAAGGTGCAAAAGATGGCATGAAAACGGTAATTGGAATTATGCCAACACTTATCGGACTTATGGTTGCAGTGGGGATTTTGAGATCATCTGGATTCCTTAACTTTTTGGCACATGAGTTACAGTATATTACTGATAAAATCTCATTTCCAGCACCACTGGTGCCAGTTATTCTTATGAGAATGTTTTCTTCTTCGGCTGCGACGGGACTGACACTTGATATTTTTAAGGAGTATGGGACGGATTCCTATATTGGTTTATTGACTTCTATTATTATGAGTTGTACAGAAGCAGTTTTTTATGTAATGTCAGTATATTTTATTGCGGCTGGTGTGAAAAAAACTAGGTGGACATTACCCGGGGCATTACTTGCAACAGTTGCGGGTATTGTTGCAAGCGTCGTTATAACAAAGATGATTGTTTAATATATTTAGCAGAAGGCCTTAAAATAGGGATAATTTAAGGAATAAAATAAGTATTTTATAAAAATATAAAAACTTTCTAAAGGAAATCACTAATTAGTTGATTAGTATTTTTATTAATGTTACAATAATACCCATGTCTTGACAATTATTTTAAAATCGTTTAATACATAATATGTAAAATAGAAGACGCAGTATTAAAAACATCAAAATAAAGCATAATATAATAGGAAGATTATCAGCGGAGGAATTAGTATATGAAAAAAACTAAAATAATATGTACACTTGGTCCAGCAACGGACAGTAAAGAGAATCTGATCAGCCTTATAAAAGAAGGCATGGATGTTGCAAGATTTAATTTTTCCCATGGCACGCATGAAGAGCATGCAGCAAGATTAAACCAACTCAAAGAAAGTAGAAAAGAATTAAATTGTTATGTAGCAGCACTTTTGGATACAAAAGGACCTGAAATCCGTATAAAACAGTTTGATGCTGGAAAAATCGAATTAGTAAAAGGTCAAGAATTTACATTAACAGCAAGAGAAGTAGTGGGGACAGAACAAATTGTATCCATTACATTCGCAGATTTATATAAGGATGTAAAAATAGGAACACGAATTTTGGTTGATGACGGTTTGATAGAACTTCAGGTGTTAAGATTTTCAGGCGTGGATATGGTATGCCAAGTTTTAAACGGAGGAACTATCTCAAATAATAAAGGGATTAATGTCCCAGGAATCAGTTTGTCTATGCCATATTTGAGTGCAAAAGATAGAAGTGATATCATTTTTGGAATAAAAAATGATTTTGATTTTATTGCAGCATCATTTGTAAGAGAAGCCGCTGATATTCATCAGATAAGAAAAATTCTCGAAGAAAATGGTAGCAAAGATATTCACATTATTGCTAAGATAGAAAATACGCAGGGAATTCAGAACATAGACGAAATAATAGGGGCTGCTGATGGCATAATGATAGCAAGAGGTGACATGGGAGTTGAAATACCTTGTGAAGATGTTCCTGTAATTCAAAAGATGATTATTAAGAAAGTATATGAAGCAGGAAAGATCGTTATTACTGCAACTCAGATGCTTGATTCAATGATGAAAAATCCAAGACCTACTAGGGCAGAGGCAGCCGATGTTGCAAATGCTATATATGATGGCACTAGTGCAATTATGCTATCAGGCGAAACTGCAGCAGGATTATACCCAATCGAAGCTTTGCAAACAATGGTTAAAATCGCTAACAAGGCAGAAGCAGATATCGATTACAGAAAACGATTTTTTGACCATAAAAGAAAAGAAAATCCTGATATTACGGATGCTATTTCACATGCAACCTGTACAACTGCTCATGATCTTAATGCTGCGGCAATCGTTACAGTTACAAAATCAGGTAAATCAGCAAGAATGATTTCAAGATATAGACCAGCATGTGACATAATAGGATGCTCTACTGAACCTAAAGTATGCAGACAATTGAATCTTTCATGGGGGGTTACTCCAGTAATCGTTGAGGAAATGAATGATGTGTTTGAATTGTTTAAACATTCAATAGAAAAGTCAAAGAAGAATAAATATTTAACATCTGGAGAAGTTGTCGTAATAACATCAGGAGTTCCAATTGGCATTTCTGGAACAACAAACATGATTAAGGTTGAGGTTGTTTCTTAATTTTAGATACAAAGGGTCTTTTGCTCCATAGATAATTACGCATCTATGGAGCAAAAGACCTATTTTTTTACAAATTTATCAACTTATCTACAATTGTACATAAGCCTTCAACGATTGCAGCAGCAGATTATGAAGTTCGGATGGGATAATAAGAATTAATATAGAAAAGGATATTTGGCTAATTCACCAAATATCCTTTTTCATTAAGTTCTTTTTCAATTATATCAAGATCATTTTCAGTATCGGCTTCCACAGTATGATAGTGGCGCCCATCAGTAAGATTCTTTAATGGTTTTGTTTTGCTATCTTTTAATTTTTGCAAGAATTCTTTAATATCTCGTCTTGAAGCGATAATTAGATCAACCGTAATCTGTCCATAAATATCATGTTCGATAACAACATCAAGCACTTTACCATTATTATCAACAATAATTTCAAGTTCCTCTGCTATCTGTTCATCGGTATGCGTTACATAATAACTGCGTTTGAATCGTTTGCTTTCATCACTATAGAGAATATAACCCTTGTTAGTAGACAAAATACTCTTGTTAACTGCACGTAAAAGTGCGATATCTTGAACAATTATTTGCCTGCTTACATTGAGCATTTCGGATAAATCATTTCCGGTGATAGCCCTATCTCTTGTAGTTAAAATATCTATTATTTTTTTTCTCCTAGAATCGCCTTCCATGTTATATCCATCCTCTCTAAGCATATTGATCTCTCTCATCTTAGAATATTTCTCGGATATTTGCAATATAAAAAATAGTTATCACAGGATTGGAATTCTTATATGTGAGTACTTGGACTATGATATGAGGAGGTATTTGAAGATTTGCTTGAAGCGTTATCGGAAGAGCTATTTGAGGTATTACTCGATAATTTACCTGAGCCACCATTTGAAGCGTTACTCGAAAATTTATCTGATCCACCAGTTAAAGCGTTACTCGACAATCTATCTGATGCGCTAGTTGAAGTCTTACCGGACGCTTCACCTGCAGCTTTTGCGGCTACATGTGGAATTCCAAATTGATACAAATCATTATACTGTGATGCCGAATCGGTTTCATTGCTTCCTTGTGGGATTAAGCCAGTACATTCAGAAGCGGAAGAAGTACCAGCCATATCTAAATAATCTTCGTCAGTAAAATATTCATTATTTTTCTTTTTATCTTTTTCATTCATAATAATTAGACACCTTTCTCTATTCGATTTTTGATAACCACAAATTTTAGATTTATGCATATTTATAGTTTGCCACGGGATGGCGGTTCTATTCAAAAGTCATTTTTAATATTGTAAATATATTTTTACCATTTATATGGAAATAACTTGAAATAAAAACAACAATGTTATAAACTTAAGCAAGACAAGGTATTGGGGAATACATTGCGATTGGGGTAGGTGTTTTAGAGTTAGGTGTTATTGTTAATAGCAGTTATTATTCGTTGCAGATTCCCATGTGAGTCTGCTATTTTTTATGGAAAATGGATTGTTATGGTTTGCCATAACGGATGTAGTCCTAACCTAGAGAGGGAATGCGAGGCAAATGAAATAGAAAATAAGGGAGAGAAGAGATGACGAAGGAAAAATTACTAGCGCAAGGGAATACAGCTGAAATATATATTTATTCAGCAGATAAAGTCATAAAACTATTTAGAAAAAATATGCCGTATGTAGCGTGTGAAAGCGAGTATTACATTACAAGTAATGTATATCAATCATTAAAAACATGTCCGAAAGTATATGAACAAATAGATGTAGATGACAGAAATGGTATTGTTTATGAAAGAATAGTTGGAAAAACATTGCTAAATCTAATGTTATTGAAAATGTGGAAATCTAAGCAAATGGCGAAGCAAATGGCACAGTATCACGTTGATATTCAAAAGGAAGTGACATTTGAACTCCCTAGTGTGCACAATAAATTAAAGATTGATATCAGTGCTGTTGTTGAATTAGAACAAAAAGAGAAAGATGTTTTATACGAATACATAGATAAACTTCCACGCGGTAATCTTTTGTGCCACTTCGACTTTCATCCAGGAAATATTATTATGCGTGATAATCAGGCAGTGGTAATAGATTGGATGACTGCATGTAGGGGTGATAAGTTATCAGACGTTGCAAGAACGGGAGTTATGTTGAAATACGCAGATATTCCAATAAAATCAAAGATATTAAAGAAAATAATGCGGAAATTTCAAAATAGAATCTGTCAGGAATATCTGAAAGAATATATTTCTATTACTGGCGCACAAATTGCAGAAATAGAAAAATGGGAGTACCCAATAATGGCTGCACGACTTCGAGAGTGGGTACCTAAAAGCGAAAAGCAGGTATTACTGAAGTTTGTTCGGGAGTACGGGAAAAGAGCTTAACAGAGGGATGATAACGAATGAAGTGACATAATATGGCGTATGATAATGATAAATTGGAGGGGATTATATGATCAAAGTAACTCCACTGGAAATTAAGGAAGTGCTAGTCCTGGAGTATGAGGAGTATGAAGATAGCCGTGGGTTAAGCGTCTCGACTTTCTCAAAGAAGGAGTTGGAAAAAGTTGGTATTGTCACAGAATTTCTAGAAGAAAATATATATTGTCCCCAAAAAGCTGGAACATTATATGGAATTCATTTTCAAAATAAGCCAGTGGAACAGACAAAACTGTTATATTGCATGAAGGGCAGAGGCCTTGACTTTGCAATAGATTTACGAAGAGATTCTAATACCTATAAAAAGTGGGTATGTGTTGAATTGTCGTCGGATAACAGAAAACAGATATACATACCAAAAGGCTTTGGACATGCTTTTTTATCACTTGAGGATAATACTACAGTTGTAATGAAGATTGATAATTATTTTCACCCGGATTATAGAAAAGGGATTGTGTGGAATGATCCTGAATTAAATGTAGAATTTCCGATAGAAAATCCTATACTTGCACAACATGATGTCGATGCACCATTTTTAAAAGATAGTGGGTGTAATCTGTAGTAAATTAGCGAGTGCACAAAGATATTTGTTGTGTAATACTACTGTTCTATTAATATTTTAGGTTAAGGGGGATTTAGACTTTATGAAATGGAAATGTTTAAATAGCGAATATCTAGTCAATTCAAAATGGTTAAAAGTAAGAAGAGATGAAGTGCAATTGCCCAATGGAACGATCATGGATGATTATTTTGTGATAGAAAAAAAGAATGTTGCCTTGATAGTTGCGATGGATAAAGATAAAAGTGTGATTTTAAAAAAGGAATATAGATATGCTATTGATAAAGAACTTATTGAGATACCAGGTGGTACATATGATAATGATTCTGATAATCCCCTGGACGTTGCAAAAAGGGAATTACGTGAGGAAACAGGCTATAAATCTGATAATTGGGAGTGCTTAGGCACTTTATTTGATTATCCAACCAAGGACACCAATACGATTAGTCTTTATCTGGCTAAGAATATTTATAAAGTAGGTGAGCAGGAGTTAGATATATCAGAGGATATTACATTTGATTTTGTTCCAATTAAGGAAGCTATTCAGATGTGTGTAGAAAATCAAATATGCGTTAGTGGTTCTGTTGCAGCATTAATGAAGGTATTTTATCAAATGTAATAGAGCGAATGAGGGGGAGTAGAAAAAATGGATGAAATAATGCAGATAGTGTATCAGGCAAAAGAATATCTGACATTGGGAATCGCAGCAGTCATATTAGCAGCAGTTGTTTTCGTTATTTTATATTATATAATATATAGAAAAATCATGAAGGGTACGAAAAAACTGTCGAATAGGAAAATACTAATAAGTGCAGTGTTTATCTGTTATATTATGGTGGTCTTCGGGGCCACGTTGCTTGGCAGACGAAGTTCTTCTTGGAACAATGCTAACATTAATTTTCAATTATTCAGCTCTTATAGGGCGGCGTGGAACCATGCTTCATCTATAGAGTGGCGAAATATTATATTGAATATTTTGATGTTTGTTCCATTGGGCTTCCTACTTCCACTTTGGTCAAAGCGTTTTAAAGTTATTTGGAAAACGTATCTTTCAGGATTGCTGCTGACTGTATTAATTGAGGGGATACAGTTATTTGCTAAAAGTGGAATCTCTGAGATTGATGATATTTTTAATAATACAATTGGTACTGTAATAGGATATGGTTTGGTGATGCTAGTCCTTGCAATTTTTAAGGGAAAAAATAATAAGCATTCTATTTGGAAAATTATTTCTATGCAGTTACCATTAATAGTAACGGTTATAGGATTTGCATGTATCTTTATAGTATATCAGCATCAGGAATATGGAAACTTAAGCGAGAATTATAATTACAAGGTGAATATGTCAAAGGCGAAATATTCAGTCAATACAGTATTATCGAAACAAGAGAAATCGGGAGACATTTACAATACAAAGATAGGAAATTTCTCCGAAACACTTGAGTTTGCTAATGAATTTTTTGCTAAACTGAATACCAGTGTAAATGAATCAAAGAATGATATATTTGAATATGCGGCTATTTTTCACTCAATGGATGGAAATTATTCTCTCTCCGTGGATTATGTAGGATTTAAGATCGGTTTTACAGATTTTGATGAAATACAGGTAAACGAAAAAATGGAATGTGATTTTGAAACTGTCAAGAAAGCACTTTCATTATATGGAATATCAATTCCAGATAAATCAGAATTTTCAAGGAAAGATGGTGGTACCTATACGATTTCCGTTAAAAAGTACTTAGAAGGAAATACCATAACAGATGGAGAATTGAGATGTATAGTGAATGAGAATGGAAAAATTGCGAGTATTCGCAATAATATAATCGCATATAGCAGGTACAAAAAATGCAATATTATATCTGAGCAGGAGGCATACGAACGAATAAAAGAGGGAAAATTCTTGTATTATAATTCATCTGGCGCTATTAAACAACTGGCGATCCAGTCAGTAGACCTAAGTTATAGAATGGATTCCAAAGGGTATTTTCAGCCGGTATATGAATTTTTGACTTTGGTAAATGGAAGAGAGACAACAATTGTAATCCCATGTATTAAATAATAAATGAATTAATTACAAGGCGACAACTAGAAAGGATATTTTGACATATGAAAAGATTGTATGTTACAGTTTCTAGGTGGGGCATTAGCGGATATAACATCGCTATTGGTAGAGGCGCAGCGAGTATTTGACTTTCTTGAATCAAATGAAAACGAGGTTGATACTACTAGTAGTATTTCTAATGGTAAGGATTTAGATCTGGCATATGAAGAAGGAATTAATATAGAAAGACTTACGTTTGCTTATAAAGATAGAGAGCCTATATTACATAATTTTAATCTACAGATAAAAAATGGTGAAAAGGTTATGCTCGTGGGCGAGTCAGGTTGTGGCAAAAGTACGATACTAAAGGTGCTTATGCGCTTCTATGATCAATCAGAAGGTACAATTAGGATATGTGGTCATAATATCGAAGAATATAGTTTAAAACAGCTGAGAAGTATGATAACATATGTACCACAGGAAAACTATTTGTTTGAAGGCACAGTTATGGAAAATATATTATTTGGAAATCCTTATGTAGATGAAACGATGGCCAAAAATGCTGCGAAAATGGCATATGCACATGATTTTATAAGTGAGATGCCAGACGGATATGATACGATTTTATCTTCTGGTGGAAGGAATCTTTCTGGTGGGCAACGTCAAAGAATTGCAATTGCAAGAGCATTTATGAAAAATTCGCCAATATTACTTATGGATGAACCTTCATCGGCGTTAGATGTTGAGAGCGAAAATAAGATTAATCTAGCAATGAAAAAGCTCATGGGAAACAGAATTGTGATTATGGTAACACATCGAACTTCATCATTTCATGAATTTGATAGAGTATTTGAATTGTAGACTGGCGGCCAGTAGAAATCAATGATGAATTTGTCATTCAAGGTAGAACGTATACGAATGATATGGCACATTAATGCAAGCATGCGGGCTAGCAACTATTTTTATCGGTATTGAAGGAACTCTTTCTGGGATGTTTACCGTGACAAATGGAACCATAGAAACCAGTGGAACCCTTCTATTAATTGGCTCCTTAGTAATTGGCGGATTGATCGGTGAAGTAATCGATTTGGAAGAAAAAATAGACCATTTAGGTGAAAAATTGAAAGTGTTGATAAAAGTACAAAGCGACACCAAATTTGTAGATGGCTTTGTAACCGCAACACTAGTTGTTTGTGTTGGTGCTATGGCAGTTGTCGGTTCCATTCAGGATGGATTAACAGGTGATCCATCAATGCTTTATACCAAAGCCTTATTAGATGGAATTATCGTCTTGATATTCGCATCGGTATTTGGAATAGGAGCGATTTTTTCTGCGATACCGCTTGGTATCTATCAGGGGTTGATAACGTTAGGCGCAGTATTGATAGCGCCCTATCTAACTGGTGCATTAATATCAGAATTATCATATATTGGATCAGCTCTGATTTTTGGAATTGGAATTAATATTTGTTTTGGTAAAAAAATCAAGGTGGGTAATTTGCTGCCGGCATTGCTTGTTCCGGTGGTCTATGAAATTATTATATATTTTATTAGATAAGAACGATTAAACTGATAAGAATAATCAAGTAAGAACTGTTAAATTATAAGAACGATTAAATTTATAAAGACGATTAAATTACAAGAACGATTAAATTTATAAGAATGATTAATGCGATAAGAATGATTAAAGTAATAGCAATTTTTACTTATTTTGAAAGTAAAGGAGATTATTAAATTATGGTTGAACAAGATTATATAACACGTCTCATAAGTGGGAATATTAGAACTATATTAAAACTAGTATTTCAAATTGAGGCAAATCAGGAAGACAATATAGAATTAGAAGATGAGGAGACAGCTCAAAAATATATACGGTTGACCGACTTAATAAATGCTGGAAAAATAAATGAGGCCGAGAACATATTAATAGAAGAATTGGACTATAGTGATATTAAACAATTTGAGATGGCGCTTAAATTCTATTCCTATTTGAATGAAATAGATCAAGATTTTTTGGAAGAATGCAACTACACAAAAAAAGAAATTGTAGAAGGAATCAAGGACATGTCTAAAATGTATGGATATGGTGGTTTGACCACTTCATTTTTAGATATTGATTAATTGAAAAAAATTCAAGTATATATAATCAGTTAAAAAACGAATAGTTGTTTGGAGGATTAATGTAATGAGGGATGCAGAAAAAACAATTAGCAATATAATCGATAAGCAAAAAGTAGCATTTATTAGCTCTGTGGATTCAGAGGGTTTCCCCAATACAAAGGCTATGCTTGCACCACGGAAAAGAGATGGGATTAAAACTATATATTTTACGACCAACACATCTTCAATGCGTGTGGGGCAGTATCGTGTAAATCCTAAAGCGAGTATATATTTTTGTGATAATCGATTTTTTAGAGGGGTTATGCTCAAAGGTACTATTGAAGTGATGGAAGACAAGCTAACTAAGGATATGATATGGAAAATTGGTGATAGAATGTATTATCCAAAAGGTGTGACTGATCCGGATTACTGTGTGCTTAAATTTACTGCAATATCGGGTAGATATTATAGCAACTTTAAATCAGAGGAGTTCACGGTTGAGTGAAGTTTTGGTGATGGAAAATAAATCTGAAGTTGAAAGGGGAAAATTTTTATGCAAGATTTATACACAAAACAATTTATGGCGGCATTGAAAGACCATGATACAGAAACTTTAAAAAAGGTACCCAAATCCGACTTACATAATCATTTTGTGCTAGGTGGAAATCGCCAGTATATTAAGAAAATGTCGGGAATTAGTATCCCGTGTCATCAGGGCGTGTTATCCTCTATGCAGGATATGCATGACTGGAATGGCGAATATATTGGTGGGAAATTTGATAGTACGCAGATGAGAAAACTTCTAATTGAAGCGACGTTTGTCCAGGCAAAAGAAGATGGCGTTAAAGTACTTGAAATTGGAGAAGATGTCTGGGGACTAGGAAAGTTCTTTCATAATGATATTGACGAGTTAATTGAAACCTTTCGTAATGCAAATAGTACAATTGCACCAGAGGTAGAATTAAGGATGCAAATTGGTTTGTCAAGACATTGCAAAGTCGACTATCTGATGAAATGTTTGGATCACTTTTGGGGATACAAAGAATTTTATTCCATTGACCTGTATGGAGATGAATTGGCGCAACCAATAGAAAATTTCGTTGAGATTTACAATAAGGCGAAGGATAATGGTTTGAGACTAAAAGCACATATCGGAGAATGGGGAACTGCGCAAGATATTCAAAAAGGAATCGAACTATTAGAACTTGATGAGGTCCAGCACGGGATTGCGGCCGTAGATTCCCAAGGTGTAATACAATATTTAGTTGATCATAATATTAGACTCAACGTAACACCAAGTAGTAATGTGAAGTTAGGTAGAGCTAAAGATATTAAAAATCATCCGATTCAGAAGTTATATCGGGCAGGAGTAAATGTCACAATCAATTCAGATGATATTTTAATATTTGATAGTGATGTATCCAAAGAGTATTTGCGGTTGTATGAAAATGAAACCTTGAAAGCTGAAGAATTAGATGATATTAGGGTAAATGGATTGAAGAAATTATAAGAAAAAAATTAGAGAAGTCGTAAATGCAGAATATTAATTTTATTGTTAGTAATATTTAAGGCTTTATCTTACATAGATAACAAAACTAAAAAGAAATAAGTATCCTGGCCGTCCAACGTCTAGGATGCTTATTTCTCTAAGTTAATTCATATACGAGGGCATCAGCTTTTGTATCTGACCGCTTTTCTTGATTTGATTATACAATAGGGTGCTTGATTTTTAAGTACCCTTTCAAAGTAATTTAAAATAATTTAACCGGAATTAAAGAAATATTTTCAAATCATACAAACTAATGTTATAATGAAACTGCAGAAAATAGGTTTAAAAATCTGGATATAATTTTTTGAAAAAGTAGATAAAAGTTCGGATGTACTTGAATATAGAAGTTTATGAATATAGAAGTTAAAGAACATAGATAGAGCTGATTATCGAGAAAGAAGGAATTGTCAAATGAATGGACAAAATAGAGACGATATTAAAATAGGTGCAGAGGTTGATATTGTATTAAAAAAGGATCAACCAACAGGAATATTAACAAGGGGACATGTAAAAAGAATCCTGACAAATAGTAAATTTCATCCGCATGGAATTAAAGTTATGCTGAGTGAGAAAGATATGGTCGGTAGGGTACAAAAGATAATTGAGTAATATATGATTGATTGTTCAAATATTAAATCAAAAAAGAAGCAATTAGTAATAATATTGTTACAAATGCAAAGCCAAATGTTTTCCAATATCTATAATATAAAGCTTCTATTACTCCATAAAAACAAAACAATATTGCAGGTACAAAAATAACAATAGCAATATATTTGTGAAGTATATAAGTAGATAACGAAGCTACAAAAAATATAATTCCAAACAGCAACATAAATACTACCTTTAACTTAATTTTCGCTAATGCAACATGGGGAGGTAATTCACCATGTTGTTTCCGGGCTAAATCCAAGCCGTTTACTTTGGTTAAATATGATATATTAGTAATGATTTCAGTCATACCAAAGGTTAATAATAATGCTCTAAAAATCTCTTCTCCCCAAGTCATAACGTCCCCTCCTTTGATAAATTATTAATTATTTTATTTAAAGATTTATTTAATATTTGTATATCATTATAATCCAAACCATCTAATGCCTTGTTGGTTACATCAATAGCCATTTTTTCCATATCATTTATCAGGACCTTGGCTTTAGGAGTTAAGCTGACTACATTCATCCTTTTATCCTTTTTATCCATCGATTTTTCCACATATTTTTTTTCATATAATCTTAAAATGATTTCTCCAGCGGTTGCTTTATCGCCTAATAGTTCTTTCGCAATCGCTGTTTGTGTTAATGGGCCTTTCGTGGCAAGAAGCTTTAGAACTGCCCACTGAGATGTTGTGATATTGAACTCGCTTAAGTTATCGTCCATTGTTCTTTTGATCAGCTTGGAACTGGTATTAAGTAAATACCCTAATATTTGTTGTATCTCCATAATTACCTCATTTCTACTATAATAGTAAATTCACATAAAGTATGTATACTTACTATTATAATGTATTGAATTTGATTGTCAATGTAAATTAAATATTTCATCATAAAATAACTTGAAATAAGTGCGAAAAAGTTATAAGATTATTTCATTACAAGATGTTGGGGAATATATTGTAGGGGGAATGTTTAATTAGATTTTATTTTTAATATAATATTTACTATTCGCTATTTATATCAGATTCCCAGATGAGTCTGTTATTTTTTTATAAATTAATAAAAAGTTTCTTATATTGAAAAGGAAAAAGAGATCTTTGACTAAAGAAGGAATTGCTGCCATTCAAAAGGAATATAAACGTCTTCCATTATCAAGATGGAACTATGATATGTACGGAATATATGGATGGCAATTAACAACAACGAAAGATGCAGAGACGGTAGCACAGGCACGGAAAGTATCGGGATTTATGGGTATTTATGAAAATAGTCTTGAGGAGAATTATGAATGAGTGATTTTAGTGAACGAGGTTATGTAGTAAAAGAAACAGGTGCTGTTTATTATACAGAAGATATGGATACAACGTTGCGGTGGTTTGAAGAAATTCTTGGGTGGTATGGGAAGATTGAGTCAAGGGATGACATAGGTAATGGAAACTATGGATGTGTCTATAATATACCAACAGAGATTGAAGAGCTTCATATTGCTCCATTTACTGGAATTCACATGTTCATGGGAGCGCCACTGCAACTACAAGTAGCGTTTATTCAGGTACAAGGTATCGAACAATTATATGAGTTTGTTAAGAATAAAGGTTGGGATGAAATCACTGAAGTAAAGGAAGAACCTTGGGGTGGAAAGACATGCACCGTTACTACAGTTGACGGGAGTTTTCTATCGTTTTTTGAATAATACAACCATAGTCTGTATTTTTAGCACAAAAAAATAAGAGAGGACCTCGAATTTATGAATGATAAATTTAAAATTGCTGTATTACAGAAAAGCTCATCTGGCCGTAATTTTAAGCGAAATACAGATATCGGTATAGAAGAAATGGATAAAGCAAGTAAGGCCGGTGCTGATATCCTTTTGTTTCCTGAATGTTTTATAACTGGATACGATTTGCCAATCGCGTATGAGGAAGCAATTGATAAGGATAGTAAGTACATTCAATCTTTTTGTGATAAAGCAAAAGAACTATCTATGGGTGTGGTAATTACAGCATTTACAAAAGGAATTTCAAAAGCTAGAAATAGTGCATTTGTCATTGATAAGCAAGGGAAAATAGTAATGAAATATGACAAAGTTCATACTTGTGATTTCGCAGATGAAAAATGTCTTGAAAGTGGGGAAAACTTTCAAGTATGTGATTTTGATGGAGTAAAAATTGGTATTATGATTTGCTACGATCGTGAGTATCCAGAAAGTGCAAGAATTTTA
The DNA here is from genome assembly GCF_900111235.1 of [Clostridium] fimetarium. Lineage (GTDB taxonomy): Bacteria > Bacillota > Clostridia > Lachnospirales > Lachnospiraceae > Clostridium_N > Clostridium_N fimetarium. The sequence goes on from NZ_FOJI01000009.1 coordinate 96,919, forward strand.
ATGTTAAAAGGTGCAGAGATTATTTTGGTACCAAATAATTGTTGCTCGATGAGACCAAGATTGAATGCATTATCAACAAGAGCATATGAAAATATGGTAGGTGTCGTTATGGCAAACCCACCTGGTAAAAATGCAGGATGTTCGTGTGCATTTAGTCCTATTCCTTGGGATAAAGATGGTCAATGCATAGATATGGATATATTTGTTGCAGATGAGTATTCAGAACAAATTTATATCGCGGAATATGACTTGATAGAGTTGAGAAATTATAGAAGCCGTGAGATGATGGGCAATACATATCGAAAAGTTAATACTTACACAGAACTGCTAAATAAAGAAGTGAAAGAACCATTTGTTAGATAAAACATTGTATCAATGTTTGTTAATATTAGAAGAGGTGTTACCAGATATTATGTGATACAATTAGATACAAATTCACATACGATGAGATTGGAGAAAACATGAAAATAATAAGAAAAGGCAATCCGAAGCAAATTGAATGTAGTAAATGTGGTTCAGTACTGGAATATGAAGTAAAAGATATTCATAAACAACAAGTTAATATGAATAAATATTGCAATTATGTAACTTGTCCAGTTTGTGAAAATGAAATAAAGGTAGATTAATTAATTTTACCGGATATGGTATTACCAATAATTGTATTAAATCAGATTGAAATTACTTGAAATATCAATGTAAATGTAATAAAATTAATTCAGACAAGATGTTGGGGAATATATTGTGATGGGGATTATTAAAATTTATAATATTTCGTATAGACATTTTATTAGCTACAGATTCCCAAGCGAGTCTGTGGCTATTTTTATATTAAAATACAATATTTATGTAACTTGAAAGTTACGAAGGGAGATAACAAATTGAATCACAAGGTAGAGTTTAATAAAATTGAATGGATAGAGGCAGCGATTGGATTTAAATATAAAGCATTTATTGGTGGTAATCAAAAAATTCGCTTAGTTGAGTTTTCAGAAGGACTTAAAGAACCCGATTGGTGTAAAAATGGACATTCGGGTTATGTAGTTGATGGAGAATGTAAAATTGATTTTAATGGTAAGATAGAATGCTTCAATAAGGGCGATATACTGCATATACCGACTAGTGAAGAAGATAAACATATGGTTATGATGGATAAAGGTGGATGGGTTCAAATGATTTTGTTTGAGCAAATAAAGTGATACCGTAACTGGAAGAAGGATATTTGATAAAGTGTTCAGGGGTATATGATTTTGATAAATGTTTTGATGTAAAAGAAGAAGTACTAGAAGACTTCGAAATAAGATTTCCTGCAAAAGTTAAAAGAGAAGCAAGAAAGTCGGATTTAAAATAAGGGAAAAGGGTACCCGTAAAAAGAGGTATGGCAAGTATACAGTGGATATACTTGCCATCTTATGAAAAATTAAGTTATTGTATTAAGTAAGTTAGCTTTCCGCAAGAGGGATTTTCTTGTTCCTAGGTTAACTTATATTTATAGTATACATACCAATTATGTCATGAAAGTGAATAATTGATGAACAATTTGCAATTAAACTTTGAAGAAACTGTGAATTATTGTGTCATATTAAGGCAGAATATAGAAATGAAATTGTCGAAAAAGTGCGAGATAAGGGGTTTGCTTATGAAAAATACATTATTTGTTAGGGGAAAGGGATTCGATAATGAAAATAAAAAAAAGATGTTTACTACAGTCGCATGCTTGATTAGCAAGGCACTACGATTGTACAAGCTAGAAATGCACAAACTAGAAATGCACAAACTAGAAATCCACAAGTTAGAATTGCACAAGCTAGAAATTCACAGAAAGATGCATAGAAATGAGGACAATTATGGAAAACAATGATGAATTTAAAACACCTGCACCCAGTTTTGAAAATAGAGGATATAATGAAGTAGTACAATCCGAAGGAATCCCAACGGTAGAAATACCACCTGAAGCAATGAAAAAAAAGAAAAAAAACAAAGGAATCATTGGCTTTTTTGGAGCGATTTTTGTTATCTTCACCAAATTTAAATCACTTATTATTTTGCTTAAACTAGGTAAATTCGCTTCAACTTTCCTATCTATGTTTTTGATGATATGGATATATGCTCAATTGTATGGCTTTGCATTTGGAGTAGGATTTGTCGTTTTGCTTTTGATTCATGAGATGGGACATTATATTACCGCAAAATTATTTCACTTAGATGTCTCATTACCATTATTTATACCTTTTGCAGGAGCGTTTATCAATATGAAAGAGATGCCCGAAAATGCAGAAGTGGAAGCTAAGGTTGGCTTGGGTGGACCTATTTTAGGCAGCATTGCAGCATTTATATGTATGCTATTATATTATCCATTAAAACAAGATATTTGGTTAGCCCTTGCATATACGGGTTTTATGCTTAATTTATTTAACCTAATTCCGATTCGCCCTTTAGATGGAGGAAGAGCAGTAACAGCGATTTCGCCTTGGTTATGGTTGATTGGGTTGCCAATTGCCGTTGTATTTCTATTTAAATATTTCAATCCGATATTATTGCTGATCCTAATTTTGGGGATTTCTGAAATAATAAAGCAATTTAAAAATCCAAATAAGGAATATTTTAAAGTGAAGCCATTAAACAGGCTCCTCTTTGCAATTGTTTATTTTGGGCTCTTGGCTACGCTAGGCCTGGGCATGGTCTATATTCATGGAATACATGTCAACTTATTTAGAAGTTGATATTATATTTGATATTAACAAAATAGCAGTATTTTAATATGGAGTAAAGCATGCGTACATATAGAAAAATAGAGGAGGCACTAAATGAGCATCGAAATGAGCATCGAAATGCTACAAGCGTGTGGCATTGGTGTATCAGTAAGCAATGCAATTATTGAAGTAAAAGAAATATCCGATGATATATGCAAAAATAATGACGAGGATGGCGTAGGGAAATGGTTAGAAGCACATATGATATGAAAAACCTGGTTGATTTACATATACATTCTTATTTTTCAAATGGAACGATGTCACCCAGTGAAATAATTGAAGAGGCATTAAAAAAAGGAGTGTCTATATTGGCGATTACTGACCATGAAACGATTGATGGAAGTAAAGAGCTTCTCGAACTTGCTAAGAATAAAGATATTAAGTGTATTTCAGGAGTGGAACTAGATGCCATAGAAAATGATATGAATTTTCATATATTGGCATATGGAATTGATTTAGAAGATGAAGAATTTAATAATAGGGTACTAAAAAATAGCGAACTGTTAGAAGAAGTAAATGAAAAATTGATTGCGAAAATGAAAAAAGATAATCCTAATATTTCATATGATGAATATTTAAAGTATTCATATAATAAAAATCTTGGTGGGTGGAAGGCTTTACACTATTTTGTGCATAAAGGGCTAGCAGATTCGTTATATGGGGGATATCTATTATATGCACAGTATAATCATTCTTATACCTGTGTCAGTTTCCCAGGAATAAGTGAATTATGTCAGTGGATTCATAAAGCAGGAGGAAAAGCGATATTAGCACATCCAGGTAAAGTCATTAAAGAAAACGATAGCAGTATATTTCACAACAAATTAATTGCGCTTGTAGATTTGGGGTTAGATGGAATCGAATGTTATTATCCAAGCCATAGCCAAGAGATTACGGATATTTGTCTTGATATTTGTAAAGAACGTAATTTGATTATAACAAGCGGATCAGATTGCCATGGTAGCTTTGAAAACACATTTATAGGCCAAATGAATACTACCATTGAGCAGGTTGATATAGGAAAAATATTAGTAAGTGATTGAAAATTATAGATTAGGTTAGAAATTTTTTTTGGAAAATGTAGATGATAAAGAGATAAACGTATACAGCGTATTCATGATTATTCTTGTAATCACCCCATAAAAAGAGGAGTGGCAAGTATATAGTGAAATATACTTGCCATTTTATGAAAAATTAAGTTATTTTAGTTTGTGTAAGTTGACTTTTCACAGGAGGGATTTTCCTGTTGCTTAGTTAACTTATATTCCTAGTATACATATCAATTATGTACCAAAAGTGAATGCGCAGTGAACAATTTACATATAAAAGTTGAAGAAATTGTGAAGTCATTTCGTTTGGTTAAAAAAATAACGATAAAGATACGTAAATATTAATATAATGAAGAGAGATTTTTTATGAGTATGGAGTTTATTCTTCTTATAGTTTATGCATGTGCATTTGTTTTAATAATCCTTACAGTATGGACATATTGTGAGAAGGAAGCGTTTAAGAAAAGTTGGAAGGATAAAAATATATAGAATCAAAGATAGTAAATCATAAAAATGAAATGGAAAACGAAAATTAAATTAGTAAATATATTATTTATAGAATGGAGGAAAATATGAGAATCGAATATAACAAACCTAGTACACATAGTTATATTAGCTTACGAATGAAATCTGGAATGGGTGGAAAAGATCAGGGAAGAGCAGCAACTGCTCTCAAAAATTCGTTGTTTACAGTATCCATATATGAAGATAATGGTGAAAGTTTGATTGGCTTTGGTAGAATCGTTGGAGATGGTGGAATTACTTATATTATTAGCGATGTAATGGTTGATCCAAAATATCAACGACAAGGATATGCTACAATTATAATGCAAGAAATCGATCAGTACCTAAATCGAAACACTTATGAAGATAGTTACATTTGTTTGATAGCAAATGCACCTGCAGATAAATTATATAGTAAGTTCAAATTCTCATATTTGCCAAGTGACAAATGTGGGATGCTCAGGGATCAGGGTCTTAGTATGATAAATGATCTGGAGAATGAGTCTGAAAAAGGCCTAAAAAATGAGGATAAAAACGAGTCTGAAAAATGAGTTTATAGTGAATGTGAAAATTTGATTTTTGGGGGGAGAAAAAATGAGTCGAAAAGTCAGAATTGGAATTATTGGAGACTATGATGGTCGTCCATCTCACTTAGCAACAGAAGAAGCGCTTAAACATAGTGCGAAAAAGTTAGGAATGGAAATCCAAATCAAATGGATAGATACTGTTGAATTTGAAAAGGATGAACAAGATTTACAATGTTTTGATGGGTTATGGTGTGCACCTGGTAGTCCATATAAAAGTATGAATGGGGCAATTAATGCTATTCAATATGCAAGAGAAAATGATTATCCGTTCATCGGTACTTGTGGCGGTTTTCAACATGCAGTAATTGAATATGGTAGAAATGTATTACAAATCAATAATTTAAAAGATATTAACTTCAATCCTTATGACGCAAATGATTTTATAACTGCGCTATCATGCTCACTTCTTGGACAAGAAAAACGCATTTTTATCGATAAAAATTCCAAATTATATAATATATATGATTGCACTGAAATCATAGAAAAGTATAATTGTAGTTTCGGATTAAATAAGGACTTTCAAAATCTACTAAATCAAAATGGTTTTAAGGTTGTTGGTACAGATGAAAACGAAGAAGCTCGTATTATGACAATTAAAGATAATACCTTTTTTTTTGTTTCACTATTTCAACCTCAGCTAAGTTCTACATATGAAAATCCACATCCATTAATTTCAAAATACTTAAGTTCGGCTAAAACGTTTAGTGATGCAAGATCATAAATTTATGAGGAGGATTGAAATATGCATTTAGGAAGCATTTATTTAATAGAGGGGGATGCTGTTAAATACATATCAGACCTGCTTGATAGCATAAGTAAAGGTGATAATGATCTAATAAAAATATTAAAAATCTGGTTGATTCAACCAAGGATATACAGATAGAATTCATTTTGCTTAATTACAAAGAGATTCTATGGAATTCATATTATTCAGATTTTCATTATGAAATGATAGAACAAGAAAGAGATAAATATGATAGAACTAGAAAGAGGTAATTATGATAGTATAAAAAAATTGCAGATATAAATATATTTGAGAATGAGGGAGGTTTCACAAATGAATTTTATTTATAAAAAAGCAGATATATCAGATATCGATATATTGACCAAGATGAGGGTACAAGTCCTAAGAGTAGCAAATAAACTTTCATATGATGTAGATATGACTGTAATTGAAAAAGAATCCTATAATTATTATAAAAAATATTTGGTAAATGGAGAACATATTGCTTATTTGGTAATTGATGACAATCGGTTTGTTGGTGCAGGCGGAGTGAGCTTTTATAAAGTCATGCCAACTTATAATAATCCACAAGGTATTAAAGCATATATAATGAACATGTACACCCATCCAGACTATCGTAGAAAAGGTATCGCTTATAAAACATTAGATCTATTGGTTAATGAGGCAAAAAATAAGAAGGTTGATTTTATTACGTTGGAAGCAACCGAAATGGGTCTACCGTTGTATAAAAAATATGGGTTTAAGCAAATGCACAATGAGATGGAATTAAAGTAGGCGCAAAAAGTATCATTGCAATGGTTGTATTTACGATAGTATATATATTAAATCTAGCAATTTTAATCGCTATTATTTCAACTATAATTTATTTCGTGATTTTATTGGCTAAAGCGTCGAAAAAATACCTTCACTCATAAATTATAGATTTATTATCTGAGAATATTTCAATTTTGGAGGAAAAGTAATGCGTAACCCATTTTTAGATATACCCCTGGAAACATACGAAAAACATATGAATTTAGATACGGTACAGCAACAGCAAGTATTAAATAAAATCATGAAAAAGCAACTGCACGGTTACGATGTTAACAGTGTTATGATTCTTGGAATCGCAGGTGGAAATGGTTTAGAACACGTAGAAACACAAAAAATAAATATTGTTTATGGTGTTGATATTAACGAAAAATATTTGGAAGTCTGCAGACACAGATATTCAGAATTAGATGGTCATTTCGAGACAGTTTGTGTTGATCTAACCAATAAGAACGTTGAATTGCCAATCGCAGACCTAGTAATTGCAAATTTGTTTGTTGAGTATATCGGGTATGATGCTTTTACACATCATATGAATGTGATGTCACCTAGATATATTTCTGTTATCATACAAATAAATGAACAGGATGGTTTTGTCTCAGAATCGCCTTATATTCATGCATTTGATAGGGTTTGTGAGGTTCATCATCAGATGGAAGAAGATAAACTTACAGATGAACTTGCACTAATTGGATACTCGAAGATATATAGGGAGGATATTCCATTACCAAATGGAAAGAAATTTGTGCAAGTGGATTTTATGAAGATGTAACATACTTAAAGTGCATTTCCAAGAGCAATATTTTGATATTAGAATTGAAAAGGTGGTATCATCATATTAGAGTAATACATATTAATGCGCAGGAGGAAAATATCAATCATGGAAGTTAAATTTTATGATAATATAGATGATGAACTGCTTAAATTTGCTGTCATTATCTCAAAATCATCTGGGAAATGGGTATTTTGTAAACACAAAAACCGAGATACATACGAAGTGCCGGGAGGACATAGAGAAGCTAATGAAAATATCATAGATACGGCTAAAAGGGAACTTTATGAGGAAACCGGGGCATTGGAGTTTTCAATTACACCGATCAGTGTTTATTCAGTAACCGATAAAAATGAAGTGAACGGAACTGGAGAAGAAACTTTTGGGATGTTATACTATGCAGAAATCGAAACATTTGAGGAAGAATTGCATAGTGAAATGGAAAAGATATTTCTTTGGGATGAGTTACCTACAGAATGGACATATCCATTGATTCAGCCGAAACTTATTTCCAAATTGAAGGAAATAGAAGAAGCAAAACAAATAAGTGGTACAGATATTGATAGCAGACTACGTATTAGCCATTAACAAATTACTCAATAAATGGAGCACCAAGTCCCCGTAAAAAGAGGAGTGGCAAGTATACTGTGGAATATACTTGCCATTTTATGAAAAAATTAGTTATTTTATCTTATGTAAGTTAGCTAGTTTTTCGCGGGAGGGATTTTCCTGCTACTTGGTTAACTTATATTCATAGTATACAGATAAATCATGTCGCAAATGTGATTGCTTGATGAACAAATTGCGTTTAAAGTTTGAAGGAATTGTGAAGATATACTATTTTATAAGAAACAAGAAGACATCGTATTTAGAAGGGTGAGAGCGTATGAAATATTTTGGTGAGGGTTTGAGTGAAAAGCATAAACAATTAAATAGTATTATTCGTCAATCAAATAAGATTGAGCAAGCGAAAGAAATATTTCTAGAAATTCATGCAAGCTTGCATTTATCTAAAATATCGGGTACAAGACCAAATGAAGTAGATTCGCTAATAAATGATTTATGTGATAATGAATATGCCATTATGCCAACGAGCAAGGATGAGACTATCGCATGGGTAATGTGGCATATTGCAAGAATCGAAGATATAGCAATGGGTATCTTGGCAGCAGATGGAGACCAATTATTTAACGAATCATGGAGACAGCAAATGAACGTTTCAATTACTGATACTGGAAACGCCCAGACCGATGATGAGATTATGAATTTGAGTAAAAATATTAATATAGAGGAATTACTTAATTATAGAAATAAAGTCGGAAATAGGACGAGAGAGATTGTCAGTTCATTAACTCAAGATGATATGAAACGTAAGGTTTTACCTAAAGCCATAGAAAAGATACTTTGCGAAGGCGGTGTAACGAGCCAGCAAGACTCTATTTGGTTACTGGATTTTTGGGGTAAAAAGGATGTAGCAGGAATTCTGTTAATGCCCCCTACACGGCATGTAATGCTTCATTTAAATGATTGTTGTAAATGGAAAGAATATATAAGAACAAGAAATAAATTTTTTCGAAGCTGAAATTAACAAATCTTCGAAGAAATAAGATGTGTAATATTACCAAGTTAAACAGGAATTCATGAAGGAGGATAAATTGAAGATGAAGACAGTAGGATTGATTGGTGGAATGAGTTGGGAAAGTACAGTAACATATTATCGAATAGTAAATGAAGTTGTAAAAGAACAACTTGGAGGTCTCCATTCGGCGAAGGTTTTGTTATATAGCGTTGATTTCCAGGAAATTGAGGCATGTCAGGCAAATGGAGACTGGGATAAAAGCGCAGAAATATTAGGTACAGCTGCTCAAAATCTCGAAAAAGCAGGAGCAGATTTTATCGTTATTTGTACCAACACAATGCATAAGGTAGTACCCCAAATCCAACAAAAAATTAGCATTCCAATTATTCATATTGCAGAAGCAACAGCAGAAAAGTTAAAAGAAAATGGAATCAAAAGAGTAGCGCTTCTTGGAACGAAGTATACGATGAAAGAAGATTTTTATAAAGCCAAATTGATTATAAATAAAATAGATGTTCTAATACCAAATGAGGAAGATATGGAAATTATAAATCATATTATATATCATGAATTATGCTTAGGCATTATTTCAGAAGAATCCAGAAATAAATATATAAAAATAATTGGAAAATTAAAAGAGAAAGGTGCACAAGGAGTTATTCTCGGATGCACAGAAATCGGTTTGCTTATCGGGTAGCAAGATACTACATTACCAGTGTTCGATACTACACAAATCCACGCAACGAAAGCAGCCATGTTTGCAATGGGAAAATAAGTTCACGCTTTATATTATTTATTGGTCTTCTACAGATGTAACCGTCAAAAATTCCCCGCTTTTCATATTTGCTAATGAATAACTCTCTTCATTATAAAATCCCATATATGGTACAACGTCATTTGCTTTTAATACATTGGTTTTATTTATAATTCTTTTTGTGGATGTCATAACAATACATACTAAATGTTCCTGTGAAAACTCGGTGCCTTCATTCCTTGAGTAAAATTCTTGCAATTCTTTATTTGTAACACCATATGAACTTAAATCATTAATGATCATATTTTCTGCAGCAACACCAGTAGCGACAACAAACGTACCCTCGAAATAATTATCATTCTTTATATTATTATCTTTGTACCATAAATAGGTACCATTGTCATTTAAATATAAGGTTGAATCGTCAATAAAAGTAAATGTCTTCCCATAAAAACCATCCGGTTTGCTTACAATACCTTCAGATAGACTATAATAAGATTCTACATAACTTTCTATGTTTTTTGCTAGATAACCTCCCAATATTAAACTTGAAACAAACATAAACGCGATGCTAGTAACAGCACCTATAACGATGGCAACAATACCACCGGTACTAATTCTTTTCTTTTTTGGATTCAACGGTTGTCCATTATTGTTGAAATATCCATATTGTTGCGGATTTTGATTATTGTAATTATTATTATTGTTCATTTTGTTTATTCTCCTTCTGGTTTATTATAATATAAAAAAAGTTGCAGATTCACTTGGGAATTTGCAACAACCAATGCTCTTATTAATTCATAAACTTACATTACCCACTACAATATATTCCCCGATATGTTGTCTTAACTAATCTTATAACATTGCAATATTCATTACAAGTCATTTTGGACCGATTTCAAAATAATTTTAGAAATAGTTTGAGATTCTATCCACTCAATGCCGAAAAGAAATATCATTATGCTAGAAAGTATTTACAATAAAATACAAAAAGGTATGACATTTATGATAGAAAGTATTTGGTTTGATAATGCAGATATAATCTAATTATAGTAGTATAATAGGAGTTAAATGTGCCACTATGATTTTAAAGAGTGGATTATATCTATATTGAAAAGAGGCTATTTAAATGAAAACCAAATTTATAAGTGTACTTCTTGTGATTCTGTTAAGTGTTTCAATTACTGCGTGTTCCAATAAAAGCAGTTCAAACATAGAAAACAACAGTAGCGTAAGTAATAGCAAAAGTTCTGATGTAAGTATTTCTACAAGTTCTTCGCCGACATCGGTCAATGCTTTTGCAGACAGTAAAACTACTCAGATGTCATCTGAGAAAAAGTCAATAATGGAAGCATACAAAGCAGTGTTGCAAAATAAAGCTACATTTTTTAGTACAGATAACAAGAAAAATGTATATTTGAATGATTTATTAACAAATAAAGAGCTTTATGGAACCATTTTCAAAGTAACGCACTTCGCAGTACTCGATATGGATGGGGACAATATACCTGAAATTGTTCTTGAATTAACAGTAGGTAGTGATGTGCAGTTTTATGAAGTTTTACATTATATGAATAATGAAGTTTATGGATACATTCAGGTGCTTCGAGGTTTACAAGATCTTAAAGCAGATGGAACCTTTAATTATTCAAACGGTGCCTTAGACAATGGATATGGAAAATTGAGATTCAAATCAGATATTAGTGAAACTGATATATTAGGGTATTGTCAGCCAAGTACATACGATTCAACAGCCGAATTATATTTCATTAATAACAAATCGGTGACGGAAGAATTATATAAAATTCACATAAAAGAACAAGCGGGGAAAAAAGGTGTGGTTTGGTATGATTTCTCTTCTGAATACATTGAGAAAGAACTATCTATTTAAGAGGTGGGGTGGGACGTTAATTTGGAGGATTTGGAATGATTGTTTTAATTGCAGGGAGTTCACATACAGGAAAAACGGTACTTGCTCAAAAGCTATTAAAGAAATATGAATTTCCATATTTATCATTAGATCATTTGAAAATGGGACTGATTAGGAGTGGATTTAGTAAATTAACACCAGAAGATGATGCAGACGCTATAATGGATCTGCTTTGGCCTATCACTAGAGAAATTATAAAAACAAATATTGAAAATAGGCAGAATTTAATAATAGAAGGCTGCTATATTCCGTTTGATTATAAAAAGGATTTTGAAGATGAATATTTGAAATACATAAAATATAGTTGTCTAATATTTAGCGAAAAGTATATTCAAGAACACTATGATGAAATTATAGAAAATGCAAGTGCTATTGAATATAGGGATGAGAGTGATTCTGAATATTGTACAATTCAGATGCTTGTTCGAGAGAATTTGATTAATTTTAAAAAATGTAAACGATCAAATTGCGATTACATTTTAATTGATGATAAGTATGAAGTTGATATAAAATTGTAAAGATGAGCATCTTGTTTACTAAAATCCTCTATTATGCCATCATATTGGATATGTAAGTAGGATACGATTAGATAAAATCGTCAGCGCTTAGCAGTAGATATAACATTCGCTAAAAATCTCGAACTATAAGGATAAAGGGGAACTCTGATGATAGAAATAATAGCATATGAAATGAAATATGTTGGGAATACGATAGATTCAAGCCTTAAACTAAATCATTATGATGATTCTATGTATGACGTATATGTTCAGATTTATAATGAATGCTTTTATGAAATGAGGAAAACACTCGAAGTTCAGCCATATAATTTTTATTCATCACCTGAGCAGCTAACGGTGAAGAAGGATAAAATACATTGTTGGATTGAAAATAATGAGTTGATTGGTTCTGTGGCATGCAATGGAAATGAGATAGATGATTTAATCGTAAATAAAAAGTATCGTGGCAGAGGATATGGGGAACAACTACTTCATTTTGCAATTAGTCATATACAGGATACGAGTGAAGCTCCAATCAAGTTGCATGTTGCCAAGTGGAATGAAAAGGCTATAAAACTTTATGAAAAGAATGGATTTAAATGTGTAAATGTAGAGAAAATCAGGCGAGATATTTGAGATAGAGGAGTTACAATAGTAGGGATAATATTGACTGTTCATATTGCATGAGTTATATAAAAAACAGGAGGCAAGACATTTGAAATTTCCAACAGAGAACCATAAAGAATACATTGATTATATGATATCTGTATGCGACAAAAACGCATTATCTCTTGTATTAGAGGGCTCCCTTGCACATGGCAGGGCAAAACCATTTTCAGATGTGGACTTAATATTGTGTGGGGATATAAATAACGATTTACTGGATGAAATAATAGGGAAGTATAATCGTATTGTTATGACAAATCGCACTGAAAACCCTAAAGGTATATTTATTTTAAACTATGAAAATGGCATAAGCGTGGATTTGGATATTCGTGAAACGGTGCTTCAGACTGAACTTGATAATGAAATAATTCTATGTGATTATGGCTTTCACATTTTGGAAGAAACGAAACGAAAAACAATTCAGAGTAAATTTTTGCCTGAAAGACCAGAATGGTATAAAGCTGTAAGATTAATTCATAGATGCTGTATTAAATATTTATGCGGAAAGCAAATAGCAGCCCAAGAATTGGCGATAGAGGTTGATGATGCAATTGCCAAATGCTGTGGGGAAAATAGGCATGAGGGTGGAATCAAAGAGGGAGTTAAAAATAGAATTAAAGAAGCAATTAAGGATAGAATGGAATTTTCACTTGCAGAATTAAATCATTACTATAACATTGATGACGATGTTGTAAAATTATTTCATACGCTTTTTGAACATATGTAAAACAGGAAATATCAGTACTTTTGATATTGAAAGGAAGGTAGAAATTCATATTGGAAATCAAGGAATTTCAAAAAGGCGACAAAATCGCAGATGAAAAAGACGTTTGGGGAGATGATGAGCAGATTTTTACTATAGATATCGAAAATTCAATTTCATGGTAAATCATATTTAAAATAACAGAAAAGCTAAATTGAATATTTACACTATATTGGTAATATATAGTAGATATAATTAAATCATTATAGTATAGTATATGTAAATTAAGTCGCAAACGTATTAGGATTGTGAGTTTTATAAAAGGGGGAGATTGAAAAATGAAAAAGAGAACTACAGGGGTAGCTTTTGTATTTATTGCAGCGTTATTATTTATATCAAGATACATCATTGCAACCGCAATCTGTTGTGTGGGTGCATCTACGAGAAACTGGGATTACTATTTATTTAATGAGCTATTAGGTTCTATTGGAATACCATTATTGATATGCAGTATAGTAAGTTTGATTGTTGGTATTGGATACTTAAGAGGGGCAGAAAAAGAGAAAGAATAATAAAAAATGATAGAAAAATGTATATATTATGGGGTAAATTAATGGGACAGATATATTATTTAGGCGGTTCACCTTGCTGTGGGAAAAGTACAATTTCTAAAATGCTAGTCGACAAATATGATTTTCAATATTTTAAGGTTGATGATTTTTTAAATACCTATATAGAAAAAGGCGCTAAGGATGGAAAGCCATTACTCTCTAAAGTTTCAAAAATGACGTTAGATGAACTTTGGTTAAGAAATCCGAATATACAAAATGAAGAAGAATTGAAAATGTATTGCGAAATGTTTGAATATATTTTGGCTGATTTAATCATTAAAGCTAGTGATATTCCAATTGTGGCAGAAGGAGCAGCCTTCTTGCCAAATCTGATGAAGAAAATAGGAATATCTCAATCAAAGTATATTTGTATGGTTCCAACAAAACAGTTTCAATACGAAGAATATTTAAAGCGGCCATGGGTACCACATTATCTTAGGGGATGTGGTAACAAAGAACTGGCATTTGAAAATTGGATGCAAAGAGATTACCTATATGCAAGCGTAGTGTTAGAAGATGCTAGGAAATTAGGCTATCATACCTTAGTAGTAGATGGAACAAAAAGTATAGAAGAAAATTATTTAGCTGTAGAGAAGATATTTAAATTATAAAAGATGGTTCATTGTTCGGGAAAATATGATATTAACTTCACGGGATATGTCATTACCAATATATGTATTGATTTAACTTGAAATAACCAAGTAAATGTAATAAAATTAGGTCATACAAGATGTTGGGGAATATGTTGTAATGGGGATTGTTAAAATCAATTAATTTTAATATAAACATTTTATTAGCTACAGATTCCCAAGTGAGTCTGTGGCTATTTTTATATTAGAATAGATTCTTTATACAAGGCGTATAAGATAAAAATACTGAAGTTTTTCGAGGAGGAGTCGTGAAAAAAGTGAAAATGAAAAAGTATAAAATAGCAGCAATTATAATGATAATACATGGTGGATTATTTGAACTTTGTGGATGCCTTGCACTCATTCCAATTTTAGCATTTGATTTTGACATAGCAAATGCAGGACAATACATCTCCTTCATCGTACCGTATCTACAAGCAAATCTTTACCTAATGATGATTATGGGAGGAATTTTCGGCGTGGTTCGATTAATTGGTGCATATGGTTTATTGAAAAACAGAATGTGGGGATTAGCACTTTCGGTAATTAATTGTGTAATTACCATGGCATTGATGATTTTTATGTTACCAGCTGGAATTATGGATGGTATTTTGGCGTGTACGGCATTAATTTTAATATTAACACAATATTTTGGAGATAAGAAAATAGTAGAGTGAGAATCACCCATAAACAGAGGAGTGGCAAGTATACTGTGGAATATACTTGCCATTTTATGAAAAAATTAGTTATTATATATTAAGTAAGTTAGCTTTCCACAGGAGGGGTTTCCATTTCCTTGGTTAACTTATATTCATAGTATACATAAGAATTATGTTGCAAAAGTGATTACTTGATGAACCAATTGCGTTTAAAGTTTGAAGGAATTGTGAAAATATTCTATGTGGAATTAAAAAGAATACGAATTTGAGACATTAAAAAAGGTGAGGAAAATATGGATAGATCTATTAAAACAACGCTCTTAAATATGTGCATGATATATGATGAAACGAATAACAAAGTTTTAGTTTTGGATAAAGTAAAAAAAGAAGATGATGATTGGTATGGATACACATTCCCAGGTGGTCATGTTGAAAATGGTGAAAGTTTAATTGATTCCACAATAAGAGAAGTTAAGGAAGAAACGGGATTGGATGTATTTAACCTAATACCATGTGGGGTAATTGATTGGGATAATGCAGATGAACCTGAACGCTGGCTCGTATTTCTATATAAAACGAAAGCTTATAATGGAGAACTTATTGGTGAAACAAAAGAAGGGAAAGTTTTCTGGATGGATAAGGAAGCTTTTCTTGATTCAAAGCTTGCACCAAATATGAAAACAAATATGGTGTTATTTTTAAAGAATAATGTAAATGAAGCTTATGCAACATGGAGCAAGGATGGAATAAGTCAAATTAAGTTGCGTTGATATGAGAATAAGTAAAAATTTGTCTATGTAATCTGTTAGAAAGGAATTACCCTATGTCAGTACAACCGAAAAATACAAATTTAGATAATAGTAAAAGACCTAAAGTATTATCCTTGCAGGGCTGTATGGCTTCAGGTAAAACGACAGCTTTAAAGTTCATTGAAAGTAATACGGATGATGTAATTGCAAGCTTTGAGTGGGATGATGAGATGACTAATGTTTTAAATCAACATAATTACGATAAATCAGTTCTTAAGGATTATATTGAAGTTCAGAAAATATGGATAGATAAAGAGATTAGAAGATATATAAAAGCAACTGAGATGAAAGGCAATAGTGTGGTTTTTGATTTTGGAGCAGAAGAAATAGAATTCCATACATTATATTGGCCGAGAACAATTGGACAAGCGTGGGATGTTGAAAAATATTTACATAAAGAACTTGGAGAACTAAGAAAATGTTTCCCAGATAAAATTTTATTCCTAAAAGCCAGTGAGGAGAAGCTACGTAGTAATAAATTAAGTGATTCGGTGAGGCAACGTAGATATTTTGAGTATTATTTTAATAAAATCATGCCATTAAAAGAAGAGTGGATGAAGGGATTAAATAATGTGGACTATTTAGAGGTTGATAATTTGCCACAGGAACAGTTGGGTAATGAAGTATTAAACTGGGTTAGAAGGCAAAAGGAGCAAATACATATGGTTGAATCAAGATGCGGCATTGTGTGCAGTGAATGTACATTTAAAGAAAAGAAAGGCTGTAAGGGTTGTGTAAATATTGATAATCCTTTTTGGGGTAATTGTATAATCAAAACTTGTTGTGAAAGTAAATCATTGAATAATTGTGGCGAGTGTTCCGAGATTCCTTGTGATAATTTAAAAAGGTTTTCTTATGATGAAGAGCAAGGTGATAAAGGAAAAAGAATTGAGCAATGTAAAAGTTGGTGTAACAGATAAGGGTTATCCATTGTATGATATTTTATTTAAACAAAATTTATAAGTAAAACATATAGTGAGTGTTATATATGGAAGGATTACAAATGAAATTAATATTTATAAGACATGGACAAACTGATTGGAATCTTGAAAAAAGAATTCAAGGAAGTACAGATATCGAACTTAATAAAAATGGGTTAGACCAGGGGAAGAGATTAGGCATCGAGTTAAAAGATATGCATTTACATATAGAGAAAATATATACAAGCAAACAGAAACGAGCAGAACAAACAGCAGAGATAGTATCTCAGTATTTAAATAAAAAATATGAAGTACTAGAAGGCCTTGAAGAAATGAATCTAGGATTATGGGAAGGGAATACATGGACCGAAGTACAAGAAAAATATCCTGCACAATATAGTAAATGGCTTATAGATAGAAGATATACAAGGCTGCCAGAAGGGGAATCATATCAGGATGTCTTAGATAGGTTACTTCCAATCCTTAAGAAAATCATTAAGATAAATAGTTCAGATGTATTAATTGTAACACATAGCGCAGTCATAATGTGTCTGCTGTCTTATTTACGAGATACTCCATTTAACCAAATGGTTGAAAATTACGCCATGAAGAACACTGAGATTGTAGAAATCGATAGTAAAGAATTCGGAGGAATCTCATAATGAATAAAAAGAAGATGGCAGGAGAAGCAGCAGCTAAATATGTAAAAGATGGAATGATTTTAGGGTTAGGAACAGGTTCCACTGCTTATTATGCTATTAACGCAATTGGAGAGTTAGTAAAAAAAGGGATGGATTTGAAAGCCGTACCTACTTCAATAGCAACTAAGTTACAAGCAAGGCAACTGGGAATACCATTATTAACAATTGATGATGCAGATCACATTGATTTAGCAATTGATGGAGTCGATGAGATCGATTCACATTTCAATGCTATCAAAGGTGGCGGTGGCGCATTATACCGAGAAAAAGTAGTTGCAACATTGGCTAAAGAAGTTATATGGATAATGGATGATTCCAAACTAGTAAATTCGCTTGGTAGATTTCCATTACCAGTAGAAATTGCAATATATGGTTCCAAACAAGCATTTTCTAAAATGCAAGACTTTGGATTTCGTCCTGTACTAAGAGTGACAAATGGAGAAAAGTTTATTACTGATAATGGTAATTATATTGTGGATTTACATTTAGGAGCTCCAATTAATATCGATGATGTAATAACAAAACTTGCTTCAATAGTTGGGATATTGGAACACGGTTTATTTATTAATCTGTGTAAATATATTGTGGTTGGAACCGATGAAGGTGTAAAAACCATAAAAAATGATGTCTAGTGAAATTAGGAGGAAAATAAAAATGAAATGGTTGGGGAAACTCTCGGCAGGATTTATAATTATAGGAGCAATAATGTCGGTTGGAGGAGCTCCTTTCAGCATTTGGATTCCCTTTATAGGTCTAAGTATGCTTCTCATTGGTATAATAATGCTTTTTTATTGGAGTACAAAAAATTTCATCTGGAAATGCTCAAAATGTAATAATACATTTGAAATCACATGGCAGCAGAACTTGCTAGGGATGAATATGGGTGTTAATGATAAGTTACTATATTGTCCTTATTGTAAAGATAAAATTGAATGTAAAGGGAAAAAGAAAGTGTAATAAGTAATGAGTAATGAGTAATAAGTAATAAGTAATGAGCAATAAGCAATAAGCAAAGAGTATATTCAAAAAGGAAAAGTGTATACATCTGCCCCCGTAAAAAGAGGAGTGGCAAGTATATTGTGGAATATACTTGCCATTTTATGAAAAAATTAGTTATCATATATTAAGTAAGTTAGCTTTCCGCAGGAGGGATATTCCTGTTCCTTGGTTAACTTATATTCATAGTATACATACAAATTATGTCTCAAGAGTGATTGCTTGATGAACAAATTGCGTTTAAAGTTTGAAGGAATTGTGAAGATGGTCTATGTGTGTAAATAGAAGGAAGTTATAGAATAGGAGAGATATCCAATTAATTAAGTCACAATCGTATTATATTGCGTCAGAAATTAAAAAATATAAAGGGAAAATAAGGGGAAAAAATGAAAAAAGTAATTAAGGTTATTTTTGCTATTAGTTTTGTGTTTTATCTGCTTTTATTAGTAAGTATATTATATTTAAGGCCAAATTTCATACATCATTGGTCATATATTGAATATATAAAGTATTCAATAAATATCATTCCATTCAAAAACATAAGTAGATATATCATAGCGCTATTTACTGGAAGTATGAACCTATCAGCGCCGATAACAAATCTTGGCGGTAATCTTATTCTACTTTTTCCTATGGGATTATATTTACCATTCTTCATAAAAAAAATTAAAAAAGTAAGCACATTTTCTGTTTGGATAATTATCATAATATTTTTGCTTGAGCTCATACAACTATTGACCACAAGAGGCGCTTTTGATATTGATGATATTATTCTTAATACGTTAGGTGCAATATTAGGCTTTGTGATCTGGAGAACGAAACCTATTCAGAAATTACTGAAATAGGGATAGATGAAAAAAAGTTAAAATAGCAAGCTATTAAATGTTATTAAAACAATATCAGGAGGATATCCATGGAAATCGACCACATTTATATATGCACAGAAGCCAAAGCACCTGCTGGTGACTTGCTTAAAGCATTTGGGCTTGTAGAAGGTTCTTCAAATATACACATTGGGCAAGGGACAGCAAACAGAAGATTCTATTTTCATAACTTTATGTTGGAGCTTCTGTGGGTAGAAAATTTGGACGATGTACGCAGCGAGCTCACTAAGCCAATGAGATTATATGAACGCTGTTTATCAAGAACAAATAACTTTTCTCCATTTGGAATTGCATTTAGACCTACAAAGGAAAAAACTGAAATAGCACCATTCCCAGTGTGGGACTATCATCCTATTTATTTACCAGATTTTCTAAAAATTCAAGTTGCCGAAAATACACCACTGAGTGAACCCATGTATTTCTATCTAAATTTTGCGACAAGGCAGGCAGAGTCTCCAATTAGGAAGACAGAACCAATGGAACATAAAGTCCCGTTGAATGAAGTGACATCTGTAAAAATTCATGTAAATCAAGATGATGCATTATCAGAGTCAGCTTGTACACTAAATCGACTTAATCTTCTATCCATTAATCAAGATAGAGAACACTTTGTTGAGTTAGAGTTTGATAATGGAGTTTTAAATCAATCTATGGATTTTAGACCGGATCTACCGTTGGTGTTTAAGTGGTAATGTGACGTAGTTGCCGCAAAAAGTCAACGTCAGTTAAAAAATAGGAAGGCAATGAATATCGGGAGGAAGTTATATATGGCGAGTGTACCATTTTGGGAGGAATCCTATAAAGATGATAAAATATCTGCATTTGGAACGAATCCAAATCCAGAAGTGAAAGAGTTTATAGAACTATTTCAAAAAAGTTGGAATGTGTTAGAAGCTGGATGTGGTGAAGCTAAAAATTCCATATATTTAGCTTCAAATGGATTTGAAAGAGTAAATGCATTTGATATTTCGGAAAATGCGATTGCAAAGGTGAAAAAGATTGCAGCTAAAAATGAAGTGGAATTGAATTCATTTACACAAGATTTATGCACTTTTCCATGGAAAGAAAATTATGACTTAGTTATTTCATATGGGACGCTGCATTTTGTGGCGAAAGAAGGATGGCATCATTTCATTCAAGAGGCAAAAGAGCATACCAATGTTGGAGGAATTCATATTATTCAGATTTTTACGAATAAGGTTCCAGCATCACCAGATATTGAAGAGTTTGCGGTTGGTTTGGCGGATGAAGGAGAATTACAGGGATTTTATCAGGGATGGAAGATATTAAGCTTGAAAGCATTTGTGCTTGAAGATGAGCATCCAGGTGCACCGAAGCATTATCATGCAATTAACAAAATTGTTGCACAGAAATTATAAACAGAGTACATAATGAGTGATATATATTGAAAGAGCACAAATTAAGTGGATTTAAATGTAGATGGGTAGATTATTAATTTTTAATAGGAGGGTTTATGATAAAGACAGAGCGATTACAGATAGTTCCTTTGGAAGATAAGTATTTGGAAGATGTATTCCAACTATGGGGAAACTTTGGGGTTATTAAGTATACATACAATAAGCTATTATCATCAAGAGAGGATTGTCAAATTAGATTGAATGATTTGTTATCCAGGTATAAAGACAACTTAGGTGCAAATAAGTTCATTATTTTATTAAATAATAAAATGATTGGAATAATTGGATTTCCTGTTATCGATAACGATGATTTTAAATGTGGACTTTTTTATCAGATAAAAGAAGAATATTGGGGAAAGGGTTATGCATTTGAAGCAGCTCAAGGCGTTTTGAATTATATATTTGAAAAGCACTCAAATGCTTATGTTATTGCAGACGCAGTAGTTTTAAATGTTGCAAGTATTAAGATCCTAAATAAACTTGGATTTAAGCAGATATTTATTGAGGAAAACGGATTTAAGAATAATGGAATGGAAATAGACCTTGTACATTTTGAAATAGATAGAAGGCAAACAATAACAGTATCTTAAGATTTCCATAAAATTAATATTGCTTTATAGTTCTGTTTAATATAGAATAAATAAGTTCTACTCCCCAGTAGAATGATATATGTGAGCCACTACTCCCCTCAAAATTGTAGTGGCTTATATTTTGTGCCAGTAAGTATCATATGGTATATTAAGTGTGGGATTATATTACCATAATTTGTATTAATTTAACTTGAAATAACCATATAAAAGTTATAAACTTACTTCATACAAGATGTTGGGGAATATATTGTAATGGGGACTGTTAAAATCAGTAAATTTTAATATAGACATTTTATTAGTTACAGATTCCCAAGAGGGTCTGTGGCTATTTTTTTTGTATAAGAGCTTGTAATTTATATGGGATTTGAATTGTTAGAAAAACAGAAATGAGGTTTAATTGATGGAAAGATGTACATTAGAAAAAGAAGGATTTATTGCTAATTACTATTCAGGTAATTATGATACTGATAAAGCGATTATTTCAGTTGGCGGGGCATCATGTGATGAAAAGACAAGTATTGCTATGGCAGAATTTCTCATTAAAGAGGGCTATAATGTTTTAGTTCTCGGGTTTTATTTATGGAACGGACTTTCTAACAAATTAGCATCCATACAAGTCGATTATGTAGAAAAAGCAGTTCATTGGTTGTTGGATAAAAAGGGAGTAAAGAAAATAGCTATGACTGGAATTTCTACAGGGAGTGGTTACACATTACTTTCAGCTTCACTTATTCCAGAAATTACATGTGTAATTCCCGTTGTACCATATGACCATGTACTTGAAGGAACTACCAAAAATAATAAAAGATTGTATTGCTCTGTCTATACATGGCATGGGGAGGATATTCCGTACACCCCAACAGAATTTCTTGATATGGGAATGATGGTATGGCTTCGTAGAGCAAAGAAAGCACAAGGATATGGTCTTACAAGATTTATGAGATATGGGTATGACCAACTTACACCAAAATTAACCCCAGAATCTAGAATTAGGACTGAAAATATGAATGCTGATGTACTTCTTCTTGCAGTAAAAAATGATGACTTCTGGCCATCGGATGAAGCTGTACCACGAATAGTTGATAATCTCAAAATTTCAAATTATGCTCATCGTGTAGAGTATCATATTTATGAAAAAGCAAGTCACGCATTAACAGCAGCGAAAATTGGGTTCATTCCAAGGACATTGATTAAGCTAATAATTCCAGCGGAGAAAAAATATCCGAAAGAATGTGATGAGGCTCGTACAGATAGTGTACAGCGTATTTTGAAGTTCTTGAAGGAATGGTAATTATACATAATAACTCAGCGACAAATTCCTGTTTGAGAGATGATATGTTTCGCAATCGACACCTGTTGTGAAATGAAAAGGAGGCTAGCTGAAGTCAAATCATGAAAAGATCCACTGTAAAGCAGTGTGCGGGAGAGAGAAAATGAAGTTCAAGGGAAAAACGAACATATAATATACAATTAATAATAAAGAAAATCATGCTAGAACTTCTATCCGTAAAAAGAGGAGTGGCAAGTATACTGTGGAATATACTTGCCATTTTATGAAAAAATTAGTTATTATATTAAGTAAGTTAGATTGCCGCAGGAGGGATATTCCTGTTGTTTGGCTAACTTATATTCATAGTATACATACAAATTATGTTCGAAAAGTGATTGCTTGATGAACAAACTGCGTTTAATGTTTGACGGAATTGTGAAGATGAAAATAGGGAGAGTGAAATATGGAATTACGATTAGAAAATGAAAATGATTATTTTGAGGTTGAATCACTAACGAGAGATGCATTCTGGAATGTATATAGACCTGGTTGTAATGAACATCTTGTTTTGCATGATTTAAGAAATTCGGATTCTTTTATAAAAGAATTGGATTATGTTTGTCTTGAAAATAATCAAATCGTGGGAAATATTGTTTATAGTAAAATGTACAGTGGATTAGGGAAAAATATGAGTAGTGAAGTAATTGCTTTTGGACCAATTAGCGTTCATCCTGACTACCAGAAAACGGGAATTGGAAAAAAGATGATAAAATATACAGCAAACATAGCAAAAGAAATGGGGTTCAAGGCAATTCTTATAACTGGAAATAATAAATATTATAATCCATTGGGATTTGTATCTGCCAGTAAGCATAATATTTATTTGCCAGGGTTATCCGAACAAGAGGAAGCATCCTTTTTTATGGCAAAAGAACTTGAAGAAGGGTATTTAATAAAGAATTCTGGAGTATATGATTTTGATAGATGTTTTGAGGTTGAGGAAGATGCTCTAGAAACCTTTGAAAAAAAATTCCCTGCGAAAGTTAAGCGAGAAGCTAGGAAAACGGATTTGGTATTGAAATAGGATTATATGAAAAGTATGGCTTTGCCAAAATCGCGGATAAAAAAGATATTTGGGGAAATGAAGAGCAGATATTTACGATAGATATCTAACGGTTTAATTTTTAGAATGTTCAGCTTTAAAAGGTGAATTTATGAACAAAGGCATAAATGAAAATTTGTTCACGTTAAGCAAAAATATAGTGCCAGAGTATAAATGGACCCTGTGCAGTTGAGCTACACAGGGTCCCAATAAATTGATATAATTATTCTTTGATACAAACAAAGGATACAGTCCTAACTATAATTTAAAGAATTAAGAATTTTTTTTGATATAAATTTTTAATGCGATGATTAGTAAATAAATAGTATATATTACCGCGCCAGTGAAGAATACAGTGAAGAATAGAGCAAGTGTAAAAAATAAAATAGCTACTGTTGGCATAAGATTTCCCCTTCCCAAATGAATTATCATTCCCCATGACAATATATTTCCCAATATTTTGTCTAGATTAATTATATAATATGGAAATATTTATGACAAGTTATACTTATACAGTTATTAACTAGTAACGAGATTCAACCCCAGAACCAATTGTAAAAACAGTTTGAGAATCCATCCCCTCAATGCTATAATAAAACCTAATTTTAAATATATAGAAATTTATTAAGGAAGATAAAATGATAATGGAACAAATCAACGAGATAAAGAGAAAATATAAGGATTCAATAATACAATTTCTAAAATTTGGAATCGTTGGCGGAATCAATACGATTGTGTCATATGCAATTACCAATATAGGCTTTTATGTTTTTCATTTGCATCCACAAATATGCAATGCAGTTGCTTTTGCAATAACTGTATTTATATCATTTATTCTTAATAGTCAGTTTGTGTTTACACAGTCACAAGAGGAAAAGCCACCATTTTTGAAAGCACTTTTTAAAGTTTATGTATCTTATTCGATCACTGGCCTTTTTCTTATGGGCATTTTATTATACGTTGAAGAATCAATATTTGGAATACCACATTATATTGCAACACTTGCCAATTTGATCGTTACAATTCCAATTAATTTTATTCTTAATAAATTTTGGGCATATAAAACTAAATAGTAAAATCTAAATCAACAATAACATCACCCCTATTAGTAAAATCGTTCCAGGCAAAATTAATACATTAGGAGGATAATGTGAATAAAATAAAACAACATAAATGGTATTACGCAACAATGGTCCTATGGATACTTATTGTTATAGGATATTTTGTTGGTAAACATTTTAAGTCAGACAATATAGAATTTTTACCTTATGTAAATACGGTAGCCTATATAGCTATTATGCTAGTAGTATTTGAACCACTGGCACATTATATGATGGATTCAAGTAAGGACGGACTTACATGTATGGTATTAATAGGGTCATTTATATTTACTGTTTTAGCCATTGCGATGATTGGGATTTTTATTATTTTAACCTATAAAGAATCTAAATACAGTGATGATCTGATTTATGTACGTGATAATTCTGGAGTGCATCATGATATGATTTATGTTTATGAGCCGTTTGATGTGCTATTTATGAAGAAAATAGATTATTATAGTATTAATAAAAATGAATCGTTTAGATTTTATAAATAAAATGATTAGAGCAAATACATATGGTTGAATCAAGATGCGGTATTGTGTATATGTTGATATCCTTTTTGGGGTAATTGTATAATTAAAACTTGTTGTAAAAGTAAATCATTGATTGATTGATTGATGAACAAATTGCGTTTTAAGTTTGAAGGAATTGTGAAGAAATTCGATGCTTTTGTATGAAAAATTATCACCAAAGTTAACGTTTTAAATAAAAGCAGGAGGGTGAAAAATGGAAAGATTGATCTGTGTACTTATTTGTTTAGTTATGGCAGTAGGATTTGCAATTTTTGGCTTGATATTCTTAAAATCAAAAGGGAAGGCGTGTGGAATGATTGCGGGGTAGTAAAGAAGGGGTGGATTATGTCAACAACAGCTATAAAATTATTAGCATTAGCATTGATGGTTATAGACCACGTTGGAGAATTTATACCTGGAATGCCAATTTGGTTACGATATATGGGAAGACTTTCGGCTCCATTATTCTTTTTCTGTATGGTGTGGGGAATTTATTATACCCATGATAAAAAAATATATTTATTGAGACTTTATATATGTAGCATTTTGATGAGTGTACTAGACTATTTGGTGCCCAAGATATGCGGTAGCCATGAAATGATTAGCAATAATATTTTTTCTACATTATTTGTGGCAGGGGTAATCATTTCAGCAATTGAGTATGTACATAAAAACCCTTCAAAAAAACGTAAAACAGTATTAGTAATACTCGGGTGGCAAGCGGGTGCGTTAGGAATATCCCTTTTGGGAGATCGATTTTTGAATTCCGCAGAAATGATTTTAACTACCATGGTAGGGATTATAACTACAGTTGAAGGCGGACCTATAATGGTTTTAGCAATTATAATTCTTTATTATTGTAAGAATAGTAGGAGAAAAATTATTTTAGGTTATGGGACGTATTGCTTGATGTATATATGTTTGATAGTAACAGATTTTGTGCCACGCGTATTTTCTAGATTGGACTTTTATGTTAACAATCATATATTTGATGGATTCATTGAAATGGCTAGAATAATGCCATTTGGATTATTGGGGATAGATACAATTTTCTATACACGATCATGGTATAAAGCAATATTTATAAATCATTATCAGTGGATGATGATTTTTGCCATGCCGATAATGTTATTGTACAATGGGAAACGTGGAAAAGGGTTAAAGTGGTTTTTCTATGTCTTTTATCCAGTACATATCGTAATCCTTTATTGCATAGGAATATTCATGTAGATGCGGGTTTATAACGGGAATAGCTTGTATGAGACTGTATAAAGATGTAAGGAAAACTAGTTTCAGAATAAATACATAGTTACAAATTAATTTATATTGTTTACTATTTATATCGAGGTATATTACTGCTGCAATATGGTGTGCAGGTGCAGCTTCTAAAACAGGATTTGCATCCCAAATGTTTAATAATGCATTGGATAGTGTTGGAGCAGATTTATTGACATGTAGTATAATAAGTCTAGGTATTGGTATTGGATATTTAATAATTGCAGAAAAATCGAAAGAATAACAGAAGTGTAGAATAAAGGAGATGCTATAACCGAGATATAAAATTACTGACTTAAAATTTAATGAAGCAACAAACAGACAACTTAATATTGTTAGTTAGTAGAAAATCATGGTAATATAATAACAACTTTGAATTAAATAAGAGAATTAATATATGGGAGAATGAAGAATGAGTGAAATTAGAAGAACAGAAATTGATGAGGAATGGGCACATTCTGCGATCGTTGAGGCTGGCAATTTTATTTATGTTAGCTATTGCATGAAGAATGAAGGACAATCAATTGAAAACCAAATAAATGGAGCGTTTGATATTTTGAGCGAGAGACTTGAAACAATAGGCTTAACCTTGAAATCTGTAGTGCAAATGGATTGCTTATTTAGGGATATTAGCGATTTGTTTTATTTAGGAGAAATAATGAAGGAAAGATTTGAAGGCATATATCCTGCACGAAAAGCATATGAAACAAAGTTTATTAGAGATGGGATTGACTTTCAGGTTGATGCAATAGCTTTTAGGGAGAACTAGACATATTTGCTAGATATCCAAAATACTAACTTTCATATTAAGTTAGTATTTTTTTGGCATACATTTACACAGTATGATATAGATACATATGAGTATAATGTTAAAAATTACAAGGATTCAAATGTTTCTAATTCCGAATCATTAAATAAAACAATTAACTTAGTGTATAGTTTGCGACTCGTTGTTCAAAAACGATTTTGATATAGCGGAAATTGTATTGAATATAATTAAAAAACAATTACAATATCAAGAGGTTTTTATTATAAAGAATTATATAATAAATCGCCTACCTCATAGTGGGCGCCTAGAACTAACGATTGCTGAATTTTAAGTCCTCATCTTTATAATAGAAATAAGATTTGCTTTTCGTAAAAATTCAATTCATAACTATCATCTCTTAATGCACAATCATATACAGATATTCCTTTTCGCATAGCAAGTTTATACATATACTCTTTATTTTCGAGAGACATACCATAGCCTAAATATATCGCTTTTATATATGGAAAAGGAAGCATATTATTGTATTTTTCACATTCATTTTGAGTCAAAATCAATCTCCATTCATTTTCATAACTCCAAGCTGATGATTTAGTTAAATAATTTTGTAATAGAAATTTCTTAAAATGATTTTCTTGAAAAGCTGTTAATTTGTTATTCAAAGCTTTTTTGTAAAATAAATCAATAGGGACCTCTCTAGGCTTGGATTTATATATTATTGGCAATAAGCAACTCATTATAGTATTATTTAAGTTTTCAAGTGTATTATCAGAATTCTTTATATAATCATTAAAGTCGTATTCCACACAAAATCCTTTATGACTATCTGCATAATGCCCCCACATTTCGATATAGGTTGATAATTTAATATCATCTAATGCTGCAAATGAAGTCACTTTTATATCATTATCTTTTAAATTTAATAATGTTTTCTCAAATATTGTTGTACCTTCTCTTTGAATTCTGTATAATTCGGAATCATAATTTCCATCTGTGATTTCACGCATTGCGCGTTCGAATGTAATTGGGATATCTCTAAATAAATGCTTCTCTACGTCAAAGCAAACTGAACTTAGCAATCTAATATATTGTTCTTTGTTTATCCCTGATTTTTCTGGATTAGTTTGTTCAATGTGGCTAAGCACATATTTCTTAACAAACTCATCTTCATTTGCTGAAATGTGACAATCATAAGGGTCATTAAAATATTGTGGACTATTTAAGTAGATTGAATCGCTCTCAATACATTTTAAGCTATTAATATTTAAGGGGTAAAATTTATATAATTTCGGTGGCAGATGTTCTTCTTTATCTTTTATAAATTTCCATGCTACCTCATAAATACTTTTGTTATTTTTCACAGCCAATTTAGCCATTTCATTAATGTAATGGTTTGCCCAGTCACCTTTATAAGCCCAGTTCCTATAGTCCTTAATATCAAACTTTGATTCTTTTTCATTATAGTACCATCCCCAACTGGGAGTTTTTCTTTGATTTCTCATATTCCCTCCACAAAGTGTATATCATGCAATAAAGCAATTCATCTCACATCATTATTATAGTTTGTATAATTTATTACTATTGATGGCAACTTCTTATCCATATAATATATCATGCATCAAAAAATAGCTATCTCGCTTGATTAACAAAATTTCAACCTATGATTTTAACTTCATGTAATATGTCATTACCACCAATATATGTATTAATTTAGCTTGAAATAACCATATAAAAGTTATAAACTTAGTTCATACAAGATGTTGGGGAATATATTGTGATGGGGACTGTTAAAATCAGTAAATTTTAATATAGTCATTTTATTAGCTACAGATTCCCAAGAGGGTCTGTGGCTCTTTTTTTTGAGAACAGGAATTAATAACTATATGTGTTTAGAAGAAAAAGGGGACGACAGATCTACCTTTGCCACAATGTGTTGGAATATGTAGGCGAACGGATTGACATTCTAAATGAGTTCGGAAGAATTTTAAAGGCTGAAGGAACTCTTTCAGTTGTAAAACATAATCGTAATGGACGAGTTATGCAAATGGTTGTTTTGCTGAACAATTTTGAACATGCAAATGATTTGTTAAACGGTAAAAATGGTCATGCAAAAGATTTTGGGACAATTAATTACTATGAGGACGAAGATATCACGAAATGGTGTAATGCATTTAAAATTAAGGAAATTTACGGTATTAGGACCTTTTGGCATTTGCAGCAGAACCAGGAAATTCAAAAGGAAAAAGAATGGCAGGAGAAAATGCTTGATATCGAAATGAAAGTGAGTCAATTGGATGAGTTTAAATCAGTAGCTATGTTTCATCATATTATCTTACAGAAAAATTAATGAAGGGAAATGTGATTATGAAAGTACCAACAATAGAACAGGCAGAAAGTTTTTTATTAGAGGCAGGAGAATTAAATCCAGGACCGTGGGTCTTGCATAACAGAGTAGCAGGAATTTGTGCAAAAACAATAGCAGAACAATGTAATGATATTGACTCAAATGAGGCACAGATATTAGGGATGCTTCATGATATAGGGCGTAGATGTGGGGCGACTGATATGAAACATATACTTGACGGATATAATTATATGATGGAACAAGGTTTTGAGAATAATGCCAGAATTTGTTTGACGCATTCATTTCCCTATAAAGATGTAAAAGCTTACAATGGACAAAATGATTGTAATGAATTAGAAACAAAATTCATACAGGATTTCCTTAATAACATTGAATATAATGATTATGACCGTCTAATTCAACTATGTGATGCTATATCCTTTCCAACGGGTGCGACATTTATTGAAAAGAGATTAGTAGATGTTGTTCTTCGCAGAGGGTTTAATGATTTGACAGTTCCAAAATGGAAAGCGTTTCTTGAATTGAAGACTTATTTCGATAAGAAAACGGGGCAGGATATCTATAAGTTACTAAATGTGTAAAATAGCATTTAGAATATGAATTACTGAGGACCAAAAAGGAAAGTTGGAGTAATGACAGATAGACATAATACAATAGGGGGTTCAAGAGTTATATGAACAAAGAACAATATAATATAATTGAAAGATATATGCATATAAGTATGGAAGATAGTGCACATGATAAGGAACACATATATCGAGTTTTATATGTTGCACTGGATATTGCTAAACAGGAAAATAATATAGATTACGATGTGCTTATAGCATCGTGTTTATTACACGACATAGGTAGAAGAGAACAGTTTGAAAATCCTGAGTTATGCCATGCAGCCATTGGAGGCGAGAAAGCATATCAGTATCTTGCTGAAATTGGTTGGGAAGATAATAAAGCATTCTATGTTAAAAACTGTATTTGTACGCATCGCTTTAGAAAGAACAATCAGCCACAAAGTATAGAGGCAAAAATCTTGTTTGATGCGGATAAAATTGATGCTTCTGGGACCTTAGGGATAGCGCGTACATTATTCTATAAAGGGCAAATATCTGAACCGTTATACTCACTTGACAAAGATGGAGTGGTATTAGATGGAAAAAATGATGAAGCTCCTTCCTTTTTTCAAGAATACAAATATAAACTCGAAAAGTTATATGGGAACTTTTATACGAAGCGTGGTAATGAAATCGCACAAGAAAGACAAATTTCTGCCGTAGATTTTTATAATAGTATGTTAAAGGAAGTTCAAGATTCATATGAATTTGGGAAAAAGTTATTGGATGATGAAGTAATATAATAAAAGACAAGGTTTGATTGGGTTGAACAGCAATATTTTGTAATAGAAAAGTGATAAGAATATGTTTATGGTTTAAAATTTGGATTATACAAGATTCTTACTTAACGAGTGAGGTGTACTTATGAAAATAGATATAATTGGTTCAGTAGCTAGTGGTAAAACGACATTGGCAGCTACGATTTCAAAAACTTATAAAGTGCCTTTTTATGAAAAGGATAATATTGTATGGGTGCGGACCAATCAAGGTGATGTAAGAAGACCTGAGGACCAAAGGAATAACTTATTTCAATCAATTATTGGAGCAGACGATTGGATTGTAGAAGGCTCTCCAAGAAAAATACTTAATCAAAGTTTCGACGTATGCGACTATATTATTTTGCTTGATATAAACATATTAGTAAGATTAAAGAGAGTATTTATTAGATGGGTAAGGCAACGTGTTGGGGTAGAACTATATAATTCTGAACCAACGATAAAATCCTTGAAGTATAATATTAAATGGGTATTCGAGTTTAACAATGATAGAGAGGAGATTTTAGATAGATTATCTTCTTATGATGATAAATTCAAAGTATTTCGTAATTCAAAAGATGCTGAAAAATTTATTATACAAGTTTATGGTAAAACGGGATTGTGAAGATATTCTATGTTAGTTTGTAAGAGATTATAAAATGGGAGGTTATTTATGTACGTTAAGCAATTATCGGATGGGGATAAAGAATTATTAATGGTGAGAAGAAATAAAATTAAAGATTATCAAAAGAAGGGAATATGCTTTTCCTGTCTTAATTTTGAAAGTGGAGATATATTTCCAGATGATGGTTTGATTATTTATGAGGATAAATTATTGAGATGTCAATTTGAGAAATATCCGAGAGCAACTGGGCAAACGATAATTGTATCAAAGGAACATTATGAAGATATTTCAGAAATGCCCTTAGAATTGGGAACATACATATTAAAAGTATCTGATGCTATAATAAAACTTCATAAAGAGATATTGGGTGCAAAAAAAGTATATATGTGTACAATTTGCGATGGCAAAAGAAATCATTTGCATTCAGCCCTAATTTTTAAGATGGTGAGGAAATCATGAATAGAGATTTATTTTTCACGAAACTAAGCACTGAACTACAACTGGGCGATTTGTTATCTGAAGTATCAGAAGTAACTGGTGGCTTAACTCATAAGATGTATAAATTTGAAACCAAACAAGGGAAATACATAGTAAAGTTACTAAATCCTCATATTATGAAAAGACCTACTGCATTAGGGAATTTTAAAAGAGCAGATGAACTTGAGGAAATATTAAGAAAAAATAATATCCCAATAATTCCATCATTAAATTTTAATAATAAAAAAATGCAAGAAATAAATGGTCGATTTTTCTATGTCTATGAATGGTATAGCGGATTAACATTGACAGGTAAAGAAATTCAAAAAAATAATTGTGAAATAATAGGGGGCGTATTAGCTGATATCCACAATATTGATATAAGGCGTGAAAAATATTCAAGGGATGAGATAAATATTGATTGGAATAAATACATAGAGCTTGCAAAAGAGCAAGATTCACCAATTTTTAGTTTGTTAAAAGATAAGGAAACATTGTTATATGATAGTCAAATTAAAGGGAATCTTGCAATTAAGAATATTCCAGATATTAAAAGTATTTGCCATAATGATTTAGATAGTAAAAATGTATTATGGGTAAATGATTCCTTTAAAATCATTGATTTGGAGTGCTTGAATTATTCTAATCCATATCTGGAATTGTTTGAATTGGCTCTTTGCTGGTCTGGATATGAGGAGTGCAATATTAAGTTTGATTACCTTAAGGCATTTATAAATGCATATTTTAAAGATAATAGGAATGTAAATATGGACTGGGAAACATTATATTATAGCAATTACGGAAGATTGGAATGGCTAGAATATAATGTAAAAAGAGCATTGTTGATAGAGTGTGATACCAAAGAAGAACAGGAGCTTGGAATAAATCAAGTGAAAGAAACAATCGCGCATGTGATTTATTATGACTCGATTAAAAGTCCATTATTAAAGGGCTTAAAGTTTATTTAACAAGCAGTTAAGAAATTGTATAAGGAGAAAACTAAATGTTAGAAAATATGGAATGGTTATTCTTAGATATAGGTTCTACATTTGTGAATGAAGAAAAGTGTTATGAACGAAGAATAGCAGAAACATTAATACAGAAAAATGCGCCAAGCGAAGAATTATTTATAGAAACGATGACTAAGTATGCGAATAATAATGAAGATGCATATAGATGTGCAATCAAAGAATTTGGTTTGAATAAGGCAGCGTGGTATAGTGAAGATGAATGCTTATATCCTAATGCACGAAATATACTGGAGCGATTACATAAAAGATTTAAACTTGGAATAATAGCAAATCAGGTATTGGGAACAGCACAAAGATTAAAAGAATTTGGCATAATATCTTGCTTTGAATTAATCACTGCTTCTGCAGAAGAAGGCGTATCAAAACCGAATTTAGAGATTTTTAAAATAGCATTACAAAGAGCAAGTTGTAAACCTACTAACGCGATTATGGTAGGGGATAGATTAGATAATGATATTATTCCAGCCCAACAAATGGGGATGACAACAATATGGGTTAGACAAGGCTGGGGTGGTATGGGAAATCCATTATTAATAGATATGAAACCAGATTATTACATAGATAAATTTGAGGATATTTTAAGTATAATAGGATTATGAAAACAAACAAATATGTGCAAGAAATATCAAGAAATAAATAAATCAATCCTGTAAGATAAGCTAATTGTAAAAGAGGTGATTATATGAATTTCTCAGATTATATAAATAGGCAAAATGCAATATATAATGAATTACGGTGTAATGCTGATTTGCTCGATAATTTGTATCCACATGATTTTATTAACCGTGGTGGATATATTATAGCACTTAGACATTCACATAGTATTACTGACAGTATAGAAAAACTAAATAAAAAAATTAATGAAATAATACCAATAATGAAATATGATAGAACTAATATACATACTACTATTGCAACGTATCTTGCGAAAGATAATTTTATTCCAGATGAGAGAATTCTTGCTAAAATCATTCATATATTTGACGGAAACACAATTGCGTTTGAAAAAATAAAGATTTGTTATTCAGATTATTTAATAGACAAATCTGCTATGATTTTAGCTGGTAATCCCAATGCAGGATTCTTTAATAATTGCGATAATATTATTAAGTTATTGCATAAGGAAAATCTATTATTTGAATTCCCATGGGGAGCACATATTACAGTTTGTCGCTTTATACAAAACGGTAGTAAAAAGCAGATAGAAGAGTTATATAATTTGATTAACGAAAGCAAAGCCTTATACGAAAGTACCCCCATGTACATAGACATAGGATATAACGAAAATAATGGACAGGAATTTAAGCTAAACGTGTATAAGAGAATAAAAATAGATTAGTATTTTATAAAAGGAATGACAAGTAGGAGAATATATGATTAGATTTGTAGTTATTACTGATTTACATTATGATTACATTCATGATGGTGATAGACGAATAAATGAACTAATTAATAAAATAAAGAGTGAGCATATAGATTTCGTGATTTCCTCGGGAGATTTGTGTCATCCGATTGAAGAAAAAGGAAGATAATTGATAAACTAAATAGTGTGGGAGTACCTGTATATCATACAATGGGAAATCATGATTCAGATGAATATCTTCAAGAAACAGTATTGAAATTTACAGGAATGAAAAATGGATATTATTCGTTTGTGATTGGTCTTACTAAATTTATTATTTTAAATACTTGTTATAGCAAAAACGAAGATGGATGCTTACCTTACTACAAAAGAAATTATAACAAGAAGCAAGACATATATCCCGTTGTTCCAGAAATTGAGAGAGATTGGCTGCGACAAGAGATTCAAGATGAAGAATTGAACTATGTGGTTTTTTCGCATCAAAGTTTATCAAATAATTTCCAACAAAGGGGTCTTGCAAATCGAAATGAGATTAGAAACATTCTAGAACAAAGAAAAGTCATTCTTTGTATGAACGGACATGACCACGGAGATGATTGTAGTGTGATAAATGGAATACCCTACTACACGATGAACTCCATGTCATATATCTGGCACGGTACAAAGAGTGTTTTTTCATATGGTGATGAAATACATGAAAAATATCCATTTCTAAAAGATATGATATTATATGAAGAACCATTACATGCGCTTGTTGAAATAGATAATAGTCATGTACGAGTTATAGGGATGGATGGACATTACCAGACGATATCGCCTGAAGATATAGGGATTGGAACTACCTGGAATGGAGTATCTATTGCACCCAAGGTATCTTCTTTTGAAATGTAAGAATATTACTATAATCTAACTTAAATTGTATTACGGACTGTCTATCCGTAAAAAGAGGAGTAGCAAGTATACTGTGGAATATACTTGCCATTTTATGAAAAAATTAGTTATTATATTAAGTAAGTTAGCTTTCCTCAGAAGGGATTTTCCTGTTCCTTGGTTAACTTATATCCATAGTATACATACAAATTTTGTTCTAAAAGTGATTGCTTGATGAACAAGTTGCGTTTAAATTTTGACGAAATTGTGAAGAACAGCTTAATAAAAATATTTATCCATTTTATTACGCAAATAAAATCAAGAAAGTGCACTATAAAAGAAACAATGTCGAGAGTTTCTATAAGTCTATTGCAATTCGCTATTTATGGTAAAGACATTATAGTTACTTTTACCTATGATATTTCTGTAGATATAAAAAGAAAGGGGAAAAGATGAATGGATCTAATGAAAATCGGTAAATTTATCGCTGAACTTCGTCATGAGAATAAATTTACGCAAGAAGAATTGGGAGAAAAATTTGGTATAACTAATAAAACAATATCGCGTTGGGAAAATGGAAATTATTTGCCTAGTGTTGAAATGCTTCAAGTATTAAGTAAGGAATTTTCTGTTAGTATAAACGAATTACTTTGTGGAGAGCGGCTCAGCGATAGCAGTTTTCGTCAAAAGGCAGATGATACTATTGTAAATGTATTGAAAAATAGTTCGTTTTCCTTAAAGGAACGATGTGATTTTTGGAAGAATAAATGGTTTAAGGAACATAAAAGTCTGTTGATAATACGTATAATCATTGCTTTAGCAATATGTGGTTGTGGATTGTATATAAACAATCCAATAGCGATAGGATTATCTGCTGGTATTTCAATCGCTGTTTACATTAAAACAAGAAATGAGATGCTTGTTTATATAGAAAGGTATGCTTATGATGGTTCTGGTCAATGAATATATTTTTCATATGGATTATGGAAATTCAATCCTGTAGAACTAAATTATAATAGTTATATAAAGAGAACTAAATCAATAGTAGGAGAATACATATGGTGATAAAATAACCGCATATGCACATTATTTGCTAGTTAATCCTAAGTATCAGGGAGCTGGCGTTGGTACAGAGCTAATTGAGCAATTAAAGAAAAAATATGATGGGTATTTATATTTAATATTGACATCTGAAAATAGAGATATACTTGGCTTTTATGAAAATCGCGGATTTCAAGTGGTTGAAGGCGCAATACCAATGGTGCTTCGAGCAAATGATAAATTATAAGCGTTCTTAATTTCAGGAACAGTTTGAAAATCCATCCTCTCAATGATACAATAAAACTTAATTTAATTATGGATATTATGATACTACACAGGTATTTGGTAAAGAAAAAATAGAGGTGATATAAATGTTCCATATAAATTCGCTTTACATTTGTGTAAATGATATGGACAGGGCAATTGCGTTTTATGAAGACTTTTTTGAACGCAAAGTAAGCGAAAAAGATAGAATTTATAGTGTATTTGAAATAGATGGTTTTAGATTTGGACTGTTTGCTTATCTAGAAATGAATGAAAAACATTTATTTGGTAGTAATTGCTTGCCAAGTGTTAGTGTAAATAATAAATTTAGTTTAGAAACTAAATTAAGCAAGCTGAATGTTGTGTTTCTATTATCAAAGATTGGGGAAAACTGGGTAGCTGAGTTTGAAGATAATGAAGGCAATCATATTGAAATAACTGCACCTGTTGAGTGTTGATGAACGTTACTAAATTAAAAGTTAATGAAGTAGTGAATATTGAAAACTTGAAATTGTAGGTTAGTGAAAATATGATAAAATAATTATAAATTTGAATCTGATGGAGGAGTTATGTTATGTGTTTGACATTTAAAAAAATAAGTGATTTTGAACGTGGAATTTTATATCAGTTATTAATGGATGGTTATTCTTTTGATAATCGATGGAGAGAAAGCTTCGAACAGAATTGGAAAGAATCTGATAATTTTTTTTTTGAAAATCCAGATATTGCAGATAAATGTGGATTCATTACGGTATTAGATGGTAAGCCAATTGGTCATATATCATGGGACCCAAGAAATAGACCAGAATATGTAGAAATTGGACATAACTGTATTGCTTCCGAATATAAAGGGAATGGATATGGGAAAAGACAACTTCAAGAAGCAATAAATAGAATTCTACAGTATAAGGGGCTTAAAAAGATAATTGTAGGTACGAATTGCAATTTGGTCGCACCTCATAATTATGAAAGTGTAGGATTTAAACTTTTACAAAGGAGAAAAAATGAAGGCGCTGCATCATTTTCAGGTGATTATCTAGATTATGAAATGCTACTATAAAATATTGACAAATTCCATCTTGTCGAGAAAAAATACTAACTACATTATTAGTCTAGTATTTTTTTTGTATCCTCAATAAACAACTAAACTAATAGTTAATGCATAATTGAATCTATTATACGCCAAACCAATTTCAGAAATAGTTTGAGAATCTATCCCCCTCAATGTTATAATAAAACTTAATATGAAATTGAATGTATAATGAGGTAAATGAATAGGACAGGTATATTATTTAGGCGGTTCACCTTGCTGTGGGAAAAGTACAATTTCAGAAATGTTAGTCAATAAATATCAATTTCAATATTTTAAAGTTGATGATTATTTAAATGCCTACACCGAAAAAGGTGCAAAAGATGGAAAGCCATTACTCTCTAAAGTTTCAAAAATGACGCTAGATGAACTTTGGTTAAGAAATCCTGATATACAAAATCAAGAAGAATTGGAATTGTATTGGGAGATGTTTGAATACATTTCAGCTGATTTAAAGTCTAGAGCTAATGGAATTCCAATGGTAGCAGAAGGTGCGGTCTTTTTACCGAGAATCATGAATAAAATAGGAATATTTCAAACCAATTATATTTGTATAGTTCCAACAAAACAGTTTCAGTACGAACAATATTCAAAGCGAACATGGGTTTCACATTATCTCAGTGGATGTAGTAACAAAGAACTTGCATTTGAAAATTGGATACAAAGAGATTATCTGTTTGCAAGTGCAGTATTAGAAAATGCGAAGAAATTAGGTTATCATACCTTAGTAGTGGATGGAACAAGAAGTATAGATGAAAATTATTTAGCAGTAGAAAAGTTATTTGATTTGTGAAAGCGAGATAATGGAGCGGAAATTAGGAAAGGGAACATATCGTAATAATATTACAATCCGATTCTACGCCACCCCAGTACATGCCATTCCTAACTATAGTTCCAAGAGCTAAGAATTTTTTTTAATATAAATTTTTAATGCTGTTATTAGTAAATATAAAGTATATATTCCTATTCCAATAAAGAATAGATTGATTACAAGAAATATAATAGATACTCCCGATAGTCCTAACATAAGATGTCCCCCTTCCCCATTACAATATATTCTCCAATATTTTGTCTAGATTAATTATATAATATGGAAATATTTATAACAAGTTATATCTATACAGTTATAAACTAGTGCTAGAAGTCTAGTTCCAAACCAATTTAAAAAAAAGTTTGAGAATTCAATCCCTCAATGCTATAATAAAATTTAATTTAGATATAATATAAAAATTATTTTATAAATTACAAATAATTAAAATTTTTCAACCCCCAATTATACGCCAAAATCGTACCTTCCCCTACGCCACGTTTCAAAAATTACTCCATTTTTACGCCATTTATTTAACGAAATTTAACCCAAATTAACGATATTTAATAACTCATCCCAACAAATATATGATATGATAATCAACAACAACTTTACACCAATTTTCATACGAATCTACAAAACCCTAGTATTTAAGCCATTTTTATACACATAACACCTCACAATACTAACAAATACAAGCTAATAAAGGCAATATATACCCACCCCAAGAAAGGAAACAACCCCCTATGTTCCGTTTATGGTGCAAAATATAGGCGCGAATGGGGGAGAAGTACAGTTTTACTGGGCTTGAGGGGGGATAGGAGGTGTATTACGCCAAAATTACGCCGTTTTTATAAGAGGATTTGAGAAGTGGAAAGGAGCTATACAATCAACAAAGTTGTATCGCTCCTTTTAATATGTAATTTATATCTCATCTATAAATTTAATTATGTCTTTTATCCATTTATTTCCTGAATAGATTACAACGTCATTATCTTCCTCATATGCTTCAAATATATTTTGATATGGATGACAATATACATGTCCCCTATCATTAGTAATAATTACATATTCGCCATGTGATGCCTTGGCAATTGATAACAATTCGCACTCACCTAAATCTTTATTCTTGAAGCATTTTGATGATATCTCTTTTTGCGTAATTTCTCCTCTTTGCAATAGTAATTGTAAATAATCAAAATTATACATCCATGAATAAAATCTATCTCTAATGGATTTTAATATTATTTTAGCACCATCAATTTCTGATATATCTATTAACTCAATTACTTTAAAAACCCCATTTTTAGTACAATTTCTAACGCAAATTTCAATTTCTGCGGTAGACGCATCACTTTTTACTATATAGTAACCAGGAGTTAGTTCATCCATAATCGTTTGTGTAATACATACATTATTATTCAAATCACTACATTTTTTTGCCACACCATATATATTAGAGTCTATTGTATGTAAAAACACATTTGTATCAACTAAATATTTCATTATTTATCTAAAAGTCCATTTCTGAATAATATAGCTTCGGCAGTGGCTGTGCCAATTTTATTGTCTTTTTTTAATTGTTCAACATATTTTTTTAATAAATCATATGGAATTTGATATTCTTTATATTCTTGCAATTCCTCATTTACAACATAATAATCTTTTTGAAAATAATTAGACAAAGTACATCCTAATGCTTTTACAATTTCTTTCTTAACTGTTTTAAGTCTATCCCCGATATTAGACCTATAAAGCATTTTTCTCAAAACATTGTCAAAGCTCAGGCAATATTTATGACATAATTCATCAACTTCGATTGCTAGCTCTTTTCGTTTATCATCTTCCAATAGACCTAATGACATTATTTTATCATAATCCTTATCAATACACTTGGCAGGATATAAAATCTCACTTGCAAACTCATTGGCCTCTTTTTCCTCAGCATACATAGATGCCATATTAGCATCTGTGTCAGAAATAGCTTGACCTCTGTGTAAGAACCAATGTCCTATTTCATGTGCTAAGGTAAAATTCTGATGACCTATTGGTCGTTTATAATTTATACAAATAGTAGTTAGTTCATTGTCTCCATAACCTATAAATCCAGATAATTTACCAATATCTTCTTTAAAAATCAATAAGTTATATTTTTCAATATAATTGCCTTTATCCTCTATTAAGTTAAAAAAATTGCTAGGAAACTCTTTAATTTCAAAAAAATTCCTAGCTTCTTCAACTTTATACATTACATTATTATGCAAAACAAGTATCCTCATCTCTATAATTTAATGGTTAGTATTCCTTGCAAAAAAGTAAAATCGTTCATAAAATCTTGGATTTTCACCTTTACTTTTTTTGAAATTTCATTATCATTTCCTCTATTTTTAGAACCAATTAATAAATCTCGGCTTCGTACAACTTCACTCTTAAAATATTCTGGTTTGCAGTGCAATGCACTACAAATAAAATTTAAATCAAAATCATCAATCTCATCACAAGAAACTTGGTTATCAATTATTGCTTGGATATAGGATATATCAATGAATGTTTTTTCTGACAAAGTAACTTTATCTATTTCAAGTGAATCCATTCTATTTTTTAATTCTTTTCCTATAAACAACATATGAAACACCTTCTTCCCCTATAGTATGATAATCGACTAAATATCATAAAATATAATAGTTTATAATAGTATATATGAAAAAATTAATATTGTCACTAATATTTTCCATATTTTTAATTAAATAAGTAAATGAAATTTTAAATAATTGGTATACTATTATTTATATTATAACATATATTATGATATATATGTTGTTGTTTTCAGTAGTATGCTCAGTATTTTATAATAAATACTTTATTGTGAGTCCAAATCGTTTAAAAGAATTTTAAGGTCTTCAAATTTGTTGATTTGTATAGTGTTTATAATATCTTTCTTTAATACGCTAAGTATTGTCAATGACAAAATATATAAGATGAATACTTCGCTGTCCTCATCTTTTCCGCATTGGTTGTAATAATCATAAATTAAGTTATAGATAGTATCAACAAAAGTTGGACGCAAAGTTAACATCGTACTTATGAGGGGGCTCATTCCTTTCATATCTAATTTAAACGATAGAAATAATTTTAAATCTACTATATTAAAGGTGTCCAGGATTAAGTCGAAATATTTTGTGAAAATATACTTTGTACTCAAATCATCTGTATATGACATAATATCAAATGTGTTATTAGCACGTCCCTTTAAAATGCTATATACAATATAAGAAATATCTTTTTTATCAAGCATGTCAAATAACTCGTTAGGAATTTTTTCAAAAGCTTTTATCGCATGGTTTGCGATTGTATAATCAGAATCCCTAAGGTCTTTTGAAATATCAAAATAGAATTTACATTTAGATTCATTAATATTACAAAGTGATAGTATATCATAAAAATATGATTTCAAAGGAAAACTGTATACTTGGTTCATTTGCAAATAATTACTCGTAAAGAGACCCTTTAAGTAATCTTTGTCGTGGTCACAAACTTGCTGATTATTGAATATTCCTTTTAGTATATTGTGCTTTACAACCGATATATTAATTGGATTTTCACATAGTAAATTACCAATTAATTCTTGAAAATCTTTTTTATAAATATAGCAATGTGAAATGACTTCTGAAATCATATTTTCATAGTTACTTTCATTTTGTATTATTTTAGAAAGCTTTGATAAAGTACGTTTTATATTGACATCTTCAAGATTATCTACAATGCAAGGATTAAAGTTTAGCATTTGAAGATAATTGTCATTACAGTCATCTTTGCAGATTATACTGCCAATTGATTCATTATAATTTATGTTTGGAATATTACTCATATAAGCTAGAAATGCTATTATATTTATACGGTGTGTATTTGTATCAAATGATTCATCAAGAATTATTTTTGTTAATTTTTGAGCTAATGGTCTTAATGCTCTAATATGTAAATATTTTAGTTCGGTTTTCACAGTGTTGCTGATTTCTTCATTTTCTATAATTGAGAAATATGAATTACCTTTTAACTTTTCTATAATTTGTTGGATGCTTTGCTGCCCTAATAAAACAGGTTTGGATGATAAAAAATCAATGATGGTGGAATATACTTCCCGAGCTATTTCAGCAGAACATATGAAGTTACTTGGATGAGCACAGTCATTTCTGATATCAAGGCATCTTTTTATTGCTTTTTCTTCATTGGAATTTAACATATCAATTTTTTCGGATGCACATTTTTCAACAAGGAACTTTTCATAAGGCCTAAGGTGTTTTATTGCATCTTCAATGTCATAATCTAATCTCCGTATGGTAGGATTGCTATTTGCAAGGGCCTTTACTTTTTTATGTAAATCATACATCCCTGCAATCACTGACATAATAACACAAGCTCTATAAGAACCTGCATTGTAACAATTCAAAGCCTCCTTTAAATATTCTTTAATATCATCATAGACTACGCTATTTAGCAATTCTTCCATATCACGTAACATTTCACTCATTTCCTCTCAATATTATTTATACTACATTTCATAAAAAAGTAACTTTATTCCCCATCGCCACCAGTAATTTTACCTTTTGAATCGCTTTTCCCTAATGTTATCCAATAAGAATATCTTTCCTTTAGAAATGATTTTCGCTCTTCCGAGGTATTATTCATCATATCAATTGCTTGCATAAAACGTTGGACTTTGGATAACTCATCAGCACAATCAGCACGATACCTATATGTGGCTGGAATATTTATGATGTTATATTGTTTTCCATAAACACTACTTGATGTAAATTGATAATAATCTCTAATTGGTCTTAATCTATCAAATGATATGATATCAATATTATCATGTCTAGCGGAGGTCCGTTTCCCCGTAAGCAAATCATTATTTTCGTATTCAGCTCTTCTTCCGTAAATTAAAAGAAATTGAGGCTCAAAACTTTTTTTGCTTATTTCATTTGTAATATTAAAATAATCAAAAAGCATTAATTGATTAACTGGTTTATTTAAAATCGCTTTCCATTCATAAATTTGTCCAATTGCTTGGCTAAAATTTGCTGTCAAATTTCCTGCAGTAGTAAACATTTTTTTGCTAGGCTGTTCTATTTCAATAAAAACTGGTGAAAATGTTAAACTATCATTAGCAAGCCATACAAAATCAGGAATTCGTCTAAATGGACCACCAATTTGTGGCTGTGACACTAAGGTATGCATATATGGATAATGTCCTGATTGTCCAAATAATTCTAATGCCCCAGGCACATAAGAGGGGTTTTCTTCAAAAAAAGTTTGAAAAAACTTTTCATCATCAGAGTTATTCAACAGTAGATTTTTATATTCTTCCAACGTTATTTTCTCATATTCATCCCAAGAAATCTCTTTTGGGGCATCTAGTATTAATTCGTACTTCTTTTTAAACATTATAGTTAACTCCTTTTCAGATTAAAATCAAGATAGTCCTCTAGATTTAAAATAAAATATTTCATGTAAACATTAACATATTCATTATGGCGTATATATTACCAAATTTTAAACATAGGTAAATGATTTGCTATATTCATAAAAAAATACAGACTCTCTAAGGGAATCTGCAACAAATAGTATATATTATATTAAAAAAACAAAAGCTCCCTTATATGTTGCCCAATCACAATATATTCCCCAATATCTTGTCTGAATTGATTTTATAACTTTTTTATTTATATTACAAGTTTTTTCGCTAGA
Source organism: [Clostridium] fimetarium (assembly GCF_900111235.1). GTDB lineage: Bacteria > Bacillota > Clostridia > Lachnospirales > Lachnospiraceae > Clostridium_N > Clostridium_N fimetarium. The sequence continues at coordinate 141,555 of NZ_FOJI01000009.1, forward strand.
TTATTAATATCATAGTCGATATATGTTTTAATTGTTTTACTTATCATAGTGGAATATAATGGATTATATTGTGAAAATATAAGTGAAAATAAAGAGTTTAAATAGGACTGATAATTTCAAATGAAATAATAAAGGGGATAGTATGGAAGATATGGGTAAGCTACAAAAACTATGTGACGAAATCGATGATTTGATAGAATCATGCGTTACTTATGATACTCCAGAATTTGTTGCATGGAAGACCCAAGTAACAAGATATTTGTCAAAACAATTTGGTGTAAAAAGTCCAGAAATGACTATTTTTGATAAACGACATTTTCACCCAGGTTCATGGACAAATGATAATCAATTAATAGTTGCTTGTGAAAGAGATTTAAAAACTACAAAATTAGAATTCACTACATATCTTGAAGAAATGGTAACAGAAGATAATAATTACACTGAAAATAAATCCAATGTAAAGACAAAAAAGGTTTTAAATGAAGTTTTCATAGTGCATGGTCATAATGGTGAACTAAAAGAAGCTATTGCACGTCTAATAGAAAAGCAAAATATTGTAGCAATTATTCTTAATGAACAAGCAAATCAGGGTAAGACTATTATAGAAAAATTTGAAGCTCATAGTAATGTCGGAGCTGCAATTGCTATATTTACAGCAGATGATATTGGAAAAGCAAATTCTGAAACAGATTATAATAGTAGAGCAAGGCAAAATGTGGCTTTTGAAGCAGGATATTTTATGGGAAAACTGAATAGAAATAGAGTGGTTATAATTGCTGAAAAGGGATTAGAACTTCCCTCAGATTTGCAAGGTGTTGTTTATACAGATAAAGATAATTGGAGAGTTGAAGTGTTAAAGGAATTAAAAGCAATTGGATTTTCTATAGATTTCAATAAAATATTTGAATAAAAAAGGAAAGGTCAAATGATACTATGGGGAAAATTGATAATTTAGAAAATTACATCAAGCAATGTGATACTTGTATTGAAATGTGTCAAAGAGAAAATACAACAACGTATTCAAAAGAATTACAAGAAAATATAATATCTATTTATGCTGGAGAACTTCCTAATATTAGAGATGGTTTAGATAATTATAGCATGACTCATATGTATGATAATTCGCCAGTTGATTACATTGGAGATATCAAAAAAATAAAGGCTAAATTAATCAATTATAGAGATGATATTGAACTAAAAGAGCAGAAAGAAATTAGAGAATTTGAAGTATTAAAACTTAAACAATCATCATTTAATATTAATAATCAAAATACAAGTACTAATACATTATCAACTACAATCAACATTACTATTGATATGGTTCAAGAAACCATTCAATCATTTCCAGATGATGTATTATCCGCCGAAGATAAAGAAGAATTAGAAGATAAGTTGGCTGGAATTGAAGCTATGGTAAACAAAAATGATAAAGATAAGATAAAACAGAAAATTGGTAATGTATTAAAGTTTGCGCTAGAGAAGGGAACTGACGTGGCTATTGCTATTTTACCTTATTTAGGAAAAGCTGCAGGAATAGCTTTGTTTCAGTGATAAGAGGAGGAAGAGTTTAGAAAAACATGTTGAAAAAGGGGCATCAGTAAAATGAGAGATATAGAGATAGAATTACATGATTTATTTAATAAATGGGAGAAAGAGCAGCTGAAAGCAGAGAATGTAAAAGATTTTTGGAGGGACGGGTTTACTGGTTATAAAACTCCAGAGAATGGGTATAAGTATATATTTATTTTAAAAGAAGCACATACTGATTTCTTAAAAGAAGAGAGTAAAGAAGAGCAAAATAAATGTAATAGTTGGATTAAGCATTTTATTAATAGTGATAAAATAAAAGGAAATTATAGAATGCTATCAATATTGTGCAATTTTGTGAAGTTTATAATGTATTATAATATAACTCATAATGATAATTATGTTGACTATAAAATATCTGAGCAGAGTAAATTATTAAATACCGAAGTTATTTCTAAAGTCGCATACATGAATATTAATAAAATGGGCGGTGGAAGTAGCTCAAATGATAATGAGATAATTGAATATGCAAAAAAATATACTGACAATATCAAAAGTGAAATTGAAATATTATCGGAAAAATCGGATAATGAAAAGACATATATATTCATTGCTGGAAAAAATAAAAGAACAAAATATTTTGAGCAGATAGAAAGATTATTAAATTTAGATATGAACAAATATGAAGTTATAAATATTCATCATCCTTCATGCAGCTTTAAGTATACGGATAATATAAGGTACTATACTGAGATTTAAGAGATAATTAAAAACAACACACAAAAGGGGATTTTGCTATGAGTAAATATGGAGAGGGCCTGGGAATTGAATTAGTTAAAGCCGTAAATAAAGGTGAATTACTAGAACCCGTTACAACTAAGAAAATAAGAGAGTATTGTGAAGTGAAAAATTGGAAGCCTTCTAATAGTTATATAAATGTCTATTTAGCTAATACAGCCGCAGAAAACCACAGTCCTACATATAAGAAGTATTTTGAAAAAGTTGCAGATGGCGAGTATGCAGTAACCAAAGAATACAGATAGGAGTAAAGATGGATAACAGGCAACTTTTGGATAATATAAAGACATACTTAGAAGATAATCAAATAGCTTATGGTAATACATTTGTGTTAAATCAGGCAGATACAGAAAATACATTCTCCGATTATATTAGAGCTTTGATTTATTCATTGCTGAGTGCTAGAACGTCATGGAATAAAGTTGAAGCTAAATTGGCAGAAGTTGATGATTTATTCTTTCAATATGATAAAGATAAGATACTTGAACAAGACCAGGAATATTTTTATCAAGGTATTTTACAACTGAGAATCGCCAGTCAAGTAACGCATAAGCAAATGAAGGTCTTACATAAGAATATTAGAACTTTTGAGACTATTGAGAATGATTATGACAGCTTAGATAACTTTGTTAAAACTAGAAAACCTATTTATATTGCACATATGCTTTCTACTGATTTGCAATACAAATTAGACCAAGTAGGCTTACCACTAGCCTGTGAACTGTTAAGAAATGTTGGCGTAGACTTGATTAAACCAGATGTACATATTTGCAGAATACTTGGTAAAGATAGACTGGGTTATTCTGAAAATCCAACTGCAACTGAAATAGAAGCTTATGAAACGGCTGAGATATTACGTGCTGATACGGATTACCCATTAACTGTAATTGATAGTTTGCTTTGGAATTATTGCTCTAGGGGATATGGAGAAGTCTGTGGAGCAACACCAAAATGTTATAAATGTGTGATTAAAGAAAGATGTAATAAATAAAAAGCAAGTATGGTTAATAAGTAAAATTGCTTATATTATTTAAAATATATGATATACTAATAAAAATAACAATTCGAAAGGGGATAATAATATAATGCTTGAACCTATCACTGCAAAGAATAAGATTGAAGTTAAACCATCAGAAATAGGTGCCAATATATATGATTGGATTGAATTAATTATAGATATAAATGGAGTTACAGATAATGATATTATAACCTTGCAAAATGATATAGACAGTATATTTATTAATAATAAAGATATGTATGTAAAAGAAGAAACTGGGTTAAATGAATTTGAAATAAATAATTATATTAAAAGAAATCTTGGAGAGATATCTCCTGCAGCTAAAAAACGTATGATTGAAAGAGATGTTGTTACCAGATACTCAGATATAGATAATTCTAGAATAGTTACTATTTCACGTGCATACATAAGTGTGAAATTATTTTATGTAATCAATCATAAGCTAAAGGATAATATTGTGTTAATTCAAAGAATAAGTGAATGCTTTAACAAAATAGCATTTTATGATATTCTAAGGGTTACTTTGATAAAAGTAAATAAAGTTGTATGTACTTCACTTTATAAATTATATCAATGTCTAAATAGATTTATGTTTGGTGATGTTGGATATAGCTTAAGCAGAAGAGGGAAAAAAGTTGATGTTGCATTTACAAGTGTAAATAGTGAGTTTGAATGTAATTTTAGTAACTATGTTATAAATAAAAGTATTAAGCAAGGTATGTTGAATGAAGATAAAAGAAAATTTGTTTATGAAGGAATATTGGGAATGCAAGGGTCGTATGAAAGTAATGCGTTTGAGGATGTTGAAGTTAATAAAAAATTTGTTGAATTAAATGATATGTTTTATTTGATTTTTCTTGAACATATAACGAGTTCTTTTTTACTTGATATGATAAATGGAGAAACAACAAAAGTGCTAAGGGGGTTCAAGAAAAATGGGATTAAACAACAACTGGGAAGAGATATCGAAAAGACCTGAAAAGAAAGTTGAGATATCAAATTTTAAGGTTAGTGAAAAATGTAATAATGCAATAAAAAGGGAAAATGTTACTGATGTGTATAAATTAAATAATATTATGCGATTTAATCAAAAAGGATAGCTAATGAGGAATAGAAAATTTACTTTTTTAGATGAGATTCAAGATTTATATATATCAATATATTTAATTGGCTACGAAGTAGAAGGGGAAAGTTGTATATTTATTTTACATACTAAAGTCCCTGAGAAAAAAATATTATATTCGATAGTAATTGATTGTTATGAAAACACTGAAAGTAATTGTACAATTGATATTTTAGAAAAACTAGAGTTAAAAAATAAACTAGATATGCTTATATGGACACATCCACATGATGACCATACAATAGGGTTAAATAAAATTATAAAAAGATATTGTGATAAAAACACTAAAATTATTACTTCAAATATATTAAATCACCCTAATGGTTATTCTGATATTTGTATAGAATTAGCAAACCAGATTAATTCAAAATGTTATAATAAATCTAAAAATAGGTGGAATGTGAATTCCGCTGCGAATTTAGGATATGGTTTACAAACGATAGAATTTACGAATGCAAGTGGTTTAATTAATAATATGAAAATTAAATGTATATCACCAGTTTCTGAAATTGGACTTGTACAAGGATTAAACAAAAAAGTGGATTTGAATAAAATATCAATAGGGATAATTATACAAATTGAAAGAAATGAAAATAGGCTTAATTTTATGTTCACAGGGGATATGGATAAGCAAACAATTGCAGCAATTGTAAATGAGCAAGAAGATGAAGAAATTCCGTTTGTATATAATTTAATAAAATTGCCACATCATGGTAGTACATATTCTAGTAATTTGGTTAATTTATTAAGAAAGGAAAGTAGGTCGGAATTAGCGGTTACAACCGTTTTTAAAAAAGATTCGCTACCTACAAAAGATGCAATAGATATATATAAAGATTATTTCGAAGATATCAGATGTACTTCAAGTCCTTTTGATAGATTATGGGGCACTGGAATGATTAAAGTTGAATATGACATCGGTTTAGAAAAGTCAGAAGTTAATACATATGGAACTGCAAATAAAATTTGTTGAGATTAAGAGTTTACATAAATAAAAAGGCTATGTTTTTCCATAGCTTTTTTATTTATGTAAACTTGTTGTCATAGTTGAATAATAAATATTCAATTGCTATTATTCAGATAACCGAATATAATTAAAACATAATTTTAAAGGAGGTTTTGTTATGGAATATATGACCACAACAGAAATATCCAGTGCCTGGGGAATATCGGCACGAAGAGTAGCAGTCCTTTGTAAACAGAACCGAATCGAGGGTGTGATTATGAAAGGCAAGACATGGTTAATACCATCGAGCGCCATTAAACCAGATGATTATAGAAGAAAAGATACTGTAAAGTAACAATACAATAATATTTATGGGGGTGTAGTATTGAATAATTTCGAGTTTCTAAAAGAAAAATGGCCAGAATTATCAAATCTAGGTGCATTAGCAGAAAAGTATATTTATACAGATTCTAATACATCATTAATTAAGCAGGGTATGATATCAGAGCTTTTAGTTAAGTATATGCTTGCTTACGATGGATTACAGGAACCAAGCTATGATAATACTCACGCTAATAGAATCAATATATTAAGAGGAAATGATTTATTGCCAAAAGAAATTGACAATACAATTAAAGTAATCAGGCTATCTAGAAATGATGCAACTCATAATGGAACAGAGTCTAAAGAAAAAGCGTTGTCAAATATACAATTGCTTTTTGAACTTTGTGTTTGGTTTATGCAGACCTATGGCGATTATACCTTTGAGTCAACAGAATATATGGTGCCAGAAGAGAATCATATAACTGTTGAAGAACTAGCAAAACAGAATATGGAATTAGAGGCAAATAATAAAATCCTTGCGTTAGAGCTTTTGGAAATTCAAAAGAGCGGAAAAGCATCAAGTAACCGTAGAGCAATAGCTTATAAAAAAGCTATTAATGTTAAACTAACAGAAGCACAGACAAGAGAAATCATTGATGAACAGCTGCGAAATGTTGGTTGGGAAGTGGACACGGCTTCTATTCGATATTCAAAAGGAACTAGACCACAAAAGAATCATAATTATGCAATAGCAGAATGGCCAACTGATTCTAAAGTTTGTGTGGGCGGTTTTGCTGATTATGCTTTTTTTGTTGGAGAACAAATGGTTGGCGTTGTTGAAGCAAAGAGAAAGCATTCAAATGTATCGTCGGTTATTGATGGACAGTGTAAAGATTATGCACTTCATATAAAAAAAGAACATGAGCAGTATGTAATAAAGGAATTTGGAAATTATAAGGTACCATTTTTATATGCCACAAATGGAAGACCCTATTTAAAACAATATGAAGAAATGTCAGGTATTTGGTTCTTAGATGTAAGAGAAACATATAACAGACCGAAACCTTTGTCAGGATGGCCAAGCCCTGATGGACTTATACAAGATTTAGAGAAAGATATAGAAGAGGCAAATAAGAAACTTCAAAGTACAGGTTATGAAGTGCTAGAAGACCCTGATGGACTAAATTTAAGATATTATCAGATTGATGCAATTAAGGCAGCTGAAGCAGCAATTGAAAATAATGCATCTAATGTTTTATTAGCAATGGCAACAGGAACTGGAAAAACTAGAACTGTTCTTGGGATGATATACAGATTTCTTGATGCAAACAGGTTTAAAAGAATCTTATATATGGTAGACAGAACTGCTTTAGGGGACCAGACATTAGATACCTTCAAAGAAGTGAAACTAAAAGATTTACTAACGTTAAATCAAATATACGATGTAAAAGAATTAGTAGAAAAGAGCTTTGAAAAGGATACAAGGGTTCAAATCGCAACGGTACAAAGCCTTGTGAAGCGCATTATGTATAATGATGGAGCTATGCCTGGAGTTTCTGATTATGACCTTATTATTGTAGACGAAGCTCATAGAGGATATATATTAGACAAAGAGCTTAGCGATGACGAAGTTTTATACAGAAATCAGGATGATTTCAGAAGTAAATATAGAGCTGTAATTGATTATTTTGATGCTGTTAAAATTGCTCTTACTGCAACTCCAGCGCTTAATACTACACAGATATTTGGAAAGCCAGTATATTCTTATGATTACCGTACGGCAGTTGTAGATGGATTCTTAGTTGACCATGATGCACCACATTTGATTAAGACAAAATTAAGTGAAGACGGTATTGTATTTGCGGTTGGTGATACTCCACCGATATATGACCCTATAACAAATGTCATTACAAACAGTGATGAATTGGAAGACGAATTAAAATTTGATGTTGAAGACTTTAATAGACGAGTATTATCAGAGAGCTTTAATGAAACAGTTTTAAAAGAAATTGCTAAAGACATTGACCCAAATGAGAGTGGTAAAACGCTCATATTTGCTGTAGATGATTCACATGCTGATACTATTGTTAAAATACTCAAAAAGATTTATACAGACCAGGGTGTTGATGAGAATGCAATCATGAAAATTACCGGTTCTATAGAAAATGGTAATAAGAAAAAAATAGGTACTGCAATTAAAAGGTTTAAAAATGAGGCATATCCTAGCATAGTTGTAACTGTTGATTTGCTTAGTACAGGAATTGATGTTGAAGAGATTACAACGATTGTATTTATGAGAAGAATTCGTTCAAGAATACTTTTTGAGCAGATGATGGGACGAGCAACTAGATTATGTCCTGAAATAGGAAAAACACATTTTGAAATATATGATGCGGTCGGTGTATACAATGCATTGCTTCCAGTATCCACAATGAAACCAGTAGTAGCAAATCCATCAGAGACATTTCAAAACTTAATAGATGGATTCGATGCTTTAGAATCTGGTAAATCAAGACAAAATCAGATAGATATTATTATTGCTAAGATGCGTAGAAATAAGAATAAAATGAATGATAATTACAGAGAACAGTTTAACGTACTAACAGGTTCTGATTCACCAGAAGCATTTATTGAAGCTATTTCAAAAATGTCAACGGACCAAGCGGCAGAAGTAATTAAGAATAGTAGCAAAGCATTTGAATATATGACTAATGAATTTCACGAAAGACCAAAATTTATAAGTAATGTAGCTGATGAGTTGCGAGAACATGTAAGAGGATATGGCAAAGCAAAAAATCCAGAAGATTATTTGACAGAATTTAAAAAGTTTGTTGAAACACATTTGAATGAAATAGCTGCTTTGAATATAGTTACAGCAAGGCCAAAAGAGCTTACAAGAGAATCTTTAAAGGCTTTGAAGTTAGAACTTGAACGTAATGATTATAGTGAAACCATGTTAAGAACTGCATGGAAGGAAATGACCAATCAAGATATTATGGCAGATATTATAAGCTTCATTCGTCAGAAATCATTAGGAGATGCTCTCATAAGTAAAGAAGAGCGTATTAAGAATGCGATAGCAAAGACAAAGGTTGTACATACAGAGTTGACAAAGGTTCAGATAAATTGGCTCGATAGGGTAGAACAGCAGTTGCTACAAGAAACAGTATTAAGTAAAGAAACATTTGATGCAGCTGCCTTTAAGAATAAAGGCGGATATAAAGCTGTCAACAAGGCATTTGGAGAAAAACTGGATATGTTTATTGATGAAATTAATAATAATATGTATACCGCGTAACTAAAGGAGATTTATAAAAATGACAAACTCAGAAATCGTACAGAAATTATGGAACTTATGCAATGTATTAAGGGATGATGGAATTACTTATCATCAATATGTAACAGAGCTTACTTATATTTTGTTCTTAAAGATGGCAAAGGAAACCGATACAGAAAGTCAGATACCCGAAAAATACAGATGGGTTGAGCTTGTTAAACGTGATGGTATTGTGTTAAAGGATTACTATGAAGAACTGTTAAGTGAACTTGGAAAGAATGGAACTGGTAGAATAAAAGATATATATTCGGGCGCACGTACTAATATAGAAGAACCTGCAAATCTTAGAAAAATCATTGTAAGTATCAATGATTTGGACTGGTATAGTGCAAAAGAAGAAGGTTTGGGGAATCTATATGAAGGTCTTTTAGAAAAAAATGCAAATGAAAAAAAATCGGGTGCTGGGCAATATTTTACGCCAAGAGTATTAATTGATATTATGACGAAACTTGTGGCTCCACAACCTGGTGAGAGATGTAACGACCCAGCTTGCGGTACATTTGGATTTATGATTGCCGCAGATACTTATGTAAAGAAGCATACTAAAGATATGTTTGATTTATCGGTTGACCAACAGAATTTTCAAAAATATGAAGCATTTACAGGTGGAGAGCTTGTGCACGAAACACATAGATTAGCTCTTATGAATGCTATGTTACATGATATTGAAGGTAAAATATATTTATGTGATACATTATCTAATCAGGGTAAAGTAATGAAAGATTATGATGTAGTGTTAACGAATCCTCCATTTGGTACTAAAAAAGGTGGAGAGCGTGTATCAAGAGATGATTTGACATTTACTACTAGTAATAAGCAACTGAACTTTTTGCAACATATTTATCGTTCACTAAAGGCGAATGGAAAAGCAAGAGCAGCTGTTGTTCTTCCTGATAATGTATTGTTTGCAGATGGTGATGGTCAGTCTATTCGTAATGACCTTATGGATAAATGTAATCTTCATACAATTCTTAGACTTCCTACAGGTATTTTCTATGCCCAGGGAGTTAAGACAAATGTATTATTCTTTACTAGAGAGAAAACAGAACTGAAAAATACAAAGAAAGTTTGGATTTATGACTTAAGAACGAATATGTCTAACTTTGGTAAGACTAATACTTTAAATCCAGGGAATTTTGAAGGATTTATTAATGCATATACAACAGAAGATAGAAATAAAGTGGAAGATGAAAGATGGTCATGCTTTACAAGAGAACAGATAAAAGAGAAAAATAATAGCTTGGATTTAGGCCTTATAAAAGATGATAGCATTATAGAGTATGAAGATTTGCCAGACCCAATTGAAAGTGGAGAGGAAGTTATTGCAAAACTTTCAGAAGCTATGGATTTAATTCAAAGTGTTGTAAATGAATTGAAGAGTCTGGAAGGTAATAAATAATGGCGAAGAAAGTTAAAGTGTTGAAAGAAATGATGGAACAAGCACTTATATCTGAAGAAAAACAACTATATGAGATACCTATGAATTGGTGCTGGGTAAAATTTGGGTGCTTAGCAGAGGATATGGCAGATGGTCCATTTGGAAGCAACCTAAAAAGAGAGCACTACACTGATAAAAAAGAAGTACGAATTATTCAGTTAAGTAACATAGGAGAAAATGGTTGGAAGGATAAGAATACAAAGTATACTACTTATGAACATGCTAAGACTATTTCACGAAGTATGGTGAAATCTGGTGAAATCGTTATTGCAAAAATGATGCCTGCTGGAAGAGCAATAAAAGTACCAAATGAGGAAAATGCATATATACTATCATCGGATTCTGTAAAATTTGTTCCAAAGAAATTGTTAAACAAAGATTATTTGTTATATGCAATAAATAGTAACTTCTTTAGAAATCAAGTTTCAGCAGAAACGCAAGGGATTACAAGGGCAAGAACAAGTATTGGAAAAATGAAAACTTATGCATTCCCATTACCGCCATTAGAAGAGCAGAAAAGAATTATAGAACAAATTGAGAATTTGTTTAGTAAATTAGATGAAGCATCATTACTAATTAATGAGATAGAAGAAAGTTATTTTACCACTAAAGCGGCTATTCTTAACAAAGCATTTAGCGGGGTGATTACAAAAAAATGGAGAGAAAAAAGTAATATCCATGAGATTGCATGGGATGAGCATAAGCTTGTGGAATATGTAGATACGCAATATGGTTATACAGAAGTATCGACAAATGAAGAAATCGGCCCCCATTATTTAAGAATTACTGATATACAAGATGGTAAAGTTAATTGGAATAGTGTTCCACATTGTAAAATTGAAGATACACAATATGAAAAATATTGCATATCTTCAAATGATATTGTTGTTGCTAGAACAGGAGCAACAACAGGTAAGAGTTTTTTGATAGAAGATGTAGAAAATGCAGTATTTGCATCATATTTAATAAGAATCACTATAAAAACTGGAATGGAATTATTGCCACAGTATTTATATCTATTTATGCAGTCACAAAAATATTGGTCACAAATTACAGATTTTAGTCAAGGAACTGCGCAACCAGGAGTAAATGCAAATAAATTAAAAGAATTAATAATTCCAGTACCAAGTATAGAAGAACAGAAACAAGTGGTTATAGAATTAAATATAATTTTAGGAAAACTTGATTCAGGGATAGAAGGTATTCATAGTTTAAATAATATCAAGCTAATTAAAAAATCAATTTTAGCAAAAGCCTTTCGTGGTCAATTATCTACCACTGATTTATCGGAAGAAAGTTCAATAGAGTTATTAAAAGAAATATTGAAAACTGAATGATGTACCGAATATAACCAATAAACGAAACATACACAAAAACTCCCTGATTTCCAGGGAGTTTTGCTATACACTCCATTATTCCTACACCATTTCTACACCAATTACAAAAATTAAACGAATGATTCTGGAAAAGATTATTTTATATTAATATGGTATAATTTGAGAAATAAAATATTTGGAGGCATAGATGAAACTTATAAATCAAATGACTAATGAGGAATTATATAAAGTTGTAACACAAAGAAAATTAGATATTCAAATATTTCGCATAGAGGTAAAACAGACAGGATTTAATGAAGAAAAAGAACTTGTATTTAGATTATTAGATGAAGTTTTAAAAGGTGATGTAGGAAGATATAAAGATGATTTAGTATATATAAATGCTCAATTAGTGGAACTTTTTAAAAATAATTTCAAGTCTATATATGTAGATGGTGATGATTATTTCTTTAATGAAGGAAAGAACAAAAAGTTGATTAGCGCAGTACTATTATTTGAGGAATTTATTGTGACGTTTGATAGAATGAGTAGAGAAAGAGAATTGTTTTATAAAGATGCAATCAGAGCAACTTTCGATGATGGTCAGGAATTGGTACTTCCACGTGAAATTGATGCTTGGATTGAAGGTATAACTAATAAGATTGCCCAATTTAAAAAAATTATAATATAATTATTAGGTTTTTTAATTTTTATTGACGAAGGAGAATAAGCTTGAATATCATACAAAATATAGATATAAGACGGAATTTATTAGAGCAGATGCTGATGGAAGAAATAGATAGTCAAAATTATAAAATATTTGAAATACTTTATAAAGAACTTAATTTATATGATAATAAAAGATTGATGGAAACACACAAAACAAATCCTAAAGATTGTAATGTTATTACAGATAGTATATTTCTAGATATTTTAGAAATAACTTTGAATGAGATTTTTAGTAATAATAATTTAGAAATAAAGGATATACTAGAAACTTACTATAATGCACAATATCCTTACGTTGTACAGAATATAGAAAGATGTAAAGGGAATAAGAAGAAATATCTTGATTCACTTAAAGGAAAAAGTAAAAGTTTAGTTTATAATCTTTACTTATTTTATTATTACACTACAAATGGAGACCCCACAATTAGCGATATCGCAGAATTGAAATTAATATATAATACAGTTTATTCAGGTTACACAGGTAATGTTACATACATAGAACAGCTTGAAAACGAATGGGGAATTCAAAATTTAAGAGATAATAAGATACATCAACGATTCTTAGGAAAAAGAAAAATTGAATTAGCAGAATATCTTAATGTGCAAGTGCACGAAATAGAAGATGTATTAATAGATATGATGTGGATTAATAAACAAACGGGTGTTTCAAACGATAAGTTTTATAAGTTTATAGAATGTGAGGAAGGTAGTTTTAAAATTTTAGATAAATATAAAATTACAGTGTCTCCACTTCATCTTTATTGCACTAAGAAAAATCTAAAGAAAATAATTCAAGATAATTTTGAGATGTTATGTAATGGAATGCTTATATGGGAATTAAGCTCTATGAAACAATATTCTAAGGAAAAATTGACATTGAATATGATAAATCGTCATGTTACAATGGAAAATCCAGAGGCATTCTTGAATAAATTAGCAAGTTCAATATACTTTGAATTACTAAGTAAACTGTACTATGATAGCATAGAATTATATTATAAGAATTTTTCATTTGATAAAATTACAGGTATGAATGCTATTTATAATATGCAAGAAGATATAAAGAAACTAAAAGAAGTGATTTCAGAAAAATCAGAATATACAAATAAATTGAACGAAGAAAATTTCAGCTTAAAACAGAAAGTAAATAGTCAAATGAAAGTAGAAGATAGGCCGTTTATTGAGCAAATCACATTATTCGAAAGACAACGGGCTCAAGCAAATTTGGAAAATCAATCATTAAAGCAAAAAGTAAGCGACCAAGAAAAATATATAGAATTGCTCGAAAGTAAAGACGTTATAGAAGAAGAGATAATCTATAGGATAGAAGATATTAGTTCTAAAAAGTTATTATTTATTGGCGGTATGAATGAAATGGTAGATAGAATAAAACCGATATTCCCCAATTCAATATTTGTAAGTGATGAGGGTATAAAAGTAAATTCAGATGTTAAAGCCATTGTAATGTTTCCTAAATATATGAATCATAAATTGTTCTATAAATATATAGCGGTAGCAAGAGAAAATAATATTAAGGTAGTGTATTGTAATAATAATAATGACAAAATGGTACTTGGAGAGATTTATAGACAAATAGTATTAGTAAAATAGAATATCTATACACAAAAACTCCCTGCTTTCCAGGGAGTTTTGCTATGCTTGCCATTTCTTCTACACCATTTTCACACCAATCGCCTTAAATTTGCTCATAGAATCTTTTAGATTATCCTGAGTGGGATGGTCATATATATCTAAAGTTGTCCGAATTGATTTATGACCCAAAATAGCTGAGACATTTTTGATATTCATACCAGATGCAATGGCCTGGCTTGTGAACATATGCCGAAACATATGTGGATGTAAGTGTTGTATAACAAGTCTTTCATCATTCATATACTTTTCAATGCTTCTAAGTGATGAACAGAGAGAAGATTGAGAAATCATTTTACCATTTTTAGTAAAGACTAAATCTCCAAATTCTGAATAAGTATCAATATCCACAGTCTCATTATTTCCTTTATGAGTTATCAACACTTTTTCAATTGCAGGCGTGATTGGAATGATTCGAGATGAACTTTTGGTCTTGGGGTTATTTATTTCAAATTTGCGTTCGCCATTTTTGTTGATTTCCCTGACTGTTCTATCAATTGTAATCTGCATCTTTTTAAAATTTATGTTATCCCATATTAAGGACCTGATTTCTCCGCTTCTCATACCAGTTAAATAAAGTAACTGATATAAATTTTCCCAGTCATATTTCGCTTTATGAATATAGGTGAAAAATCGTTCGATTTCAATATCTGACAATACCATTTTCTTAATCTCTTTTTTTGAATAGAGTATAACTCCTAAAAGTGGATTTTTACTAATAAAGTCATTTGAAAGTGCTGCCTGAAAGATTTGTTGAGATATCATCTTGACCTGTTGAATGGAAGATGGTTTATGACCCATTTCCTGCATATCATCAAATAAATTTATAAAATCGATTGCTCGAACATCAGTTAAATTCATTTCACCTATTGCATTTGCAATGTGATTATAGGCATTTCGATAGCCTGCTTTTGTTGTTCCAGCTAAATTCGACTTATATTTATTAATCCAAATTGAGAAAAATTCATTAACCGTAACATCAAGACCGTCACCACCAATCCCGTGAATATCATTTGTAAGAGCAGTCTCTAATTTTGTTCTTAAGTTATCTAAGTTTTTATCTAAAATATATTTCAATTGGCCATTACTATTATGGTATTTTGCCATATAAGTTCCATTTGCTCTTTCACTAAGAAATTTTCCGAGCTCTCGGCCCTTTAAATCAGTTCCCATATTAAATCACCTCTCTTGCTGGGCCAATCACCTTTAGTTTCGCCATTTCCTTGACCAAGTTCTCCTCGGTTACATGGGTATATAAATCCATAGTGATATTTGTCTTACTATGTCCAAGCACAACTGAAACAGTCTTGATATCAATTCCACTTTCAAAACAACGAGTCGCAAATGTATGCCTGAGCACATGGGGCGAAAAAAATTCCATAGTCATATTGTATTTTTTATTGATAGTATTAACCTTGGTTCTTAATATTTTTCTTATATTTGTAGATGAAACCATAGAGCCATTTCTTCCGACAAAAATTAAATTTCCAAATTCACCATGATTTATTTTCTTGAATTTTAGAGTTTTCTTTCTTTGGTTGTCAAAAAAGTAGAGGGCTTCTTTTGAGAGGGGCACCATCCGTGCAGAATTTCGTGTCTTCGGTGGGTGAAGTTCATAGATGTACTTTCCGTTGCCATCTTGAACTTCGACTCTGGTTTTACGGATATATAATTCTCGTTTTTCTAAGTCCACACAATCCCAAGTTAAAGCCATAATCTCACCACATCGTAAACCACTAAGAAGTAGTATATTAAAAAATTCACAATACCAACTATCTGTGATTTCATTTAAGAATATTTCTTGTTCGTCAATAGTAAGAACTCTTATTTTCTTATCATCTTCACCATTGATGGTGATACCAACAACAGGGTTCTTTCTAATTAAATCATTTTCATATGCCTTTTGAAATATGTTAAATAAAATGGCTTTCAATCCTTTGATTGTTCCCGTTTTATAGCTCTTCGAGTGCATAAAATCGATTATTTCTAATATATGAATCGGTTTAACAGTCGAAATATTCATGGTCCCTATTTGAGAAGATATTATTTTATAGCCACTGACATATGAGCTTATTGTGGTACTACGGACATGGGGACGTTTATATTTTTCTAGCCATATTGCATACCATTTATCCACTGTCAAACTAGAACGGTCTCCATTAATTCCGTGTTCTTCTTCATAAATTGCATCGCCTAATGACTTCTTTATCTCTTTCAAGGATTTACTATAAATACTTTTCCGTTTGCTTTGTTTATCCGTATAACGAGCTTGATATTTGCCATCTTTTCGCTGAACGATTCCTGGTCCTAATTCTTTTCCATTAAGGTCTAATCCCATATTTTTCCGTCTCCTTTACTGTAGTTAGTTAATATATGTACAATATAACGTATAAAAAACAACCTGTCCGTACCCTGGGAAGCAATTGGTTAAACTTCGGCGGTATGTAACGAGAAGTGGGAGTATGCTAATAGAATCTTTGTGCGTATTGTACGATGATTTATAAGCTGGCCAATATAAAACGCCATTTCATACGCCATTTGAGGTGTGAAAGAAGCATAAAAAGAGAGAAAGAAAAAGAAAAGATGACAAAGAGAGAAAGACAAAGCATAAAATAGGCTTACCAAATTGGTAAGCCTAGTGATTATTTAATTTTTATTTAATTTTCTTTCTTCTTTTTACTTTCTTGCCATTTTTTAATCATATCATCCCCAGAATCCTTATTGTTTATTTTTACGGCACCCCAAACTCCCAAAGCATCCTCGAGGTCTTTTAATAAATCCTTAATATCATTATTATTATTGCATATCTTTTCTATACATTGATTAAAATAATCATAATCAACATCCTCATCGGAATGCCCATTCTCATCTTCATCCTCATCGGAATCCTCTATTTCAAACCCATATAAATCCTCTAATTTTTTGATATCTTGTTCTTCTTCAATATATCTAATATTGTAATAAAAATAGCTAATTCCATCTGCTTCAATTTCATCCCTTGCACTAGATGTATGTGCCATTGCCTCAATTACAGCGGCCCCAATCGCGTCGGATGCATCAATATTAAAATGGAAATCTTCCTGGTCTAATTCCAAATCGTAGCATTTATTTATATATTCCATTCCTTCAGTAAAATTCATAGATGCTAATTTTTTTAATTTTATTTTCTTACTCATAATAATTCTCCTTTGTGTGTTGGGTTAGTAGTTAATGTTATAATAAAGATAAGGCTATTAATTATTGGTGTTTGTATTGAATATTTCTTGTTAAATATCTGCAAATGAAATATCAAATTCCATTGTATAAACTCTATTATACCAAAACTTCTGGTTATGTCATTAAATATTTGTTGATATTTTAGTCCCACTAAGTGCAATTATCTTTGGCTTCGTTAAACGGAGCAAATAGTTACCAAACAACCGTCTGAGTGGGAGAGTGGGACAACTTTTAAAGTTTAATTTTTATGAGGATATTGGATGTACTATCTTTTTATGAATCTCTTCCATCAGTGCTAGAATTCTTGTTGCAACTTCATTAACATCAAAAAAACTAGCAGTGGAATTATCATATATTGATTTGAAAATTATAAAATCCTTTATTTCATCTGTTTCTAATTCCACATTATATTCGGGGTCAGTATATATTAATGATTCGGTTTGCTCTTGTGAAAGGCCTTTTATATTGGGGACAACCAACTCTATATATACATTTCCACAATGGTCACATGCTAAACAACTGATATCTAAAGTAATTCCTGAAGATTCATGTTTAAGTGATAAACCTGTCTTCCAACAATCATTTTCATGTAATAACAAAATTTCACTGCGAAAAATAGCTGCTAGTTCTGCTTGAATTTCTAATGCTATTTCTGCGGAACCTATGCCTTTGTTTTTGATTAATTTATGTTTACTCATAATTTTTCTCCTTTTTTATGTTTATTGCATATTGTTTAACTGTAGTTTGGTTGATGCATATGGTGCTGCCCTTATTCATCGAACAGATGTAAATATATATCGTAGGTTGTTGCAACATTTGCATGTCCTAACTTGGTACTGATTACTTTTATGTCATATTTTGCTTCATACAGACGACAGGTCATAGAGTGTCTCATGGTGTGTGGACTGATATGCCTAAATGGTATTCCTGCCTTATTCATTTTTGCTACAATATAATTAATGGTGTTTCTAACACTTTTGGCGGATACATGTTTTCCCATTTTTGTTATAAAGACAAGGTTGCCAAAAGGATTAGCTTTATTTCTATATTTTGCAGTTTTGGCTTTTTGATTATTTAAGTGAATTAACATTTCACTACTTATTGATATATTACGAATACTTGATTTTGTTTTTGGTGAATTCAATTTGGTAACATATTTATTACTATCTTTATCTTTAACTTCAATAAATGTTCGCTGTACTTTTATTTTTCTATTTTCAAAATCAATATCCGACCACCGAAGCGCTAGCATTTCACTAATCCTAAGTCCTGTATCAAATAAAAGCTCAAACATCTCATAATAATAGGATGTCTTTGAGGCCTCTAAGAACTGTTTTTGTTCTTCGGCGGACAATGCTTTTTGTGGGATGATTATATTTCCATCATTATCTACAATGATTGAATCCTTATAGTCCTTAACACGTATTCCAGAACAAGGGTTATTTTTTATATGCTGAAAAATAACAGCTTGTTGAAAAATATTTGAGGCTAATACTTTTACATTTCTTATAGAGCCGATAGAATAACGTTCCCCATTTTTTTTTGGTGTTGTTTTCATTCTATTTATAATGCTCAAAATGTGGAAAGGTGTTACCATATTCACATCTAATGTTGATATCTCTGGTCTAATATGTTCATAAGCATTTTCGTAATTTTGAAGGGTGTTATCTTTGATTTCAAATATATTATTCATACATTCATCAAACCATTCATCCACAGTATATCCTGACTTTCCATTAGAGGATAAGCTGCAGCTATCTTCATATTTTAATTTGTTGAATTCTTGTTTTAAGGCTTTTAAGTCGCTATTGCAGGTCGAGATACGTCTTCCGTATCTGTTTAAAAATCTTCCATAATAGTAGGTATTTTTGTGTTGGTATATTCCTGTACCAAGTTGTTTCCCCAATAATGATTTTCCCATTAGAATGCCCCCTTTCCAAGACCTGTATGTTGGTCTAGAAAAGTATCTAATAGTGTCTTATTTACAAAATATCTACTACCAATACGAATAACGTATGTAGCAGAAGGATTCTTGATTAATTTAATTGCAGTGGAGGTACCGACTCCCAAATATTCACATAAATCTTTGGTGTTTAATAATTTTTTGTCTTTATTCATAATTTTCTAATCTCCTGTATCTATCATAATTTTCTCCTTTTTATTGGTGTGTCTTTAAAAAGACCAACACCGTTCTCCTGGTGTATTACCATTTACAAAGCCCTTTTTATTAAAACAATAGGGCCTTGCAGTTGGTAATTATGATTCTAAATTAAATTTTTAAGTATTAATTTAGTGTGTATATTCAACTTCTCCGTCTTCAAAAATCCATTTCCATTTCTCCCCATATCCACCTTTGAAGCGAAGATAGGACCCTGCCTGCACATATGGAGCTAAAGCATCAAAAAACACTGCGTCATCCCCGTTGCTTTCTCCTGTAAACTCTACTTTACATATATCTCCATTTAAATTAAATATAGGAGTATATCTGATTTTTTTCATTGCTTCTTCGAGCGTTGTGCTTTCGAGAACTGTTTTTGTATTAACCCAACTAAAATAATAACATTCCTTTCCATCATTATCATAAGTTTTATAAGGCATAATTTCAGGAGTAAATACACTCTTTAAGCCCTCTAACGCGTTTTTAAAATCTTCTTTTTTGATTATAAATTTACAACCTGTCATTTCAATAGGATATCCCATATTTTATTTCTCCTTTTCTTGTTGTGTATGAATCATTGTCTTACATCAGCAAAACCTTATTTAACTCAGTAAACATAAGGATTTTCCGACAATTTTGTAATAAAAAATATTGCTATTTTGTGTTAAGAATATTATGTTTTTTATTTTTGGTTTGATATAAATATTATTCTTTCATTTCAAATACTAATTTATCGTATATCTTTTTCAAATCCTGAAATTTTTCAAGTTGAAATAAGTATTCCTTTTTGCAGTCTAAGATTGTTAGTAGTGCATCCTTTTCAGAGATAACCGTAGCCTCAAAACTCCCGTTTGCTTGATAATACGTGATTTCAACGTATCTGCCATCTTCCAGGCGCGTGATATCCATTATCATATAATACTCATCTTTATCCCAGTTTTTATCCATATCATCGACCAAATCTAGATTCACATCCACAACTCCAATTGGTGGGTTATCAAGCTCGTCATAGACAAATATTTTCTTTGTTTGCTTTTTAGGTGTTTCTATTAAGTTTTCCATTTTGTATCCTCCAAATTATATTTTGTTTTTGATTGTGTAGCTGTTAGGACAGCATCGTTCTTCTTGTGAAATTTTAATTCATCAGCAAAACCTTATTTTATTCAGTAAACATAAGGCTTTGCCGACAGTCTAATAATGAAAAATGTTGCAATTTTGTGTTAAGAATATTATAAGTTTTTAATGGTTGGGTTCTTACAACTCATCTGCAAAAATGTTTTCTTGATATTGTAGACTAATAAGCAAATATAATATCTCTAACTTGTTTCTTCTATCAAAGCTTCTATATAGAGTGTGCTGCTTGTTACATTCTACCAACCATATTGTGTCTGTGTTTGGGCAATTAGTTAAAGATATATATGGATGGCTGCCTGCATCATAATACTCTTTGTATTTAACCGTGTACCCCAACTGACCTAATAATTTTATGAAATCTTCATCAGCTTTTCGGTACATAGAGATGTAACGAATGATATTTTGTATATCCTGACCTTCTTCATATGAATTAATATAAATTTGAGTAATAGGCTTATTGCGAAATGAAGCAAGGTCATAAATATATTTGGTTTCACAATCAGCTTTCACTGTTTCTTCTTTTACTTTTAATATAATTTCGTCAATCAAAAATCTGTAAGTTTTTACTTTCGTTAAATATACTTTCTGAGTGCCCACTTCAAGGAATACTTCGTTTTGAAAGTAATATAATCTGTTTTCTGGAATAAATGAATTGATTTTAAAAGTGAAACCTAGTTTGCTGAGACATTGAGCTAACTCACATATATTAATATCATTTAAATCATCTTCAAATGTTCTTTTGTTATTAATATCTCTTTCCCAAAAAGTTGATATTGTTTCTTCTAGTTGATTGTTTAAGAGTTCCAATGTTTTTTCTTCTGTCATAATTTTTCTCCTTTATGTGATTGCAAATGCAACGGTTAATGGTAAATTGAGTAGCTATAAGTTAACTTAATGTTAAGGTGTAGCTAAATAATATCACAGCTTTGTAATTTTGTAAACAGTAAATACAAATAAATTTAAAATATTTTATTTCTTGACATTTAGACGGCATTACTTTATGCTGAATTTAACATGTAGCTAGAGGAGGGGAATGGTTTGAAATATTTTGCGAAATATGAGAATAAGAATATGTATTTTAGGTCTGGAGAATTAAAAAATGACAGAGATTATTATGAAGATTCAAATGAATTCTTAGAATATAAAGTAGGAGAAAATTTATTAAACTTCTTATATTTAGACTTAGAAAAAGAACTTAATAAAATAATAAATCGTAAAATCAATTTATTTAATTTTGTACTTTTTAAGATGGCTGATATAATCCATCCATATATCTTAATGTTTCCAGATTATTTTTTTGAAATAGAAGAGCAATCGAAGACAGGATATGAGTCTCTGGATTATAAAAGTGATTTGGACGTTGATAAATATACCCATTCAATAATAAAGTTTTATCAAGAGACTTATAAAACTGCGGTTGATTTGACATTTAATATGGAATATGAACAGTTAAAAGATTTAACTCCGTCCCAAAGATATAATATTTTTAAAAAGAGCAATGCACATAATGAGGGTATAATATCTATTTATAACAATATCCCCCCAATGTCTTTATTAAATATAAAAATCTTAAACGAGCTTAAAGATAGTGAGTATAGACAGGAATATTGGTATGAGATTTCAAGTTTAGAACAATTATTGGCGCTCGAATTTCAACAAATGATGGAAGCAAATATAAAATTAAAGAAATGTGGTTTGTGCGAAAAGTTGACCGTAATGGATAGGGTCCATAATAGAGTGCAATACTGTACAAGGCCACTGGAAGAGAATCCCAACCAAACATGCCAATCCTTTATGTCCCAAAAGAAGAATTTAACTAGCATAAAAGAACATCCCATTAAGAAAATATATCAGAAAAAGAGAAAAAGCATCTATTTTGCCTGTTCCCAACACAAGGAAGATGCTGCTACGAAATTAACTCCAGATTTCTATACAAATGTGTGGATTAAGGAAGCAACAAGGATTTATGATGAATATTTAAGTAAATATGAACAAAATCCTTCTGAAAATTTGATAAATGAAATGTTAGAGAAATTAAATAATATCGTTTAATATATAGAGGTGTTAGTCTTCAGGGCTAGCATCTTTTTTTGTTTGTATGGTAAATGCATACCTAAATATTTCTAAAATAGTTGTGAAAACTCCCTAAACATCTAGCTTGTCAGCTTTGTTGAAATTTAAAAATATTGTATACGGGTACTCTATATTAATATACATAATAATATTTTATTTTTTCGAAAAATTTTAAAAACTAGAATTAAAACTAAATCAAAGACTTAAAACCTTAAATTATATATCAAATTTAAACACTATTTAATTAATTAACAGATTATTTGGATAATTATTATAAATATACTTGACAATTATTAAATATTGTAATAATATAAAAAAGAAATATGAATTGTTTAACAATTTAATAAAATACAAAGGAGAATAAAACAATTATCACACAATTAAATTTAGAAAAAATTAACTATAATAAAGATAGTAGCTATAAATATAATATTAAGATAAGAAATGACTGTCTTAATAACATCACTAAAGAGAATATATATAGTGAATCTTTTAGGTGTTGGATATTTTTGAGAAAAACACATCCATATATAAAAGAAGATAATGATTTAGTGATAATAATTAGACCATTAAGAAATGATAGTACTAAATCATGGATGAAAGAGTATATCATAAAAAGCTTTTCAGATGAAGAATATGAATTATATGTACAATTCATTATAAATATATTCAAACAGAAAATTGCATTTAGTTTATATTTTTCAATTTATGGTGTTGATATATCCATATCAGCAATCAAGTCTTCGAATGGAGAGATTAGCAAAGGTTCATCTTTAAGTAAAAGTAATACAGATTGTGTCCAAACGTTGAGTGCTGATATTGATGGACTTGAACCTGAAAGCATAAATGCTATCTATCAAAAATTGCTTGATTTGGATTTAGAAACAATATGTATTTGGTCTGGACATGGAATACAATTTCACATTTTGTTAAACAAACCTTGTATGGACCTGCTGGCATTATCAAAATTCAATGATGCCTTACAACAAAATGGATTCGATGTTGATAAGCAGGTGCGTGACTGTTCGCGTATACTGAGGCTGGGTTTCTTCAATATGAAAGCAAAAATACCTGATAATAATAAATACCAAGATATTATCAAAGTAGAACAGATTGCAAATACAAATAGGAGATATGAAATTTCTGATATCTTTAAAAAACTGGGAGTAGATTATATTCCTGCTAAACGACCATTTGGAACTAAGAGGGTTGATTTGTTAAAAAATCCAAATGCACTGGAGACCTATAAATTTGCATGTGAACATGAAGGATATTCACCATCAAAACCCAAAATTAAAAAAGTTGTGCAAGTAAAGACAGTTGAGCCTGAAGTAATTGCATCAGATAAAAAGCTAATAATATCTCAGATTGAGACGATTAACCTGCAAGAATTATATCCAATGCTTCACATTTCGCAGCTATCAGTTGGATTTAGAAATATGTTATATGGGTTTAGAGAAGGATATGCGGATAATACACTTATGTTTATAGTGGCTAGACTGCATCATTACGGATTTTCGTTAGTTCAAATACAAAAAGTAACTTCTAAACTAGCGATACTTGATACTTTTAATTGGAGTTGGGATGAAGATATGGTTGCTCACAAGACAGAATATTTCTTTAATCTAGGTATTCATAATGTGCCAACAAATACATTTAAAGATTTAGAGGAAGAATTTGGACCATTAAAAAGTCAATTTATTAAGAAAACAAAGGATATGAAGTCTGTTAATATACATATTCCAAGAACGCTGTTTACGTATCAGCCGAATGCAAATGGAAATCAGATTGCAAAGATAAAATCAGCGGCATTCGTATTATATCTCAACTTTTTATTAGATACGTACCAATATTCAATTGAAAATCCAGACCAGTGCAAAATGTATTTAGAACAAGATATTATTGAATTATCAGGCAGAAAGCGGAGTGCAACCAGAGACGCACTCGAAAATCTAACGCCTAAAGCGATAGATAAGGTACAAATTAAATTAGTAAGCAAGAAAAAAGCAGTTTCTAAAAGGGATGGTGCAGCTTATCGCTACTTTGTTAATCCGATTAATAAATATAATGGATATATTGAAATGAATTTTGAGAATTTGAAATATTTGTTAGACCAATGTAAATCGAATCAATTATCAAACAGTGCACTTATGCTTTACTTCTATATGATTTTTAGAATGGGAGAAAATGATACAGAGACAATTGCTCAATTCACAATGGCACTTGCAACTGGCATATCGCAATCACAGATTCAACGTTTGCTTGTAGAATTAGAAGCAAAAAAACTAATTACAATTAGTAAAAATGGATATCGAGAAACTAATAAATATTGCATATTAAATTATAATGATGAAATTGCTCCAATTGTTAGCTGTTCTTTTTGACAAATAAACAAGTACATAAAAAATCGCAAAAAGAAACCCACATCCCAGGGGGATGAAGGCTCTTCTTAGTTTGATTAATCATTGTTCGATTCCATATATATATGTATCAGTTTTATAAATGCTAGGTCTATTAAAACCTTACTTTTAAAATTGCTACAACATTGTAGCACCCTGTATTTTATATTATAGACAAGTAGTCCAATAATTATTCCAAAAATATGAAAGAAAGGAAAAATATTTTTATGAAATCTAAATTTTCTAATATAATGCAAAATCTTCAAATTAATGAAACCTTATTTCTAAAGAACAAAGCATATATTATCATTATCACGAAGTTAACTTCGATTGATTATAAGCTAATATATTATTTTGGTCTAAAAGATAATACCGAAGTCTTTTATCTAGACCGCCATGAATTGAATATCATATTCGGCGGAACAGAGATTTTTGAATATTTCAAAGAAAGCGGTCCTTTAGACATGGAAACGATGTTTCTAATTTCTAATGACCTGCTAAACAATTAATAACAACAATCATTAATCTATCCAGCCATTCGGCTAATAAACACCCTACATAAGAAGTTGCATATAATGCGTAAATAAAGTTATAAAAATTGAATAGTTATCTACAATATAAGGTAGAGATTGATGAGGTTAGAAAAATTTAGTCACACAACTAAACACGTCTCCTACTTATAAAGCATTATGCTTAATCGCATATGTTGAAAAATGAAGAGACCTCCGTCACACCATTACACCTCATTTCTCGCTTTCGCTCAAAAAGAGTGTAATGAGTGTGCTTCGGAAATATAACCAGATAGGAAATTGCTACGCAATTTACCTTCGGCAGCCTATCTATATTTCCGAAGTTCACTCCGGTCTCTTCTACTTACCCGATAATTTATCTATATATTTTATGTGGTTGCTCTCTTCGAGCAACATAAAGCATAAGTGCCAATACAAAAAGATAAGAGCCAATACAAAAAGATAAGTGCCAATACAAAAAGGAGTTGATTAATTTGGCAAAAAAAACATTAAGTCACATATATCCTAAGGATATTAGAGTTTTTTTGGTTTTAGCGAAAACAGGTGCTATGAATAAAGAAACACTTAACAACCTAAATATCTCAAATACTAGAATTCATAACATGGTAAAGGCAAATATTATCAAAGAGGTTTCATATCCAGTTAAGCACGGTACAGGTTTAAAATCTGCATATGAACTTACAAATACAGGAAAGTCATTATGTAAAGATAACGGCATTCATAAATTTATTTCAAATGGGCAATCTACGAGACATAACGAAAGTCTTTCGTCTTATCTTGTAGAAAGTCTAACTAAAGCAGAATTACAGACTTGTTTGTCTGAACGAGAATTAAAAGGTTTCATAGAAGATAAATTAAATGAATACTACGCCCAAGGCGAGTATGAAAGATATGAAAAGCTATTTGATGCAATGTCCAATAATGAATTAAGTATGCCTGATATATTGTATGTGTCAGCGGGTCAGACATTTGCTATAGAATGTATCACAGAAACCTACACTCAGACTCAAATAGACAATAAAATAATGACATGTGAACTTCTAAATATTGAAATCACATTTGTAAAAGCTACATAAAAAGAAAGGGAAAAAATATGATAACAAAACAAAGAAAAGAATCCGTATACATGGACCATATCACTATCATAAATATGATTTTCAAGCTAGGAAATAGCATGATGACAAGGTCTCAAATAAAACAATTATTTTCGCTTATAACAAATGAGAAGCAAATAAATATAGAATTCGAAATTGCAGATTTGATAAACAGTAAATTCCTTCTACAGAAGCAAATATTTGGAACCAAGACACAACTACTTTATTTGAATAAGTACATTTTAGGAAGGCTATTAAATAAACCGTCCCAGAATGTAGCTGCGATGTCGTTTACGAACCTTAAAATATTTGAAAATATATTCAAAACAGAATACATAATAAAAGTAATAATCCCAAATATGATGGAACAGAACCTCAAAATTGATACTGATAATATAGCTACTTACATTCGAGCAATCGGGGGAAATTTTTTTAAAAAACCTAACCAATTATATACTTTTAATTATTATCAGGATTTCGAGTTCATTGCTGGACAAAAATATGCATTAACAGAAGAATTCTATGATGATAAAAAGATATCTCTGTGCGAAGCAGAATTGTTCAAGAAAAATATACTTAAAATGGAAATATCAGAAATTCCATATCTAAATGAGAAGAGTATGAGAGACAGCATTAAAGCTAGTTATTCATCAGATATTGAAAGTAACAAGCAATTTTATAATTTTAATAATTTAATGGCTCAAAGGTTCTATATAGAAGAAATCGAAAATGATTGTATTAAAATTGTGTATTTTGATACTTTAAATAATCTTAAGTTAGAGAAGCTATATAAAAATTTGATATATATTATGCTTATGTTTAAAAAATACTTAAACAACAACATAAACCTAGATATCACAGTTTATATGTGGGATGAATCAAGATGTTCAGAGCTCCTAAAAGCTGAAAAGAGAAGTGTTTTTGATGTAAATACACAGGAAAACAGAGATACAAATAGAAGAGACACTTATTTCGCAAACCTGGGGATTAAGAGGGAATATTGGGATGATATAACTGTACAGTATCAGGTTATGGACATTGCAAAATACAATATTCATATCTAAAAATAGCAACTTCGAAACAATTTTTTGTTTCGGTAACATAAATCACAAAAAGAAATTAGGAGAAAAAATGAAAGATGAATTACAAGAACTTCAGGGAACCCATGGCTTTTATATTAAAATAATAATTATGCTAAATGGGACAGCCTACAAAGAGCAAATTATAAAGATTTCCATGATGATGATGTGCTGTGATAGGGAGTATGCGAAATGTCAGATTAATGAATTAATAAAAGTAGGTCTGTTTGTTGAGGTGGAGAAGGTCGTTGTTTTAGCCGATTATTTTCATTCAAAATATGATATTCAAGCAATAACAACTGCTACATATAATCCAAAAACCAAGGATGCTATAAGGTGTCTATACAATGCAGAACTTTTAATTACAACCATTATTCCGCAAACAGCTGAATCGTTCTATCATGCAGAGCCTCATTATCCTAATCAGGTTTTAAGAATCGAGGACCTGGAAGGCATTAATTTGGGGAATTACATTCAAGTATTGGGAAATAACCTTGTGGATAAATTATATTCTTGGTGTTTCCATGAAGAATATAATATCCAATGTTCCAAGGAATTTAATATTGATTATAATATGGACAAAGAAGATTTGTTAAAATCAGATTCTTATAATTTTTATACACTTGCAGATAGGTATCCTATTATTGTTAATGATGTATATTCCCAACGAGACATGGATATTCAATTAGCGGCATACTATTGTATAACCGATGAAACAGTATTTAAAGAGCTTGAGGATGCTATTGATTTTCTTCACGAAACTTTCTATCTGTATTTCCCAGAACAATATCATTATTTTGTGATTACATTAATTTGCGCAAATGAAACGCTGTTTAATAAATTCATATCATTTAAATATGATAATGTTTATACCTCGATTGGAATTAAAAATATCGAATTGGACCAATATACGAAATAGATAATAGATACAAAATATAGATAAAATATACAATACAGAAACATGCAAAGGCTCTGTTCAGAACCTTTGCATGAAATAATATAAAATAAAATAACACGATATAACATAATATAAAATAAAATAAAATAAAATAACGTAAATTAAAACAATATGAAAGGATTTTACATATGATTGAGAGAAAAAACGAAAAGCCACCTGAACACTTTCCCATCGAATTTTATAGGTCCCATCCATCAACTATGTCAAACAATACCTATGTAATCGGCCTGGATTCGGGAACGATGAATGCAGCTATAGTTGTTGCTCAGGTAATAAAAGAATATCATCCCAAACGTAATTACTATAAAATCGTAGAATTTATATATCCTGAAAAGGAGATGAGAAATTTAACTTCGGATGAAAAATTGTTATTTCTGGCTAATTTGATTTGGGATTTATGCATGAAATATAACGTTTTAGCTATTACCTTTGAGATGTTACCTTTGACGACGGTAGGCCCTAAAAAATTAAAAGGGGTACTTCTAGCTCACTCAATGACAGCCATTACAGAGCTTATTTGTGCCTGTTTGGATATTAAGCACTGTCCAATTCCAGTCACTACGATAAAATACTATGTAACAAAAAATGGTGATGCAAAAAAAGAACAAGTCCAACAATGCGTTGACAAATTGCTTGAATATCAATATAGTGACATAATTCTTGGAAATGACCACATCGCTGATGCTCTTGCAGTTTTGCACACATACATGTGTTTATATTTTCAGAAGGATGTTAAGCAAGAGTGAGGTGAAATGAAGTAGCTTGCCAATCAAAATCTTACTAAAAAAGTGAGCCTGTATACCAAGCAAAATAGAAAAAAATAGCCTACAGAAAAATTCTGTAAGCTATTTCGGGCTTTAAAAAGCCCGTTGTTGTATAGGAATCTTGCTAAAAAATCAGCTTGCCACATCTTGGTTATTGAGTTGTAAGTTGGGTCAGTGTCCAGTTTGCAAGGAGACCTACAAAGGTTTTGAGTTTACCATAGGCTGACTTAGGTATAGGCATATACTGAAAGAAAACTTATATTATTTATTAATAGAATATTTTAATAAGATTATATCCTTTGGGATTAATCTTGATTATGGTTGTAGAAACTTATGTGAGTGATACCAAATGTAAGTGGAGACCTTTAAGTTGGTTTAAATATTATGCCAACAGTATCTAATTCCTATTTATGAAGAAAAATAAAAAATATTTTAAAATATCCTCGTAGTCTTCTGTCTATGGGGATATTTTATTGTAGTGGGAGATTAATGTGTATATAAACAAGAATTGAAAAATATAATAGAATTTAAAATTTGAACTATTTAAAAACAACCTACATAATTATGTAGGTTGTTTTTAGTCTTTGTAAATACTGTTTTTTCTTTTTCCTAGATTCTATAAAATCTAAACACATAAAATCCATTATTGTCAATTCCTCTATATTCAATATAATAAGCATTATTTACTCCAACGGCAGCAACATCAAGGTTCCATTGATAAGTGCTTTTATTTACATAGGCTTCATCAAACCCAGCACCACCTGTATTATCAGTCATCATTTCAGCTGGTACTCCTTGTGCTAGACAATATTCTCTAATTGTCACTTTTCCAGCAGCTCTTAATTTAGCTTCAAGTTTTGCTTGATAATCGGCTACATCAAGTGTCCAAGGTGCTGGTGGAATATATGGTTGTGTAGGTGCTTCGGTAGGCTCTACGTATGGTTCCGTTTCTGGTGGATTAGTAGGTGCTTCCGTAGGTGCTTGTGTTTCAACTGGTGGCGCATTTGTTGGTGCCTGTGTCACTGGTTGAGTAGGTGCATCTGTAGGTGCATTTGTCACTGGTTGTGTTGGTGCATCTGTCACTGGTTGAGTAGGTGCGCTTGTAGGTGCATTTGTTTCAACTGGAGTATTTACAACAACATCAACTGGTTTATTATTTCCTGGTTGAGTAGGTGCTTGTGTAGTAGGTTGTGTTTCAACTTCTGTTACAACCTGTTTTACTGTAACCTTTTCTGCAATTGTTTCGGCAATAGTTCCGTCCTCAGCTTTTTCTATAACTTTAGCTTTTGTAACTATTTCACCTGTTATTGTATCAGTAACTTTTGCTACTGTAACAGATGTGTTTCCATCTACTTTATAGGTAATTTCTCCAGTTGGTGCTACGGTTGTTTCAACCTCACTAGCGTCAAATGTTAATGTTTCACCTGTACTTGTTGTAACTGTTATTTGTTCTGTTACTTTAGTTTCTTTTTCTTTTATAGTTTCAGGCCCGTTTGATTCTTGGGCTATTCCTTCTGCCGTGGTTTTTGAATCAGAGTTGTTTGAACATCCTCCAATAGTTAAGTTAACAAGTATAAAGATTAAAACCATACTTATTGTCTTGCGTAGTTTCATAAGTTTTTTCATAATATCGTCTCCCGGTTTAATGGACACACAGTCTTTTTAGACTGTGCAGCTCTCTTTGAGAGCTGTTAAGCATACTTGTATTAGAACCTTTAAATAGGCTTTTATTCCTTATATTTAATAGAGCATAGTTTTAGTCAAAAGGTTTCATATTTTTTGAAATTTTAATTTAGTAGTAATATTTGGTAAATTATTGTTAAATTATAACGTAGCTGAGCGGTAATAGCAAGGGGAATGTGGTCAATATATAGCTTATATTAGTGTTTGGATTCATTGGTAGCAGATATGTAAAAAGGAGAAGAGGATGTTGAGAAGTATATTGAGAAGTATATTAAAAACTATATTAAGAACTATATAAAAATAGTCTACAGAATTTTCTGTAAGGCTATTTTCAGGCTTTGATAAAGCCTGGCTCTTGTTTCAGAATCTTGCTAAAAAAATAGCTTAACCCTCTAAATACGATAAACTCTAAATACATAATCATTTCCATCTTTACCCATATATTGAAGGTAGTATGCATTTGGTACATCATTTTTTAAAACAGAAAGGCTCCAATTTGCGGTTGATTGAGAGTGTGTATAAATTTCTACATAACCAGCCCCAAAATCATTTGTATATCCATCAGTACTTCCAACTCCATATTGATTTTCGTAATATTCTCTTATTGTAACTTTTCCAGCATCTCTCAAATTAGCATCCATTTGAGCCATATAGCTATCTACATCCAATGTCCAAGGTGCTTGAGTTGGAGCTGGAGTAGGTGCTTCTGTTGGTGTTGGTGGAATATAAGGTTGAGTTTCTGGTGGATTAGTAGGTGCTTCAGTAGGTGCTTGTGTTTCAAATGGTTGTTGTATAACTGGTTGAGTAGGTGGTTGAACAGGAGCACTTGTTGGAGCCATCGTTGGGGTCTGTGTTTCAACTGGAGTATTTATAATAACATCCACTGGTTTATTAGATTGTGTAGGAGTATTAATTACAGGCGTTATGGTAACATTGTTTGAAACTGTAGAAGATGTTGTACCATCTTCATTCTTAGTAGTTACTGTTGCAGTGCCTTCTGTTGATGAAACAACAACAGTTGTGTTATCATCAAGTTTATATGTTGTGTTTCCATTAGAATCGACAGAAGTTTCTACTTCATTTTCATCAAAAGTCACTGTTTTTCCATCACTTGTTGTTACCGTGATTTGCTGTGTTCCGACTGTTGGATTTTCTATATTTTCAGAAACTTGAACTTTCTCATTGCTAGTTGAAGTCTCTTTTGTGGTTTTACCTCCACATCCTACAAAAAGAATACAGGTAAGAAATAAACATAAGATTATGCTTATTTTCTTTTGTGGTTTTATAAGCTGCTTCATAATATTGTACCCCCTGATAAAATTCATACATGTCCGTTGGACTGCACTTTGTATAGTTGGAAAACTATTAATCATATATTACTTCAAAATCTCTAGAATAAGCCTCTCTATATTCTATAAAATCTAAAAACATAGAACCCATTATTATCAATTCCTCTATATTCAATATAATAAGCATTTTGTACTCCAACAGCAGCAACATCAAGGTTCCATTGATAAGTATTTTTACTTACATATGCCTCATCATATCCAGCTCCAGCTGACGGCCCGTCTGTTAAAGTATAATCAGTTCCATATTCAGAAATACAGTATTCTTTAATTGTCACTTTTCCAGCGGCCCTCAATTTAGCTTCAATTTTTGCTTGATAATCAGCTACATCAAGTGTCCAAGGTGCTGGTGGAATATATGGTTGTGTAGGTGCTTCGGTAGGCTCTACGTATGGTTCCGTTTCTGGTGGATTAGTAGGTGCTTCCGTAGGTGACTGTGTTTCAACTGGTGGCGCATTTGTTGGCGCCTGTGTAACTTGTTGTGTTTCAGCTGGAATATTTGTAATAATATCAACAGGTACATTAATTACTGGTTGCGCTGGTACTTGTGTAATAGGTTCTACAACAACTTCAACTTCTTTAGTTTCAGGAGTTACTGTAACATTATTTGAAACTGTAGAAGAGGTTGTGCCATCTTCATTCTTAGTAGTTACAGTTGCAGTGCCTTCTGTTGATGAAACAACAACAGTTGTGTTATCATCAAGTTTATATGTTGTGTTTCCATTAGAATCGACAGAAGTTTCTACTTCATTTTCATCAAAAGTCACTGTTTTTCCATCACTTGTTGTTACCGTGATTTGCTGTGTTCCGACTGTTGGATTTTCTATATTCTTAGAGACTTGAACTTTTTGAGTGCTAGTTGATGTTTCTTCTGTGGTTTTACTTCCACATCCTACGAAAAGTATACAAATAAGAAATAAACATGAAATTATACTTATTTTCTTTTGTGGTCTTACAAGTTGCTTCATAATATTGTACCCCCTGGTAAAATTCATACATGTCCATTGGACTGCGCAGTGTATAACTTGAATACTATTAATCATATATTGTCTTTGCTGTAGTCTCGTTTATAAAAAATAACTTAATTTGAAAAGGTGCTAAGTTTACTATTAATTGCGTTTGAGTTAATTAAACTGTAATTAATTGCGGTGAATGAATTTTGTAAATCATTAAGCATGCTCTGAATTTCAACTTGTGAAGCATTAACTGACTGTGATTTCCCATTACTATACTTCGTTAAATGTAGGTCTGCCGTTGCTTTTGATGTACTTGGATAGAAGGTAAATGCAGGATTAATATCAAATTCAGAAACTAATTCCCCATTTACATATATACGTTTATATGCCGTAGTTACTTGAAGTGTAGTGACTTTATAATCGACGTACCAGTCCTGTAATACTATGAATTCATTATTATCTTTTCCATAACCGATTTTAGTGTAAATTTTTTTATTTGAGGTATCTGAATTGGTTTCTGAATAAGAATCCTCAAATTGCATCACATTTTTGACAGTAGCATTTACATATTTGTAAAACTTAATATGTTCCACATTATTTTTATCTGCTGTTTTTACTAATAATTCAGGAATAGAATCATCATCGAAATCTTTAATATCAAATCCTAGCGGTGTTCCACCTGTGTTGTATAATAAAAAATCTCTGTACGCAGTCTTCCAAGTGGTTTCATTTTGTACAATAGCAGTTGTTGCAGTTTCTGTGATTGCTTGATTTTGCATAACATTATTAACACCTACTTCTTGAGTATTTGGTTTATTAACTGCAAAAGCATATCCAACGATACATATGATAGAAACTCCAATTATTCCAATAGCAATTTTTGCTTTTAATGAAATGCCCAATACTTTTTTAACGATACTTTTAGAAGTCTCACTTGCAATTGTATTTCCAGTGTTTGAAGTTGCGTTAACAGCTGAACTGATACTATCTGGAACAACACATGCCTTTACTTCTTCGTAGAAAAGTAATAGTAATAGTGGAGAAACAGAATACAACTTAGTTCCCTTATTTTTCTCAAGTTTCAGGACGGCTTCTTTGATTTTTGCTTTTGCTCTTGAAAGATTAGTCTTTACGGTATTAAGTGGAAGCTCTAATGCTGTAGCAATTTCTTCTTGCTTTTGTTCATTATAATAATATCCGATAACACATAATTTCTGAATTTCTGTAAGCTCATTATTTATAATATCTCTTAATAATCTTTGTTTTTCTTTATCTTGCATGATTGATTCTGGTATAATATCATCACTGTCTGCAAGCATATCAAAAGTAGTATCATCCTCATGGAGCAATACAATTTTTTTGTTCTTCTTGAGATATGCGAAACATTTTCTATTGGCAATGGTACTAGCCCAGGAATAAAAATCCTTGTTATCAATTAACTGGTGAATGCTTTTACTTATTTCAATATATGTTTCTTGCATCATATCTGAAACCACATCATCAACATCGTTTTGCTTAATCATTACATTATAGATACACTTATATAAAAATCTGTTTGATATGCTATAAATTTGGTTAAAAGCCTCTTTTTTTCCACTTTTATATTCCGCTACGGCAGACTGTAACTCTTCTGGTGTTATCATTTATTCATTCCCCTCAATTCTTTTATACCCAATGTTTTCCATACAGTATAACTTATATTTGCTGAAAGCACAGTACTAATTTAAATATTCTTTATTAGCAGTCTTTTTAGAATAAATAATAAATATAATCGTCCTTAAAATATCGATTGCAAATAAAATTCCACCTAGCATGCACCCAAGAACTATACCTAAACCAAATTGAAGTGCCGCGCCACTAATTCCACCATAATAGAATGTTTCGTTGGTGTATTCATTGTATCCACCTGGTTTCATGATTCCAGCAGCAACTCTCCAAGAATATATTAGACCACCAACCAATAGTCCGATACCTATTAATCCTAGAGTTGCTGAGAAAAAATCAATGTTTTGAGCTACTCCTGTGAAGAGCGAATATAGGACTGCGATAATAAAAATCACAAATGCTGGTATTAATCTTTTTTTTGATACCTCATAATCATATCTTAAAAAATCTCTCATTTCTATCTACCTCTTTTTCTTATTTTTTAGTGCTTATATTTTAATATAATCTTAGAATTTTTTGAAAAAAGAACCTTTGAATCTTTCTTTATAATTTCTACGCCTTTAATAATTACTGTTTGTCCTGTTTTAATAAATACATTATCTTTTAGGGCTTGTATATTTTCTGAAATCACTTGATATTGATTATTTTTCGTTTGAACAACAAATGTACATTGATTATCAAATGCGATGGGTTCTGCAATTACTATTCCTTCGATTCTTGTAGTCTTCAATTTTTCACTTCCTTTCTTGTCATATATCTAATAGAGAGAGTGAAGGTAAAAAAGGTTTCACATATTCAAATTTATTTAATAACTTTCATAAAATCTAATAGCTTGAGTATTATCGCTGATGATTTTAGTGTTGTAAGCTGATATGGATGTATTGACAGAAATAGTTTCTATTTTTTTGCATGCATAGTTTACACTATCTAAAACCTCCTCCACAAGCTGATTGCCTTTACATATTTCGTCATATAACATATATTGATTTCTTCTTATACCTTCCAAATTGCTAATAACTAAATCTAGTCTGTCAATTAGAAGATTCATACGTAATTCACTTTCATAAAGATTATAGGCACCGTTAGGACCTGCTAATTCAGTACATCTACCTGATTCAAAATATTCACAAATTTGTGTAATAGCAGCCATGGTTCTATATTTAGGAAATATAATATTTAAACTATATAGATTTTCTAGCGTTTTCTCCACCTCTAGCGCATGAGGAATTAATTCATCATATTGAGTATTTATGTAATCCAATTTTAATCCGTCAGCTTTAGCACGTTCTTTTTCCACAATAACAGATTTATCATAATTTTCAATCGCAGTTTCATAAGATTTCAAGTCATTGCGATAAGATATATTGATGTATGAAATTTCTAGTTGTATTAATAAGATTATTAATAATATCGTAATTACTATTGAAACAATAAATGCCGATTTAAATACCGAAAAATAAAGTCTTGATACTATATTAATTGGATAAAATATTATACTTAGTGAAATGAATGAAACTATAAAAACTATAAAGATTGTAAAAGCCTTTTCTTTAACATAACTATATCTTAAAGAGGCTTTAATTGGTGGCTTTGGCTTATCAATTTGCTCTTCTTCCCATATACATTTATGAGTTTCATCTGCCATACTACATAAAATCTTTTGGTTCGTATAAATTGTTGCCTCTAAATTCTTTGCATACCCCAAATATTCCTTTGAATTCAGTTCTTTTTCCATCATTTTAATTTCCTCACCTTATTTTTATTTATATTAAATAGAGATTTTATTGAATACATTTAAATGGTTTTAGTCTTGTGTTATTTCGCAGGCTCAAATACTTATATCTAATAGAGAGTTGTCATTTGAAAAAGGTTTCACTATTTTAAAAAAATGTTAAATATATTAGAAATTCATAAAATGGTATATTTTGGTGCTGTTTTCCTTCCTAGAAGTATAACGTACCATCACCCCAAAAACAAGGAAAATATGGGCAATATTTTGCTCATAGCAATATATGACTTATGTTCATTCTTTTGCTCTTAGATTAAAATAGAATTGAATCAATTTAGGAGGAAAAATTAGTGATATCTTATGAACCATTGTGGAAAACAATGAAAAAGAAGGGTGTAACATCGTATAAGTTAATCTATCAATACAAGGTTAGCAGTAATACAATTCGTAGGATGAAGAAGCAAAAAAACGTGACTTTAAACACAATAAACGACCTATGCAATATATTGCAATGTAATGTTTCAGAAGTCATAGAATTTACACCAGATGAAGAGATAGAAGAGAAAGAATAAGAGACTTAGATACCAACAAACGTATCTAAGTCTTATTTTATGCACAAAAAAAGCTCTCACATTATCTCTAATAATAAGAAGCTTTTATCCTTGAAACATTGCCCCCCAAAATGGAAAGCCACCTGATATCCAACAAATCATGCAGGATGATAACAATTAAGTTATCTAATACATTATAGATTCTACTTCGAAATATATTCAACATTTTTGCATTATCTTTAGATTATTTTTAAATTAGAATATGCTTATACATATAGAAGTAAAAACCATTCTCCATCACACATCTATCCTTTTATAAATGCTTTCTCCTGTTTAACATTGACTGTTTCTGAACCATACTTCATTCTTATATGGTCCATATTCATAGATTTTTTACTAAATTTATGGTAGTCATCATAATGAAAATACCATAAAGATTTCTTTGCTGCCCAGTGTAACCCAATATTTTTCAACTCCTTGCGATATTCATAGCAATTAGATACCCAAATCCAGACACCAACAATTTCAATTGTGATTGGATATTTAGACAGTTTTAAAACCATTTCTCTGATATTTTTATCCTTTTCCCAACTGTATGCTTGTTTTTGCTTATCGGTTTCATTTTCAACATTAACTGATTCGTAATGTTTTTCTTTTAAGTCCTTAAACAAAGTATCATATTCAGAATTAATCGCTTGAATATCAGCTAAGTTGCCACCATTGTCGGGATGATGAGTTCTTACCAAGTCTTTATATGTTTTTCTTAAAACATCAATTGTATCTATTTTATCAAACCATTTCATAAATTCAACTCCTTATCATTTGTATTTATTAATATGTACTCCAATACCTTCTGTAATATCCAGGCTATAGCCCGCCTCAATCAAAGTAGTTGTAACAACAGGTGGTGCATCAATTAGAACAAGACCTTTATTGACAATCCCATCTTTTACATAACCGATTGAAAGTTTAATTGGAGCGGTGGATTCTTGTAAGTCTAATAAAATCTTCAATAACTCCTGTGTATCTGTATCATAAATTTTCATAATATATACTCCTTTAAATTATTATTTATATTAAATTTCTCTCTTTAAAACTTAAAAATGAGTCTCCGCCGATTATTATGTGGTCTGCTAAAATAATTCCAACAATTTGGCTTGCATCCATTATTCTTTTAGTGACTTGCAAATCCTGAGAACTTGGGGTCGTATCTCGGGAGGGATGATTGTGGATTAAAATAATATGCGTTGCCCCCGATAGCAGTGCGCGAATTAAAACTTCTCTTGGAGATATCAGACTGCTATTAACATTGCCCTTCGAGATTAAGAAAAAACTAGTTGGCACCAATTTGGTATTGAGTGAAGCCATATAAACAAATTCTTCTGCCATCTCATTTAAATGGAAAACTTCATTCATAACAGTAACGATTCGCGTGGGCATATTAAAACTTGTATCTACACAATAGTTCATAGAATTTTCTTTGAATAATATTGGATGTGAAAATTCATTTAATCGTGCTTCAAAAATATTTATTCTCATATAAATTTTCTCCTTTCAAATTTAAAAAGGGAGCAAAGATAAATCTCCACCCCCTAAAAACAAAAACTACAAATATAGTTAAATAGCTAATTGCTCAGCATATTTTTGTACAATTAAGTCTTGCTCAGATTCTGAATCTTCTGAATCAAGTGTAATGTCTTGTAATTCAGATTCATCAATATCTGCACCAGTTGTTTCAATTTCATCAACATCAACATCTTCCGATTCATCTATTACAATTGATGCTTCATCTAAAAGAGCAGCTTCAATATCCTCTGGAATTTCTTCCAATTCAATTTCTTCTAACGCATCAGAGTCAGATTCTTCTGATATCAGTATTTCCCAATATTCTTCTGGAATTTCTAACTCAAAATACTTGCAAAATGATTGCATCATAATACGAAGCCTGCCATTCACTTTTTCTAGCTTGGTACTTCCAGAACTACAGAAAGTTTTATATACGGCTTGCAATTCATCGTTATCGATAAAAAATTCAAACCATTTGCGTGTATACATTGGTTTTATATCGTGGTCCATCGCAAAATCCGCAATAAACAAAATAATAGGTATTGAAATCTTTCTTAAGGACTTGTTCCTATCAGGGAAAGCATCACCCAAATATTCAATCGCACTTAGCAAAATATTTTGTTGCTTATTGCTATAATTGTTTTTGACTGATTCAGAAAAATTCATAATAGAAGTCTCTGAAAAATCAACTAACTTAAATTCTGCGTACTCTTTGCTCAGTAACATCATCGCTTGAATAATCGCTTTCTGGTCGTCGTTGGACTTCCGTTGTGACGCACTGAAATTTACAGATTCATTTATAAATTTGCTTTTTAATAACCCATTCATAAAAGCAGCCATATCAGTTCCCATTTTTGCTTTTGAAATTTGAGATTTACTTAAAGGTGTTGAATTGTTTAATCGTAAAAAAATTTGTTCGACCATATCGTTTGAGGTATCTTCGAAGCTGAAAATTTCAAACTTAAACCGCATAAGCTCATATTTTACAGGCTCTTCCAAATCAGAGAACCATAGTCCTCCAATTTCATATTCAACGCCATCTATTTCGACAGCTGAAAGATTATCAGATAATGCATATTCTCCATCTAAAAATGAAATTACATTTGTGAGCCGTTGCTTGCCATCCAAAACTGAAAAATTGTAGATTGGCTTATTCTTTTCATCAATTTTGTCGCTATTTTCTCTCAAAACATAGATATTCCCGATTGGAAAACTCGCTAAAATACTATGTATTAATAACGATTTTTGTTCTAAATCCCACTGATTTGATTGGCGTTGGATTGGATGGTCAAACGCAAGAGTTGATTTCTCGTGGAACATGAGTTGTATTTGCTTCACATTCCATGTTAATTTTGTTTTTATCATAATTTTTCTCCTTTTAATTAGAAAGGAACCAGCATAGAAAATATAATTTTCTATACCAATTCCTTAAGCCATTAGTTATTTGATTAGTTGCCTTATACACATTTAGTTGTCAGATGGTTCTTTCTTTCCACAAAATTCAAGCTCCTGTACACAAAAATCTACAGTGTAGTGCTTCGTGCCATCCTTTTCATAAGTGCCTGTCTGAATTTTACCAAAAAGTAAAATCTCTTGACCTTTTATGCAGTGTGCTTCGATTATCTCAGCAGTTTTTCCGATTGCAATACATGGGACATAATCCACATGATATTTGTCATTATCTTTTCTGCCTCTATCCTCAACCGCAATTGAAAATCTTGCAAAACAAACTGGCTCTATTCCTTCTGAATAACTAACCTCAGGATTCTTCACGAATCTTCCCTTTAAAATTGATTTATTCAAATCATATTCTCCTTCCATAATTAAAAGCAGAAATAAGTTCAATTAAGAAACTTACCCTGTTTATCGCTATATAACCATTCAAATTTTGATTACAGACTTAATTCATCTTTTGCTCTGTCGTAGTAATAGGTGTGATTGGATAAAATCTTTTCAGCTTCCACCGTTAAATTCACTTCACTTACCATGATGTCTAGTTCTTCTCTATTCATGTTAGGTCCAGCTTTTACTAAGATGACCTCATCACATGAAGAAGGCAAAACATACAAATCGCAATCTAATTTGGCAGCAAATTTTGACAATACCTCAGGATATAAAATTGAAGATGAACCATTAATTTTAGAAATGTTAGATAAGATATACATCCCTGTTGCATTTGTATCTGAAACAGTTGCAAGAATATCCTCAACGTCTAAATCATTTTTATCATCTGACGATTCTAATAATTCCATCAATACATCTTCCATGGATGAGAGTGTAAATCTCAACAACTTCGGCGTGTTAATTTTCGCTAACTCCAATAATTCATTGGTAGTAACAGCCCACATTTTCATATGCGCGTTATGTATTGTTACACAAGCAGTACCATCTTCGTTAGCTTCAAATAAGTAATAGAAGATAATGGCCAAATCTAAATACAATATATGGGGAACATCTTCCAGTAGCTTCTGATTCATATCGGCGTTTATAATTTTATAAACAACTTTTGATTTAATCTTATTAAAATCTAGAAAATGCTCAACATCCAAAATGTTTGGGGTGCTGTGTTTTTGATAACATTGACAAATATTGTCTACAATGGTTTTCATTTTTAGTCCATCCTCAAAAGATTGAAAATGAGATTCTAGGTAGATGGTGGGTGAGACCTTTGCTGAATCGCTTAAAATACTGAGACCATATAATACAATCCCGTTATTCTTAATTACCTCTTGAATTTTAACTTTGTAAGTGCAGTCAAATCTTTGTTGAATCATTTTTTGAATCGTTTCTTTGAATTCTACATAACCTGTCATAATTTTCTCTCCTTGCCTCATGGGCTCCTGTTTATTTGTTTTTTTGTTTTTGTTTTATCCTGCTATTTGCTCTACAAACTAATTCCTGCTAATTTGCGTTCGCTAATATACTCTATGCAAAAGGGAAAAAATTATAATATAATTTGTCATATTATACGGAATTATTTGATTTGTCATAGAATCAATATTGCTTTATAGTTCTGATTAATATAGAATAAACAAGTTCTACTCCCCAGTAGGATGATATACATGAGCCACTACTCCCCCCCTTAATTTGTAGTGGCTCATTTTTTGTGTATAAGGAGGTATGTTTTTAATTTCGTGTAATATGTGATTACCAATATTTGTATTAATTTAACTTGAAATAACCATATAAAAGTTATAAACTAGGTTCATACAAGATGTTGGGGAATATGTTGTGATGGGGACTGTTAAAATCAGTAAATTTTAATATAGACATTTTATTAGCTATGGATTCCCAAACGAGTCTGTGGCTATTTTTTTGAGAATAGGAATTATTAACTATATGTATTTTGGCGAAGAAGGGACGAAAGATGTTTACGCAGGAACAGTTGGAAAATATGGTTATTGCTGGGTTATGGCAGCTAGTAAAAGATTGGATGATTATTTTGAAGCCAATGTTACCAGGTATAATAGCGTTTTTATTAATTGGATTAATAGGATTTATTATAGAAAAGGGATTTTTGAGTTTCATTTATCAGTATCTTATTCTTATAGGAAATTCGAAGAAAACTGCTAAAAAGAAAGTCTCAAAAGCAAAGAATATTATTGATTCCGTTAAAATTGAAAATGATATTCACAATACATTCAAATAAGTATTATGCAGTTATTTTACGGGTTTTATTATTAAAAACTATAGGAAGAAGACCAATGAATGATTTTTTATGTCA
The DNA here is from genome assembly GCF_900111235.1 of [Clostridium] fimetarium. GTDB lineage: Bacteria > Bacillota > Clostridia > Lachnospirales > Lachnospiraceae > Clostridium_N > Clostridium_N fimetarium. Next base: position 184,386 of record NZ_FOJI01000009.1, read on the forward strand.
TTAACATTTGGATAGGTGAAATATGGAAGAAAAAGTGGAGTTTGAAAAAACAGTAAGTTCAATTGAGGAATATCTGTCAGAGGTTTTTAATGCAGCTAGTAATCTGAAGAATAATGCAATAAAAAATGAGGTCATATTTTTTCGTGGTAATTCTAATAAAGATTTTGAAATAATACCATCAATAGCAAGAGACAGAAAATTTTCTTGTGATATATCAATATTAAATGAAGAACGAAATTTAATTGAGACGGCAAAATATCGTTTGCCAAAGATATTTCATAATGATTTGTATCCAATTGACTTACTTGCATTATTACAACATTATGGAATTCCTACAAGACTTTTAGATATTACATCAAATCCACTGGTTGCACTATATTTCGCATGCCAAGATTTATCGATAGATGGAGAGGTTATTGTCTTTGTAGATAATCAGAGCGATATCGCAAACTATCCTATAATAAATGCTATTGCTGACTCATATAAGTTTGCGTTTACAACTAGTGAGGACTTGTCAATGTTTTATAGTAAAATCTTGATACAACCATATTTTATAGAGCAAAAATACTCTTTAGAATTTTGTGGGGACGAAAAACAAGGAGGACGTTGGATTCAAGAATGTTGTGAAAAACCAATGTTTGTTCATGCACAAGAGAATAGTACACGACAAAAATTGCAACAAGGAAAATATATACTTTTCCCTAATCATATAGTTGAGGGAAATGGTGGACCTTATTTTGAAAAAGTAATACATCCAATACCTAAAGAAGAAAAGTATATAAAGAAACGTATTCTAATTCCTGATGGTGCTAAGAAGGAAATCTTAAATAAATTGGAAGTTTTAGGAATATCTGAAAGCACTCTGTTTGCTGATAATATTGATACTGTATGCAGAACAATAGCAGAGGATGCTAAAAAGAGAACACTTAATTAATAAAAAGAGAAAAAGAGAACTTGGTGACCTGATATACTTAACAATTACACGAAGGAGAAAACCATGAATCATGCTGAATGGAGAGATAGAATAATTCATAGAAACGACATATCATCAAGAATTACACACTTAACGAATGGTGATACCGTAGATGATGCTTTTGAAACTTTGATGAAAATATTAGAAGAAAAAAAGTTAGTAGGAGGACGTGGATATATAAGCGGAAATACTTCTGCTGTATGCCTTCAAGAAGCTCCATTAAGTTCAATAGGTGAAAATTTAATATTTGAAAAAGCATTAAGAAAGGATAATAACTCTAATAAATTTAGATATAGAGCTTTTGGATTAAGATTTCCCAAACCATATATTTATAAAAAGGGTGGGCGACCTGTAATCTATGAAAATTCTAAACAATTAAAAGATATAATGCCTCAGAGCGAATTTTGGAGAATAGTAGATTTTCAACTTTCTGATATGGATAATTATGTTGATTGGAGTCATGAACGAGAATGGAGAGTCAGAAATGAACTTACATTTGAATATGGGGATACAGAAATCATTGTTCCATCAAAAACTTATTATAGAAGATTCATTGAATATTGTGAAATAAATGATAGGATGGATATTTTAAAAGGAGTAAATGGAATTATTACATTAGATAGTGTCTTTTATTGATTTCATACGAAAAGGTTGCAATAATTTAATGTTTAACGATATCGGGTATAAAGTTAAAATTTCAGATGATTTTGAGAAAGCACAATTTGTCAATGAAAAGCTGGATAAACAAAGGGGACGCAATGTTTAATCAAAAAAAACAAGAGATAGAAGAGCTTAAACTCCAATTAGTAAATCTCAATATTGAAGTTGGCAAATTGAATGAGAATATAAATACTAAAAATATCTTAATTAAAGGAGAGAGTGCTCTTGTTGAGGAACAAAATGCTAAAATTATAGAAAAAGACAAATTGATTATAGATAATAAAGCCCAAATTGCATATTTTGAAAGCATAGTTACAAATGAGCAAATCAAGGCTGATAAAGCGATAAAGTTCCTAGCACAAAAAGAAGCTGAGCTAGGTATAATTGAGAAATGTATTGAAGAAATTAGAAGTAGGCAGGCTAAGGAAGCAGCTGAAGCTAAATCTAATTTAAAAGAGATAAGAGGAAAAATTGTTAAAAATGAAGATAGATATAATATTCAATCATATGGATTTTATGAACCAATCTTTAAAGATAAATGTAGTGAAGAATTAAAAGAAGAAATTACTAATGTAAGAGAAGTACAGAAAAACTATATACGAAGTGATAAATTTTATCTATGTACAACAGCGTGGAGTGTTAATTCAAGCATGGCAAAAGGAACTCTATTAATTAAAAAATTGGCAAAGAATTATATTACATCTTTTAATTTAATGTGTGATGCGATAATTGACAGAGTTACAGTTGCAAATATAACAAAAACTAAGGATAAAATAATTAAAACGTATCAAACAATAAATAAGCAAGCAGAGTATTACAATATTGAGTTTGTAGAAATCTATTTAAATCTAAAATTAAAAGAACTGGATTTAATGTATAGCTTGGCACTAAAAAAAGAAGAAGAGAAGGAAGAACGTAGAATACAAGCGGAAATGATTAAAGAGCAAAGAAAGGTAGAGAAGGAATTAGAAAAAGAACGGGAAAAGTTAGAAAAGGAATTACATCATTATCAAAATCAATTAGAACATGGTGATGAAAGAATAGCAGAAAAAATAAAAGAAATAAAGCAGCAAATTGAGGCAAATGATTATAGAAAAAATAATAGCCTGGCGGGATATGTATATATTATCGAGAATAAATCATTTGGTGAAGGAATTTATAAAATTGGTGTAACAAGGCGATTAGAGCCACTTGATAGAATTTCAGAACTTTCAAATGCAAGTGTTCCATTTAGGTTTCAATCAAATTGTATTATATTTAGTGAAAATGCTTTCAAACTAGAAAGTGATTTACATAAGGAATTTTCAGAATATAGAGTAAATAAGGTTAATAGCAGGAAAGAGTATTTTAAGGTCTCATTAGATAAAATTGTTGAAGCCATTACAGTAAAATATGGAATTGCGGCAGAATTCAATTTTGAACCTGAGCATAATGAATGGCAAGTAAGTTCACAAGAAGTAATTTACGGCATTGATGAGGATGATGATGAAGACTAAACATGAAAATTGATATTAAGCGTAAGAATATTTGATTACAAGTTAATAAACGAAAGTTGCCTGAAAGTGAGTTAAGAATTTTTCGTAAGTTAAGTAATATAAAAACGAGGCGAAAAATTTATTATAATCAAAAAAATAATATTAGAATTTTAACTGGACTCTTTTGTGATTAGTATAGTTTTATTGAAAATGTAAAAGGAGATATAAACATGGATAAAAGTAGTATATCACCAGATGCTATTGTTGCTGTAATCGGAGCGTTAGCTGGAACGGTTTTGGGGTGGGTATTAAATTCTTTGTCAAATATGGGTAGATTAAAGATAAATATTACAAATGTAGAAACATCGTTTTTAAAAAAAGGTTTTGAAAAATCCACCACCATACCATCAGCATATGACCAAGAACCAGATTATATTAAAATTTCAGTTACGGTTAAGTTATATAATGGGTCTAATAAGACCTGTGGTATCAATAATATACACTATCAGTTAAAAGTAAATCATAAAAAATATGATTTGGACTGCATAATGCAAGGTACAAATGAACTTATTAATGTTGAACCATATAAATTTATAGAAAAGCTGATTTATCATATGAATTCATGCAAAATTGATGATATTGCTTCCAAGAAGATGAAAAATAGTTATAAATTATATTTGAAATATAATATTAGTGGCAAGAGACGAGTGAAAAGAAAGCTAATAGCTAAATAATTATACACTTATAACTATTATTATATACCCTAGGCATTAGAACTAAATATAGAAAAGAAGAAGGAAATAAACTAAAAGGATATTCATTTGTATGGTTTTTGGTCATCTGATATAAGGGAATTAGTTAAAAAAAGTATATAGACAGGGGTTTAAAAGTGAAAAATCTGAATAATGATTTAGATTTATTGAAATTTATTGAAAATCTGGAAGGTTCTACTATCAATATTCCTTCCATAAATGATAATATGCAATTTATTAATGCATCAAGAGAACAAGCAAAGAATCATAAATTCCTTTTTCAATGTACTAAGTCATCCGCATTACTGAGCATTATTCAAAATAAAGAATTATGGCTTACAAATCTAAAGTTAGTAAATGATAAAGAAGAAGCTAATCGAATCGATGCACCAGAATATGAAAGTTCTTATTATGTAGGATGCTTCACATATTGTAGTGACATATCAAGCGAACATTGGGAAGAGTATGGCAATATGGATGATGGTGTTTTATTCAGTGTAAAACAAGAAGGATTTCAGAAAGCTGCTATATTTATGAACTCTGAATGTAAAAAAGAAACTGATAATAGTTTTTTTGAAATTTATAAAAATAATTATGATGCACGAAATGAAAAAATATCAGAGCAAGTAAATAATCATAGAATAATTAATCCTTACTATATATTTGATTTTGACTTTTATCAAGTCGTTTATGATGATAAATTAAAGAAGGATATTTTAGGCTCAAGTTTTACTTATTATCAAGGAATGAAGCTACATGGTCAATCTTTGACACCAACCGTTGCAGGAATAATAAAAAAGACCAAGGGTATTTGTACTCGTAATGATAATGAACCTTATACAAAAGAATGGATTTCGGAAAAAGAAGTTCGACTAAAAGTAGGCATACAACCTTTTCTTGAACCAAAAGAAAAATGGCCGTATTTCCCTAAAATAGCGGTCCCTCTAAATGAATCTGCATTTAATGATTTTCAGATACGATTCAGCCCCCATTTTGAGCATAGTAAAAAAATCAAATTTATAAAGGAACTAAATGTCCTGTTACCTACTATTAATATTTCGGTATTATGATATTTTATGTAAATGCAGAGTTTTTACTATCAAAAATATATAATATTCGAAGTTGAAATATATAGGGTAATCAAATAGAAATGTGAGGATATATTATGATTGTACAAGAGGCACTTGTGATACTAATGAAATTTCAAAATAGAGATAAACTTGTAATGCTTCAAAATGGAATAATGTATATGAAACCATTACAATACTACATAGATTTGGAAAAGAAGTCTTTAAAAAAGTTCGTCGCTGATGAATTAGAGGCAAAAGCAAAGGGCGTACTTATAAATCTGAAAATCATAGACAATGAAAGTAACGAAATATTTTTAGAATCGCCAATCGCTCAAACCACTCTTTCGTTAGGATATGAAAAAAAACCAGTATTTTGCATGTTTTCATTTGATATGAGAAATTGTAGTAAAGAAATAGTGCATGGAGATAAATTAGAATACAAGATGGCTTTCACTGAAAAGCAAAAAGAAGAATTAAAAGAATTTGGAGATTCTGTTCTTGTTATAAAGGACAAAGTTGAATTCGTTAATAGAGTTAAAATTGCATTTGAAAAAAGAAATATTTTGTTTGAAAGAGGTCCTATTTCATATTATGAAGAAGATTCAACGTTTCATTTTACAAATGTTATTAAGGGAGTTAATCATATTGCTTTTTCAAAGCGGGAAGAATATTTTTCGTTACAACAAGAATATAGATTCCTTGCAGATATTAAAGTCCAGAAAGAATTTATTCTTGATATAGGGAATATAGAAGACATTACATCACTGTATCTAATTGAGGATTTTTTAGAAAACGAGTATAAGGCGATATTAACTTTAACTGACTAAATTGAATATCTAAAGTTGGTTTTCTATGACGTATAACAATACATTGTCTTTAAGGGGGATAAATAAGTGAAGATACTATTTGATATTATAGGAACTGTCGGAGGGATTGGGGTTATCATCGCCGCCTTGGCTGGTTTCTTTTCAAAATTTTGGGCTGATGCTTTTATGAATAAAAAAATCGCTGAATATGATAAACAAATAGAATTGTATAAGAATTCTTTAGCATTAGAAACCGAAAAATATAAATCTTTAAATGAACAAATTATATATAAGAATATGAAAATATTTGATATAGAGTTTAGTATATATCAAGAAATTACTCCGTTGGTAATGAAGGTTAGATGGGCAGCAATAAGAGCAATGGGTACTAACCCTAACAAGGATTTTACAGAAGAACATAGTGAAGCGAAGGAAAAATGCCATGAACTTCGCGAGAAAACTTTGAAAAATATATCTTTTATGGATAAGGATATATACAAGATATACGAAGCATTCTATTTTTTGTGTATGAATAGTATGGGAGAAGTTAGAAAGTTTGACTTTGAAGCAGATAAACATTTTGCAGAGGTATGTGTTAAAATAGTTCAAATTGAACAGGCATCTGATGATATAGTAAATATAACAAGAGAGTATTTAAGGAGTATGGCCACAATTAAATAGCACTTCAATCTATAAATCATTTAAAATGCCAATTATTAAGATTTAGATGAACAACAGGAATTCCACGGGATTTTATATACGCCAATGGAATATATTATAGGGGAATAAATTTATGAATTATGAAATGCAACCTTGGGAACTATTGCAAAAGAAAATGATATGGAATCAGCTCTCATTTATACATAATAAAAAAGTACTGGATTTCGGTAGTGGATATGGGATTTCGGCCAATCATTTTGCTGTCAATAATGAAGTGGTAGCTATTGAACCAAATGAAGAAATGATAGCAGGGCATATAATCGAAAATCAATATGTTCAATTAAAAGGAAGCATTGATAAATTAAAGGAAATAGAATCTGATTTTTTTGATATAATTCTTTGCCACAATGTGTTGGAATATGTAGATGAACGGATAGAAATTCTAAATGAGTTCGGAAGAATTTTAAAGGCTAGAGGAACTCTTTCAGTTGTAAAACATAATCGTAATGGACGAGTTATGCAAATGGTTGTTTTACTAAACAATTTTGAACATGCAAATGATTTGTTAAACAGTAAGAATGGTTATGCAAAAGATTTTGGGACAATTAATTACTATGAGGATGAAGATATAACAAAATTGTGTAATGCATTTAAAATTAAGGGAATTTACGGTATTAGGACTTTTTGGCATTTACAGCAGAATCAGGAAATTCATAAGGAGAAAGAATGGCAGGAGAAAATGTTTGATATCGAAACGAAAGTAAGTCAATTGGATGATTTTAAATCAGTAGCTATGTTTCATCATATTATTTTACAGAAAAATTAATGAAGGGAGACGTCATTATGAAAGTACCAACAATAGAACAGGCAGAGAAATTTTTATTAGATGCAGAAGAATTAAATCCAGGACCCTGGGTCTTGCATAATAGAGTAGCAGGCATTTGTGCAAAAACAATAGCAGAACAATGTGATGATATTGACTCAAATGTGGCACAGATATTAGGGATGCTTCATGATATAGGCCGTAGGGGTGGAGTGACTGATATGAAACATATACTTGACGGATATAATTATATGATGGAACAAGGTTTTGAGGATAATGCCAGAATTTGTTTGACGCATTCGTTTCCCTATAAAGATGTAAAAGCTTACAATGGACAAAATGACTGTAATGAATTAGAAACAAAATTCATACAGGATTTCCTTAATAACATTGAATATAATGATTATGACCGTCTAGTTCAATTATGCGATGCCATTTCCTTTTCAACTGGAGCGACATTTGTTGAAAAGAGATTAGTAGATGTTGTTCTTCGTAGGGGATTTAATGATTTGACTATTCCAAAATGGAAAGCGTATCTTGATTTAAAAACTTATTTTGATAAGAAAACGGGGCAGGATATCTATAAGTTACTAGGTGTATAAAAATATTATTAGAGGTGATGTAGATGTTTCAAATAAATTCGCTTTACATTTGTGTAAATGATATGGACAGAGCAATTGCATTTTATGAAGACTTTTTTGAACGGAAAGTAAGAGAAAAAGATAGGGTATATAGCGTATTTGAAATAGACGGTTTTAGATTTGGCCTTTTTGCTTATTTAGAAATGAATGAAAAACATTTATTTGGTAGTAATTGCTTGCCAAGTGTTAGCATAAGTAATAAAACTATTTTAGAAAGTAAATTAAGCAAGCTGAATGTTGTGTTTCTATTATCAAAGATTGGGGAAAACTGGGTAGCTGAGTTTGAAGATAGCGAAGGTAATCGTATTGAAATAACTGCACCAGTAGAGTGTTGATAAACGTCACTAACTTAAAAATTTAGTGCAGTAGTTAACATTGAAAACTTAATATTGTAAGTTAGTAGAAATATGGTAAAATAATTACAAATTTGAATTTACGAGGGAGAGATAACATTGGTAATCAGAAGATTTGTAGAAGAAGATGCTGACGAAACAGCGCAAGTAATTGCAAAAACTTTAAGAATAAGCAATAGTCCAGACTATCCTGCTGAAAACATTGAGGCAAACATTAGTTCTCATTCTCCAGATGTGTTAAAGGAACGTGCTAAAGATGCGAATATGTATGTAGTATGTGATAATGAGAACGTAGTTGGTTGCGGTTCTATAACAGGTTATTGGGGAAGCAAAACAGAAAGCATTTTGTTGACCATTTTTGTTTTACCTGAGTATCAGAATAAAGGTGTAGGACGAAAAATCATTGAAACGCTGGAAAGCGATGAATTCTTTTTAAGAGCTAAACGAGTCGAAATACCCGCATCAATAACAGCTTGCGAGTTTTATAAGAAAATGGGGTATACATATAAAAACAATATAGCTACTCCAGGTGAAGACGGATGTATTCGTTTGGAAAAGCACAGATAACTTCCAATTTGTCGAGAAAAACTACTAACTACATTATTAGTTTAGTAGTTTTTTGCATCCTCAATAAGTGACTAAACTAATAGTTAATGCATAATTGAATCTATTATATTTCAGACCAATTTCAGAAATAGTTTGAGAATCTATCCTCTCAATGCTATAATAAAACGTAATTTGGATATGAATAAAATATAAGTAATTAGAACTTTTTTTAATAGTTAGAAATGATTGGGGACAGTAAATAAATTTAAAATAAAGGGGACATCATAAAATTATGTTAAAATTCATAGGCTTTGCAATAATATTATACACAATCTTTTTAATCCTAAGCGTAATATATACGGTCAAACACAAAACAACATTTTTAGAATTATTTTGTACAAATCTTTTTGTAATTTTCATACTGTTTGTAATTTCAATCACACTATTTCCTATTCCTATTGACCTTAGATATTTGAATATGTGTAGGGAGCATGGTTATGGACGTAAGAATAATTTTATCCCATTTTCCAGTATATATCACATAATTAGCAGGAATGATTTGTCCATAAGCTTACGTCAAGTTGGTGGTAATTTTTGTATGCTAATACCTTTAGGTATATATGCACCATTGTATTTTAAAGGAATGAACAAGATAAAAAACTTTTTCATTTTAGCATTGCTAGTTTCAGCAGGAATTGAATTTTTACAATTCTTCATTGGTGTCATATTACAATATAATTATCGGTCTGTAGATGTCGATGATATCATTCTTAATGTATCAGGCTCTATGATTGGATACATAATATATCTTATAATAAAACCATTGTATTATAAAATCCTTAACAAAAATGAGACAAAAAAAGAATAACAAGATGGACAAACTTAAGATTCAATTATAAAATACAATTAATAAAAATTTTTCAAACCCCAACTCTACGCCAAAATTGTACCTTCCCCTACGCCACAATTCAAAAATTACTCCATTTTTACGCCATTTTTTTAACAAAATTTAACTCGATTTAACGATATTTAACAACTAACCCCAACAAATATATGATATGATAATCAACAACAACTTCACATAAATGCACACAAAGTTTCATCCGAATCCTTACAACCCCAGTATTCAAGCCATTTTTTTATGCGCAATGGCTCGTAATACCAGCCAATACCACCAACATCCCACTCCCCTCAAGAAAGGAAACACACCCCTATGTTCCGTTTATGGTGCAAAATCTTCAACGAGAATCACCTCATGAAAGATACAGTAATATGCAATGACAATTCAAATATGACACGTACGCAAAAAATATTCACATCAATAGAAGCTGCCTGTTATGAGTTCGATCTGGGAAAGCCTATTTGGTTAGAGTCCAATATCGAAAGCTTCAAGCGCCACTCAAAAGTAAGGTTTTTGCAAGATAATTTTATAGATCATATTGATTTTGATTTTTTAGAGATTCATGTAATAGAGGAAGATTAGAAAAGCAGAGATTACATTCATTCGATCACATTCCGCTTTTCCCCTCTAATAAATGCCGCAATATTTTCATATACTTCATCCATCAAACGAGATCTCGCCTCGAAAGTTGCCCAAGCAATGTGAGGCGTAATAATAAGTTTGCAGCTGTCTTTGATAGTGAGCAGTGGATTACTTGCTTCAATAGGCTCCTTGCAAATCACATCAAGCCCAGCTCCATCAATTAAATCTTCGTTCAATGCATTTGCAAGATCAGTTTCATTTACAATTGGACCACGTCCTAGATTAAGAAGAATTGCAGATCTTTTCATCTTTGTAAATGCTTCATAGTTCATTAGATTTTCAGTCGCAGAATTGAGTGGTGCATGAATTGATATCACATCAGATTGTGCGAGCAGTTCGTCAAAGGAAACTCTTTCGTATTCGCTGTTATTATTCTTTCCAGAAGTTGAGTAATACACGACCCTGCAGCCAAATGCTTTAGCAACGCTTGCAACATTTCTTCCAATTTCGCCAAGTCCAATAATTCCCCATGTCTTATCATGAAGTTCTACAAATATTTTATCAAAATTAGTGAATATAGAACTCTTTGCGTAATCTCCAGATTTTACGTAATTATCGTAATAACTTAATTTCTCTAATATATAGAATAGTAATGCAAAGGTATGCTGAACAACGGAATTAGTTGAATACCCGGCAACATTCGTAACCGTAATCTTTCGCTTATCCGTATAAATTAAGTCTACATTGTTATAGCCAGTTGCAGTAAGCGCAATCATTTTAAGGTTTGGCGCATTTTTTAAGGAAGCCTCATTCATCGGTACCTTATTTACAATTGCTATATCAGCATCAGCAAGTCGAATAGCCACCTCTTCTGCAGTGCTCGACTTGTAGATCTCAACATCCCCCAGTTTATTAAACTGTCCTAAAGCAATATCGTCTCCCAGGGTAAGTGAATCCGTAATCACAATCTTCATAATCCATCCATCTCCTTCACTATAATAAATATGAGCATGTGAGCACTTTAACCCCTTGCGGATATTAATTCTGCCAACATACTCATACCATATTTTCAACTCTAAAATTTAAATACTCTAAAATCCATCAATGTTTAAAAGCTTATCTACGCTATTAATTGAATCATAACTAATCAATTTCCATCCCCCAAAGGGAGAACTCACAAAGCCAGTGTCCCCAAAGGGAGAACTCACAAAGCCAGTGTCCCCAAGGGAGAACCCACAAAGCCAGTGTCCCCAAGGGGAGAGCCCATAAAGCCGGATCCTACAAAACCGGTGCCGCCACCATCAAATGAAATTGTGAATATGAATTTGCAATTATTCATTTTGCCGTCGACCGGCTGAAAGCAATGCCCATATTTTGTCAAGACTCAGATGAAAAGCGAACGTAAGTGAGCCTTTTCATCATCTCTGAGGCTTGTAAAAAATATATTGCTTGAAGGAAAGGCAGGCAAAATAAATAATTACAAATCCATATTCACTCACAACATAGTGGGTAAAAGCCACAACAAACTATGTGGCCCCCCCTTCAAGCTCTTATAAGCGTTTCAACAATGCTTCTCTTTCTTTTTCAAATCCAGGTTTGCCAAGTAATGCAAACATATTTGCTTTGTAACTTTCAACGCCTGGTTGATTAAATGGATTCACGCCTAAAATGTATCCGCTCAAACCAACAGCAAATTCAAAGAAGTAGAATAATTCGCCAAGGTAGAATTCGTTTTGCTCTGGAATATTAACCAAAAGATTTGGAACATTGCCATCTGTATGAGCAAGAATCGTTCCGTTCATTGCACTCTTATTGATAAAATCAACAGTTTTTCCAGCTAAATAATTGAGTCCATCAAGATCATTTTCTTCTTCTTCAATGATAATCGTATTCTTTACATGTTCTATGTTAAGAACAGTTTCAAACATAATGCGTGAACCGTCTTGGATAAATTGTCCCATTGAGTGAAGGTCTGATGTGAGATCTACAGATGCAGGTAAAATACCCTTATTGTCCTTGCCTTCGCTTTCGCCGAATAACTGTTTCCACCATTCAAGTGTATAGTGAAGACTTGGCTCATAATCGCATAAAATCTCGACTTCTTTTCCTTTTCGAAGAAGGATATTACGAACTGCAGCATATTTCATAGAATCATTATCTTCAAAGTCAAGTTCGAGAGCACGTTTTCGGCCAGATGCAGCACCTTCCATAAGCTTGTCTATATCAGCGCCACTTGTAGCGATTGGAAGAAGACCAACAGCAGTGAGAACTGAGAAACGACCGCCGATATCATCAGGTACAACAAATGTTTCGTAACCCTCTTCGGTAGAAAGGTTTTTCAATGCACCTTGTGATTTATCGGTTGTAGCATATATTCTTTTAGCAGCAGCCTCTTTGCCATATTTGTTAATAAGAAGCTTTTTGAAAACACGGAATGCAACTGCAGGCTCGGTAGTAGTACCTGATTTTGATATAATATTTACAGAAAAATCTCTTTCTCCGATAACATCTATTAGATTTGAAATATAATTAGAGCTTATGCTATTTCCTACAAAATAAATCTCTGGTGTTTTCCTGATTTCTTTTGAAACAGAGTTGTAGAAATTATGTCTTAGAAATTCAATTGCTGCTCTTGCTCCAAGATAAGAGCCGCCAATTCCAATGACTAGAAGTACTTCTGAATCTGATTGAATCTTAGAAGCGGCAGCTTTGATTCTATCGAATTCGTTCTTGTCATAATCAATAGGAAGATCAAGCCATCCAAGATATTCATGTCCCTCTCCATTTTTAGATAGTAGCAAATCCTTTGCATTCTGAGTGATTGATTTCATTGAGTCAAGCTCATGTTGGTGCATGTATCCTAATGTTCTTGTATAATCAAAACTAACTTTTGGCATCATAAAATTCTCCTTTTTTTCTTCGTTTGTTAGGATTATTATACCATCTTAAGTATATATTTCAAGTTAAATATTCTTCGAGTATCTCTTCTAGAATACGGTTGTCCATAGGAGATCTTGTGACAGTTGACTCGATTTTCTCAAAATTCTTATTTAATTTATTGAATTCAGTCGAGGCTTCCTTTGAAAAATGCTTAAGTGCGTTGTCCTTCATAGATTCACGATGTACGGTGGTATTATCAAGATAATCAACGAGTTCAACGATTACAGAGCGCTTTTGATTATCCGCATCGACTATTTGTTCAAGAAGTTTAATCGCTATAGCCGAAAGTGTACCAATTCCAAGACCAAAAGTTACAGCAGAGAAGTTATTTTGAAAAACGAGTGCGTTAATAATTCCGAGTGATATACATATGTATTCCATTTCTTTAGAAATATTATTCAGTCCATTTAAACTAAATCCACAGAACCGATAATTTTCCAAAGCCTTTTCCACAAATACGTTCACATTATTAATACGAATATCTAGTTTCCGACAATTATCATATTTTAATCGAATCTGCTTTACCAAAGAATTATTTGAATTCTCTCTTGTCATACTTCCATAAATGCTCCCAACAATAATTTTGCTCAGCATTCCCAAAACAAATGCTACAAGCATTAATACCCATAGAACCTTCATATCTAAATGCCCCTTTCACCTTTTATATAAAGTTGTACGCCTAATATTATATTGCAAGAAAATATATTTAGATAGATGGCGGTGGCAAAAATCGTTCAACAAAAATGGGGCAAAATCGCCATTTAACGGCATTTTACCCCATGATATGCTATGATAATCCATATTATTTATAGAATTTTGTAGAAAAATTCTTAAAACCATTGGCGGTTATAGAAGTCATTACATAACTTCTAACAACCTATATTCTTGCCACAAGTTCCCTTATAAGCAGAACTGAATTCTTAATTGCCTGGGCTTCAAATGTTGGATAATCCATAGTTGCACTATCATCCGCTTTATCTGAAATTGCTCTTAATATAAGAAAAGGTACGTTGTTTAAATAAGCAGCCTGCGCAATTGCGGCACCTTCCATCTCCGTACAGTAACCCGAAAAATTAGAAATAATCTTATCCTTAACCTCTTTATTAGAAATAAATTGGTCACCACTTACAATTCGTCCAATATGAACGCCCACCCGGGGAATCACATTTGCGCAGCTGTCCTTTGCCAAGGCAATTAACTTTTCGTCTGCTTTAAAGGATAGTGTTTCCATTCTAGGAATTTGACCGAGTGCATAACCAAATCCACTAGCATCCATATCATGATGCAAAACATCATCAGAAATGACAATATCAGCAATATCAATTTCTGACTTTAAGGAGCCTGCAATTCCCGTATTAATTACATAATCAACGCCAAAATCATCAACAAGAATCTGTGTGCAAACAGCAGCGTTTACCTTACCGATACCACTTCTAACGATAACAACATCTTTACCAGATAATTTTCCCATATTAAAAGTCATTGATGCTTTATTTTCGACCTTTTCGACTTCCATTTCATTTACAATCTGAAGGACTTCTTCATCCATTGCTCCTATTATACCTATCATTATTTCTCCAATCTATTCAATTCTAATATTAATTAGATTATATAGAAAAAAATTACAAATGGCAAATCAAATTCAATCGTGCTATAATAAACGCGATATAATGAATGTAATATAATGAATGTAATATAATGAATGTGGTATAATGAACACAATATTACGATCGTAAAATATCGAACACACAATAACAAACGCAAAATAATGAACCCAACAATAATGCAATAGGCATATATATGTTATGCAATCTAGAAAGGAATAAAACCATGAAATATATGACAAAAGGAGTTTGTTCACGTTCAATTCAATTTGATGTGGAAGATAACATAGTTAAGAGAGTAAAATTTGATGGCGGATGTGCCGGAAACAGCCAAGGGGTTGCAAGCCTTGTGGATGGTATGAATATTGATGAAGCAATTAGACGTATGGAGAATATAAAATGTGGATTTAAAACTACGTCGTGCCCAGATCAGTTAGCAAATGCTTTAAAAGAGTACAAGGCAAATCAATAATGGGTAATGATAGGAGATTTAAAAGAATATATGTTGAAATAACAAATGCATGTAATCTGTCTTGTACTTTTTGTCAGGAGACAAAAAGAGATAAAAGATTTATGAGCGTTGAAGAATTTACACATATAATTGAAGAGATAAAACCATATACTGACTATATATATTTACATGTGAAGGGTGAGCCCCTGCTTCATCCAGAATTAGAACAAATCCTTCAAATATGTGAAGACAATCATATTCGAATCAATATAACAACGAATGGAACAATGGTAAGAAAACGACTTGACATTTTAACCTCTCATCAGGTTCACCAGATTAATATTTCAATGCACAGTGCAGACGACAACTCAAATATTGATTTAGATGAATATGTGAAAGATTTGTTTTATAGCTGTAATGAAATCAACCGTTTAACGAACACAGAAATATCCCTCAGATTATGGAATACGCCAAGTGACCCCAATCTGTTTGGACAAAGTAACTGCAAAATAAGACAGCATTTGTACGTGAATGTAAGAAGTCCGTTTGAATGGCCAGATATTAATAATGAGTATTCAAATGAATCTGGATTTTGTCAGGGGCTTAGAACACATTTAGCGATTCTGTGTGATGGAACGGTTGTTCCCTGTTGTTTGGATGGAAATGGAATAATTAATCTTGGGAACATTTTTTGGACACATTTAAGTGATATTCTTGCAGAAAAGCGATGCAATGACGTCATAAATAACTTTAGAAATAGAAAAGCGCATGAGCCATTGTGTGTGCATTGCAGCTATAAGGAAAGATTTACGAAGTAGTATAATGAAGAGTAAATTTGCTAATTATTACAAATAATTTCAACACATATAGTAAAAAAATCAGAAAGGTTCTGAAAAATAATGAAAAAAATCGTACTTACAGGTGGTGGAACTGCTGGACATGTAACTCCCAATATTGCATTGCTTCCAAGTTTGAAAGAGGCAGGATATGAAGTCTTTTACATTGGATCATATGAAGGAATCGAGAAGAAACTAATAGAAGAAATGGACATACCATATTATGCAATTTCATCAGGAAAGCTAAGACGTTATAGTAGTTTGAAAAATTTCAGCGATCCATTTAGAGTACTGAAAGGGTTTGGCCAAGCTTTAAAATTAATGAAGCAAATCAAACCCGATATCGTATTTTCAAAAGGTGGGTTTGTTTCGGTCCCAGTAGTGTTGGCTGCCGGAAAAAATAAAATCCCCGCAATTATTCACGAGTCCGATATGACACCAGGGCTTGCAAATAAGATAGCCATGCATGCAGCCGTGAAGATATGTTGTAATTTTCCTGAAACTTTGAATTTCGTACCAGCAGATAAGGCGGAACTGACGGGTTCGCCCATTAGAGCAGAACTTCTGTGTGGTAATAAAATAAAAGGACTTGAACTATGTGGATTTACAGCGAACAAACCGGTCATTTTGGTAATCGGTGGAAGCTCAGGGGCTGTAAAGGTGAATGAGGCAGTTAGAAATGTATTACCTGAATTATTAAAAAAATATCAAGTTGTACACATTTGTGGAAAAGGAAAAACAGATGAAAGCCTTAACAAAGTACAAGGATATGTTCAATTTGAGTATAGTAACAAAGAGCTTCGTGATCTATTTGCAATGTGTGATATTGTTATTTCAAGAGCGGGTGCAAATGCTATTTGTGAGTTGCTAGCACTTAAGAAACCCAACCTTTTAATTCCGTTATCTGCAAATGCAAGCCGTGGCGATCAAATACTAAATGCAATATCATTTAAACAGCAAGGCTTTAGCAGTGTACTTCCAGAAGAGGACATTACACCAAAGAGAATGCTTGATGCAGTAAATGAATTATACAATAACAAAGATAGATACTATGAAGCAATGGAGTCAAGTCAACAAGGAAATGCAATAGATCTAATTATGGATTTAATTAAAGAAAACACCAAATAATGCATGGACAATATTCGTAATGACAATTAGGATAGAGGAGAAATGTATGTCAAATTTGAAATATAGTAGACAGAGAAAAGCAATTGTAGATTTTCTGGAAAGCCGAACAGATCATCCAACAGCAGATATCGTATATATAAATATGAGAAAAGAATTTCCTAAAATTAGTTTAGGAACAGTGTACAGGAATTTATCGCTACTGGTTGAAATAGGAGAAGCAATTAAAGTGCCATGTAGTGACGGCGCCGAACATTTTGACGGTTGTACACTGAAGCATTATCATTTTCAGTGTAATCGATGCGGTGCAGTTCTGGATTTGAATATAACTGATATGGATTCAATACAAGATTTAAATAAAATCGCAAATGTAAATTTTGGTGGTAACATTGAAGGCAATAGTATATTTTTTTATGGAAAGTGTCCCAAATGTGCGAAAGAATTAAAAAGGTAAATAATCTATAATAATATTGACAAAGGCCAATCTTAATGATATTATAAAACAGTAATCGTTATCATTACTAATTATAAATACGAAAAGATATAATAGAAAAAGGAGAATTAAATATGAAATATGTATGTACAGTTTGCGGTTATGTTCACGAAGGAGATCAACCACCAGAACAATGTCCAGTTTGCAAGGCACCAGCTGCAAAATTTAAAGCGCAAGAAGGCGAAATGGTTTGGGCAGTTGAACATGTTGTTGGCGTAGCACAGGGTGTAAGCCAAGATATTATTGATGATCTTAGAGCTAACTTCAATGGAGAATGTTCAGAAGTTGGTATGTATCTAGCAATGGCTAGAGTTGCTCATAGAGAAGGATATTCTGAAATCGGAATGTACTATGAGAAAGCAGCATACGAAGAAGCAGAACATGCTTCAAAATTTGCTGAATTACTTGGAGAAGTATTAACAAATAGCACCAAAAAGAATCTTGAATTAAGAGTAGCTGCTGAAAATGGAGCTTGTGCAGGTAAAGTTGATTTAGCAAAACGTGCAAAAGAAGCAAATCTTGATGCAATTCATGATACAGTTCATGAAATGGGTAGAGACGAAGCACGTCACGGCAAAGCTTTCCAGGGATTATTAAATAGATACTTTGCTTAATTAGAAATGCAATAAAATTAATTGTTTAAGACTTTTCGGGTGTATGGAAGAAATTCTATACACCCATATTTTTGTAAAAGAGGTTGTTAGACGCTTTTCATCTAACAACCTCTTGATTATATTGGTTCCACTTCAAATTGGAATTGAACAAAATCGCTACGCGATGGCCTACCAAGGTTGTGGCTAAGCGATTTTTTGTTATCTATTTTTAAAAGGCAGTAGAAAAAATTTCTGAT
>NZ_FOJI01000003.1 GCF_900111235.1 [Clostridium] fimetarium
CTTAAAATCGAATTCATCCAGCTTATCTTTCTTTTTTCTTGAAGCTATATAATCTTCTATTGATAGCATAGTCTTCCCTCCTGAAAATTTAGATTATAACACAGGTTCTTATTGATATCCCAAATATTGAAACTTGTTTAGAGATATTATAAATCATAATTGCGTTAAATCACAAGAAAAAATTCCAGTAAAGATATAACATTATATTTACTGTGATGACCCATCTTTTGATGGTGAAATGTATGGTTACGGTAAGTGTAGAAACCTTAAGTATATTCTCTTTCGATGTCTTCGTCGAGTCAGTCCTCTCATAGTCTTTCAATCTGCTTTACTGATGGGATTGATAAATGAGCGGATAAAAAAATAAATGAATATCATCTATCCGGCTTAAATCCGAACATATAATATTCATTTATTCTAAATCAATAGATACATCTATGATAAACGTAAATGCTAATTTAATATCTATTAGTTCTCATTATTACTTTGTGTATTTTCTAAGTTGTGAATCAATATCTCTTCCGCCATACATAACTCGTACAATTGATACGATTACCCGTTCCATATCAGTTAATATACAATACACAATAATTATCAACTGACATCATTCTAAGTCCCCAACTTTTCCATGGCTCATTTTCATATTCATGAAAACGCTCTGGCATCTGTTTATTGCTCATAATGCTTTTTTCTGATCGATCTAACTGTCCACTTTATATGGATTGAATTCATGTCACTAATTAAATAATACCTCTAACAATTCACTAAACTGATTCACTTTATAGGATGATTTTTCGTATTTTGTTGCATCACCGATAGCTACAGTTTCAAAGCCTCCGGCTATCCCGGCATCTATACCTGCAACAGCATCTTCAACTACAATACAATCTCGTGGTTCAAAATCCATGTATTGTGCAGCTTTTTGAAACACCTCTGGGTTTGGCTTACTGTGAGTAATATTATTACCATCCGATATTGCATCAAACAGATTAAGCATTCCTGTTCTCTCTAAAATCAATTTGGCATTTTTACTTGAACTACCGATTGCTATCTTTAATCCACTTTCCTTTAATTTTAATAATGTTTCTAATACGCAAGCATCAATATCCTTAGGGGACATTTTCAGTAGAAACTTTTTATAAATCTCATTCTTTTGTTCTGCTAGTATCTCTTTTTCTTTATCTGTAATGATCAAGGAATTACTTTGCAAGATAATATCTAGACTCTCCATACGCGAAACTCCGCGTAGCTGGTTATTGAGTTTCTCATCAAAATGCAATTTCAAATGGTCTGCAACGCTTTTCCAAGCCAGATAATGGTAATGATCTGTGTGTACAATGACTCCATCAAGATCAAATATCACCGCTTTTTTATTCATAATCGGTTTCACCTCATTCTTTTATTGTGGTTAGTATACGACCCACCTCAGCCACTTCAACAAAATTAGTTGCAAACATTGACAGATACCCTAGTGTTCTAAATACATTGCCAGATATTCTTC
Organism: [Clostridium] fimetarium; assembly: GCF_900111235.1. Classification (GTDB taxonomy): domain Bacteria; phylum Bacillota; class Clostridia; order Lachnospirales; family Lachnospiraceae; genus Clostridium_N; species Clostridium_N fimetarium. Next base: position 1,502 of record NZ_FOJI01000003.1, read on the forward strand.
GATGAAGTAGCTTCTAGTTTCGAGATAGTAACTAAATATTATTGATAAAATTCTCTGATGATTGTCGCTGTCATCGATCTCTTGAATGACATATGTACACTACGGGATCTCGTTGATACAAGCTTTAATAAGTACTTGATAAACTGGCTTGTATCGTAATCAATATAAGCCGTTGACTGTTAGATCTAATTTCTTAAGTACTATAGTCGAGTATCCCATACACCACAGAACGGATCAACAGGACTCTGACCTTTAAATCTACTTCTTCCCATAATTTTATCTACAACACTATCAATAACATAAGGTGAATTACAGTATCCGTTTATATACGTCTTAATCATTGGTACATCAAATAAGTGATATGGGTTGCCTACACTGATAAACAAAGTAGGCACTTCATCTGCAAACCACGGGAGGTTATTACCTGCTCCAAACAAAGTGTGCCAGTTAATTCTTGCTACTGTATTATTGCTGGCATTTTCAATATTACCAATATAAACGACCAAATCATATTTTGCCTTAAAATCAGCAACTTTTGTATTTTGGAATATTGTTTGCATGGTCTCAGGTATGTATTTTGTCACCTGAAAGCCTTCCTTTTTAAGAAGTGTTTCAAATTGTTCGTATACTCTATCATTGGAAGTAAAATCACCCAGTATCTCCAAAAGAACTTTTATGTGTTTATTAACAATAAGCGGAAGTAGATTCTGTGTATCTTTAACCAATGTAACCGCTTCATCAGCACATTCTTTAGCCCAGGTTAAATGCTCCTGCGACTGAAATACCTTTAGTTCTTCTTCTGTTCTATAAAGGCGTCCTTCTTTCTGCTGCGTTGGCAGTCCCATGGCCGCTTTCGTAGCTAAAATACGGGTAACGGCTTCATTCAATCTTTTCTCACTAAGTAGACCATCTTCGACACCTTTCTTCATATATTGGATGTCTTCTTCCAAATCCCTTGTAAATAAAAATACATCACATCCATTTTCTATTGCTGCCGGTACTGCTGTTCTTCTCTGCGTAACTGAAGTAAACCCAACCATAGGAGAAGCATCTGTTGAAATCAAACCATTAAATCCAAGCACTCCTCGCAAATATCCTGTAATCACATTATGGGATACGGAAGCCGGAATAACTTTTGTACAAGGTTTCTTATCAAAATATTCTTCCATAGCAGGCATTGCTATATGTCCTACCATTGCTGTCATAGCTCCATCTTCAATTAACGCTCGGTAAACCTTACCATAGTTCTCTTCCCATTCTTCAATAGTAAGAGAATTGACACTGGTCACAAGATGCTGATCACGTTCATCTACACCATCTCCCGGAAAGTGCTTAATTGAAGGTATCAATCCTTCTTCTGTCAGACCCTTAATATAACTTCTTCCCATTGAAAGGACTTTATCCGGATTACTTCCGTAAGTTCTTACATTAGTGATTGGACTTCTGAAGTTTATATCGATATCAACCACGGGTGAAAATGCCCAGTTAACTCCAACAGCCTTTCCTTCTCGTCCGCAAATTTTGCCAAGTTGATACGCCTTCCGAGTATCATCCGTTGCTGCAATCAACATCTGCCGTCCCATATAAGTTCCTTCATCAGCGATTCCGTTTCCACCATCCTCTAAATTAGCAGAGATTAAAAGCGGAATTTTTGATGTTTCCTGTAATGCATTGATGGCAGTTTGAATTTCAATTGCATTTCCACTACGGAACATAACTGCTCCAAATTTTTGTTTGGATATAATATTTTTGAGTACATCCGGATTATTTGTATAAATTAATGGACAAAATAACTGTTCTACCTTCTCATCCGTTGTAAGTTCTCCTAACGTTTTCTCAACCCATGCTATCTGTTCCTCTGAAAGGAAAAACGGCTTTGTCTTTAAATTTAACATTCTTATACCTTCCCTTCTTGTCTTCTATTCTGAAATTTGAGAGCTTATTACCAGCTAATATATTGTCAATCATGAATTCATCTCCATATAATTGTGTGAAATCGACTATCCAGTTCAAGCTAATTATATGCAAAAGAGCAAACAAATCCCCATATACCTACCCAGATACCAGCATTATAAATATTTTCAATGGCCATTTTAATAAGTTTTGAAACTGTCGGATGGTGTGCGTCGTAGAAATTATCCAAGCTGTGAATCTGTATGTCAATAGTTAATGTATACTATGTCAAATTATTGCTTATATATAGATTTTGCAATACCATGAATTTATAAAATCAATTTCGATGCACCCCTACATTCTTTGTTCCTAATTCTTTTGATTCATCCAAGACACGTACTCCTTTTTATGAATATTAATTTATAACCTTTATTTATAGTTTAACAATGTCTTCTACTCAAGTTTTCTTCGGATTTCCAGGTCTATATGCATCGTCAAAGCCAGACTGCGCAAGGAATGGAATATCTTCTTCTCTTACTACCGTTTTTAAATCTGCATGAATTGCGACGTCCTTAGAAGTTTTTACAACTTCAAATGCTGCCGTTCTATAATCTGACTGAAACATTGAATATACGCCTTCTACACCCATCTCTCTTGTTATTTCACGACATTCTCACCAGTAGCGTCTGCATTATATTTTGTAACGAAAGCCTTCACTTTTTTATAGATGCCTTCTGCATCCAGACCGTATTTCTTTAGCAACTGTAATGCAGTACCTGATTCACCAAATACATCTTCCATTCCTATTTTTAAAACACTAATTGGTTCTTGGACTGATAACAAATCACATATTGCGCTTCCAAGTCCTCCGATTATAGAGTGTTCTTCCACAGTTACCATTTTCCCTGTTTCTTTTGCTGCAAAAAGAATTAGTTCTTCATCTAAAGGCTTTATCGTATGGATGTTAATCACTTTTGCATCAATTTTATCTTGTGCAAGCATCTCTGCTGCAGCTAGTGCTTCGCTGACTTCAAGACCCGTAGCCACAATTGTTACATCTTTACCTTCTTTTAATACTACACCTTTTCCAATCTTAAATTCATAAGTTGTAGCATCATTGATCACTGGAACCGGAAGTCTTCCGAAACGAAGATACACAGGACCATCGTACTCATATGCAGCTCTTACGGAAGCTTTGGCTTCAACATCATCGCAAGGATTAATTATTACCATTCCTGGGATTGTACGCATCAGCGCAATATCTTCATTACATTGATGTGTTGCACCGTCTTCCCCAACTGAAATTCCGGCGTGGGTTGCTCCAATTTTAACATTCAAATGCGGGTAACCAATACTGTTGCGTACCTGCTCAAATGCACGTCCTGCGGCAAACATGGCAAATGTACTGGCAAATGGAATTTTACCAGTAGCCGCAAGCCCCGCAGCAATGCCCATCATATTGCATTCTGCAATGCCGCAGTCGATATGTCTGTCAGGAAATACTTTTTTAAATACTCCTGTTTTGGTGGCAGCCGCTAAATCCGAATCTAATACTACTAATTTTTCTGATTCTTTTCCTAATTCAACCAAAACATTTCCATAACTGTCTCTGGTTGCAATTTTAATAGCATCTTTCATCACTACTGACATATTGCTTCACCTACCTTTGCTAAATCTGACATTCCTATTTCATATTGTTCATCATTAGGTGCAGTGCCATGCCACGCAGCATTATTCTCCATAAAGCTGACTCCCTTGCCTTTTACCGTTTTTGCGATAATAGCAACTGGTTTATTCTTAATTAATCTGGCATTTTCAAAAGCATATGCTAAGGATTCAAAATCATGTCCATCCACTTGGATTACATGAAAATTAAATGCTTCGAATTTTTTATCAATTGGATATGGAGAACATACATTTTCAATATTTCCATCAATTTGAAGTCCATTGTTATCTATGATTACGACCAAATTATCTAATTTTCGGTGTCCCGCAAACATGGCTGCTTCCCACACCTGCCCTTCCTCAATTTCTCCATCTCCAAGAAGGGTATAAACTCTGTAATCTTCTCCTGATAATTTTGCGGATAGTGCCATTCCAACTGCCGCAGATATTCCCTGCCCTAATGAGCCAGTAGACATATCAACACCCGGAATGTTTTTCATATCCGGATGCCCTTGTAGATAAGAACCAAGTTGACGTAGTGTCACAAGGTCCTCCACCGGGAAAAATCCACGGTGAGCAAGGGTTGCGTATAATCCTGGTGCAACATGACCTTTTGATAATACGAATCTGTCTCTTTGCGGCATATTAGGTTTACTAGGATCTATATTCATCTCTGAAAAATACAGATACGTCATGATATCAGCTGAAGATAATGAACCTCCTGGATGTCCGGCTTTTGCACTATGAACTGCAGTTAAAATTCCTTTACGAATCTCATTTGAAATTCTTTTTAACTCTAAATTCTTCATTTATTGTTTCCTTCCTTCATCATTTCTGATTGCAAACATTCATCTTATTCTCCAAATACTGCTTTGTAATCCATCTGAAATTTCTTTATCCCCTCATCAGTAAGTGGGTGTTTTGTAATTTGCTCCAGAACGTTATAGGGAACGGTTGCAATATCTGCCCCTGCAAGTGCACAGTCAATTATATGAATTGGATTTCTTATACTTGCGCAGATGATTTCCGTTTCAATCCCATAAATGTTAAAAATCTCTGCTATTGTTTTAATTAAATCAACTCCTGATACAGAGATGTCATCAAGACGTCCAAGAAATGGAGATACATAAGTTGCACCAGCTCTGGCTGCAAGGAGTGCCTGAGTAGCTGTAAAAATCAATGTAACATTTGTTTTAATTCCTTCACTTACAAGAACTTTTGTCGCTTTTAAACCTTCTACAGTCATTGGAATCTTCACAACCATATTAGGGTGAATCTTTGCAATTTCTCTCCCCTCTGCAATCATTCCTTCTGCATCTACTGTAGTAGCCATAACTTCGCCACTGATTGGACCATCAACGATAGAAGCTATCTCCGCAATCACTTCTTTAAAATCTCTTCCTTCTTTTGCGATAAGCGATGGATTAGTTGTTACTCCACAGATAATTCCCATATCACTTGCTTTCTTTATATCATCTACTTTTGCTGTATCTATAAAAAATTTCATAATTATATTCCTTTCATAATTGATTAGTTTTGTTCGTAATATGAATTCCCTCCATGCTTACATATAAAATGTTTGTTATTATCTATTTTTTGAGGTATAGGTTGCACATCGATTTCAGGGTATTTTTTATATAGTTCAATATAAGTTGTTGTATAGGAGAAAAGTTTATAGTTACCCTATATTTTATTAAAGTCCATTACAACCATATCTTCACTTGTCATGGTTTCATAATCCACACCACTTGGTTTAATTACAAAGTATCCAGGCTCGCAGTTAATTTCATCTCAATTTCCACACGTTTATGTAATCGGTCCACGTTTTATCAGTTTTATATTTGCCTCATATACTGCCTTTTTCAACGCTTCTAACATAAAATTAATTCTTTCCGAACTATTTCTAGCTTCCGGTTTGATCGTTTTCAAACGTTTCATTACATCATTTTCTCCTCATCCAAAATAATCACGAAGCTATCTGAATTCTGCATAAAGTTTTCCGTAGGCTGCAACATTTTCCGGAATCGGAGTAAACATTTAATCTTTTACTTTATCCATTACTTTTGCCACATCAAAGATGGTTAATATCCGTTCCACTGCTTCTGAGAAATATTCATAAGCATCCTTTGAATATTTCCCAAAGAATATAAAATACGCCAAACATTATTTTAATAAAATATTTGTATTAGCGTAAATGAATAAAAATCAATTACTCCAATCCCAATATACGTAAAATACAATACTTTTACTTCCTTTTCAATCTTTAAATCTTCTTTAAAGACCTTCCATTCCCGCGAAGGCAAAATAATAACTCTAGCCACTAAACCACTACCATCTGCGGTACTTACCTGGATCTCTCCAATTCCGTAGCCTCTCACTTTTACATGAATCTCCATAACATTTTCAATTTGAAAATACTTAAAACTAGCAGCTGCTCCATTTGACATATTTGCAATATATAGATTGGGATTATCGTCTTTATCTTTCCTTTTTTTAGTGAAATATGGATGTGATGAATCAATTTCCCTCCATTTTTTATATGGGATTGCACCTGTAATACTCATTAGGTTGCAGGCCAAACTTGCAGCATATTCTCCTCTTTCATCCAAATCTTCCTCTTCCATCCAAATCTTCCTCTTCCATTCATATAAATATCACCCTTAGAAACAATTGTGCCTCTAAATCTGAAATCACATATTGAACTCTTAGATGTTGTGTAGCACATTTCATATCCGTTAATGGATAAATAAACAAAATAATAGTCGATGGCCTTTTTGTCCCATTGAATCCTACGTTTTTTATAAATTGTTCCTTCTCTTTTCCAATTTCTTAAATTGTCTATTGATGCACTTGGTAAATAAGGATTAAGTGCTTCTTCCTTCATCTTATACACGATCTGCCTGCAGGTATAAATTCAAATTTATATTTGTTATTCTTACTTTTGATTATACATAAAATTGGCTAATTTCTGAATATCCTCAGCTTCATATGCTACAAGCTCTAGCTCATTAATAATATCATCAGAAAATACATTTACTAATGCAACATACTGTGTTAGCTTTGACTTTAAGTTCAGGCGATCCCCTTCTTTAGAAATCAACTCTACTGTACCTGAGCAAGCATCTATTACCTTAAATAGTCCATTAACATCCTTCAAATTCATTATTTTCATTTTATTTTACTCCTCTTTTCTTATTATTTAGACTTTTACTTTATTAAACATTTCCCCTACTGTCGCTACCTCATTCGAGTTCGTTGCAAATATCGGAAGATAACCTAATGCTACAAAGTTCATTGAAAGATATTCTTCATTTTCTCCAGTAACCTGATCATATACTTTCGGCAATTTTTCTTTAAAAATATTGGCTGCTTCTTCATTACAAAGAATATCTAACATAATAGAATATTGATTAAATGGGTGAAGATAATCAATAACTGGCATATAACAATATTTATATTCTCCGGCTGATACTATAGTTGAAAGATTTCCCTCATGATCAGGAAGTTGAATTGTTGCTGTCGTTCCAAATGGAATCACTACATCTAACTTAAAGTTACCATCGTCAAGGATTTTCCATTCAACCTGATAAATACCCCTCGGTGAATCAAATACTATTTTCATATGTTTTAGCCTATGATTTGGTTTCGGTGCAATTAAAGCACTATTCCATCCCGGGCTTGCACATTTAAGACCACCAATATGCGCATAAATTGCTTCGCAAACTGCTCCATAAGCGTAGTGATTTAGTGAATTCATATTGGTACCGCTAATTGTTCCATCCGGTAGTATTGAATTCCATCTTTCCCAGATGGTTGTTGCACCGAGATTGACCGCATATAACCATCCAGGACATTTCTCATTAAATAAAATTCGATATGCATCATTAACCATGCCATTTTCGAACAAAACAGGCAACATAAGCGGAGTACCCGTAAATCCACTCTTCATCCTATAGAAGTCTTTATTTAATCTAATCTTAAAACCTTCTATTAACTTATTTTTATCTTTATAGATATTATAATGAAGAGATATCACATAAGCTGTCTGCGTATCAACTGCAAGTCTTCCGTTATCAGAAAAATATTCATTTAATATAGCTTTCTTTACTTTATTTGCAAGAGATGCATAGTATTTAACATCCTCTTTTTTCTTTAATACCTTAGCTGCTTTTGATACTAATTCCAGACTATTTCTATAGTACACTGTTTTAATAAAATTACTGTCTGTTCCACCAAGTGATGCTTGTGCACATACACCGTCTTGTGCAAGCCAGTCTCCGAATGTGAATCCAGATGTTATAATATGATGATTACCTTCCTTGATATCTGCAGCAATGACGGTATCAACGTAATCCTTCATCATACTGTAATTTTCAGAGAGCAATTGGGCATCTCCATAAGCTTGATATACATTCCATGGAACAATCGTACCGGCATCAGCCCATACTGCTCCTCCTTTACCTGCCATTTTTTTGATAGATGGAGAATACATCGGTATATCACCTTCATAGTATGTAGATTGATCATATCTTAGATCCTTCATGTATTTTTTATAAAAATTGAAACAATCCATATGATAACATGCTGTATTTACAAATACCTGTGTATCTCCCGTCCAGCCAAGTCTTTCATCTCGTTGTGGACAATCAGTCGGTACATCAACAAAATTACCTTTCTGGCCCCATAAAGAATTTTGCATTAAGCGATTTATTTTATCATTATCTGTTGCTACTTGAAGTGTCTGCGTAAGATCAGAATATAAAACTGTCCCAGTAAAATCCTCAGGATTGACATTTTTCATACCACTAACCTTAACATAACGGAATCCGTAAAAAGTAAAAAATGGTTCTACTTCCTTGTCTATTCCATCTGATATATAATTGAATTCCGCTTTTGCAGTTCTCAGGTTATCATTATAGAAGCATTCCTGCTGCAATAATTCGCCATACTGCAACTGTATTTCGCTTCCTTTCTCCTCGTGACACATAAATTTACAAAATCCAACCATATTCTGACCGAAATCAAGAATCTGCTCTCCTTTCGGTGATACATATAAGGATGGCTTGCGTTCCATTTTATTCTTTACGGGAGATGAAAAATCAGGAACAGTCATAAACTTTGCATTGTATGTTATACACGCAGTTGGCTCCATAAGTTTTTTTGTATCATCTCTTGTTTCCCCATCATAAATCGAGGTATCAAGAATAACTGAATCGGTAGCCAACCATGAATCGTCGGACTTCATCTCAATAATACTACCATCCATTTGCTCTACCACAAGTTTAGCCTTTAATAAGTATTTATCGCCGTAGGTATTACCACCATGTCCAATTATTCCAAATCTTCCTTTATACCACCCGTCGCCAAGAACGACCTCTAGTTTATTGTTCTCTTTTAGTAAGTCTGTGATGTCATAGGTCTGATATCTAAGATAAGCATCATAATCATTACAAAAAGGGGTTAAGTAACTATCACCAATTCTCTTACCATTCAAGAATGCTCTATAAAGCCCCAGTCCGGTAATATAAAGCCTTGCTTTACTAATTTCATCAAGTCTGAACTCTTTTATAAAAGTCGGGCAGATAATATCTTTGACTGGCGTAATAAATTCGGAATCAAGTGGTAGAGCAATTTCAAAAGAAGCAAATTCACTTTGGTAACTTTCGCATTCCACCATCCAAAAATATACTTTGCCTAATTCAAAGCAATAAGGAAGATAAAAGCAGCTAATTTGTTTTAATTTTATTATCTTTTGATAAACTTCCGTCACCTTATCTTCACTGTATATTTTTACCCTAAATTTATCTCCATCTGCTGCTTTAAATGAAAACTGCAAAGAGTCTGCACTTAACCCAATCGGATTTAACATTCTATTAATTTTAAGATCATATAATTTCATAGTTTTCTCCATTCGCTTAATAATCTATAAATTTATTTGCTTTATAATCTAATTTCTTTTCATTAAATCCTTTATATATTGACTTTCGCATTCTTTCATCAATTCTTTTTCATAAGTTTCATGAATAAAAGAATCTAGAATATCTTCTTTAAAATTTACCCATGACTCTACTTCTCTATCTACTATAATTGGATAATATAAAACTCTGCAGTCTTTTGCAGCCTCTATATCACCAGGTGCATCTCCAACCATTAATACTTTATTGTTCGCATAACCCTTTGAAAGCATTATTTTTAAGCAATCTGCTTTACTTCCGAATTCTTGGGTCATTACAACATCAACATAATCAAATAAATGGTTTTGGCTCCATTCCACTTCTACCGCACGCGCATTTGCTGAAGAAACAACGGCTATATCCGCATATTGGGATACAACCCTCAAACAGTCTTTTACCCCTAAAAAAGCTTTTTTCTTTTCATCTGGTAAGTTTTCTACTCTATCATTTACATTTTCTGACCAATGCAACACTTTTTTTAATGTTTCTGAATTAGTTGCTTCTATTTCCAGCTTTAAGCTATTATTTGACAATTCTTTTGTCTTTTCAATCCAGTTTTTTATATCTGTAGAATCAATCTTACTATATCCTTCTTTAATGCTAAATTCCAGTGCCATTAATAAACCCTTAAAGCGGTTAATACCTCTTGTCATAGAATATAGATTAATCTTATTCCAATATTTTATAACCTCAAAATCATGTTCTTTAAAATCCCATTCCTCAATAAGGCAAGGACCGAAGCACTCCAAATGTTTAATTGTCATTCCATCAATTATGCAGCCATCAGAATCAACACATAAAAGAAATTGTTTTTGAGGCTTAAAATTCATTATATCATTCATAACTTTATCTCCTTAAAATTATTTTGAAGCATATATCCTCAATAATATGATGTCTTAAAATTTCATACTATATAAGTAAGAACCCGCAGCAAATGCATGCGAGTTCTTATTACTTATACTCCTGAATATGCAGAAAATCCGCCATCAATCGGTATACATACACCTGTTATAAAACTTGCCGCTTCATTATTCAATAAGAAAAGTAAAGTACCATTTAATTCTTCACTTTCGCCAAATCGTCCCATTGGCGTTGCTGCCAATATCTTTCCGGTACGAGGTGTTGGATTTCCATCTGAATCAAATAATAATGCTGCATTTTGTTTGGTACTAAAAAAGCCAGGTGCTATTGCATTTACACGAATACCCACTTTACAAAAATGTACTGCAAGCCATTGCGTGAAATTTGTAACTGCAGCTTTAGCACCACTATATGCAGGAATTTTAGTTAATGGGGTATAAGCATTCATACTACTTATATTAATGATACTGCATCCTTCTCGATCTACCATCTGGCGCGCAAATGCCTGAGTTGGGATTAATGTTCCGAGGAAATTTAGATGAAACACAAATTCTATACCACTTGATTCTAAATCAAAGAACGACTTTGTATCAGCATCAATATCCCCTATCTCATAGTACTCTTTATCTGTAGTTGCTTTCGGATTATTTCCACCAGCGCCATTAATTAGAATATCACAATTACCAAAATCCTTTTTTACGAGATCTGCAACTTCATAACAAATCTCCTTATTTAGAACATCACATTGATAAGCCTTTGCGATACCACCTTCTGCCATAATTTCATCTGCGAACTTACTTGCACTTTCTAAATTACGATCAAGGAGTGCTACTTTTGCACCAGCACGTGCAACTACTTTTGCAAAGGAGCTACACAAAACACCTCCTGCACCTGTTATAACTGCAACTTTTCCAGTTAAGTCTGTATTAAGAACATTTTTTTCCATGATTAATTTTCTCCTTTTACACTTTCACATGCTTCAAACAATCCATTTAAATATGTCATTCCCATTGCTCTATCATATAGTCCATATCCAGGTTTTCCTGTTTCTCCCCATACCATGCGGCCATGGTCTGGTCGAACATAACCATCAAAACTATTATCCACTAATGATTTCACAATTTCATACATATTAAGCGAACCATTTTTCGTCAAATGACCACTTTCTTCAAATGAATTATCTTCTAATATTTTTACATTTCGGATATGCATAAATGCAATTCGATTCATAGCACTATATTTTGCTATCATACTCGGAATGTCATTTTCTCTGCTACATCCCAACGATCCAGTACAAAATGTCAGACTATTGGAAGGACTATCTACAATCTCAAGAAATCTATCAAGATTTTTTTCACAAGTAATGATTCTTGGTAATCCAAAAATTGGATATGGTGGATCATCTGGGTGAATAGCCATAACAACATTATATTCTTCTGCCACAGGTATAACCTTTTCGAGGAAATATGTAAGGTTATCCCATAATCCTTCTTCTCCAAGTTTTGCATACTTTACAAATAATTCCTTGATTTCATCTTTTGTATAACTTGTATCCCAACCTGGTAAATTAATATCATCTTTTAATGGATCTAGGCCATTTAACTGATCCCAATACATAACCAAACTTGTTGAACCATCTGGAGCCATTTTGTCAAGCTGTGTACGTGTCCAGTCAAAGACTGGCATAAAATTATAACATACACATTTCACTCCATATTTCGCTACCCGTCGTATATTCTCACAATATACTTCGATTAACTCGTCACGATCTATACTTCCTAATTTTATATTTTCAGGAACAGGAATACTTTCAACTACATCAAAGATAAGATTTTTCTTTTCACAACTTTCTTTGATATATCTAATGCTTTCTTCTGGCCATATTTCTCCAGGTTTCACATCATATACAGCTGATACAATGCTTCGCATTCCCGGTATCTGTGAAATATACTCTAATGTTATCGGGTCATTGTCACCAAACCAACGAAAACTTGCTTTCATTTTATTCTCCTTTCTATAATCTGGTATCCCACCTGCCACACCATACATTATCATTGTATTTACCTTTGAATTCAGATTCGCCTAAGATTTTTTCAATAGTAGCTTGTATACATTCTCTAGTTGGCGCATATGCATTTATATACGTTTTCATCATAGGTAAATCATATAGATGATTTGTATAATTCAAAGATACACAAATCGTAGGTACTTCTCTAACCCACCATGGAAGTTCATTGGAATGAGGGGACGAATATTTCACTCTGACATTATTCTCCTGAGCATAACCTTTCATATGTACAAATACAAAAATAACATCATATTTTTCTTTGAAATCTTCAACAGTTTGTAATTCCATCGCTCTAAATTTATTAAAAGGTGAAGCTCCTTTTTCTTCCATTTCATAATAAGATTCATTAACATCCAACTCAAAACCGGCCTTCTCTAGCTCTTCGATTACTATCTTCTTCGCTGGATCTGTTCCACTTGCATATGATACAGGCTCACTTTCTAAATAGTAAAGTCGAGCCCGTTTTTTATGGTTTATATTAATCGGTAAGAGCTTTTGGGCATCTTTTACTAATGTTATACTATCATCCGCGATAGTTTTCGCTATGTCACGATGTTCCTTACACCCTATTAAGGATAATTTATCTTTATCTCCTGCATAAACACCAGCAACATGTGTTTTATGTAGTTTTAGTTTCGCTTTCATTCCAAGAATATGTTCCAATGCATCTTGCAAACGTTCTTCCGTAATAATACCCTTTTTATATCCATCCATCATGTATTGGAAGTCTTCTTTTACGTCATGGAAAAACAAAAACATATCACACCCTGCTGCAATTGCTCCTGGCACCTGTTCACTTCGTGGTTTTGTACTTATTAAGCCTCCCATATGAGATGCATCGGTAAGTACAAGTCCATTAAATCCCAATTGTTTACGTAATAAATCAGTTACAAGTTCAGGCGACAAGGTAGCCGGCATTATTTCTTCCAAAGTAATATCTGGTTTGAATCTTTTACTATAAGAAGGAAGCGCAATATGTCCAATCATTATGCTTTCTACTCCGCTATCAATTAATTCTTTGTATACTTTTCCAAACGAATCATCCCATTCCTCACAGGTTAAATCATTACACCCCATAACCAGATGATGATCTCGTTCATCCACACCATCACCTGGAAAATGTTTTGCACACGCGAGCATATTGCTTTTATGTACGCCTTCAATATACGCTTTTGCCATATTCATGACATCATTTGGTTCATTTCCAAATGCTCTTGTATTCACTATCGTATTTCTCCAGTTAAATAAAATATCAACCATTGGGCCATACGTCCAGTTACATCCGATTGCAGTAGCTTCTATTCCACTGATTCTACCCATTTCATATGCTGCTTTTATATTACCTGTGGAAGCACATTGTGCTTCAGAAGCTACGAAAGTACCCTGTTTACAAGCACCATCTCCACCAGATTCACAGTTTGCAGCAATTAAAACGGGTACTTTGCTAAACTGCTGATACATTTTATTCTGTTCATAGATTTTCTCTGCATCCGTTTCAGTGAATCGAACGCCACCAATATGATAATTTTCTACCAGATCACGAATATAGCATTCATCGCCTCTTTTTCCAAGGTTAATAAATAGCTGCCCTATTTTTTCCTCTATACTCATTTCTGCAATGGTCTTTTTAACCCATTGCACATCCTCATTACTTAAAAAAAAAGGCTTTTCTCTTAAATCTGTTATCATAAATTTATCTCTCCTAAAACACTCCAAATTATTTAGTTTGAAATATTTATTTCATTCCGTTGCAAATTTAATTTTCTATTTTTAAACTTCTTTATGATAGCATCCTGATTATTAGTGAAAATACTAAAGATAATGATGAATACACCTATAACTATATTTTCTAAACTACTAAATCCTACTAAATTTAAACTATATCGAATAATTGCAATAGTAATACTACCAATGAAAATTCCAACCGCATCATTGCTATATCTTGCCAAATATAGTCCAACTATAATTGGAATGAAATTTGAATACACAATGCCTACTGATGCCAAATTTGATTGTTGGTCAATAATATTATTTGATGCATAAATAGTCGCACCTAAACCAAGAATTATACCAGAAAATATAAAAATAGCTAAAACGGTTCTTTTTTCTTTAATACCTACATTTACTGCTACATTCTGATTATTTGTAATAGCATCCGATTCATATCCAAAAATACTATATTTTGTTATTATATAGTAAATCAATAATGCGATAATGGCCAAAACATATGAATAAGGAACGGCACCCCAATAATTTAAATTTGATGTCGATACTATATTAGAACCATTTCCACCGTTTACGACTTTAGTGAGTGATTCATAAAATAAAACCATACCAATGGCAGTAATAACCATAGGGATTTTCAAACTAATGTAAATAGTTGCTGTTAATATACTAAACAAAACTCCAAAAATAATACACAATCCTAATAAAACGAATCCATTCCCATGCACTGCTTGCGTAAGTGTACATGCTATAATAGCTGTCAAAGCGAGATTGGCACCACTTGAAAGATCCATACGACCATTTTTCAAATTAAGTCCAATAACACTTCCTATGCATATTGGCATTGCCGCATTCGTTAAAATCGCTCTCCATGTATAGAAATCACCATAACTACTATTTCCTTTACTTCTTGCAATATAATAAAAAATAATGAACGCCACAACAGGTAAAATCAAGCTACAAACTATATTTTTTAAAATTATAATTAATTTTTTTTTCATCTTCACACTCCTATAGTATCTGTATGCGTGGTTACTCTCATTTAAAGCAACCACATATACAGTAATAAGTACTATTTAAATGCGTCTAATCCAAGTTTGCTTAAATAAGCTGTTAAACCTGTATAGGTAGCATCTTTATTATATGTTTTTAATAACATCTTTGCATCTGCTGGTTTTAAAAGAAGACGACTAATTTCATCATCACTGCTTCTAAAATAGTAAGATTTTTCCTGAAGTATAGCTAACTGATCAGCACCACTAATATCTATTGATGAACATCCAACCATCGTTCCATTTGCGGGTGCATCAGCATATTTTTGTCCATTTACTGCATCAAAAATTAATGCTACCGGATAGAATGTCTGTTCAATTGATGTAAAGGTTGTCATTGCAATATCTCCAGAAGTAATTGCCTTATAGCAATCTGCATCAAAGCGTATTCCGGTAGTAACTAATTTTACTTTTCCATTGACGCCAGCTTGAACCATTATTGGATATGCAAAATTAATTCCTGCAGCTAAGGAGTATACGCAGTCGATGTCTTTATTATTAGCAAAATAAGACGCATCTACTGGTTTGAAATACAATTCTGTATTTTTTGCTAATGTAATCTTATTTGCTGCAGTTGCTGTTGCATTGTAGTCATTAATTGTTTTTACAAAGGCGTCATAAGATTCCTTGTGACTTGCCATTACTGTTAATGGAAAGGAAAGTGTCCCAATGTTCTTATATCCTTTCGCAATAATAAACTTGGCAGCATCAATACCTCTCTGATCGCCAGTTAATGGACCATCTGTCACACCTCCAAGAAAGTTTGTTAATTTGCTGAGTGCATCATTATCCACAGCGTCTGGTTTTGATAAGGCTGTTGTAATATAGACATTCTGTTCTTGACAAGCTTGTGCCATATCTGCAAGTCCCGTACTAACTGTTGTAATGATACCATTACATCCTTGAGAAATAAGTGCTTCACAGGTAGTTAAGTTAGTCGCTGCATTCGTAGAATCTGCTGAAGCAAAGACGAATTCCAAACCTCCAATTTCTTTTGCCAATTGTTCATAGTACGCCTTAATAGATGGGAAGAATCCATCTGTTGCATACATCATTACACCGATTTTTACATTTTTACTAGTAACTGTTGTTGTAGTATCCTTGGTGCTCCCACAACCTGCTACAAATAGTGATGAAAGTACCATTATCATAACTAATAAAACTGAAATACTTTTCTTTTTCATTTCACATTCTCCTTTTGTTTTTTATAATAACCCTTAAGGGTAATTATTAAGGTAACATTTTTGTCTTCTTACTGCATGTTAAGCAGATAATTACTATAAAAATTCCTGCTTTAACCATATCCACCTGGTTAATACTAATTAATGATGAAAGTAACAATCCGTTTTTTAATATAATGTACGAAAAAGAACCAATGATAGCACTACTGATTTTTGATTTCATTCCTCCTGCAAGAGGCATACCCCCAAGTATTAACGAAACCATAATATCCATTTCAAACCCAGTCCCTGTTGTTCTTGAAATACTAGCAGTTGTAGATAATACAAAAATTGATGCAATCCCTACTGTAATTCCCAAAATCAAATAAGGCAAAACAAAGAATTTAACTACATCGATGCCATTTTGTGCAGCGCAGACTCTATTACTTCCAATTGCTTTGGCATTCTTTCCTATTCTTGTGAAATTATATATAATTCCCAAAACAATAGAAATCACAACAATCGTTCCTATTTGGAATAATGTGTTTTTGAACATAGATACATTTACAATAGTTCTAACAGATGTCCCACCAATTTGGGTGGTTGTCATAACAACTGCCCCTCTACCAATCAGTAAAAAGCACATGGATGTCATAATTGGCATCAGGTTACAGGTTATACTAATCAATCCGATAATTAGTGCCACAATAGTTGTAGTGAATATTGAAATAACAATTCCTGATGCCAAAGAACCAGTTTTGTTCATTATTAAGACTGCAAACATTCCTGCACATGCAATAACAGAACCTATAGAAATATCCATAGCTCCCAAAGAGTATATGAATACTGCGCCAAGGCTTACTATCAATATAGGGGTCGTATCTCGTATTATCGTTTTAATATTATAAGCTGAAAACAGTAGCCCCTTACTAGTCATTCCTAAAATCAGGCAAATCAGAACCAAACCGAGAATCGGAAGGATATTCTTTGCATTTCTTCTTATAATTTCTGCATCTATCCAGCTAGATTTTGCTGAACTTATTTCATTTCTTGTACTCTGCATTTCAAATCACCTCCTTTAAATCATATATTCTATAATATCGCTGTCAGATAATTCAGCGCTTCTTATAAATTCTTTTTTCACTTCAAAATCTTTCATTATTGCAATTCTGTCACACATACCAATTAATTCCGATAATTCTTCACTTATCAACAGAATGGATTTCCCTTCTTTCTTCATCGTTTCTATCAATTGGTACATCGCTTGTTTTACACCAATATCCACTCCTCGTGTAGGACAATCCATGATTAATACCTGCGAGTTCATCGCTGTCCATTTTCCGAAAGAAACTTTTTGTTTATTTCCTCCTGACAATTGATTAACGTCTTGGCTCATGTGATTTGTTTTAATGCTTAATTTTTTTATTTCTTCCATTACAAGTTTCTTTTCTTTAAATGGAGAAATTAAAAATATTTTTTCTAAATATGGTAGTGAAGGCAAAACGAGATTATCCTTTACACTTCCTTGTAATATTAAGGCATCAGTATCTCTGTCTTTAGAGATATAGGCCATTCCATGCTGAATTGCTTTTCTTGAATTTAAAACCTTGCCTTTTAGACTGTTTACTGTTCCATACATTGGTTTATCAATTCCAAATGCGATTCTGCCTACATCATGCATTCCACTTCCGGAGAGACCTCCAATACCTAAGATTTCACCTTTATGTAACTCTATGTTGAAATTTTTAAGAGGACCATAACTGACATTATTTAGTGATAAGGTTACTTCATCTCCAAAGCTTCCATTATAATCAGTACGATAATACTTATCACCAATATCACGCCCTACCATCATTTTTCTAATGATCGACACATTCATTTCTTCTTTACTCAATTCTCCAACGATTTCTCCATCTCGGAGTACAGTTAAAACATCGCATACCTCTAATAATTCATCCAAATCATGAGAAATAAAAATTACTGCTTTTCCCTCAGATGCCATTTTTCGAATTAATTTATATAATAATTCTCTTCCTTCATGTGATAATGCAGTTGTAGTTTCATCTACAATTAAAATTTCAGTGTCATCATTCACAACTCTTACGATTTCCAATAGCTTACGATCTTCAAAACCATATGTATTAATTCTATCAGAAGCCTTAATAGAAGAAATTTCGAAGGAGTCAATACGCGACTGTGCTTCTTTAATCATCTGTTTTCGATTGACAATACCAAGCTTCGTGAATTTTCTTTCATTACCAAGAAAAATATTCTGAGCAACAGAAATATTGGAAATGGTTCCAGCTTCCTGAAGGATCATGCTGATTCCATTCTTTTGCCCTTCTATCATACTTTTGGGATTATATGCATTTCCTAAGTAATACATCTCTCCACTGTCAGCTTCCTGCATACCTGCAATAATAGAAGTTAACGTTGATTTTCCCGAACCATTTTCTCCAATCAAGCCTCTGATTTCACCTGAACGTATTGAAATACTTACATTTTTCAAAGCTACCGTTGGGCCGAATGTCTTAGTTATTCCTTTTGTTTCTAAAATAATATCCATTTCCATATCTTCTCACTTTCTATTCTTTTGAATTATATTTTAAGAAAAGATTGATTTACTTTATATTGCTATCTTAGCATCTTTTTACGATTTTTATTAGAATACGTTTATTGTAATTCGTATTATTTTAACATCATTTTTAGTTTGGGGTTGATATTATTCTAATTTTATTGTTATATATATATATATGTAGCATCAAATATCAGTATATTATATTTCGTTACATATATGCAGTCAAACTCCAGAACTAAGGAAGGAATAAACAGATGGATTCTAAAACACAAAGTTTTATAGAAAATATACTATTTGATACATTATTCATTGATTTTCATTATTTTCAAGCACCTTTTACTGATATTTCAACATCTGATCGCTATTTAAGAAAAGGCCTATTTCATGCGGACGAGCTATATTCTAACCTACTTGATATATTCAGCATGGCTGAAAACAATTATTTTTATATTGTTCGTGATAAATATATGCTGCAATATATCATTTTTCGACCATTCAAAGATAACAATGATATAATCTCAATTGGTCCATATACAAGTCAACCTATTAATGAAAATTTCTTTATTGGAATATCTAAATTAAATCATTTAGATTTTACAGCAATTGAATCTTTAAAGGGATTTATGCATAGACTTCCCTTTTTTATTAATAACATAAACCTCATTGTCATCATCAACGATATAATCACCTATATCAATCCAAATGCTGGATCATATGAGCTTCAATATATCAATCTTTCTAGTGAGCCTGAATCTGAAGATTATATACCGATTAACGATTTTGAATTATTTGTAGACTCAGTTAAAAAACGCTATGAAATAGAGTCTGAAATGCTAGGATGCATCTCTGAAAGCAACCATGAAGAAGCGTTGATCGCCTATAAAAGAATGTCCAATATTAATTTTGAACAACGTCATAAAGACGTCTTCCATGAACGAAAAGCCCTGCTTTATACTGCAAATACTCTCTTTCGAAAAGCAGCTGAAAAGAGTAAAGTGCATCCACTGTACCTACACCAAATGTCCAGCAAATTTGCTAAGTTAATTGAGCAAGTAATTGATTTATCAGGAGTTGAGGCTCTTACCGAAAAAATGATCCGTGATTATTGTCTTATGGTTAAAAACAAATCTCGTATCCAATACTCACCAATCATTCGTAATGCAATAAACTATATCGAGCTCAATCTAAATTCATCACTCTCCTTATCCATATTGGCTAATGAGCTTCATGTGAGTTCTCCCTATTTATCCAGTCTTTTCAAACATGAAAGGGGTATTACAATCACTGACTTCATTAACAAAGAGCGCATTCATACTTCCCTAAAATTATTAAGTACAACAAATGAACAAATTCAGGATATTGCCTTTTTTGTAGGTATTCATGATATAAATTATTTCACTAAAATATTCAAGAAAGAGATTGGAGTTACACCAAGAGACTACCGCAAAAAATTCCACACCTAACATATCTGCTACTCCGATAGCTTTAACCGGTTAAAAAACTTCAAACTATCATTGGTGTCAACCACTCATAGTTTTGTTTTAAAATAATAAAATTAAGGAGCTAATTATGTTTAGCAAAAAGAAAAAAAGGAAAGTAAATGAGTTAGAAAATTACCAAATAAATCTAATTGAAAGAATTAATGTATTGTGTAGGGTTACTGATAACTATGTCTTAGTCAAAGGAGATGTTGGTTATCTAGAAGGAAACGATGAGCTCGAAAAAGCAATCAACAAATTACTTCTAATAAAGACTACCCAAGTAAAAACGTTATTTATTAAGAATTCTGAGATGATTGAATATGTAACCCAAATGGATTACATTAAGGAACTAGTTGATAGTATTGACTCTCAGAAACGATCTGCCGAAGACCTTGCCGCAAGTAGTGAACAAATGAGCCATGCTATTGAAGAAGTTGATATATTTGTACAAGAATCACTAATAACAACTACTGATACAGTTTCAATGTCAACCGAGTCATTAAAGACTATTAATAAGTCATTTGATTATATTAATAAATCATTTAATGAGATTACAACTCTACAGGATAAAATGCATAATGTTGTTGACGACACAAAAGAAATCGAGAATATCGTAAACATAATTAATGAAGTCGCTGCGCAGACAAATCTTCTGGCACTTAATGCAAGCATAGAAGCTGCTAGAGCCGGTGATAAAGGAAAAGGCTTTGCAGTTGTAGCCGAAGAAATCAAGAAACTTGCTGAAAACACAAAAGACTCAGCAAATTATATTAGAACAATGGTAAAAAAATTAAGAGAAGAAATAGATTCTTCTGAGCACATTATAACCGGAGCTGTCCAAGTTTTTTCAGAAGGTAAAGGGCATATTGACAAAGCTGTTGTGTCAATGGACAAAATGGGAACAGCCTTAAATACCATTGAGAATTCGTTTAATGGGATTTCCGCTAATATTGAGGAACAAACTGCTACCACACAGGAGTTTGTTGCAAAGATATCAGAAATGAACAACCAGACAGGGAAATTATATGAGATATGTATGCAAGCAGGCCAGGGAATTTATAATCTCAGCCTACTTTCCGAGGAAAGCAGGCACCTTGGAATACCTTGGTTTAAAGATTTCCATGGAATAGAAAATATAAAACCGGTCATTGCAGAACATTTACTATGGAAATGGAAAGTATACAATGTAGTATGCGGTTTTACAAAAGCAGATGAAAACAGTATTAATGAATATTCAGAATGTACGCTTGGCTTATATATAGAAAGTTCCCGTTCACAAAATCCAAACTCTCCTTTAGCCAAATTATATGAGCCACATAAAAATGTACATATATTATCGAAAAAAATAATAAGGAATATAAACAATGGTGATCGAAGCAATGTTGAAGATAATATCCGAGAGTTGAATGCTAATATGGCAATATTGATGGAAGGCTTGAAATATGCAACTAACTAAACTATAGTTTCTTCTATCACGATTCTTTTCTTTTATATGGAAATGCTTTGGAATGATGATTCATAACGAAGCATTTCCATATAAAAACAGGAGCATGGGTCCATAACTAATTTTCAGTTATGGACCCATGCTCCTGTTTTTTCTGTAAGAATAGTTCTATTAACATCTACGAAAGGTGACCCTACTAATGCTAAATCAATCTTTGTTACCGTTATGGTCTCTTAACTTTTCAACATCCATTACGAAATAATATAGGCTAACGAAAATATCCCTGTAGCACATACTTCTAACAATTCGCATGAACTTTTTACTATGCCGTCTCTAACCATCCCAGACATTTTTCAAATGTAATCTTTTTTCCCTTTACCTGATTATTCTCTCTAATCACCAAAATAGAACTTGAACTTATTACACATGTCATCCAGAATAAATCTGACATCTACTTCATCATAGATACGTATTCTCTTGCTTCCCGGCTTCGACATATCATATTTACCATCATCAAACAAATCACAAGGAGCCTCCGCCATATGATATTTACCAGCCTTGGGATTATGTAACAGCCCCGCACAAGGGGAATCACCTAACAACCAGCTTTCAGTACTTAATGCAAGGTCCATATCTAATGCATCTCCTCCCAAAAAGGCCTGTAGCATATCTTGGTTGTTTTCCTTCTTGGCTCTTTCCGCAATGACGCTAACCGTTTTTCTAATCTTACCCATGATAATCTTACCTTTAATCATGGTATTCTCATAAAGGTATTTTCCAATTTCTCCACAAGGATATATTCTGGTTAGCAGCTCCATAAAGGAGATTGCCATCGTGGAATATACATTTGCAGGTATCTGCCATAGTCTTAGATTTGATTTAAATACAACTCTGGCAGCATTTAGGTCATTTTTCATATTAAATTCTGTTCCTCCATGTGGGTAAGCACCGCCGCCAATCCAGACAACCGTTAATCTGTCAGCAATTTTGGGTTCCAACAGAAATGCAGAAGCAATATTAGTGACTGCACCCTGATTACATACATACAGCGGGCGTGGATCATCTTTCATTGCCTCTTCAATAATAAATCTGGCGCCTTCACTGTCAATCGGTGTATGTTCGTCTATCATAGCCTTTGCAGCTCCATGAAGAATGTTCACTTCCCCACCCAGGCCCATTAGTTCTGTAACTTTGACAATTTCATCATAACTCATCTGCTCGGAATCTTCTTCTCCATAATGTTCAGCGATAAAACCCTTCATATCAAATTTAGGTGTCATAAGAAAATGTGCCACTGCAAACTGATCATCGCACTCACAGTTGCAATCTGTATCTACTATTACTCGTATTGCTTTTTCAAATGGAAATGGAACCGGTTTTTCTTTTAACATGGTGATACCTCCTAATTTTATTTATAGCACTCTCGAAAGCTCTACTTCCGTATGTACTCATTTCTTTCTTTTTTTATTATTTACCCTATGTTTTATTAATTTTATGGGTTTCTTTATAAATATCTTGACAAATATCAATAAATCTATGGCGGAGCCCTTTATAAAAATATCATTTTGGGATATCCTTACTAATGCTGGATCAGCGTGCAATTAGTATTATATCCTCTACATTTACTATGTCAATAAATAACCTCATATATTTTATTCTCGTATACAAATTTCTAAATTCTATTCTCTTACTAATCTCTCATAAAATATTCTATCCAATTACTTTTTTAATTGCATTCTTCCATCCATTATATTTTTTTTCCTGTTCATTATTGGACATAGAGGGAACGAACCGATTACGCTTCATTGTAGCAAATATTACTTCTCTTTTGTAAATTCCACTAAAAAGACCTGCCATATAAGCTGCCCCAAGAGCGGAGGACTCTTCACAATGCGGAAGATTTACAACAATACCAAGAATATCACTCTGAAACTTCATCAGATACTGGTTTCGAGTTGGTCCGCCATCCACACAAAGTTCCTTTATTTCAATTCTCTCCTCTGCTTTCATCATATTGATGACATCAGTAACCTGATATGCTATGGATTCTAAAGCCGCTTTCACGATTTCTTTCTTCCCGGTGATTCGGCTCATACCGTAGATGATGGCTTTTGCTTCCGGTTTCCAGAATGGAGCACCTAATCCAGAAAATGCAGGAACTAGATAAGTACTGTCATTTTTATTAGCCTGAAAAGCCAACTCCTGTGTCTCACTTGGCGACTTAATTAATTCCATGTCCTCCTTCAGCCAGGTGATTACTGCTCCTGTGTAGTTTATATTACCTTCTAGTACATAGGATACTTTTCCCTCAATTCCCCAGGCCAGAGAAGTTACCAATCCAAGACTAGACTGGATAGGAGTCTCTCCCAAATTCATCATCACAGAAGATCCAGTTCCGTATGTAACTTTCACCATGCCCTTTTTGATACACCCTTGTCCGAATAAAGCTCCTTGGGAATCTCCAATCATACTGCAGATTGGAATTGGATTATGGAAAAAGCCATTAAAATTAGTCTCTCCAAAGCAATAGCTGGAATCTTTTACTTCAGGTAACATTGAAGCATCAATGCCAAACCAGTCACAGATCTCCTCATCCCATTTTAAAGTATATATATTGAAAAGCTGCGTTCTAGAGGCGTTAGAATAATCCGTTGCATATATTTTCCCATCAGTTAATTTAAATAACAACCAGGTGTCAATGGTTCCAAAACAGAGGCTTCCATTCTCTTTCTTTTTCTTCACACTCTCCACATTTTCCTGTAACCATGCATATTTTGCTGCCGGAAAATATGGAGATAGATACATGCCTGTTTTCTGATGAATCTGCTCTTCCACACCGATATTCTTTACACGTTCACAAATATCTTCCGCTCTGGAGCATTGCCATACAATTGCTGGTGCCAGTGGTTCCCCTGTCCGTTTGTCCCAAGCTGCTGAAGTTTCACGCTGATTACTGATACCAAGACAGGCTATCTCTTCCTGTTTGATTCCAGATTTTTTCACCAGATTCTTTACTACCTGGATGGTATTCTGATAGATTTCCGCGAGGTCGTGGGATACCCATCCCTTCTCATTGATTAACTGCTTATGTGGCAAGTCTGTTCTACATACTAAAGAACCTGTTCTATCAAAAAGAATTGCTTTAGTTCCCTGGGTACTCTGATCAATTGCAAGAACATACTTCTTTTCCATTGGTTGTTCCTCTCTTTATATTTTTGCAAGTACTTCTTTAGCAGTTTTTGCGATGCCTTTCGCATTCATTCCATAGTAACTAAACACTTCCTGAGAAGTTCCAGTGATTACTGGTTCATCTGGTAATGCAATGTTGACCACTTTACGTGGGCATTCACTTCCGACCACCTGGCTTACCATGGAGCCAAGTCCTCCAAATGGTGCATGCTCCTCTGCTGTAATTACGACCTTAGCATTCTGAGCTGCTTTCACTACTGCTTCCTTATCCAAAGGCTTCACGCAATACATATCTACTACCGTGGCACTAATGCCTGACTCCTTTAGTAACGCAGCGGCTTCATATGCTGGGTGAACCATTTCTCCGCAGGCAATGATTGCTACATCCGTTCCTTCACAAATCACTGTGGCTTTGTCCATTTCAAAAGGACAATTCTCTTCACTATAAATATCTTCTACAGGATTTCTTCCCACACGTATATATGCAGGCTTCTCATCTTTTAATAATGCTTCTACCAATTTTATAGTCTGAAAACGATCACTTGGGAGATATACTCTCATATTTGGAATTGCTGATAATGCTGCGATATCCTGTGCAGAATGGTGGCTCATGCCAAGGGCTCCGTAGCTGACACCTCCACTGATACCAATCAGTTTTACGTTAGTATTGGAATACGCCACATCTACCTTGCACTGCTCATAGCTTCTGGTAGTAAGAAAACATGCAGGAGATGCTGCAAATGATTTTTTTCCACATTTTGCGAGACCTGCTGCCACGCTAACTAAGTCCTGCTCTGCAATTCCCATTTCAACAAACTGGTCTGGATATGCATCAGCAAATGGGGTCATGGACGCAGAACCTCTGGAATCACTACAGAGTACTACAATGCTTTTATCTGTTTCTGCTTCTTTCAATAACACATCGCAGATTGCTTTACGATTTGGAATTTTATTCATATTATAACATCTCCTTTCTAGCTTCAAAATCTTTCATTATCAAATCATATTCTTCCTTTGTTGGAATATGATGGTGCCATGCAGGTTTATTCTCCATTACTGTCGAACCTTTTCCCTTTACAGTGTTGGCAATCAGTATAGTTGGTTTACCTTTGGTCACTTTGGCTTCTTCGAAGGCTGCATTGAGCTGTTCAATATCATTACCATCAGCCACATTTATCACATGCCAGCCAAAACTTGCAAAACGAGTATAAAGATCATCATGTCCCATAACATCTTCTGTATTACCGGAGATTTGCAAACGGTTGCGGTCTACTACGGCACAGAGGTTATCCAGATGATACTGGTTTCCTGCCATTGCAGCTTCCCATACAGATCCCTCTGCCAGTTCTCCATCACCCATCACAGTATAAACACGGTAATCCTTTTTATCCATTTTTCCAGCTAATGCCATTCCTATACAGACAGGAAGTCCATGCCCTAGAGAACCAGAATTCATTTCGATTCCAGGCAGTTTATTATTTGGGTGTCCAATAAATTGGGACCCAAATTTACTATAGTCCTCTGTTACTTTTTTGATATCCAGAAAACCTTTTCTAGCAAGTACTGCATAATAAGCCTCTACACAGTGTCCTTTGCTCATAACAAATAGGTCTCTATTATTGTCATTCATGTTTTCAACACTGATATTCATCTGTTTAAAATACAGTGTTACGAGTATCTCCATCACACTCATATCTCCACCAATATGACCGTTATTACCAGCTACAATCATATCAATAGTTTCTTTTCTAAGATCATAAGCAAGTCTGCTTAATTCTTTCATATCACTCATATCATTCACCTCTCAGATAAGCTTTTATATCTTCTTCAATCGGGTCATAAAAATCAGGTTTTACGCCTATGTATTTGCATGCTTCAAATAAAACTGGGACCACATTTTTATGGATTCCTACACAATGATGAATGTATGGCCCTTCCACAATTTTTGCTTCCAAACGCTTAATATTCTTTACTTCTACCCAAAGATAAGTCCCAATTCCTTTCGGACCATCAATTCCTTTTGCATTACCTAATAATAACGAATACTCTCCATTATCTCCATCGAAACGTACCAATGACACCTCTCCGTGTTTTGCCTCTGCAGTGATGCTTCCTGGATAATCAAATGCCAGTGGATAGGTCAATTTTGCTTTCTCTTTTGCAATGGAAATAGGCCATGGACCACAGTGCTGTAACAGCTCACCGTTATCCACATCAGGATGGCGGATAGTCCAATCTGCGAAGAAACTTCTGATCTCGCCCATTCCTGCTGCTTCCACCATAAGTGATGTAATGGCGCCGTGGATATCAGTCTCACACGCAACCGGGATTCCCTCATCGTTTAATAAAGAGTTTGCTGCACATGGCATAATGCCAAGTTCGCTCTGCAGCTGGTTCCAACACTGGATGGCGATGGCTTTGCAGCCATACTTAACGGCCAGACGCTTCATTGCTACTTTCAACGCTGCGACATTTTCCAGTTCGTTGTCTTTGATACAGATTTCCATATTATCACGGCAGAACTGCATTACTTCTTCTACTTCTGTCTTATCTTCTTTTGCCTTCTTCACTTCATTGGTCAGCTCTGGCATTGGGATTGGTGACAACTGAATGTTAAATTTCTCTAACAATTCCCCTTCATTGCACATGGTGGTCCAGAAATCAAATGGTCTTGTGGAAATCTGAAGAATACGAATACTCTTAAAAGTTTTCACTACATTACATACTGCAAGAAAATCACGAAGGCCTCTCTCGAATACAGTGTCACTTAATCTGCAGTTGGTCAGATAGGTGAATGGAATTCCAAATCTCCTTAATACCTTTCCTGTAGCAAACAGACCACACTGGGTATCTCTAAGACGCGTTCCATCGGCTTCCGGTCTCTCATCCAAAGGTCCCCATAATAGAACCGGTACATTTAACTCTTTTGCAAGTCTAGCACACTCATATTCTGTTCCAAAGTTACAGTGGGGAAGGAAAAGTCCATCGATTTTCTCTCTTTTGAACTTCTCTGCAATCTTATACATATCTTCATCTCTATATAGAAGACCCTCTTCATTGATATCCGTGATATCTACAAAGCAAATTCCCAACTCCTCTAGTCGTCTCGCAGTCAGTCCTCGATATTTGATTGCATCAGGTGCACTGAAAATACTTCTTCTAGTTGGCGCATAGCCAAGCTTGATTTTATCCATAGTTCTTAACCTCCTTAAAATCAGTTTTGTTAGTTTATCTATGACTAAAGTATAGTTTTGTTAAAACTTTATTACAATGAATAATAAAGTGGAATAAACTTTATTTATAACTTTATTTTAACTTTACACTTGCTATATTTTCATATTTTCATATAATAAGAATATAAGAATATAAGAATGTAACCAGGGAAGGATCTAAATATGTCCATCACAGCAAAAGAACTTGCACTAAAACTAAATTTATCTACCACCGCAGTTTCCATGGCTTTAAATAATAAAGCTGGAGTAAGTACGGAAACCCGATCAAAGGTTATGGAAGCAGCCGAAAAATATGGATATGACTTTTCCAAGCTATCCATGAAGTCAAATAAAAATGGAAGCATTTATACCATCTGGTACCGGAACAGTAATGCAGTTATATCCTATTCTCCTATTTTTAATGAATTGATGGATGGAATTGAACGGGAATGTCAGATTCAGAACTATAAAGTGAAAATCCTTAATTTTTATGAAAAAAGAGATGTATTACAAAGATTATTAGAAGATCTACGTGTTTCTGACTGCATTGGGATTATTCTTCTGGGCACTGAACTGAGCGAGGAAGCAGGGAAATCATTTCTCACCCTTTCCATCCCAACGGTGATCCTGGATTCCTATTATGATTCCTTAAACTGCAACAGTGTGTTGATCAATAACCGTCATGGGGCTTATCTTGCTACAGATTATCTAATTTCTCGCCGAATGAAACAACCTGGACATTTACAGTCATCGCTACCACTTCGTAATTTTACGGAGCGTGAGGAAGGTTTCCAGAAAGCGGTCCGTGATAATGGTATGGCTGCTTCCAACTGTATTGTTCATAAAGTAGCTCCATCCATTGATGGAGCCTTTGCAGATATGTTGGAAATTTTGGATCAGAATGTTTCCTTGGCCG
The DNA here is from genome assembly GCF_900111235.1 of [Clostridium] fimetarium. Taxonomy (GTDB): domain Bacteria; phylum Bacillota; class Clostridia; order Lachnospirales; family Lachnospiraceae; genus Clostridium_N; species Clostridium_N fimetarium. The sequence goes on from NZ_FOJI01000003.1 coordinate 30,700, forward strand.
ACTGTTATTTCGCGGATAACGACCTTATTGCCATCGGTGCAATGAAGGCCTTAAAGCTCCGTGGTTATCGGCTTCCGGAAGATATCTCCATCGTAGGATTTGATAATATTTCAGAAAGCAGGGTCATCGATCCAACACTGACTACCATCAGCATTCCCAGATTACACATGGCTGAGATTGCAGTTCGAAAACTGGTGGAATGTATTAATACACCAGTTCCTTACACAACAAAAATCGAGGTTTCTACAACACTAGTAAAACGTTTTTCCGTTTAGAATTCTTTCTTAACATAGGATAAGTGAAGATACATCAATAGCAACATTTTCATCTGACGAATATAAAGACTAATTAAAGGTTGAACTCTTGCATTATAGAATTTAGTTTTTCAATCTAGGTATAATACAAATTATTGTATGTATCAACAAGATTTTCGAACTGTTGTTCTTTTGTTGTTTATTTACCTAATTATACCTTACTTAATTTAACATACATACCTTCCAGTAATAAGGACATAGAAAAAGAGACGTATTTCTGCGTCTCCCCCACTACTATGCCACCTGCTCCAGCAACTTCATCAGCATATCCTCAAATTCAGTCTGATATTTCCATTTGATTTCAATTCTCTCTTCTGAATAGACGATCACCTTATCAATCAAATCATTCATAACCGCATCTGAAAAAACACTTACATTCTTATATTTTTCTATTAAGTCACTCAATTTATGTTCTAATATTTCCCGTTCTTCCCTATCACCAATTCCATTGCAAATTTTCAGTTTTCTTTCTTCCAATTCTTCAATTTGCATTGCAAGCTGCTTCTTACGCAATATATATTCTTCCCTTGAAATTGAGTTTAATCGATATCTTTCATACAGATTCATTTTTGTCTGCTGCAATTTATTAATCGCATTATCTGCATCAGCTACCGTCATTTCTGCTTTATTTTCTTTATATATCTTCTGTTTCAAGTCTCTAATAAGTTTTTCTGTATCACATAGCAGCTTAATATGATTTTGTATTAATTCAACCATCGTACTCATCATATCCTTTTCATACACCTTAATTTCTGAACATTTATCTTCAGTGTATCTACTTCTAGCACATTCATAATAAGGATTAATCGTCGTATGGCTCCTTCTGAGCAATCTTCCACAATCTGCACAGTAATAGAATCCTTTTCTCCTATAGTCACCAAGCAGAATAGTTTCCTTCTCCGTAGGGGGCATAATATCATTATTTACTTTCCAATATATTTCCTTACTAACGATCCCTTCATGAGTTCCTTTAACAATAATCCACTCATCTCTATTTACACGTTCACTCTCTTGCTTTGCGATTTTCGTACGTACTCTGACATTACTTATCATATCGCCAGCATACCTTTGGTCCCTGATAATCTTCAAGACCTTCGGTGATGTCCATACAGTCTTATCATCAATCACATACTTTCTGTGTCTGTTAGTATTACTATAACCCGCTGGCGTAAAGATTTCTAGTCCATTCAATTTACGTGCTATATTAGAACCATTTAAACCGTTTAGTGCATACTTAAATATCAGTTTGACAATTGGTGCTGTCTCTTCATCAATAATCAACTTATGTTTATCAGTGGGAGCCTTCTTATATCCAAATATAGCATATGGACTAATAAATTCACCCTTTTTCTGTCTGCTATGAACAGCACTCTTTACCTTCTTAGACAAATCTTTTACATAATAATCATTAATAAGATTCTTCATTGGAATACTGATACCATCTGATGTTTCCATTACATTTTCACTATCATAACCATCATTTATAGAGATAACCCGTATTTCTAATTCTGGAAATACCTCTTCCAGATAATGTCCAACCCCAAGAAAATTTCTTCCTAATCTTGAATAATCTTTTAAAATAATGATTCCTATTTTTCTAGTAGATGCGTCACTAATCATTCTCTGAAAACCAGGCCTATCAAAATTGGTTCCTGAATATCCATCATCACAATATTCTAATGTAACTAATTGCGCAAATTCTTTGTGACGTTTTAGATAATCATTTACCAATTTTCGTTGATTAGAAATACTATTGCTTTCTTCTTTCAATGAATCTTTACTTCCAACATCATAGTCTTCTTCTGATAGCCGTAAATAAACTGCTATTGTATTATTCTGCGATTCCATATATTTCGTTCCTCCTTTGAATGACTATTGACAACTGCTCATCAAATTTTTCCTTAAAATTAAGATTGATTTTTATATCACCGCCTTGGCAAACCTCGATTCTACTAATTAACTGGTCTACCATTTCCTGATTCAATTTTTTAACTTTGCAATACTTACGAATATTCTTGTTTAATTTATCACTGCCCCCATACTCTTCTGAATATAAATTGTTCTTATTTCTATAAGCCTCAATTTGACTATCTAGATTACTAATTCTGTCGTTATATTGGCTTGTTGCAAACTGATATTCTTCTTTATCCAAAAGGCTCTCTTTATAATCACTATGTAACCCAGCAGCCAACGTAACATTTCTAGCTTTTTCCTTTTCAAGGGTACATATTTTTTCTAGATATTCTTTCTTCTTTACTCTTGCTTCAGGTGTTTTATTCATTTCACGAATGGCTTTCCCATAATCAGAATAATTCTTGAAGTGCATCATAATAGTATCTAATACAACTGCCTCTAGCCGATCTTTTCTTATACTTCTCTGCTTACACTCTGTTCCTTTACTTTCTCCATAAAGTCTGCATCGATAATAATATTGTGTTCCTGATTTTATGTGATTAATTCCTAACACCATTGCTCTTCCACAATCTGAACAAAATATTTTTCCTTTAAAAAGATTTTCATATGAATACTTATTTCCTGCTTGCTCCAAATTTATTTGATACTTCTCCTTACGGAGTTTGATAATATGCAAAACCTCATCAAAGGTTTCTTTTGATACCAATGCTTCATGCGTATTTTCTACTATAATCCATTCATTCTCTGGGCGCTTATGTTGTACTTCTCTATTACTTAGTGATTGTTTAAAACGACCTTGTACCATATTTCCGAGATACATTGGGCTTACTAATATTTGTGCAATAGTTCCCTTTTTCCAAGGCATCCCTTTATATTTATCAGCTTTTACAAGACCTTTTTCATAACGATGTGCAAATGGAGATAGTACGCTTTCCTTATTGAGTATTTTTGCTATTTCACAATCGCTTATACCATCTATTTTCATTTGAAATAACCGCCTTACAACTGGTGCTGTTTCTTCATCTATTACAAGTTTATTACAGTTACCTATATCTTTACTGTATCCGTAAGGTGCATATGCTCCAATATACTCCCCAGATAGTTGTTTTGTGCGGAAAGCAGACGTTAGCTTTCTTGAGAGATCCTTTGAATACTGTTCATTCATCATATTTTTTAAGGGAATAGATATTGTGTCTCTCTTACATTTTAAATCTGCACTATCATAATGATCATTAACAGATATAAATCGAATTTTATAAGCTGGAAATACATTTTCCATATATACACCAGCCTCTAAGTAGTTTCTGCCAAGCCTTGAACCATCTTTTACGATAACTGCTGTAAACTTCCCCGCTTCCATATCTTCAATCATCTGTTTAAAGCCTGGTCTCTCAAAATTGGTTCCAGTAAAGCCATTATCTGAATATATTTTGTATAACACAAAATCATGTTGTGCATTAATATAATCATTAAGCATCGCAATCTGAATTTCTAGCGAACTATCATCTTCTATTGACTTTCTAGCATAGATTGCTGTGAGAACAACATTTTGTTCTATATTTGTAGTCTGATTATCAACTACATTATCAACATATTTTGATTTTCTTGCCATTAGATTGCCTCCCTTTTCATTTGTAAAAGCTTCTGAAGTTTTTCAATATATCGTGTACAAGTATCAAATTTATCCTGAAACTTAAACCGAATACTGATTCTACCATCTTCATACACATAAATAATGTCAATCAGCTGAGTAGCCACTTTACGTGATACCTCATCAAGATTTTTATGCTTTTCAAATATTTCAACCCACCTTTTACGTTCACCTTTATCGTCAAATACCTGTGAGATTTCTTCATGTAAATGCTTGATTCCCCCTTGGGCCTCATCAATCCTGCGCTGATATTCCTGCTTAAGATACATATATTCATCTTTATCAATAATTTCTTCTCGCAGGTCTTCATATAGTGACAATTTCAGACTCTTACACTTAGCAATCTCTTCGTCATTCCATAAAACACGTTCGTCCAGTTTTGCTAATTCTCTTTTATTGAAATCTAATTCTGAAAGTTCATCCAAAATTGTGTCCATATCTAAAATAGAACCAACATGTTTTTGTATAGACATTAATATGGCTTGATTTAATGATTCTTCTTTTACAGAATGTGACTTGCAACTACTTGTTTTCTTATTATAGGAACAGACAAAATATACATATTTCTTACCATTAGGACCAGGAACCGTCTTACGAATCATGCTATGTTTACAATCACCACAAAACAATAGACCAGCATATGCGTATACTTTGGTTTCATCTGGTGCTGTCCTTGTATCTCGTTCCATTATTTCTTGAACCCTGATGAAATTCATTTTATCTATAATTGGTTCAATTGCATTTTCCTTGATAATCCAATCCTTTTTATTTTTAACCACTAGATGATCCGCTCTATAACTTGGCTTTGATCTTACTCCTTGTGTAAGTGTTCCAATATAAATATCATTTTTCAAAATTCTAGATACCGTCTGTGCACACCATTTCGCTTTATTATTTGTCTTAAAGCTACATTGAAAATTACTGCCTTTCACCCTTTTATATTCCATTGGTGAAGGAATTCCTAACGAATTCAACTTATCCGCAATTCCAGTCTGATTTATCCCATCTAATTTCCAAATAAAGATGTCGTTTACAACTTTAGCAGCATAATCATCTACTACTAGCTCATTATTATCTTGTTCAGACTTCTTATATCCAAAAGAAGTAAACGCACCCGTATATTCGCCCTTTCTTCTCTTTGCCTCCAAATTGGAACGAATCTTTACGCTAATATCCCTACTATATGCATCATTCAATAAATTCTTAAAGGGCACAATAATATCATCATCAACTCCAACGGAATTTAACGAATCATAATTGTCGTTAATTGCAATAAAACGAATCCCCATAGATGGGAAGACTTCTTGAACGTATTGACCTACCTTCAGATAGTTTCTCCCTACGCGGGAAAGATCCTTAACTATTATGCAATTAATTTTCTTTTCTTTTACATCTTGTAATACTAATTGGAAACCCGGACGATTGAAATTAGTACCTGTGTAACCATCATCTTCACGAATGGCATGTACTTTTATTTCCGGGTATGAAATTAAGAACTGTTTTATCAGCTCTTTTTGATTTGAAATGCTATTACTCTCGTACTTATTACCTGTGTCAACGTCGCCGTCTTCCTTAGATAATCGTACATAGATATCAGCATTATAGATAATATTTGTACTTGTATTCTTATTCATATTGTGAACCTCCATATTCTATCAACGGAATATGGAAATCCCACAAAGTTTAGTCCTTTTTTAGGTTAACATAACTTTCAAAGAATTTCCATAGTTTTTTTATCCATTTGCTAAAATTTTTTCAAATCTCTGCTCAAATGTGATATCTGTATCCTCATATTCAATCTTCACTGCTATCTTCCCCACTCGGTAACAATATGGATTACGAATTTTCTGTAAGAAATCCATAATTCTTTCTTCCAAAGGGAGATTCTCGTCAATACTTATTGTCCTAATGTCAACTAATTGCCCTTTATCAACCGTTCTGATATCTACATTTTTCATTGCATTTATCTCATTTTCAGCTTCAATACGAGTCATTTCACACCTCCAAATCTATACAGATTATTCAATACAGCTTTTCCACTATGCATAATATTTGCAACTCATCATATCTTTTAACTTTTTCATAATTCTTATATGCTGTCTTGAAAGTGCTGAAGAAGATCTTCCAGTTTCATCAGCAAGCATACGAATTGACTTGCCTAAAAAATATATCTGATAAATAAACTCCTGATCTCTTTTCTTTAATATATTAATGGCTTCTCTGAGTGCTTCACTCAGAATATTTAATTCCACTTGCTCTTCCACTGATTTCTGTAACATATCTGCGACTAAATCTCCTCTTGACGTTTCACCATTTAAAAGATTTTCATAAGCAAATGTCCCTTTTTCCAAATCTCTTTCTTCTTGGTATCTCTCAAACCGAGCTAATCTGTAATATTCCTTGTATACCGCTTCTGTTACTTCAACTAAAGTACCTTCTACACTTATATATTTCTTTGACATATCTGCTTCCTCCTTCTTTTGCGAAAGGGGGAGCCTGAATAGCCATGACAATCTACGCTAATTCGACTGCTATAAACCCTTTACAGCAATTCCCCAGCGTAAATATCTGGTGGTCCTATTATTTAGTTACTATTTCTTTCATTCTTCCAGTGTGTAAACTAATCAAGAATTTTAATTTGCACCGTGGACATGCGTATTCCACTGATGTTGTTGCCGGATGATAGGTAACATTGAATCCATGTCTTAGAAAATCATCTCTACTATTGACGCTATCCTTTGAAACCCTCGAAAAGTCTATATGAACTGGTTTCTTGTCTTCATATTTAATTGCAATCTTCCTGCAATCATCGTCTTCTATATCAAACAATCTCTGCTTACATTTTCTGCATCGAATAATTCTCATCTAAACGCCTCTTTCTTTAACGCATCTAATACAAATGCCAGAGCAAAATTAATATTTTTTTGTAATGCTCTGGCAACTTCTATTGGCCTTCTACCTAATTTCTGATATATTCAACTGCCTCATCTTCAGTTGGACAGCTAACTACCTTCTTGCCATCTGCCGCATAAACAACTACTTCACTTGCATAAATCACATATGAATAATTATCTGAATCAGCATTCATCATAGTTGCATTTCATTGAACCATCATAAATAGATACAACCTCACCGCCATATCTCTTAACCTGCATTAAGAAATACTTCTGCTCATCCTTATCCGCCGTAATATCATTGATATCTCTGACAAGAATTACAGAATATCTCCCTGACTCTAAGCCTTCCATTAGCTCATTAATTATTGGTCTATCTACATCATAACTACCCTTGCGATCAACTATTACATCTAGTAGCTTCAGTCCATTATCCTCTGCAAATTGATACATCTGTGCTCCCATATCCATCACTTTCAAATCACTTTTACGTGATTTCACAAATCCAAATGCTCTTTCTTTTATTAAAATTAAAATCATATTAATCACCTGTGCTTTCATAATTCTTGAGTTACTTTGCGCGCTTGTACTCAATTTTAGGTTTGTAACCGGTGTGACCATCAACCATGATTTAATTTTAGATTACTTTATCTTTTTTCTAAACGACACCGTATGTCGCTGCACCCGACATCTGATGTCGTGTTTCAACTAACTAATAGGTTTTTATTTTCAAAGAATGCTGCTAACATCTTAAATGCGAATTCCTGTTCTGCCTGTGATTTGTCTACTAAGAAGTCAGAGATTTTATTATCGGTTATGTGTTCCTCTTTTCCAAATAGAAGGTAATCCGTGCTAATATCTAATGCCTGAGCTAGTTCTACTAACTTATCTATGCTGCTTGTACTACTGCCAACTTCTATACGTTGAATCTGTCTTGAATCTGAATAGCCTACTGCTATTGCCAAATCTAGTTGTTTCATATTTCTTATTTCTCTTATTTCTTTTATTCGTTCACCATATTTGATGCTGTCAAAATATTGCACGGTATTACCTCCTTCCAGTTTTGAATTCTTTTTAAACAAAAAAATGCCAGAATAAGAAGAGACTTTATTCGTCTCATTCTTACTCTGGCAATTTGCTTCTCGTGGCTATAGGCTGCGGTTTTCAAACTTGCCCTATAACGGATTTGATCCTGTCAAACCTCTATGCGGATGCGTGGCTCAGTAGTCACTATATGAAATTAGTAGCAATTCTGCTATATGCTACAATTCTTCTTTGTCTTTGTTGTTCTGTCACATGTTTTAAATTAATAACGGATACTTCTGTGCAGCAAGGGCACTTAATTCTAATAACACCTTCGGAAGCTACTCCACAATCAAATAATCTTTTATTAGAACAATTGGGGCAATGTACGTGTATTTCTTCATCTGCAAAACTCATTCAAACACCTCCTCGAAATTTTCAGGTGCTGCTTAACAAAATCTTGAGGTAACCTTTCCATCGGTTCCTTGGTAGCGATGAGATAATTATAAATCGAACGTACGTTTGTGTCAAGAATTATTTTATGCTTCGTGTCCTTTATTTGATACTTGCTTTTGCAGTGGTGTTCTAATAGTTTTAACACATTCACCGCTATCTTTTTAATAACTTATGCTACAATTCTTTCTATGATTTTAAGATACTTATTAAATTTAACTATTTTCTTTTCTTTTACACCAGGTTCCTTTATTTCTAAATATACAGAACCATCTTCCTCGCAAATAAATACACATACAATACCTTTGTATCCTTCTTCTCTTACAACTACTCTTACTACTCTTTCTAGCATATAATAGATTCCTCCTTAGGTTTGTTAGATCAACAAGTCTCCTGTAGGGCATAAAAAAATCCCTAAAGACATAGTTCACTTGAGAATTGTTGTCAAAATAACCAATTTCAAATTTTTATAACTATGTATTAGAGAAACCTAATTAAAACTATTCTATTTATGTATAATAAAAAATACTATTATAAAATATCTATCTTCTTAATATAAAAATATATTACCATGATTTTACAAATATTGCAATAATATTTGTAAATATTTGTATATTTATATTTTAACTTGGGCATACTAATAAATTATGTATTTTCTAATTAATTAAATATCTACATTTTGAATAATTATTACAATATTATATTTAATATCAATTTAGTGTATTTGTCTCGAAGTTATTTTGCGCTTTATAGATAATTTGAATATTGATACTTATTTGCATTTATTATTTATTAGATGTTGCAGAGGATTAAGCACAACCCTCGCAGCATCCATTTTTTAAATGAAATCTATGCACTCTTTTGATCACTCCAGAATGAAAATGATCTCTGTACATCCTCAGTAATATCCACCTGAACAATTCCATCTCTCTTGCACTTTGCTTCAATATATACATACCCATCCTTTGTTATTCGCAAATCCATTAATCTGTTTGGATTGTAATTACATTTATCATATCTTATTGTTATTCATACCATAGGTAGTACCTCAATTCGTCTTTAATCCAATTCCGGCATCAAATATATACCGCACTGAATTGCAATACCTCCTGTAATCTTTTTCATTACACTTTGATTAGTAATCATGCCTGACACTTTTCTGATGTCCATTTTATCGATTGATTGAATCTGCTCTGTTAATGCAACAGAATCACGAATAAGTCCACTGGCATCCTTTTTGTCTACATCTATATGTGTGGGTAACCCTTTCTTCTTACTTTTTGATGTAATCGGTACTACTGTAACGACTGGACTATGTTCGTTACACTTGTTATTAGATACTATACATGCAGGTCTTATTCCACCCTGCTTGCTCCTGTTTGCGTAGATTCCAAAGTCCACCCACACGATATTTCCACGTCTTAAGGCAATATCTCTGCTATGATTATTTTTAACCATTTTATATTCCTCCACATTATCAATTTTGCTATGTTAATAGTTACATCTATATTTAAAGGATCCGGATTCCTTAATTTTCAAAACAAAAAGCCAAAGCAGTGTTATACCATCACTTCTGATGGTATAACACTACTCCGGCTTTGACTCATATCGGACCAGCTCGTCCAAGTAGTTTGTATATTTTTTTATTGCTGACAATCTCTCGTATAGGATTGCCTAACATCCATTCTTTCTATAAAGGACTAAATAACATCTTCACAAGTTCATCTGCATAAATATAATCTACTTTATTGTGATTCTTTACTTCTAATGCTCTTCTACCATTAATATCCTTTTTTTCTCCAATAACTAGTCCTGTTGGAATCCCCTGCGTATGAATTATATTTTCTTTGCTTGACACATTTTGCATTCAAATCACCCTTTCTACTTACACACTCATTAATCACATTCAGTTAAGTTGACTTTATTTTATTATTTGGGGAAGTTCTACAGTATTATCATCAGCAGCATCCCTAAGTATATTAAGTAATTCTTCTTTTTCTTTCTTTGAATAACTCTCTCCAATAATCATGTATGCTATAATTTTTCCCGCATTTCTTATTGCTTGTCCCCCAGTTATCATATTTCTTGATGCACTATTAGTTATCAAAACATTTATCCATACAGGATTATCATATGACCAATCAATTCTATTAAACTTTTCAATAACATCTTCATACTCAAAGCCCATTTCTAAAATCGTATACACTGCTTGCGCATATGCCATATGGGTTACTGGCTTTAATAATAGATCTGCTTTTCTCAAATTTTCAAGTGGTTTTCCGTTCTTAACATATGAAATGTAATCTTTGAATACTGTTATTCCTTCCATTGACAGATTCCAAAAATTTTTCATAATCCCTTCTGCTTCTGATATATTTTCATCACTTGAAGCGGATTTTGCAGTTATATCGTAATGAGATAAAATTGCTTCTGTTATTGTATAAAGAGCACTAAGTGTTGTTAATTGCTTACTTCTTAACGGAATAGTATTTGATGTCCAATTAACTATCTCAACATTATTAATTTTCTTTAATGGTGCATTTTCTCCATTAAACATTTTTCTTGATACAACTGCTATTACATCATCCTCAGATGTAATAATATTATCACTTTTTGAGGTTTGCTTGGCATATCGATTAACTTTATTAAATATTTTACGTATTTTATTGTTATCATTTTTATGTTCAACAAAAATAACACTTATATCTGCATCAGCAAACTCCGGATGTGCCTCCAATTCATTCAAAATTGTCTCAGACAATTTCACACTTCCCGGAACACCATTTCGTCCTCGTATCGCCATATTTAATGATGCTAATCGATGTTGACCATCCAATGCAATTAAAACTTTATTATCTGGAAGTGTCAAAAAACCTGCTTCATTTAAAGTGTCATCATATGCTGCTAATTTCACGTCTACAACTTCTTTTATTGGCTGATATTTTACATTTTCCCATCCTGAATATATATCTACGATAAGCGCCCCAAAAAACCAGTTAGGATCATTAATTATATACGGTACTATATCAGAGGCTACTCTTTCACCTTTTATTTCTCTTTGCATTCTTTCATCTATACTCATATCTGGCCAGTTTGGCATTTCAGAAGCATAACCAACATTTTGAATCAATGTACTTGCCTTAATTTTTGTAAGATAATATTCTGTATTTCCCATCTTACATTTTTGAGCTAACAATGTTAATCCCATTTTCATACCTCCCATGTTTTATAAATTATTTTATACTTCATACTGGAATATTACACCATTTTCCGAAGCATGTCAAATGTTTTATAAAACATATCAATTTTTATGTAAAACAAAGGAGTATGCTTTTATTAACACATACTCCAAACTATAGTTTCTTCAGTATAAAATTCATCCACTTGAAATCATTTCGATCCATATTATCTTTTGTGTACCATAATTCTTCTAAATGCAATTCTTGATTTTGATGTAAAATATCTTCAAGTAAATCTTCTGTGAAATTAATATAATATCTGCCATCATCTTGATACCCAGTTTCAATTTCTGATTTTACAGATACAAATATTACCCCTTCTTCAGTTATACATTTTTTCAGTTTCCCAAAAGCGCTACTTAAATCTTCAATATTCAAGTGTAAAAATGAGGCACATGCCCATATACCATCATATAATTTTTCTGGTTTCCAGTCCTGAATACTTTTGTTAATGACCTTTATCCTGATATTTTCTTTGACAATTTTGCATAATGCTGTAGATTCATCAAGAGCTTCTACTATATATCCATGTTCATAAAAATACTTACTATCTCTTCCGCTACCACAACCTATGTCAATTATTAAACCACCCTCTGGAATATATTTTAAAAAAGGACTATATAAATTTACTGGTATGCTATACGTTGCATCAAAGTATGTTTTAGAATTTTTCTCATAATACTTTCGTGTACTATTCATGACTTACAACATTTGTGGGCTTCCATATTTTATTGTATCCATTCATCTTTGCCCAGTAGTATATATATTTTAACTTATCATTTCGATAATTTTTCATTCCACCATAGTTTGATTCAATCATAATAACATTGTTTCGTTCTGCAAGCGTATTTAAATAAATTTTGTCTGGCAACTTATCACTTTTTTGACGATTACACTCTGAACACGATAAAACCAAATTCCATAAATTATCATCTTTAATAAATGACCATGGAATAAAATGGTCAACTTCTATCTTTCCTATTGATAACTTTCTTCCGCAATAAAAGCAAACTCTTTCTTCAAATTCTTCAAATAATATTTGCCTATAAGCAGATAAATTATTTCTTTTTGCACTTTCATCAAGTTTATCCAATAAATGTGACATTACCGAATCATTGTTTACTTTTTCCAGAAATTTAGCCCATTCATAATAATTTAATTTTTCTATAATTGATTTATGTTTGCATATAAACTCATACATTAATGGATTAATTTGTATCCATTCATCTTTTTTAGAAAATGAGTAGAACAATTGCTTTGTATCTTCATATAACGCTCCAACAACATATGTTTTGCATTTCATTTTCACCTTATGAGATACCTCGGCAATGATTTTTTTAGGTAAAGATTCAAAGGGGACACCTTCATATATTTTATACTTTCGAGCTGTCTCATGAAGAATCTGCTCCAAATGTGTTTGTCTATTATCATTAGTAATTGACTTTTGCTTAATTTCATATTTTAGTATCAAGTTCCAATATATTTCAGCAAACTTTGAAAACAATTGATCAAAAGACAATATTAATTCTTCATCTACGTTATATATATTATCAATGATTGACTTTAAAAAACCATATTTATAGCTTGAATCATTTTTTGAACATGAAGAAAAAACGCTACTCAAGGCTGCCCATAAATCATCATCCGAAGCAAGTCTATTCACATATTTCCCTTCTTTCAGCTCAAATCCCGCCATGAATTTCCACCTCCTTACCCCCTTGTATTATTAATTCATGTACATTACTTTTCTGCCAATACTCTTACCAATTTTTCCATGATAGCATCTTCTGAATACAAATCATTTTCATATGATATATTTTTATCAAGAGCTTTTTTAGGCACTATTTCGGCATAAACGTAAGCATCATCATCATCATATGATTTCAGGGCAACTTTCATTAAGTTTGCCGTTACACTGACAGAGAAATTACATTGTATGAATAAATTATCATCTACCATTCTTGGATTCTTTAGTTCTTGCGCATTATTCGAAATGCATTTTACTCCATGACTATTAATCTCTTCCATAAATTGACCATCTATACCATGCGATTTGTACATATTTGTAAAAAGAATATAAAAGCATGATGGTAATGTATATTCATCAAACAACATTCCATTATATTCTAAATATTTAATATTTAAACTATTCTCAATAATGATGTTGTTTAACTTGTTTTTTACTGAAATCTTTTTCAATTTACTCATCTGTTCTTTGATATACTTATCATACCAACCATATCTTGTTTTGAACATTCTCATTAACCGTATAGACATTTTATTTGTTATACCTGACAAATAGAAATATGTATCTCCAAAAATCGTGATTGTTGTAGATGCATACTTTATTTTTCCATCAACACATCTCTGAAAATTCGCATCTATTTTCCAATTAACCTTTCTTAATAATGCATATGGAGATTCTATATTTTCTTGGCACCAGTCATCAGTTTCCAAATTTTCCATGTCTGTCAAAAATAACTTATTATCAAATTCTAATTTAGAAAAGATAAATTTTAACATATCCTGTGGTTTTAATTCAAGTATTTCTTCAACAGATAAATCTGGTAATCTTCCATCAAAATCACCACTTTCAACAGCTTCAATCAGAATTTGTTTTGTATCGTTATCAACTTCTTTGGTAATCAAATTATTTGCTAATAGAAGATTCAAATTATCTTCTAATCCTTTTTTACATTTTTCTACATTTTCAATAGTTGATATGGTTTCTAATATGTAATTCAAATAATCCACATTATGAGTCAAAGACATGCCGATATCAACAGCTTTGTTTGATTTATCTATTTCTTTATTTAGTCTATTTAACAATAATGTTAAAATCTCCATATCTTTTTTTATTGCATCTACTATATTCAATTTGCGCCTCCTTTATTAATCCAACAAAGGAGTTTTTCTGCATCATCAAAAATATCATCATTAACATTTTCGACATCGAAATCAAAAACAAATGTATCATTCGTATCATCTTCATCACTCATAGTTATTTTTGTCTGATCACCCATTAATAGCTGCAAATATTCATCTAAAGAAATCATATCCATTTTATATTTGTAAAAGTTAATCAACCGCTCTTTTATTTTGTTTGTTCCAAGACAATACACATAATACTCTCTTACCCCTAGAACGTATGGGTGACTGAAATACATTCGAATGCCGTTAATAATGTGTATATTTTCTTCATTTTCTGTTTTTTTTATTGGCAAAATAGCTGCTCGTTTCAAGCAAAAATTCTCCTGGCACCAGTCATCATTAGTCAAGTTATTGAGGTCGGTTTCAGTGATTTTATTTTCATAGAATAGTTTTGTTATAATGGCATATACAGCTTTTGTCGGACTTATTTCTAATAAGTGGCTGTAATCAAGTGATTTTACTAATTCATCAATCTTATTTTCTTTTTGAATTCTTTGGATTTTCTTATCCAATAATTCTATTTTTAGAAATGTCTGGCTATTAATATTGCTAAGAAGTAAAATATCATTAAAACTCTTTAAGATATTTGCTATATATTCTCTTGACTCAACAATTCTACCTTCATCAACTTTTCTTCTTAATTTTTTGAATTCTTGCTGTGAATTCATAATTTTTTCCAGACGAAAATATATTTTCTCAGTTTCAGTTGCAATTTTTATATCATCTTTCTTTTTATATTCTGATAACAAAGCTACTGCATATTCATCGAGAAATTGAAGTGTTTTATTTATTTCTCTCACTATTTTATCGTCACTCATTGCTCCTCCTCCCCATGCAATTTACTACGTCAACCTTTTAGTATTGCATCAATATCAACCTCTTTGCTATCATCAAATGAGTATTCATCTTGATATCGCTTTGTAAAATTATATATTTCATCAATATAATCATCATCAGTAATACACTTTTCTACAAATGCTTCATGCAAAATCTCTAGTCCACCAAAAAAATATTTTTCGAAAATCATCATATTTTCTTTTATTCTTTTAGCCGCCGGTTCATCGATATTCCCATTCTCATCATATTCTGAAATTCGAAATGCATTTTCTAACTTTTCTTCATCAGACAAATTTCTTTCATTTTCCAGAATCATTACAAGCTGATATATATATTTTAGAGTTTCTGCCTTCTTTATACATATTTCTGACAACATACCTGCATCATCTTTATTTTCCTGGAGCACAAGATTGCCTACCCGACCATATCTTATACCTAATACAGTTGCTGCCATATAACAATCCATATATGTATTAAAAATTTTGTAATGTACCTTTCTATATTCCTCTTCCGATTCATCTTTTCTTTTTTGTCGTCTACATAGTTCTTTCCAATATGTGGCATATATACCATTAATCTTATAATCTGTATCAAACATTAAGCAACTTCACCTCCTTAAAGTGTGTGGATGTTTCAATTTCATTTCCCTTTGAATCAATATCTTTTTCTATTAAATATGTTTTTCCTATTTTATTTGACAATCTATCTGATGCTTGGTCCCAATCCTTTTTCATAACGGCGATAATAACTTGTTCAGCAATATCCGGTAAAATACTGCAAATATTTGCTATATGTATTTCATCAATATTTGAAAATGGTGCATCCATAACCATCGGGAAGGATTGTGTCCCTAATTCAATGTCATCTTCCCCTGTTAATGCCTCTTTGGCCATTTCTACCAACCCTGAAACAAATGCGAAATTTTTAACTGCTTTTAATCCGTCAGATTCTTCAGTCGTCACATCAGAATATTTCACTCGATATTTTGAATCAATCAAAATATTTCTATTCCCATGATACATTTTAACAAAATTAGAATTTACTTTCATTTCAAGCTGAGAGCGTATAGAAACTTCTTTTGAAGCATATGCCTCATTAACCCAATCAAATAACATCTGTGTATATGTTATATATCCCCGCAATTTAACATTACTCTTATCTTTTTTTAGGAGTTCATTAATAATATTATTACAATTATCTATTTCTTTTTTTAATGCCCCTTGTTGTTCATATAAATTCTTAATCTCCCTACTCTTCTTTTCCAACATTGAAACAGCATTAGTATATGCATAATTTAGTGCTTTTGCATCAATACTACCATTTCCCAATGATTTATCAATATTCTGTTTTTCATCTATCCTTCTAGCCAACTCTTTTTTATTTCTTCGATAATCCCTATATTTTGATTCAATAATGGTAAAATAGTTATCTCCCATCTCTGAATATTGATTAGTATACTCCTGATATCTTCTTGCTGCTGAGCCAATATTTTCTGGTGGCATTTTTTGTCTTTCAAAAATCAATTGCTGATATGCTAACGTTCCCTTTGAAACATCTGTTCCGCATATACATTTTTTCCTTATATTTATAATGTAATCGATAGAAGGTTGTGACATATCCGGAACACAATCTACTTCATCTGCCACTTTTTCCATAAATTCATTAACCCTATTTGTCAGAGGCTTTAAGAAAAATGAAAATGCATTTACACTAAATCCACTTGCCATTCCTGTTTTACCACTGGCAACAGTATTTTTAGTATCTTCAATAATAGACTCTAATTGTTCTCTTCTTTTCTGATCCTCTATTACGTTATTATTTTTCTTCAAATTTGCAGAACATTCCGCCTTTTCATTTTGATAAAAATCTACAGCATCTTGTACTTTAAATATTTCTTCTCCTAATCTATCTAATTGATTTTGTTTTTCTTCCATCATTTTCTGAGCATTTTCAATATTACTATTACCGGATTGCTTTAATGCATTATTATATGTAGACAAAATTTTCTTTAAATGATTCATCGTATTTTCAAGAACATTAAGTCCCATTAGCCCTCTAACTGATTCTTTTAAATCTTTGTTTTCTGTAATTGCACCTATGCGCTCTCCTGTCAAGAAAAAATATCCAGATAAATCCTCTGGTAATAATCTAGTAATAGATGCATTTACACTTCCAGCATCAACATCAGAATAGGTTTGCCCATCATCATTTAACCATTGAACACTTCCAGAAATTGGTCTAGCTAGAGATATTTTTCTTTTACCATTAATAGCATCTAATCCTGCGCATAAATAAGTAGCTTTTCTATTAATAATATACCTTGTCGCTTTATCATCTATTGAATACTTATGCCACAATGATATTGTTACGGATACATCTTGTGTCTCGCCTTCGTTCATATGCTCAGCCACTTGACTATTTAACAAGATCTCATCTTCAAATCCATATTTTCTATATAAGCACCACTCAAATGCACGAATAAGCGTGGTTTTTCCAGATGTATTTTTTCCAACTAAAACGGTAACATTACGTTCCGGATCTTGCGAAAATTCAATTTTTTGAGTTCCAATATATTGTCTAAAATTATTTAGTTCAATATTTTCTATTCTCAATTTGCATCCACCACCTTTTCTATTAGTTTACGAATATCCTTAACCATTTGATCTGAATCTTTTTTTGTTACAATATTACTTTTTTCTTCCTGCAATATTTGTTTTTTTAAAAATTTTATTTTTTTTTCATCATATTCATTATCTTCATACTCATAACTCATAGTCAGGTTCCTCCTCAATATTTAATAAATTTAGCCCATATACATTTTTAATTTCTTTTAACAAGCGGTCAGTATCCTCCGGATTTTTCGATATCCTTCCAAACTCTCCCATTCGCTCCATTTCTTTTTTTACTAATGATATTTCCGACTTATTATTTTCAAAAGCGTCCACTTCATCCAAATTCCGTGGTAGAGTAATAAAATCATATATTTTAGCATATTCTTTTCCTGGATACTTTCGTAATACTCTTCCTCGTCGTTGAATATATTCTTTTGGATTTGTACTACTTGCCAAAATAAATGCAGTTTTTATACTAGGTATATTTACACCTTCATCCAAACATTTTATTGCCACTAATGCTTGATATGGATCTGCTTTTGCAAATTGATCTTTGATATGTTCACGTTCCATAGAATTTTCATTAGAAGTAAAATGTCGAACCTTCATACCTAGCTCTGCACCTAGCATCTTTGAAATCAGTACTATTTGCCTTTCATCACTTTGTTCTGAAGCGTCCCATTCTTTACCTGCGCTATAGGGTTTCGTTGCACCACAATATATCAGCATTTGATTATCATTTTTATAACTTTTCATAACTTCTTTTAAAGCTTTTATTTTATAAATTGCACCTGCAACAATACGTGCTCTTTTAATTAATAATGATTTTGCTGCTTCGCTTATAGAATCTACATTATTAGACATACCACAACACTTTGATATTTTATAAGATAGGTTCATATACTCTTGTAGTTCGTCTTCCGATAAATGTACAACTATTGGATAATAATAGTATGGTGTTAACTTGTCTTCTTTGATTGCTCTTTCTAATCCATATTCAATACATTTCTTACCAAAGTAATTATAAAGCAATTTTGTTCCTTCATCATCACCATGTCTTTCCAACGTAGCAGATAATGCTAATCTATATTCAATATTAGGATTTAATGACTTCCCAAGTTTATATGCCCCGAAATTATGTGCCTCATCTACAATTATTAATGTATCTTTCCCTAACTTTTGTACCTGGTTTTTTACAAAATCAGAGCTAAAAGTTGCATTTGTAGTCACAAAACAAATAACATCTTCCAGTTGTAAATCAAAATCAATGACCGCATCTTTAAGTCTTTCCTTCCAATTTTTTTGCATGGAAGTAGAATACCCAATAATGGGATCAAATCCAAATCTAACTATATCCTCAACCCATTGTTCTACAAGATGTTGATATGGGCAAACAATGATTACAGCAAGACGCTTCCTTTTTCTAAAAAGCCAAGATGCTGCGCCTAAACCTGTAAACGTTTTTCCAGTGCCTGTGGCCATATCAAATATACCTCTATATTCTTGTTCCTCCCACTGGTTAATAGCATCAATCTGGTAGTCATATAAATCAATATCTTTATTGATTCCAAATTTCACTTTACATTTGTTTTCAATATTTTGATTTTCCAAATCAGCATCAAGTTCTGTTCTGATATTTTCAGTAGAATATTTAAGCAATTCCTTTTTTACTGCTTCTGGGAATTCCATTACTTCTAATTTCTTTTCTTCATTATTCCAGATATTAAAAAAAGCTTTTTCTTTATCATTCACACGATTATTTTCATACAGATTCCATGAACAGTAAACATCAAAGGACTCATAATTATTGAAAAATGCATTTGCTGTTTCATTCATTGATCCTGCAAAGGCAATTTTATCTCCATTAATATCGGTAATAATACCCATTTTTTCATGATACATTGATAGTTGTGAATTACTTTTTGTAAATGCAACTTTTATCTCTAGCCTTCCAATCCTTATCAAATACGACATCCAGCTCAAACGCTCCTTAGCTAATTCCGAATCGGGCTCGTGAAATTCTCTCAACATAGCATCAGAAACTATTTTTCTCTGATTATATCCTGCCTCAATTGCTTCTATATCTTCTCGACTCAAAATAGGGGATACTATCAGCTCTATCTTACCATCATTTTGCATCAGCCCAGATATCCCTTTTGAAATTTCGATTAATGCTTCTGACGTAAAGAATCCTACTGCTCTCTGATACAATTTTGCCGATTTGAGAGTTGGTATATAAAATTCTTTAACTACATTATTTTTATATGAGCGATATTCTCTCAATAAGTTTATATCACGCAAGGACATCAAACCACCTCTATTCTACAATCTTAAATTCAAAGTTTTTCAATAATTCAACAACTTTTTCACTATTTGTTTTTAAACAAACTCCACAATATGCTTTATCTGTTACAGGCGTCGGGACAACTTTATATGATATACCTGCATCTATAAGTATTTCTTCTCCCGAAAATACATCACTTGTACTAAAAAAAACAATATGCATTACCTCACCTACATTCTTTCAATAGTCTAATTAACTCATCAATTTCTTCCTTCTCATTTAAATAGCTTAAACTTATACGTATCGCCCCTGTTTTCACAGTATCCAATGCTTCATGAGCTAAAATCGCACAATGAATTCCTCCCCTAACACATATTTCATTTTTATCTAAATATGCAACAACCTCACTAGAACTCATATTTTTTACATTAATACAGCATGTAGAAACTCTAGTATGTTCAATGTCGTATAATTGAATATTTTCTAACTCTTTTAATTTCATGATCAAATACTCTGTTAATTCTTTTTCTTTTTTTATAATACAATTTTTATTATTCAGAATAAACGTTATTCCCGCATGAAGACTCCAAATTGCTGGCATATTTAAAGTTCCAGCTTCATATTTTTCTGGAAAAACATTTGGATTTGTATATTCTTCACCATGTATTCCTGTTCCACCTTGAATAAGAGGTTCAAGATTTCTGCTGCTATTGAAACATAGTCCTCCGACCCCTGGGATTGCAAAAAGGTCTTTATGTCCCGTAAATGCTAAAAAATCTATATTCTGCCTTTCCATGTTTAGAAAAATCTTCCCTGCTCCTTGCGACGAATCCACAAACACAGTAGCACCATTTTTCTTAAATTCTTCTGCAACATCCTCACGGAATATAATTCTTCCAGAAAGATTACTCGCTAAAGTTGTCGCAAATAACTTTGTACTTTTTTTAAAATACTTTTTACAGATTTCAGATGCTGAAAGTTCTAAATCATTCCTTGAAATAACCGAGTATTCTATTATTCCATTTTCCTTCAACTTCTGTAATGGTCTCAAAACGGCATTATGTTCATAACAAGAAATGACAACATGATCGCCTTGTGTTAAAAACCCATAAAAAAACAAATTAATTGCTTCCGTGGAATTCTTTGTAAAAACCACATTTTCAGGTTTACTCATACCAAAATATTTTCCAACTATTTTTCTTGATTTAAACAACATTCGAGATGCCTCAATACCAAGTTGATAACTTCCTCTTCCTGGGCTGACACCAATTTCTCTAATATAATATTCAAAGGCTTCATATACCTCTTCAGGCTTGTACTTAGTTGTGGAAGCATTATCAAAATAGATCATTTTGCCTCCTTTTTTTTAGCTGCTAAAACATCACAAGTTATACAACCATTGTAAAATTTCGCAATGCACTTTTTACAATGGGTACATTTTTTTTCGTCAATTATATATTTTCCATGTACCGTGTCAATTGCACCATATGGACAAACTGAATCACACGCCGAACATTTAATACAAAACTGATACTTCCTCATTTGACATTTTATTCGATTTACTAAATTTGCAATATCTATTCTTTCTTCTGGAACAACTTTTATAACATTTGTTCCAAACGTGATAATAATCTCAAAGCATTTCCTATATACATCTGATTTATCGAAATCAAATACTGAAATATAAGTAGCATCTTTCTTTTCAGCAATTTTCAAATCTCCAAAAGGTTTAAATAACTCTATTACATCTTTATTTATTTTTTTTTCAATAATAATATTTCTAGCTCTATCAGACAAATTGCATGGAGTATCCATAATTGATACATTTTTTACTTTTAAGCCACTTGCTCCCCTGCGAGTTTTCCAACGTCCTTCTTCATAGTAATCATCAGGGTCATCTTTACCTGTTTTAATTGCAAACTCATAAACCATATTCTTCCATTTTTTCATTGAATCTGGGTGATATATTTCCGTAAGCATCATCGACCAATCTGAATTATTAGGACAGCACCAACATCCTACACGCTTATATCCATATTGATAACAATCATTAATTAATAAGTTTTTGTAAAGTACATACAGCCATACATCATAATCAGTCCACTCAATAATTGGCATTGCATTTACTTGTGAAGATATTTTTGAATGCTCCTGTGTTCTTTCATAAGATTTTCTTGCTGCTGACTCGCTATGCCTAATTCCTAAAAATGTCAGACTATTTCCAGTCATATAATCCTGTTCTTTATTTAGGCTACTTGTCTTAAATATTGTACAGCACCATCTTTCATGCTGACTAGGAGGACCAAATACTTTACACATCTTAAAGAAATCATTTTCAGTTTCACTTGGAATCATTGGAACCAGAGGATTCTCGACTCTGAATTTTTCCAATGAATACGAATATGTTTCTGGAAACTCCAAAGTTGTGTCGCCGAAAAAATGTACTATTGTATTGTCTTGCAATGCATCTCGGACAATACGACTAACTACTGTTGAATCTTTTCCACCTGAAAACGATACAGTGGGAATATACTCCTTTTTCAGATAATGTTTAAGTGTATCTATAACATATTGCTCTGCTTCATAGATTAGGTTCTGAATATAATTTTTATTAGCTTCCACAACTCCTATATATTCTTCATAACCTCTTTCAATTTCAATGTCTGTCCTAAGTTCTTCAGCATACTGCAAATGTTTCTTTCCTTTATACCATTCTCTATATGGTATTCTGTTCATTACTCCATCATAGAAATACTTGCTAGCACCAAAATACCATATTTTCTTTTCATTCAAGTTACATCCAACTATTTTACTTAGCAACTTGCGCTCCTGTTTAAATACTGGATTGCAAATCGTTCCCTCTGATATTTTACGCAATTCCCCATCGCAAAAACACTTATGCAATTCTATATCAAATATGGGTTCATTACACTTTTTGCACCAGTAAATCATTTTGAATCTCCCTTCTACTGCATTATTTCTCCGAGTAATTTTGCCACGACTTGCATCTTTTCTTCATAGCTAATTCCTTGTCCAAAGCTATCCATTGTAGCCTTAATCTTATTAAACATCATTTGACTATTCGTACTAAGCTCTGCTTTATCAAATTGAGTGATTCGTGTCTCATCTGTTCCCGTTTCAATAATAATTTTCATCTCATTTTGATTCAGACTATCCTGTGCCTGATAATTTTCAAGTTGATTTATAATTTTTGTAAATTCATCTTCAAAATCATCTATTTTAGAATCTGACCAATAATCTATTTCAAAACCCGTAACCATCTTTGCGACATCCTTAACAAAGCTTTGATCAGTCTCCGTTTTATTCATAGATGACATATATTCCATGTATGTATTTGTATTATAATCAAATGCTTTGTAGCTTTTTACCTGCCAATCTTCTTCATATTTTTTTGAAATATACTTAACAATACTTTCCGTATTATTAAGTGCTAGTACATCTCTGATTGACCTTTCAACATTTCTATACTGCTTTACTACTACAGACTCTAATTCAAACTTAATATTTGAAATCTGAACAATCAAATTTTGTAGATCATCGTCAATTTGAAGTAAATTTTCAAAAAAGAATTTATTATAATTTTTGTACGATATGCTCATTATACTTCTATATTGTTTTGTTATCTCAGAAACATATTTATCAGTTGTTCTTGCTGCCTTTGAAACCGATGCAAAATGTGTATTCATGGCATATAATAGATCTCTAAGTCTGTTTTTTGAATCGTTATTCTGATTAATAAATTGTCCAAACATCTTTTCAAGACTTTCTATGTATTCCGTTTGACCATCATTCCAATCACATATATACAAGCTATAATCTTCAGGACTTTCGATAGCTTTAACTAATTCGTCTTCTGAATAATCTCTTTCTGTACCATGAAAAAACAATGAAACATTTTGATAGTTTTTAAGGGCATATGCAAATAAAACTGGAAGGTAACCATCTCTTAAACCATATGGAGCCTGCTTTAGTTCACTGTATATTTCCTCCAAATTCACCTGCGCTTTTTCACATTTTTTTAAATATTTATTTAACGCATGCATTACAGGCTGTCCTGCAATCGTTCCATTCGGAAGTTTATTTATATCTTGTACCACAACAGTTCCATCATCGCTAATGCCGGTCTTTGACAATACAGAACGCAACACTGTATGCTCAGGCGATAATACTGAACAATTATCATAAATATTTTCATTGTTAAAAACATAATTCATGGCTTTATAGCGTGCCTGTTTAATTGCACCCGAAATAACATTTTTATTAATTAAATCATTATTAATAATGACAGTCTTTGAAAAATTATCAAACATTATTTCTGACGCCTTTTTAACCAGCTCTAATTCTGAATTAATATTTAATACCTTATCATTCACCATTGGAATAACATTATTATTACTAATGCTTCTCCATTTTCGTATTAAATCATTAACAACGCTTTCCTGCTCTCCCAAATACATTAATAGTTCTTTTTCAACTGTTGGATCGTCTTTTTTTAGTTCTTCTCTTTTTGAGTAGAAATATAAAATAGCAACATATCGCTTTACTTCCTGCTTAATCAATTTAGAATCTCCATTAATAAGCATTACCATTCTTTCAGGGATATCTATAATTTTTGCATACTCATTTGGGTCATACTGCTGATCTAGCACAAAAGCTATAACACCATCGTAGAACTTTGGTAATGAATTAAAAAACGTCTTTTTCCCCAAATCTTGTTTTTGAACAAAGACCGGTACAAATATTCTGTTCATATGAAATGTTGAATTGTACTCATATGGATAGACAACAAATCCCGAGAAATCCTCATTTAATATTGAGATTGCCATATCATCAGTTACGCTTGCTGATTTTTCATCAATCATAGAATCAAGATCATAAATACTACTATCTAAAAAATCAAAATATCCATACTGACGCATATATCTAACAATTTTCATTTTTTCTAATTTTGACAAAGCAATTGAGAGCAGTTCCTTATCCTCATCAATCACATTAATTAATGTGTCCTTATCGGCAGTCAAAACTGACAAGTCAGAAATGATATATATAACGGCCATTGCTTTTAAAATTTTCACTTGAATCTCGTTATTATCAATTACACCCAATTTATTAATTGCAAATTGCAATTTTTTATATATCGCATAAATTTCTTCAGATTTATATGCTCTGATATTTGCTTCAAAGTAATCAAATATTGAATCCAATCCTACAAAATGAAATCTATCGTCCTGCATATTTTTAAGCTGATCTGATAACGAGTGTTCTTCATCACTAGCTAAATATGTAAAGAACGTTCTTTCATTTTGCGCTACTTTCTTCGATAGTCTATCCAACGAATAAAGTGTAATAGGGTGCAAAGGATATCCACCCTCAAATGGGCCCATCTTGTTAATCTTTTTTGGAGGTAACAAAAAACCCTTAAAATCCCATCCCTGGTTGTATAATTCATTCAGCTCTTGCTGATGCATTTCTTTAAAAGAATCCCATTTTTTTGTCTTTGGAATAATATATGGAATCAACGATAAACACTGATCATATTTTGAATTAATTGAAGTAGACAGGAATCGCCCTTCCACTTTTTTCCATTCCTCACTTGATTCTTTTTTCATTTTATCTGTGTACATTGACAACTGTTTATGTGAAACCATAATTAAGTAGTTGTTAAACTTTCCATGATCACAGAATTCTGCTAAATCTTGAACAACTTTTACTTTGATTGTTTCACCAAAATCCTCTATATATCTACCAAATTCATCAAATACAAACACTATTCCCTTATGTGTACCCTTTATTGTCTCGTTTGCAAGTTCAATATTATCAATAAGATTACCTGTTCCACTTACAAACGTTGCTCCGTATGTCATCCCTTTAAATATATCATTAAACTTTTTTTCACTTTTTGAATCATAATTTTCTAGACCTTGATATAATTCGCCTAAATCAATTGAATTCTTTCCGCATTCTTCTTCTATCCTTTTTGCTGATTCTTCGCCAGTTTCCCATTTTTTCAGAAGCTTTCTTGCTTCATCAAAATAACTTTTAAAGCAAATTTTAATATTATTTCTTTCTAATTCTTTTTTTAATGAATATGAAATACACTTATCAAATTCATCAAAATCTGCAAAAACTGGAACCACTAAAAACGGCTTATCTTCTTTTACAAATGTTCGCAAATCATTTGTCAGATCTTTATCATATTGTTCAATTGATCTAGCAAATTCTTTAAACCCATTTCCACTTGTATTAATTAAACCAAGAATCGCACACAGTACTGTTAACAGATGTGATTTTCCAGTTCCATAAGATCCATATAGTATTCTCGAATGATTGTTTGCAGTTCCATTTATTATCCCCAATAAATACTCTCTAATTATTTCTGTTGTTGTAACATTAGGAATAAAGTTTGCCAGCTTTTCTTCATCCTTTAAGTCAAAACAAATATTAGCAGAATATTTATATTGCTTTTTCTTTGATATTAAATCTAAATAATTCATAAATCATCATTCCTTATCCATATAATATTTGTTAAGCAGTTTTGAATAGTCCATATCTAAAAACTCAATAAATCTATTTCCAAAGTTATTATTTAGAGAAATGTATTTCCTATTTTCTGCTTCAATGAGCATTTCTATTAATTTCGAATACTTCATGTTAAAATACTTGCCAATTTGGAGTTTTTCATCCATGATTGTATCTATACTTACCTGTTTTTTACTCCTACTGGCTTCTAAATTATCCATAGCTATAGAATATATAAGAATTTCAAGTGGTACATCATGCTTTGATAACTGATTCTTTTCATATTTTTTCTGATCGTTTATTCTTAATATTTCAAGTGGTGCTAAAAAAGGATATGTATCTTCGTCCATAGCTGTTTTTAAATCAATTTTCTTATCACTAAAATATGTGTTTTTCAAACAATTAAATTCTTTATTTACTGCATCTTTTTTTACTTTCATTCCATTAACCGCTAAATACGAATGAAAGCCATTAACAAACTCTTCTCTATCAAATGAAGTGCCATTCCATTCATTAAATAACCAGTACCATGCTGTAGCACTATCTATATTCTTTGCTAAATTTCTATGTAGCAAAAGCAAAGACCCCTGTCTCTGAAAATACTTATCATATTGTTCTATTAATCTATATAATTCCGTAGGGATCTGCTGAATACCTTCTGAAGATTTACTCTCCGTTGTCAATCCCATCGCATCAGACCAATAACGCAGTGCCTTTACAATAACTCGTCCAAGCCCAATATTGTCAACTGCCTGTTGCTCATTACTTGGGGTGAAAATCATATCGTCAGACTTAACTGCCTCGATAATTTTAGTTCCCCATCCACTTCTCATATAAAAACTACTATGCTTATTTACAACCATTGCTAGTATTTCCTTCCTGTTCAATTTGTTCTGGTATTTTTTCTACAACATCACCTATATCACAATTTAATACATCACAAATTTTTGCCAGCACCGTAAGTGTAACTGGTTCATCTTTTGACATTTTGGCCATTGTACCGGCGCATATGCCGGTTGCATGACATAATTCGCCTTTATTCATATTCTTGTCAATAAGTAGCTTCCACATCTTTTTGTAAGAGACTGCCATATGTTTTCCTTCCATCTTTCCTAAACATTTTTCGTAATAATATACATCCTCTATGTGCTTATGCCTTAAAAAATGCAGAACCAACCATGAATTAAACATTTTTTTTTTAATCCTGAATAAATTCCTCGATAATTCTCATTTTTCCTCATTTTTCCTTTTAAGTTAAGGCGAAAGCACTAAATATAATCATATCACAAAACTTCATTTTTATGAAGTTTTTTTCTATTTTTGTATAGTTATTATGACCTCAATATCAGGACATCAAGGCGTAAAAGTTTATTTTCGTAAAGTGAAATTTTAAATTCCCCCCTTCCAAACAATTGAAACTGGAATTTAGTTTTTCATTTAACCGATTATAAATTTAAACTTAAAAATTGAAACTTTAAAATATCCACTTAAATCCCCCACCTAATACCCCTTATAGTTTTTCATTAGACTAATTGCAATATCAGAGAACAACCAAAAAAAACTTTCCAAAATACAACTTGTCATTACTCAAAATTTAAAACATATGTATAGAAAATTTAATTTATTAAATAGAATTCACTATTTCTACTCATCAGAATTCATGGGGCGATTACTATTATCATTTAGGAATTACCATCTGCATAATTAGTCCAGTATCATCTCTCATAGGCGATTCTGGAATTACATCATATTTTTTCTGTATAACTAAATTAGCAGTTACGGCAAGACATATTGCATCAATAATATCATCAATATTACATTTGAAATTTTTCGAGGTCATTATAATTTTATTAAGATTAAGGTCTTTTATATATTTTGATAATATATGAATTCGCTCCTCTATACCATTAAAGTCAGATTTCTTTGATAATACTGTACTGCCATTTAATCTTGCGAAACAGACTTCTGGATGACTTTCTTTAATTATATTTTTATATTGCGTATTTTCTTGAAGGAACTTATCAACTTCACGCATCTTTGGCATAATCGCAACAGTTAATGGTGTAAATTTTTTTCCCAATACCCTTACATTTTCATCATAGGATTTTGAAACAGTTTCCGCATATATTGCCTGTCTACAAGGTGCTGGGAAAATTGTAGACGATCTTTCACTAATAATTTTTCTTGCATAAACATCGGGTCTAATCTGCTCATTTGTACCTGCTAATCCAATTACCATATCTATCAAAAACTCATCAAAATCTTTATAAATGGTTACTATTTCGTTTAAAGAATTATATTTTTCGAGAAATAATTTTCCATGATTTAAAATTGCAGTAATCCAACCACCTTTACAACCATCAACTCCAATGCAAATACTATCTATGTCTATTTTATTTACAAGTTTCTGATTTTCTTGATTTTGAGGAATACCAAGGCCATAGCATTTCACTTGTTCCACCATATGACCGATATTTCCTTCTCCCGCGAATTTACCACTATCGAAAAAATCCTCATTCTGATCCAACCACACAAGAGGATGAGCTTCTTCACGTAATACAATTTCTGAATTTAAATATCCTGCATAAATTTCTACATAACAATCTTGATTATAATATGTAAAATCCATTATATGAGAAAGTTGAATGTTAGATTGGTTAATACCTGTTTCCTCTTCTAATTCACGATAAGCAGCTTCATAGCCATTTTCCCCATATTCGATTTTACCGCCAACTAGATTGTATAGTCCTTCATAAGGTGCTTTACTTCGTTTACAAAACAATAGCTTCTTACCATCATTACTAAATACAATAATACAATTATATCCCTGCATACTTTCTCCCTTAATTCTCTTTTATGTATTGGTACATTAATTATTTTTCACTCCACCATCTTTTTCTTCTTGTCTTATCTATAGATTTTGTGCATTTTGTACTTACCCATCCAATCACTATTAAAAATACGAGAATATCATTCATTGTTTGTTTCCTTTCAATTATCAATTCCATTTGATAATATTACGTTGCTTTTTAAAATTTTAAATTAATTTATATCACCTTACGTTTTAAGGCTCCGCTCGGAGATGCAATTTCTGCTATATTAACATGACTGATATTGCAAAAATAGTCTAAAAATTCTTCTGCCA
Organism: [Clostridium] fimetarium; assembly: GCF_900111235.1. Taxonomy (GTDB): domain Bacteria; phylum Bacillota; class Clostridia; order Lachnospirales; family Lachnospiraceae; genus Clostridium_N; species Clostridium_N fimetarium. The sequence continues at coordinate 60,537 of NZ_FOJI01000003.1, forward strand.
ATAAATAATCTGATGTTTCTTTTTTTACTTCTACAATATCCCTTAGTATTTGAATTGCAACATCATCCTGAAAATACCTATGTAATCCAGAATTCCATGCTGGGACCGCCGGATTGTTACTATTGGAATGATAGTTCCAAAATAAAATCTTCTGCGCTTCTTTCGGTGAAAGTTTCAATTTATATTTTGACGAGGTTGAAACATAACCCTCATCTTCTCCATCGCCCTCATATGTATCATCTACCAGAAATACACCGAAAATGTACCTGTCACTTTCACGGCTTCCCGGATTGCGTGTTGTTAAGACACAAAGGCTATTTCTCTGCACTTGATGCAGTTTCATCGGATCCCCTTTACGGTCACCATTTTGCACAATACCTGCAAGTGCTTTCCAATCTCTTAACATTTGACTTTCATAACAGACAAATCCCCCATCTTCACAAATATTATCCAACGCTTCTCTTGATATTTTACCATTAAAATAATTAAAACAAGCCGAATTGTCTGAACTACACCAAGTCCGGTGTTCCACCTCTATATTGTTATTTATTATAGGATCACTACATACTCCATGATATCCAACTTGTTTGTCAGATCTTCCTCCATCGCAAAAATTGCATTTGAAAGCAATATTTGCTCTTGCCATTTTTTTATATCCAGCCTTGACTTTCTTATCAAATGCTTGATCGTGTTTCTGATATTCTAATTCTTTTCTTTCCCTTTCTTTTTTCTCTTGCTGCTTTTTTTTCTCAATCAAACCCTCCACATATTGAGAAACAGTCACATCATCAGCCTTAAGAAATGAAATAAAGACATCTGGAAATTGTAATGTTTTTTCTCCGACTTTAGCAAAAGAAATCACAATATGATTACAATCTGTACTGAGTACAGTACCTTTGCCAAATGCTTTATGTGTTACTACTTGTCCCTGTATATTCATAATAAAACCCCTCCGATTATTTCATGATATTATCTGTTAAATAAAGTACAATAAACAACGCTTTTTCATAGGTATATTCTATTTAATCGTTCAATTTCTTTCCTCATCCTACTCACAACACTCTCTGGTCCAACAATTTTAGATCCATCCCCTAACGCAATTACCCATGCCAAAAACTGACCACTAACCGCAACATTTACATTTACTGTAAAATGTTCTTCATCCGTCTTAATAACCGTCACATTTTTTCCAAATCGATCAATGACAACTCCCGCAAATCTATTCTCGAATTCCAACTTTACTGTCTGCTCTTCTCCATCAAACATTCCAAACATCTTCTTCGCATATACCGCCATATCAAACTGTGTAAAATGCTCCTTCCCTTCGCGTTTGTCTTCCGTCAATTCTATTTTCAACATCTTGTCGACTCTATAATGCTTAATGATATTTGCCTCACTATCAAATCCAATCAGATAATAATTTTCATCATCCCAGGTAAGCGCCCACGGACTGATATAATAGAATTCTCCACCATGGCGAAGTTCCATCTTCTTATCCACATTCCACTGAAAATATTGAAACTTTATCTTCACATTTGTTCCGATAGCAGCATGTATTTTGTCCACATTGTAATAAATAGTCTCATTCATAGTCTTAATTCGCTCTGTAACAAACACCTGACGTTGTAGCTGTTTTGCCTCGTACTTACTTGCAAACCCCTCTATTTTCTTAATCAGCTCATTTGATTTCTTAGCCGTAATAAACTTTGAGGCCTGAACTGAATCCACTAGTAACTTTAGTTCTGCTAATTCAAACTGTCTATTTCCAACATGATAATAATATGTTTTATTTTTCTGTTCTCCGATAATATCCATTCCATATGTTCTAAGTGCTTCCATATCAGCATAAATACTTTTTCTCTCAGCTGTTATATCATAGGCTTCTAATGATGAAATAATTTCTGGCATCGTAATGCTATGTGTCTCATCTGTCTTTTCTAGTAATATCTTCATAAGATATACTAACTTTAATTTTTGATTTGTTCCTTTTGCCATGATATGACCTCCATATAGATATTTAAAGTTAAAATTTCCCATCTATTTATAAAGATACCACATTACAAGTCATTATTAAAGGACTTGTTTTTTATCTATGATTTCTCTGGTTTGCATCATCAGCCTTACATATTTGATAATATTTGCATGCAATACAGCATGATTTGCAACTTCTTCTTTTTCTTTTAAACAACCAATAATAAATTCGTTCTGCCATCACATTTCCACCTTTATCTAGATATTTTTATTTAAATAATTTAGAAAGAATTTGAATACCATGTAATCGTCTTGAAATTCCTTGTATAAGTAGAATACGTTTTTATATGTCCCATTAAACGGATTTGCAAAAGTAACGAAGGAAGTAAATCGAAGTAAATCAAAAAGAAGTAAATTAAGGTCACTTTTACCGTATGGACTAATCTAATTAAGTAGTAATCTTTGTGCGCAGACCATAAAATATTCATAATGGAAAGAAATTAGTTGTTTTCAAATTAACCAAATGGAGCAGAATCATCAGCACTAATAATTAGTGTTATCCAAACAGCAATAGCTAATATTCTAAAGTCTATTTATTATCTTTAGTATGTATTTGATTTGTTTCAATTTTTTTGTATTAATGCTTACCAATTAATACAACCACGCATAGAAAAAAAGGATCCTTTCCAATGAATCACTTCACTGAAAAAAGTCCTATTAAAAATAGCTTTAATTATTATACAACAAATACTAATTTGGTGGGGTTCTCGCAACGAAACCCCACAGTTCTATTTATTGTATCGTGTAGTATAACAAGAAGTCAAAACTTTCCAATTTTATCTATGATCACTCTGGTTTGTATAAAAGTGTTATTAAGAGATTATAATCCTCGCTATAATGGAGTCTATCTCACATTATACTTGCATTACTTATCAATCACCTTTACCTTTTTTCGTTTTTATGAAAACTCCCTATTTTCTTCACCATTTTTGAAGTTATATTTTTTGCTATTTCTAAGGAATCTTCTCCCATTTTTTTTGCTTTATTTAAGGTCTCTGCTGTAATTTCTTTTGCCTTTTCCAGTTTATTATCCCCAAACTCAAATTCAGCTATCAGTATTAGATTATGCTGTATAATTAATTTTCGTTTTATTTCATCATAATAACCACTACTTGCATTTATCACTGAAATATCTGAGGAATAAGAAATCCTTTGAGCCATAGTGTATGAATGTATGCAATCCTCAACAATAGCCTTTCTTTGTTCTAAAAAATTTTTCTTACCTTTATTCCGCATTCCAATTACTGTTGTTACGACACCAGTTGCCAATGCTCCTGTTGCAATTATAGTTCCTATGCCAGGAATAAACCAGAACCACATTGTATTTAAAAACAAAGCATCTGCTCCTACAACAACTCCAAGTGGTACTCCTATAGTAGCTGTTGCTATTATCAATGCTTGCGCTGTTTTATTAAACTCTTTTTCTGTGATTTGATTGAATGCCATATTAGGAATTATAAGAGCAGTTTTAACGCTACTTGTATTCTCACCATTTGGTAGTTCAAATAATATATTAATTTGCTTTAAATATTGTGCCTCTTCCATTTTAACTCTGAATGTTGCTGAATCACATCCTTTTGAAATGTATAAAAGTCTATAGCAATCACGAAATAAAGCATATCCTACAGATTTAAATGATGGATAAGGGACTTCTTCTTTAATTGCCTCAACCAATGACTCTAACACTTCATCCCCTTTCTCTGAATATGTAGCAAGTATTGCATATGTACTATTATTGCAATTCATGTCACTAGCTAGCCTAAAGATCTCTTCAACCCCAAGATTTTCAAACTTAATAATATTAAATACAGCTTTTAAGTAATTTACTTTAATCGTTTCTTTCATATCCACAATACGAGTTACTGTATCTTTATCCGCCACCATAGTTTCATCAAAGTCTTTAATTATCGCAATAAATAATTTCAATAATTTATCATTATTAAATTTTACATTATCAAATTTAATAATAAAATCATCTGACAATTTAATTGAAAATGTGGTTTTATCTTCTTCAGTCACTGCAGCATTTTCGCTTATTATCTTTCTACCATTTTGAATTAATTGACTATATGATATCTTACACACATTTTCTTTTTCAGACATATAAATAGCATGAGTTGTAAACAGTACACACTTAGTATTCAAAACACCTATTTTAGAATATTCTATAAATGCAATCAAAGTATTTTCAGCCACTTCTAACCCATGTTTATTTATAAAATTAATTGTTCTTTTCTGATTTTCTTCCCCAAATATATATTTTTCATCAATTTCAGTCATTGTATCTTCAACAATCTTCCTAAGTACCGAAAAATTTCCACCTTCTTCAACACTTTGCTCTGTCTCATATTCTTCATCTGCTTTAATTACTGTTATATATTCTTCTTCTTCATCAGGCATATTTTTTACAAACATATCCACTAAAGTCTGAATATTACAATTCTCTACACATTCTTTAAACCTTTGCTCAATTCTATCCATCTCACTATTTGAAATAAACATTGCATCCCTAATTAATGTAAATTCTTCCTGACTATATGAAATGGCCAATTGATTGCACACACATACTAAAGAATATACTAGTAAAGATACATTTACGTCAGCTGTTTTTTTAATATCTTCAATAGTATAATTAGAATTAGTAGCAAGAGTTTCTCTTGCTACTGCGTTAATACCCTTAATAAATTCTACCAGATTGTCCGATTTAATAACATCTTTAGGCGTATAATATTTACGTAATACTTCTAGAATAATTGTCACATCACGATCTTCATTAATATCTGAAAATTTTATCATTTTTTTAACATTATTGTTATTATTTTCGATGTTTTCAAATTCATCAATTACTTCATCAAAAAACTCATTAGTAATCCTCTGTTCTTCTCTTTCAGTACGTTCCATATCCAAAACTATCTTATTAAGTTTTTTAGCAGTTGGTTCTGCCACTGCCTTAGCGCCTATTTTATAATCATCAATTTTACTCATATCACTTTACCTCCCAATAATAATTGTCTTCCCAGTTTTCATTGCCCATTATTTCTTTCTCTAATCCATTAGATATAAATTCATATTTAATTTGTTTAATCAATTTTCTATCATTAAACAAATTAAACAAAGTAATTCCCATTCCGCCGATATCTAATTTACCTATATTTTTGCTAAATGCTACATATAGAATATTACTTGAACTTGCTATCACATTTGATAACATCAGTATTTTTCTTATTTTCACCTCTCTTAAATCCAAATATTCCTTATTATCTTCTTCTGCACAAAATAAATAAATAGCTTTTATAATCAGATTTATCATCATACAGGTTATTGCTTGTATCCCTACAATAGCAGCATCTTTAGCTACTTTTGAAATTAAACGTTCTACCTCATTGCTATTCCATCCATTTTTAATTAAATTCTGAGCCTTTTCTGGGTTTAGCGAAGATAGAAACGGGATTGGTAATCCTTCTTTTGTCAACTTATCCGATTGTAAGTGCATTGCTTGTCTTGCCACAGCTGCTGGTAAACGTTTTGCATCTTCTTTTACACTTCCAACGCAATAATTTATCATATCTAAAATATTTGTATTGGGTTTATAATCAATATACTGTCTCCACTTATCCAACTGCGGACTTTCCAATATAACATTAAATGTCATTAAATTTATAAATGTAATCCTACGTGACAGTATATTCATCGTACCAAATATCCACCCCAAAATAGGGTCGTGTCCCAATGTTGCAACATGATGGTTAACACCATTGATATTGACACCCGCATTACTCAAATTCCTAATTCTTGGTATTATTATTTTTGTATCATCAATAGCATTCATTGCATCATACGGAACTGGTCGAAACAAAATTTCCAACCAAGATATGTGTTCATATTCCCCTTCACCATTCAAAAAATTTTGATATAAACCTTTATCTTTATCATACTTAACTATATTTTTGCCTTTAATCTCATTAATTTTTTTCATTTCATATGTTTTACCGGACTTCTCACCAGCATAGATACCCTCTTTTTGCGTTGTATTTGACGCCAACCTTTCAGAATCAGGCACCTTACTAAAATCCGTGTCCATTTTCGGCATCAAGGCCCACCTTGTACATTGTAAAAAAATTGCTATGAATAAAAAAGTCATATCTTCCTTATTGGTGATTCCAGTTTTATTTGTAAATTCCTCATCTAAATCATCAATTTTAGAATTTATATTTTCAAGAACATTTGCTACCCTTTTTGTCTCTTCCGCTATACCTATCTGTTTACTTTTAACTTCATTATATTTTTTTTGTGCGCTTTTTAGTTTATTCTTATTCACCCAATCACCATCCTTTGAAATATATTCTGTATACTTTATAACTTCTAGCAAACAACGCTTAAAATACGGGTATTACAAATACGGTTACTATCTACCTCTTATAGCAGCTCATATTTTCCTATTTCTTCTTTTTTAAATTCTATCCACTTACATCAACAATACATACAACCCATCTTCTCAATCTCTCCCTTTATTTCCTCCACCAACCTCTTTGGTCTCAAAACCTTCACCCAACTCCCCTGACTCAGCAGATACATTTTTATCCCATCCCCATATACTTCCGCTGTAATTATATTTTTACCAGTCTTATCATCCCGGGTGCATTGGGCAGTTGGTATCCTATCTAATATAGCCTGCACTGATGGGCCCGTAAATTCAAATGCTATATTCATCAACGTTCCCGGCCACATAAATTGGATTTGGGATCTTAGTGCACCTTCATCAAAACGATATTTGTTAATATTTCTTGTTGTGGCACGATGCTCGATTATTTCTGTAATGCGATCCACTCTAAAATAGCGTGGAGAGAATTCTTCATCATCAGCCTTTGCGGCTATCAAGTAAAAATAGTATTCATTAACCATTATTGATAAAGGGATAATCCTACGCTCAATTTTATTTCCATCCATTTTATAATAATTAATTGAGATCTCTTTCCTTTTATGTATTGCATTTGTAAGGGCCCAGACATTATCAATCAGATAATTTTCGGAGTTCGTTTTATCGCTATTGAAAACCGACTCTTCCCTATGATCTAGCTTCACGCTGTTATAATGCAGTAGCTCTTTTCCTACCAATTCTCCTAACATCTCTCTGTCTTTACCCTTTGTAAATTTTTTAAGTTTATTAACGATGTTATCTAAATCATCTTTATGAAGCACTCTACTTCCAATGAGTATCTCAACTAACGCAAAGACTTCCTTGTTATCGAGAAATCCCTTCATGCTAATATTATATTTGTTGCTTTTTTTATCATATTCTATTTCTATATTGTCTAATTGCTCTGAATTGTTAGCTAGAAAATTTTTAATTACATTAATATCTCGTGAAATTGTTTTCGTTGATACCTCGCATTCATTCGCCAACTCCTGTATTGATAATTGTTGACCCATTAAACCTCTACAAAGAATTCCCATTATTCGGTTCCACTGGCCTGCATATTTATTATTTGATTTCTCCATTTTATTTACTGAGTACTTTTGTTTTAATGTTCTTATTTCAGTGCTCTTCATCATCGTAAAGTCTTAAAATATCCCAAAAGTGCTCTTCCCTTCTTTGGATTTTATTTCCATACTTTGTAGTCAATATAACCATTCTAAGGATTCTTATTATTTTAACAAATACAATCACTATTGGAACAACAATTAGCCACATCAAGATATCATTTATTATTTGCATCATAATCATAATTGTTATCTCACTTTCCTTTTCCATATAATATCATATATGTAGGACACTATATTTGTCCTGGTAAAATAATTCATAAATCTTTTTGTATGCAATCGTTTTCTGCCTCTAAAACGCGAAAAAACATTGTTAGATACTCCAACAATGTCATCAATCAAGTTAAAACTGGTTGCCACTCCAAGGTCCTGTAGTTTTTAATCCCACTTAGTAATTCTAAATTATATCTTTTACTACTTATTTTACTTTTTACTTATCATTCCTTTTACTTTTTTACCAATTTATAAACTTAATTTATTATAATCATTTGCTTAAACTAAATCAATATCTTTAAGGCATAAAATCGTATAATTTTGCATAATCCAACATGTTTTATATTTTTTAATATCTTATAATATTTATTTTATAATTCTTATAATTTTAATTTTACCAAGACATGTAGAGGTGTCTGACACGAATGATATATTTAACTTATCAAAAATCAAAGGAGAGTTACATATGAAAATCAAAAATGAATTTATCAACAAAAATCTTATTGCACTTTGCTCTGCCGTTTCTATTTTAGGGTTATTACTTCCCTTTGTAAAATTCACTGCAGAAAGCTCTTATTGCTCAGACAGCGTATATGCCTCCGCTTTTCAAGCCATCTCTGGCAGCAATGGTCATATAATAAGTTCAGTTATTCTAATTGGGCCTATTTTATTAATCGTAATGAATTATATCAAACAGATAGAGAAGTATCGCAAAACAATTGCGATTGCAATTCCAGGCGCCTGTGTTTTCTTTGAAATCATCAGTTATTTCTTGCTTTCATCCGGAATGAATTCTGCCAGTGATACTGCAAATAGTGTTATGAGTAGTTTAAATGTAAGTGTAGATGGCTCGACTGCTCCTCAAATCGGATTTTTCATTCTGCTATTTTCTTATGTTGCAACAGCAATTGCAGGGGGTATGACATATCACGGACTTACACTTGATAAAGAAGGATTTGAGAAAGTGAAAGCTGGAAGTGTGGAAATGGTTAAAATAGCTTCGGAAAAGGCTTCGGATGTTACGCATAAAGTTAATGGAGTTGCTAATGAAAAGAAAATGGATGAGAATAAAAAATAGTCAAGCTTAAAAATAAAGTCATAAGAATTTAAAGTCTTTCTCTTTAAATTTTTATGACTTTATTTATATTTAACTTAAATATGATTTCGTGTACGATAATATCAGCCCTTTTATATAACAATTACATAGTGTTACTTTTTTATATATTTCAAACCCAATTTGCTTACATATCACGAATCATTGCGTCTACAAATAACTACTTAATTTCCATCTAGCATAGTTTTATTGTTCCTCAAAGCACTTAGTTCTTTTCCTAAAGAAAATGGTCTCATCCCGTAGTAATGATTTGTTCCCGTGATAGCTTAAAATACTACAGATTTACAAAAATTTCATTCCACTAACTTTTTAACAACCAGAATGTCATTCAGCAGTATTTTCTATTCTTTTAACATTTACATTATATAGTTTTTTAATCTTTTTTTCATCTGCTTCATTTAAACTATCAAATTGTATAAACAGTTTTGTTTGAGCTCGACTCATAGCAACATAGTAAATTCTTTGTTCTTCATTATTCTCTAAATCAGGTTTCAAGAGCAAATTTAACATGTCCTTATTACCAATAACAAACACATTCTTATATTCTGCTCCTTTAGCCTTATGGATAGTAATATGATTGCTTGTATCTTCGACAACGTTTACACAAATAGCCATATATCTATATGGATTATTTTCATAAAAGTCTTTAATAGATCCCTTTTTAAAGCCAGCAAGTTTCACGTTTAAAGCATTACACAATACATTGTAAAAATCCATCAATGAACCCTTGTCATATTGATGATATCTTTTCAACATACATGATAACGAATAAAGTGCTTGTTTTTGTGGATTTTCTTCAGTTCTAAAAATCCAATCTATTTTTTTTATAGCTTCCTTGTACTTTATATTTTTCGCCAACTCAATAGCTTGAATAAAAGGAATAATATATTTCTTCCGATCACCGTTGCTATCTTGCTCAGAATACTTTTCAATTAGTTTTCTGTCAAATTCGTTACCTTCAAGTTCATCCTTCATTGCATTAGAAGTAATATTATCTCTCGCAAGAGAAACTACAGATTGCTTATTGCAAACGCTAACTGCTTCTGAATATACTTTGTTTCTATCTCCGATTAGGATTGATACATCCATATCATCAATATTTTCACTAGGTTGTTGATTTATATCCTTCCTAATGCTATTTAAAAAAGCAATTATCTGATTTGAACTTCTATGATTCTCAAGCATAGTATGCATGTTCATCGGATTAACCTTAAAATTTGTAAATAAAGAAACACTCGCACCTTGAAATCCATATATTGCTTGAGCATTATCTCCAATAACACCTATTGTACTTTCTGATTTTCTAATTTCTTCTATAAGAAATGATTGTATAGGACTTGTATCTTGAAATTCATCTATATAAAAGTAAGGAAACTTTGCACGCAAGACGGTTAGGATAAAAGGATACATTTTTATCAATATATATGAAAAAAACAGAATATCCTCATGATCAAGCTTTCCTTTTTGCCAATGCAATTTTTTATATTCCAATAAGTCTTCCTGTAATATTTTTAAATTTAATCCATTTATCCCTATTAACTTTCCAGTTTTTTTATCATACGATTTCGCTTTACTATTATCGCAAACAAAAAACATCTTATCATTTTCAATATTACACTTCATTGACAAAAGCCAATTTTGTAATGCCTTATTCAAGGTTGGCATATTAAGTAGTTGATTTTTTGTATTTGGATGTTTTAACTTATCCCAACTATCTTTTTCCAACCAATTACTAACATACTTATGGTTTACAAATGGGTCATCATGTCCTTTGATTTTTGCAACGCAAACATCATATTCCACTGGCAAAAATGAACAATATGGCTTAACTACATTACTGTACAAAAAACTATGTATTGTTGATACTTCTACTTTATTTGAAATGCCTTTTCCAAGTCTTTTTAAAATTGTTCCAACTGCAGTATTTGTATATGTAATGCAGGCTATTTTTCTTGTACAACCAAGTTTATCCGAATTTTGTAATACATTGTTTATATGGTTTACTAAAAACTGTGTTTTTCCGGCACCCGGTCCAGCTTCAATCTTATAGTCTAGATTAATATCCACTATTGTTTTAGAATTTATAATCATACTAATCACACACCCATTCAATCGCATCTGCTATGTACAGTGGCACTACAAATTTTTGATATCCAACCTTATCCTTTAATTCTAAGTTGTCTTTTAATGCAGATGCCAATTCAAGAGCATTTTCACCCTTACCTACAGAATTTAAATATCTAGATGCCAATAACGCCTTCTTCTTATCATCTTCACTCCACGAAGCATCAGCTCTTTTCAATGATTCTATTATACGGGTATTTTCATCACTACTGGACAATCTATTCATTAACTTTGACAAAGTTTCATTGTTTTCAAATAAATTCATCAGATCATTTAATTCTTTTGAATTTGCTATAGACTCCGTAATCATTATTCTTGATAAAGGATTTTCAAGAACAAGCTGATATTCTAAGGTTTTACCATACTTTTCTGGTTGCACAAATGATAATATATTCTCATGCTTTCCTTTTCCATATTTATTCATCAATTCATTATACATATATTCAAATTCATCTATACTTGAATTATATTCGTAAGGATAACAAGTTTTATATTTATTCTGATTCTCATTATCACTCTTTTTCCTTCTTGCCGGATCTAAATCAGTAATACATGCGACTTTCCTATTAATTGTATATTCATTATTACTATCGAATAAATATAAGAAATGTTCAAAATATTTCCCACCTACATTTATAACCGCAACATGACTCTTTTCTAATGACTTATTCAAATACTCGAAAAAAACTGGCAATAATAGTTGTTCAGCTATACCTTCTACTAAAATTATTTTTTCTGCAAAAAGCATATTGGATTTAGTTGCATCAAAAAAGCGCTGAACATACTTTTTGCTTTTATTCTGAACAATTTTCTTACCTTTATCATCTTTAAAAGTAAAAGCTTTACCTGGATAAGCCACTTGAATATTTCCATTATTTTTATAGAAACAAATAATATCATCTAAGGTTGTCGCTGCGGAAATATGAGTTGAATGCGAAGTTATAAAAACCTGTTTAACCTTATTACTTTTTATGTTGGTCTTTAAAAAATCAACAAATTGATATTGCATTGTAGGATGTAAATGAGCCTCCGGTTCTTCGATAGCCAATATAGGAAATACTTTTGCATTACTGCCTAAATACTTTCCATCCGAATCAACCTGCATTTTTGCTAACAATAAAGACATAAATATCAAATTATTATACCCTAACCCATTATGTGATATCGGAATTGTCATGCCTGTTTCTTGTTTAACTATTAGCTGCAATATGGAATAGATTTCACTTTCCGTAATCTTACCTTCAAAACTTGGTTCTGCTTTATCAAATGATGCACCAATCTCATTAGCATATGATAAAATTTCTTTATTTCCTCTTTTTAACCTAGTTTGCAATTTTAAAATCAAATCTTGTGCTGTAGAAGAAAATTCATCTCTACGCATTTGTATTTGCTCTTTTTGTTTTTCTACTGTAATACTATTATCTGATTTTATTTCATAATCCATAAAAAAATCTATAACATTTTTTAATAATGTATTTTTTCCACTAAACATATCCCTTTCAACATCACGTATCGCATCTAGAAATTGAAAATCAAATTTACTTAGATTTTCACCATCTACAACTACCTGATTTTCAGGATTTCCTACCCAAATTTTATTGATATACATTCTAATAAAATCACTTTTAATTAAATCCCAAATTTTTTCTCTAGAATCTAAACTACATACTTTATTTAAATAACGTTCTCTTTCACTATTGGGTAAGAAGAATTCATATTGTATTTTTGCTTGGTATGGCTCTTCTAAAGTTGTTAACCAATTACTTACGGTAACCAACTCATCTCCCATTAAATTTTCGTTTTCAGATTGTGACAGGCTAACAGCTATAACTATCTTCGGAGGTGCTTTTTTTAAATCATCTAACAGAATATCGTTATTAAAGTCATCTACTGTCAACTGTTTCTTTGCTGAACCATCAAATATGATTGCCATTGCACGCAATAAATTAGATTTTCCAGCATTATTTTGACCAATTAAAAGATTAATTCCTTCATGAAAATCGACCTTAATCGACTTAAAGCTTCTATAATTTTCAATTGTAATATTAGAAATATACATTGTTCATCCCTCGCCCTTCAAAACTGTATTAACTTCTTGATATATAAAAGTGACCTATATGAACTATTATATTTTCAGATAAAAATAAAATCTGCTTTACCATTATTATTTATTAAACAATCATATATATGACCCATATAACGTAATACTTCCTCTCATTTTTACCAACGTCATTATTATCAGGATTATTAATCAACTTATCCTAACATATATACACCTCCAATATTGTTAATAATTTACATTTGGCATTTTACAAATAGTCACATTTTAAAATATATAATGGTAACAAGACATCATCGCAAAATGGAATTTATTAGTGGTGTAATTATCATCTATTGATATAATTATATTAAAGATAGACTGGTTACTACCTAAAACCAAATTTCTTCATTTCATCTTGGACTCTTCTTACTTTCTCATCAATATTACGAATTTGATTGTCACTTGTACTTAACTGAGTTATTGGATTATCTTCTTTTATATATCTTAATTCTGCTTCTTTATATTTTCCTATACTCAAAACACTTTTTTTCCCTTCTATTTTTTCACGAAAACTAAATTTTAATATTAAACTGTCATCTTCCAAATCAATCTTAGTCAAACCAAAGTAGCTTGGATTTTCAAAAAATGCATATAGATGTATTCCACACCTTTCAATTATCCATACAGATTCTCCAATATACAAAGATATTGCTTGCTCTTCTCCCTTCTTTAATAATTCCACATGATATATCCCACCTTGGACGGCCCTTTTATCTAGTCCTTCAGCTGTTTCAAAAAAATTTATAATCATATTAATTTTCTCCATTCTAATTAATGTCCACACCTAAATTATATAGTTGTTATCATATTGATTTCTCACACTATTTCCTGAAAGTTTGAAAGGTAGTATGGTCGGATAGGGAAGGTATAAATTATGATTTATATTTCTACCTATTTTTTTCATTTAAGTCTTGTCAATCATAAACATAATGGGCAATCTCTTATCTACAAATCACTGTTTCATATGATTCGATTCGATGTAAGCTTTGGAAAACAAATGAAATTCTTTATAAATATACCAGTCCTCAGTACTCACTCATTACACTATATGATATACCAGTCCTAAGTACTCACTCATTACACTATATGATATATTCTTTCAGCTTCGGATATTTCTTATAGTTTGCTTTAATCCTCTCAACAATAAATTTTCTAAACTCTAAGGCATCATATATAGCCTCATCTACTTCTTGAAAAGTTGGTATTCTCCCACTATGAGTTGCCTTGTTTCTAAGTACATAGGTATTCTTATACCACTTTCCAACTGCTGTTTTATCTTTTGTTACATCCCAACTACCACCCAAATAACTGGACAGAATCTTTTTTATTATTGCCATAAATGCAGTGTCCTCTAATTGTTCCTCTATTTCCTTATCTAACTTACCTTCACTCCTCAACAATTCTTCAAACAGCGTCCTTATTAAAACCTCAACGCTTGTCTGAATAGCATTTACAGCTTCTAAATAGAAGCCTTGTTTGAAATACCTTCTTGCAGTATATACAAATTGTTCACCTCTTAAAAAAGGATTCAAATTCCATGAGACCACCAACTGCATTTTCATCACTTCTTGTACTTCTTTTGCTGATAACAGCTCTTTTTCTACAGGTAAATGCGTATGTATCATGAATAAACCTTTTTGGTTTTCCCATGTTTCTAGATTGGTGGACCTTACTAGTATTACTGCAGGTAACATTTCTTTAGTTAGATAATGACAATCATCGTCTTTCTTTACTATCATATAATTCAATACTATTTGGTTTAAATTTCCAAGCAATAAGTCAAAATAGTCATTATAATACCGTTCTGTATCTTGAAGGATTGTTTCATATTCTAATTCAACTGCTACCATCATAAGCATTTTAGTTTTATGAACATTTAATATTTGTAGCTCCTCACCTATTAGATACTTATAAGATTCATTTGTTGTAACCATATCAAATCTAAAACTGAAATACTCTTGTTCAGACTGTAATGTAACTGTCCTACTTGTATACATAGGTATATGGAACGATAAGACAACCTCAAACTCAATAAATGTTTTTGGTCTACACTCTTCTAAATTATATACAGGTATGAAATCCTTTTCATAGACCTCTTTAGTTAGTTTGAAAGATGATTTCTGCCCTTTATTCATACTGCTTTCCTTTTCATTACCAGATGAGTATTTATCGTTACTTTCTACTTTCACTATTAACCCTCCTAATTTGCTTGAACTACTCTCTCATTGAAAATCAAAACTAAGCATCACATTTCAGACATTATATTCACTAGGCTTGAAATTCGCATTATTGCTATAATTAGTAATTTAATTATTTCGAAACTCTTCTTAATCTCCCAATAAAAAAAGCTATAAACTCACATGGGGAGCTCATAGCTTTGTATTTTTTAATTATATTTCCCTCTTATCCCCACTAATTTCATTATATTCTTAATTTTTACACATTTCAACAGAATCTTACCAATTTCTGGATAATACATTACTCTTTATTTTTATTCACAGCTCAGTATTACTAAATCAAGAAATCCTAACTAGCTGCAATTTTAGACCGTTGACCACTCTAATTTATCGACCACTTTCTCTTTGTATAAGCATGTGATACAAGAAGACGGGCATATATATTGTCCTGCCCATTATTATAACTTCTTTGTCAGTTCCTCATATGTATGCTGAATTTTCTGAGTCATTTTTACATCCCCATTTTCATTATCAGGATGAAATGTTTTCATCAAACTCCGATATCTCTTTGTAAAACCTTCCTTATCTTGACATCCACTGAATAAACTTTCATCAAAATTTGATTCAACACTTTGATTCTTAGTTGAATTATCCATAAGAACCTTATTTAGTTCATTCATTACATACTGATTCAAGGTTTTGATTGAATCAATACATTTTCTTAAATCTAATAAGATCTTATTTTCTTCCTTGGAAGGAACACCTACGCTCAATCTTTGCATATGATTTTGTATTACTTCTAATTTTTCCGGACATTCTTCCTCATTTCTTTTCATTGCAAGTTCTAACGCTCGACTACCAACTCCTGCAATCATTACCTGCTGAGCCTGGTTCATAATTTCATTGCGCTCATTGAACAAGTTCTCAACTGAATTAATTATATCTTTTATTTCATCCTGAAAATGTTCATCATCTTCTTCATTTTCATAACTATTTGAATATGATAAATTATTATTCCTCATTCTCTCTACATCAACGGGTTGATAATCGTATGAATCATCATCTGCAATTTTCTGCATTCCAGCAATATGTATACCAAGACATAAAAGAAAGACAACTATTCTTATTGTCCATAACCAGATAGGATCATTTCCCAATTTTTCTGTCATTTTAAATAAATCATCTAACAGATACAGAATTACATACGACCAAAACAGACTACATATAACTTTCAATATGATTCCTATGTACTTCAATGACATAAGGAACATTAATAATCCACCAGAAGCAATACCTGCAATGATACAAAAGACAGGATGTAACTTTAAATACTCATTTAGTGATAAACCTGCAAATATTGCGACTACAAGGAAATCCCAAATAACCAAATTGCAACACCCTAATGAATCATTTCCCTTTGCTACTGAATATCTTTTTGACATTATATTCTCCAATCTTTTGTACTCATTTTCAAGCCAGACTATTTGTACCTATTCTTTGTCTGATATCAGTTGCCAATGTTTCTGCAGGTGCATCACAATAACTATGCTCTACCTTAATGATTTGCAACATATACCTCTAATAAGGGCTCCTAAAAATAAACACTAATGTAAATTCTTAAAATAGTCTACCATATTTCACCAAAATATGGTGAATAATCATTATTTATTGTTAATGCATTATTCAGATGTGGTCACATGCAATTCTTGCCGCAAAGATAATATAAAGTAACAATAATAAATCAAGGTATATGAAGAATAAATCACAAGTTTCCCTTTTTTTATAAATAAAGTGGCTCAAAGATTCATTAGCATAATAACCGAAGTGGTATACTTTTTCATCCTCACACAGGTGGCTCAGAAATTCATTGACATTCGCACATATTTTCCATTACTTTAAAGTGTCAATTGTAATAATTGATTTTTCTAATCTAAAAGCTATGAATGCAACACTGCCCATAGCTTTAGTATCAATACAATTTACGAGAAAAATTTTTTTCTATGTAAAATTCAGACATATATCCTCCGTTCTGCAACCAACTCTTTTAGGCTATATGTTATCAAGAAACAAGACAACAAAAAAGACTGGCACTCAACTGAAATCTGAGTTTATACCAATCTTTTTGTAAGCCAAGGTGCAACCACCTGGAATAGATACTTAATTTAAGAATTATCACTCAATTTGAAATTGAAAGGGTTACATTTCAATTTGCAATTGAGGTTCCTATAAATAATTGAAATTCCAAGTAACATAATTCCGGCCCCGAACAAATAAAATTTTTCACTAAAACTTCCACGAATAAGTGAAAACAAATAAAATTTTCCTAGATATTTATCACCTGCACCAAAACATAACACATAATATAAAATTGGAATCATATATGCAACTGCAATATTATCTATTATGCTATATGCAATTGTACCAAGCCCTCCAAGAAATAGGCAATTTGCCATTCCAGCAAACAGATATTTTCCATAATCAAATTCGCAGTTTGCTTTTTTTAAATATAATAAAAAGACAGCCATTATTGCGGTCATAATGATCAAAGACTCTAATAATCGAATCATTTGGACTATATACATTGGTTCTTTCTTAGATTGAAGCAGCTCTCTGATATTTGTATTTTGATCTGGAATAAACAAAGGTACGCATAACACCATGCCTATCAATGATACATATAATTCTAGCACTTGTGCTGTCTGATATTCGTTCAAATTTTCAACTCCCATAATCCAGGGAGCTGCTATACAGATTAACACAGCAAGTAATATGTGCGGATACAGGTTAATCTTTAGATTGACTTTTGCGATATTGAAATACTTTACCATAAAATTTTAATACCCCCTTCCTCTTTAATTCATAAGTAATTACTGTCAAAACCAAAAGGACAAAACTAATAGCGGTAAACATTAGCCTGTTATATACCAGATCAGAAAAGACTGAATTATAAACCTCATAGCTTCCAAGAGTATTAAATCGAGGCATTAAATTCCAACCCACATGTCCAATAAGGTTACCTATTCCACTAAATAAGCTTAGAATCCAAAAAATAATTTGTACAAATATTCCAAATGGTTTATTCGTTAATTCAGTAAAGAAAAAGCCTACCGATAGTGACATTAAAATCGTCGGCATTATCCACCCAATAATATATTTTACAAATGCAAACGAATCTCCATGGATGCCTATACTTTCTGCATAATACAATGACTGAAGCAAAGGAGAAATACTCAGTAATAGTAATGGAATAAGAATCATAAGTACCAGTGCAAAATAGCGCGAAAATATAATTTTAAAAGATGACATTTTTTTTGAATAAATAACTTCAAAAATCTGTGAACGTCTGTCTCTGAGACATCTTGTCACCGCTAAAAAAACTGGAAGGATTCCAAGTATAATCACCATATAGTCCGAAAACAGTCTGGCATATGCGCCAGATACATGGTCTTTATACAAAATACCATTATAATTTTCCATAGCGTCTTCATAGGTCATAGGCACTTCTGCATTTTGAGAGACATTCACCTTTGTATAACTGCTTCCACCGCCAATAATTTCATCAGCCTCTTTCATATTTTTCAAAAAATCTTCATAAGTAAGATTACTGTAAGGCTGAATCTTAAGGCCTTCCCCATTAATCATTTCTATCGTATATCCACTTTCAGTGGTCACTTGATTATCATTATAATCCTTAAACATCTTCTTTAATTCTTCAACTGTCATCCCTGATGATTTTGCTAAGATCGAGACAATTTTTTCCTGCTTACTGTCAGTTAGAATTACTTCTTTATAAAAACCAATTGGATAAGTTGTATATTGATTGTAATTATATTCTCTAGCAAGCTGTGTCAACGTTGAAGACATTATGATATCCTTGTCTGTGCTGTGTTTTTTTCCAAAGTCAGAATCAGACACCTCAGGTTTAGAAATTAATTCAAAGTCCTGAAGCTGTGTCACAAAAAACAATACCATACAAATCAAGAAGATATAATATGTAATGCTCTTTAACAGTTGCCTACACTCACTGAATAATAAAGTAACAAACATTTACTTGTCACCTCTCTTTCCACTCATCAGGTACATATACGCATCCTCAACGCTGGGCTTACAACAGCTTGCTCCTTGGAAATCCACCACTTCTTTAGCATCTTTTGTAATAAACCTTACATTTACATGATTTTCATGTGACAATATACCAATTACAATATATTTTTTCTTAAGCTCTTCCAGTTCCATTTTTGATATTTCAGCTGAATAGATTCTTCCCTCGGCCATCTCTAAAAGTTCTGAAACGCTGCCATTATATATGATTCCTCCCTCATCTAAAACAGCTATTTTTTCACAGGTAGCTTCAATATCACCTACAATATGAGTAGATAAAATAACAATTCTATCCTCTGCAATTTCACATAGGAGATTTCTAAATCTTACTCTTTCCTCTGGATCAAGTCCGGCTGTTGGTTCATCTACTATAATCACTCTGGGATTATGAAGAATGGCCTGTGCAATTCCAAGTCTTCTTCGCATTCCCCCAGACATAGCTTTTACCTTTGTGGTCATATTCTTCTCAAGATTAACACTTTCAAGTAATACAGGAATTCTTGCTTTTCTGGTTGCTTTGTTTAAACCTGAAAGAACTCCTAGATAATCCATTGCTTCATAAACAGTCATATTCCCATACATAGAAAAATCCTGTGGAAGATACCCTAGCATACTTCTAATGTTTTTTGAATGCTTCACATCTTCCCCAAATATTGTAATTTCGCCTGAATCTGCCTTAAGTATTGTTGCAATAGTCTTCATCAGTGTCGTCTTGCCCGCACCATTTCTTCCAAGTAATCCAAACATTCCGGTTTCAATTGTCAGATTGACATCCTTCAACGCATGCTTTTTCCCATAATGCTTATTTACATTTTTTAATATAATTTCATCATTCATTCTTTATTTTTCCTTTCTTTCTGAATCTATTACCATTATAAAATGTAATTATCTATATTTAATCTATATTGAATTTTGTTTTAAACTAATTTATTTCTTCTGACAAAAAAATGATACACTTACAACAGCTCCACCTGAAATGCTATTGGCAAAGCTTAAGGATCCACCATGTTTTTCACACAAAATCTTACATATTGCAAGTCCTATCCCAAAATGTTCATTCTCTGAATTAGTATCTGAATAATATGGTCTGTCTGCGTTAAATAAATCTTCCTTTGAAAAACCTTTTCCATCATCCTTAATATAAATATTAATATATTCATTCTCACTTTCAATCTTGATTTCAATTCTTTTATTTGCATATCGAAGGGAATTTGAAATTAGGTTATCCGCCACTTCTAGGATAATATGCTCCGCATAATAAAACTCAGCATCTTCTTTATTCCAGTTGATTTCCACAGACAGTTTGCTCATTCCATTTATTCCATCAACGATTGTTTTCAGATTTTCATATAGATTTCGCATACTATTCTTCACCGGCTTAACTTCCAACACTTCAAATGTATGAATATCTTTCATTGTATTTGAAAATTCCTGTAGCCGTTTGACCTGCTTATTAATCAAATTCAAAATCTCATAAAGTTTTTCCTCACTTATTTTTCTTTCAGGATAATATTTAGATAGCAGCTCTGTATACCCCTGAATAACGGTCAATGGTGTTCTTAAATCATGTGCAAATGCAGCATTCAGCTGTCTCTGATCATCCATCAGTTTCCACATATTCTTTTTATTTTCAGCCAATTGCAGACGCATCTGATCAAATGCAGCACAAACTTCTCCCATCTCATCCTGGCTGTCATATCTACAAGAAAAGCTTAAGTCATCTCTTCCAATGTGCATTGATTCCTCCTGTAAGATATTCAAAGGCTCCTGTAACTTGTTTTTATAGAAAGTAAGGGAAGTAATCCATATAGCACTCATTGAATATACAATCACTGCAATATTTTCTACCATACCAAATATTTTAATTAAAATTCTATCATTTCCAGATATCATAGAAAAATATTTCATCTCAAAATATATAGTTTTATCAACACTCCTATCATTCGCATCTATTCCATATTTTGCATATACCACACTCTTCCAGCTTTCACAAACTGAAATTGTTGATATCGTTAATACCACAACGATCAGCACTGCCGCCATAATATAAATTCCCAGCGCCTTTTTCAATGATGCCCGGTTTATCCGAAGTTTTATTTTTCCTATAATTTCATCTATAAAGTCCATTGATAACCAACTCCCCAGACTGTCTCTATGATGGCCTTATCAAGATACTTTCCTAGTTTCATACGAATTCTCCTGATATGCTCAGTAATAATATTACTATCTCCATCCTTATCACATCCCCATAATTTTTCATAGATGGATTCCTTACTAAATATCTGTCCTCTATGCATACTCAAGAACTCCAAAATATCAAACTCTGTTTTTGTCAGGCTAATCTCATAAGTTTCAAACATAACCTTTCTTTCTGAATAATTAATCACCAACTGTCTAGCAAATTGAATTTCATCTTTTACGATTTTACGTTCTTCTCTTCGCAAATGTGCCTGAATTCTTGCTCCCAGCTCATCAATACTAAATGGTTTTGTAATATAATCGTCTCCCCCAACCATTAACCCATTAATCTTATCCTGTTCTTCAATTCTTGCCGTCAAAAACAAAATTGGACAGCTGACAAACTGACGTATCCTTTGGCACACCTCAAATCCACCTATCCCAGGCATATTGATATCAAGTAGAATAATATCTGGCTTAGCAGATACTTTTTCCAATGCTTCCGCTCCATTCAAAGCAGTATATACAAGATATCCTTTAATTTCAAAATAGTCTTTTAATAATTGTACGATATCTTTTTCATCATCAACAACTAATATTTTATATGTCATCTTATCCCCTCTGTTTGAAAATTTATTTTCTCGATACTATTTTATCATATATTTCTCTATAAATTGTCTATAAAAATGAGTATTAATTTGAAAAGCCTTGCAATAAATACATTTTGTAATAAACGCAATACAAAGAAATGATATCATATGATTCAATGAGGTTCATTTATTTGGTGATCTTGTTTCAATAAAAGGTCTTTTGGTCGTAATCGGCCACGCTGTTTCAGTTGGAAGTTTTAGAGTGACTCCATACCGATAGTATTATATTTTGATTTTATAATAGAATCAAGCTTTGAACGCTATTTTACATCATTTTTACTTCTGTACTTCTGTAGAATTTTCGATGTTCCCTTCTGTGGTTGGTCCATATGTTCTTTTCAAAATCATTGCTTCCTATTTATTATTTTTTCTGATATCCCACGCCACAAATATATCTATGCGTATCCCACCCTACTTTATCAAGTCTAAATTTAACTTAAAAAGTGTCATGTTTAAATATAATTTATAAATTGTAATATATAAATAATTTATACATTGTAGATTTTCAAGTAAAATTGCTCAAATTATTATATTTATAAGCACTTAATCAAGCAACCAATTAATAAAATACCTGAACTAGATAATATATTAATAATTTTGATAACTTTTATAAAAAATAAGTACATGAACAAATAGATGATATTTTTTATATAATAAAAAAGGCTTGACGTAACCACCTATCTCGTGTTTACATCAAGCCTATAAAGATTTGTAACTTTGTTCCTTTATTAATCTCATAGATTATTATTCAAAGAGCCTTTAACCACCATCATATAAGAAATAGAACAGAACTCTTTGTATAACGGTTTCCATTTTGAAGTGCAATGCCTAAAGTTGCGACAATAATAACAGTATATATTTAATAAATAAAATCAATATACTAACATTAAATTACATCTGTTTTATCATAAGAACACTCTACATATAGAATGCACAACGGATTCAGGGATGATATTGATAAATGACAATTTTTAAGGGAAGCAGTTTTCAACTTGCTTAGATTTTCGTTTATAGTATTTAAATTTGGATTATTTTACTATATTTTAGAAATGATACTTATGAAGTATTTAAGAAAGATGCGAAGTACCTGAGTCTAAAATCATGTTTATTGACTCTACAAATCGAAATTTATTGTTTAGTCATTGTATCCCCTTTCAATAATATTATTCAAATCTTCTTTTATATTATTGCTTTTATACTCTCCGCCATGGAAACATATAATTTTTTCAATATCAAATTTGACAATTTTCTTTAGTGAATTTATTTCTGCTCCTTTATCTAGCACAAATTTTTCATCCGCAATACCTAATACACCACCTTCTGAAATTAACATATCTCCACTTATTAAGGTTTTCAATGATTCAATATAAATGGAAATATGTCCTGGCATATGCCCTGATGTTTCAATAACTTTTACTCCATTACAGATAATTTCATTATCTGTAACTTCCAAAGCAGAATCCAAATACTCTACACTTTTTATCATTTGTACAAATCCATCATCTGCCCCCAATTTTTCTGCCTGTTCTAACCGAAGTGATTTCTTTTTTCCTAAAACATATGGAATTTGCTCTGCGGAACACTTCACATTTACAAAAGAATATTTTTTTACAAGTTCCTTTACTGCTCCCATATGGTCATGGTCGTGGTGAGTTAAAATAACTTGTTGAAGATTTCTGATATCCAACCCATTTTTCTCAAAAGCTTTTTCTATTACTGACAAAAACATAGGATATCCTGTGTCTACTAAAATTAAATCATCATTGTTTTTTATTATAACTGGATAAATATAAAATTTCATTTCTCCCATTTCAAACAATAATGGTAATATTATTAGTTCAGTCATTTCATTTCCTCCTTTTTCTGAATATTATATAAATAATCTTTGCTTCGTCTTTCTATACATAGAAACTAACAAGTTCATTGTTCGATTTACAAAATGGTTTTGGAAACCTCTTGATAGATTTACTTAATTTACAAAGTTTATTATAAAACTAGTCAAAACAACAAGACCAGTATAATTGCTACAATTTTCAAAGTTGACTTCTCGAAAGACTTCGATTCTAAAATGAATTATAGAAAACAGTATGATCGATTAAAAATTTTTCGCTATGCATTTTACTAGGTATTGCATCCATATCTGGGTAACCTATCGGCATTAATCCTAAAATTTCGTAATTATTGGGAATATGGAAATACTCTCGCAGTAATGCTGGGTTAAAAAGTCCAACCCAAACAGTTCCAAGTTCTAAATTTTGTGCTTCTAGCATCATATGTGTCAGAACAATGCTAGCATCAACCTGTCCATAAGGACGTTTGTCTCCATAATGATTGTTATTTTCAACCGATTTGTCATAACATACTAAAAGTAGTAAAGGTGCATTAAAATGACATGGTGTACATTGTTTGATTTTTTCAAAAGCTTCCTCATTCTCAATTACAATAATCCTTTGTGGCTGTCGGTTACCCGCAGTAGGAGCAATCCTTCCGGCTTGTAAAATTTTGTTTAATTTGTCTTGTTCAACAGGTTCTTCACTATATTTCCGAACAGAATACCTTGTTTTGATAATTTCATCATAGTCCATGTTATTTTCTCCAATCTAGCTATTGACTTTCTTACTCTTGTCTACAATAATGATTATAAACTTAATGAATAAAAATAGAAGTACGCACATTTTTGTTTCTTAAAATGAAAGGAATTACCTATATGAAAAAACAATTATATAATATAAATCCATATTATCAAGAAAAATGTCCTGTAATCCGTGCATTAGATATCATAGGTGGAAAATGGAGATTGGCAATTATATGGGAACTTTCTCGCTATAAAATCATGCGCTATAACGAACTTAGGCGCCATCTTTGTGGGATTACAAACGTTATGCTAACTCGCTCCCTTCAGGCTTTGGAGCAGCATGATTTAGTTACTAGAAAAGACTACTTTCAAATTCCTCCGCATGTGGAATATTCAATTACGGAAAGCTGCAAGGCACTTCTTCCCGCTCTTGAAATAATCAATGAATGGGGAAAAACAAAATCTGAGTTAAGCGAAAGCAAAGTTAAAACAACACCCGTTAAGCAATGATAGATATGTTAATGAACTTCTAAGTTTTATGAAGAAAGTTCCCATTAAATACAAAACTGGAATTTATCTATTCTTTAACACGACCAAGTTGATCATACTTTTGTTCCTCATTTTCAAATATATTTAAGTAATCACACACTTGCATTGCGAAATCAACAAATGCATATCCTTTTGCAGTTATCAAATTTCTATCAACTACTGTTCGCGACTCAACATAATTAATTCTATTGTATGGATCTTTATAGCCCAGTGATTTAATTTTTTCTGATGAACAAGATGTTGTATATTTATATAGATCTAGTATTCCAGCTCTTCCTAAAAATTGTGGACCAAAACATATTACTGCGACTAATCTATTATTTTCAATCATTTTCAATGCTATAGGACAGATACTGTTCTGCTCATTATTAATTGGTCCCCCTGGTATAATTAGTGCTTCAACATCATCAAAACAATTAACTTCATCTATTGCCATGTCAGGAATATAATGCAAACCTGATTGTGCATATACTGATTCCAAATTTTCTGATATTGATATAATCTCTTTTTTCCCTGTATTCTTCAAACGATGTAATAATAAACTAATTTCAAAATCAGCCATTCCATCGTAAATATAACATAGTATTTTTCCCATATTTTCTCCGTTAAATTAAATTTTTATGTAATTATAAACACGCCTTTCCTAAAAACTAAAAACGTACTATGATTTATATTAAATGTTAAAATTGGCTCAGTTCAGCAAATTTTCCAACCAACGCTGCCATAAATACATTATGTACTGTTTTAGCCGGGTATACAACACCGTCAAAGCTTAAATCTCTTGTAGTACACGCATTCTCAATCAAGTTAATAGTATATCCTAAATCTTTGGCTACCCGTACCGTTGTATCGACACACATATGTGACATCATTCCACAAATACGTAACTCATTAATTCCTTTGCTCTTAAGATAATCTTCCAATTCTGTTTCGTAGAAACTATTAGGTCTGTGTTTGATAATTATCTTCTCACCCCGTATCGGTTTAACTGAATCATGAATCTCACATCCAAAAGTTCCCTCACAAAAAAAAAGAGCATGCACATCTTTATTAATATGCTGTATAAAAATAACTTCATCTCCACTTTTTCGGCTGTATTCTAATGCAGTAGCAGCAACCATCGCCGCCTGATCTACCTGATACAGTTCACACTTCCCTCCTAGAAAATAATCATTTTGTATATCGATTAATATCATTGCATTTTTCATACAAAAACCACCTTTCAATTTAATATTGTAAGTTTACTACAGATGATTTGAATAGAAAATTACCCACTTTTTCGTGGGTATTTATTTATAGCGTATTCCTTTCTTATCTAAAATCTCTGTCATCCCATGTTCTACCATATAATCAACACCAACTAACTGTAGGATTTTTATAGCTTCTATCAGCATTTTTCCTCGTTTATCGCCAAGAAAATATTCCACGTGTAACGGATATCCTTCTGTTGTTTCCTTCTCTACCAAACCATACTCCCTCAGTTCTCGTAATTGTTCCAAAAGCATTTTTTGAGTTATCCCCTCTATTTTCTTTTGTAATTCCGATAAAGATAGTCTTCCGTCTTTTAATGAATAAAGGATAATGGTCTTCCATTTTCCCTTTACAATGTCATGAGTCATTTCCAATGGGCAGGTAAATTGCTCTCTTATTTTCATGATTACTTATTTCACCTCCTGGCATAATAAATTTACAGCCTTCCTTAAACATTTTTCTATTCTTTTATTCTCATGCCATAAATATCATTTCCGTTATCAGTTTTGATAAACTTATCTTGTATAACTTAACCCCTATTATTTCATGAATTTTCAATATACTTTTTCAACTTACCTTTAATTTTCTTCTCCACAATATCTTTGTCAAATAACGGTGGTGTAGGTTTAAAGATACCTGAATGCACTTTCTATGTACATTAGGCTCTGCTATATGCATTTAAATAGAGCTTCTTTGCCATTATGTTCTACTTGGCAAAATCCACTTCATCTTTGAGTACTCCTAACAATAATTCATTTCTATAAATTTCTATCTTAACATCCAAATTATTAAGGTATTCATACCATTTGCGTTGTTCTTCCAAAACAACAATTCGATGCTTCTCTAATATTTCCATGCGCTCGTTTATTGTACTATTCCCCATATACCTCAAATCCGAATACTTTTTTATATTTCTCAATAACATACCCGTGTCTTTTAGTTTTTTAATGAACTTTATCCATTCAATATCGTCATCAGTGTAAAGACGTCTTCCCCTCGCATCTCGTTCTACTCTAATCAATTCCTTCTTTTCATAATATCTTAACGTGTATTCCGAAATATATGTCACCCTTGATATTTCACCTATTGTCATAATTTTCTCCTTTATCAAAACTTTATCAAAATAACTATCGACTTAGACTATAGTCTAAGCATTATGCTCAAATTATAAAACAAATAGGAGGTATTTACAAATGAACACCAAAAGATATGATATAGGCAGACAAAATCTTGATAAGATTGATGGTGCATGTGGTGAAAAAGTGATAAAGTCTTTAGAAGATATTTCTCCAGATTTAGGGAAATATATTATCGAGTTTGCTTTTGGTGATATTTATTCAAGAAAAGGATTATCTTTACAGGAAAGGGAAATGATTACAATAACGAGTTTACTAACTGCAGGTGGATGTGAGTCACAATTGGAAGTTCACATTAATGGTGCACTTAATGTTAAGATTTCACCAGCTAAAATTGTTGAAACTTTTTTACAATGTATTCCATATACCGGATTTCCAAAGGTCTTAAATGCCATAAATGTAGCAAAAAAAGTATTTCATGAAAGAAAACTTGTGATTGAAAATAGTAATTTCTAAACTATTGGAATTTATTATTACAGACTTATTAGTAAATCTACAGTGATTTATTAGAAAGTATAAACTTTTCATGGCCAATTCGTACAAAATACGCATTGGCCACAAAATGATAAATTTGATGGATTTATAAATCCATTCATATATTTATATGGAATGCCAGAAGCACACCATAATCCATCAAATCCTAGTTTTTTTGCTCTACGATTAAGCATCTTCTGTTGCTAAGTAAGATGACGACCATCATAGTCAATAATACAAATCTAACTTTGAGCTGAATTGAACCGCTCGACAAGTTGGAATTTGTTTTACTATACAAAAGTCGAATATTTTAGTAGTGAGGTTATCTTCACGATTCCATTAAACTTATTTAATTATTTTCTTTGAATAATACATTTTAGCATCTTTTCTTTGTTTGCCCCAAGCATTCCAATATAATGCTTTATTATCAATTGCATATTTTAGTTCCATACTTTCTCTTTTTTCCCTTGTTTCATTTGAATTACAAATCAAGTAAACACAAACTTCAAAATAACTACTAGCTATGTCCCGGTATTTTGCACATGTTCTGTTTGAATCACATTCACAAACACTAAATTTTTGATTAAACTCAAAAAGTCTTCGCGCGGAATATCTTTTTCTTGTATTTTCTTTTATATAAACTTTTGTAAGATATGATAAATCATATTGTAATTCTTTAAAAATATCTCTAGTCTGCGCCACTTCTAAACATATATCAGTATTGAAATTATCTTTACCCCACATTGTCCAAATCCCAGATTGCTTTTTATATTGTTCAATATTATTTTCTATGATGGAAAATAGGCCACATTTATCTTTAATTATATGCAGTAATAAAATCTCATTTGTATCGTTATCCATTGTACACTTCCTTTGCTAAACTCTAATTTCATATCCTAATTGGTATTTATTTATCTTATATGCACTTTTGAAGCTGAAACTTTCGTCCCTTCTAATCCATTTGCTTTCAAAAAACTTAATTCATTTTGGCACTGTATACACATAGGCCCTAAAATAATTTCGGGTATTGTTCCCGATCCCCAGACTTCTCCTAAATATAACTCTATAAACTGCGTATTCCACTTTTAGTCAATAGATGAAATTCGCATTATGCTCATATATACATTTATCACAATGATTACATACATTACATTCTGCTTAATGTAATAATGGAAAGCAAAATCACATATCTTTTTACTTAGTGTTATTTAAAACCCATAGCTTGTTTAACAATTTCCATCAGTTCTATAGATGTCAATAATTCTAATAGCTTAAAAGCTACACCTGGTGCTGTTTCAGGACAATACGAAGTGATCACATTCCGATCAACTACTATGGGTTCATTTATTACATTTACATGAAATCCCTTCAATTGATTTTGTCTTTTTCCTCCATCTAAATGATAAGTAGTTGCCTTTCGACCATTTAAAATTCCACTTCTACCTAAAGGTAAGGCTGCAACACAAATTGTAGCAATTATTTTATTCTTTGCATCAAATTCTCGTATCAAACTTTGAAATCGCTCATCATATACATCTTCATAGAATCCAAACTCTTCGAACCCACCCGGGATTGCTAAAGCATCATAATCATCTATATTAATTTCTTCAAATATTTTAGAGACTATTACTGGGATATTAAACGTACTCAAAACCTGCCTTGTAATCCACATGTCACAACAGTAACATCTACTCCAAATCATTTTCTGCCCATCCCATAATATCTACAAACGGACTAAATTCCATAGTTTTAAAACCCTTCGCTAAAAACAACAAAATCTTCATTTAATTCTCCTTGCTACTGATTTTTTTATTATTATACTTTATAAATATATTGTGAATTAATACTGCTTGCATAATTGTTTTTAAATGAATTTTTCAATAACATCCATCTGTGGAATTAAAAATATTCCACAGATGAATATTTTGCTTTTACTTTAACCTTTCAATACAACCAGCTTTGATTGCACCTATGTTCTGAGCAATCTTTTCTATTGACCAATCCCACCACTGCCGTTCAAGCAGAGCTGAAATAATCTCATCCGAAAATCGCTTTCGAATGGGTTTGGCTGGAACACCACCAACAATAGTGTAAGGTGGAATATCTTTTGTAACAACTGCACGGGTACCAATAATTGCCCCATCACCAATGGTAACTCCCGCCATAATAACTGCCTCATAACCAATCCAAACATCGTTTCCAATTATAATATCACCTTTGTTATCCCAAGCGTCAGTGACATCGCTTCTTTTTAAATCCCATTCTTCAAAAAACAGTGGAAATGGATAAGTAGACAAAGAAGACTTAGAATGATTAGCACTATTGAAGAGAAATCGAGTACCACAAGCAATGGAACAGAATTTTCCGATTACTAATCTATCATGATTGATTGGATAATGATACAAAACATTATTTTTTTCAAATTGTATAGGATCATTCACAAAGTCGTTATACATTGTATACTCGCCAACAATAATGTTTGAATCATTGATTACACTTTTTAAATAAATTGTCTGTTTATCTCCTGTACGGGGATATAATTTTTTTTCCGAAATAGTCATTTGAAACCTCCTAATTATGAATACTATTTTTTAAACTATCTCGGAAAATATAATACAACGCTTCACCTTATAACACCTCTTTCACACTTAATATATAATTATCACACATAATGTTACTACTATTTTATTCAATATTCATATTTTTCTTATTCCAAAGATGAACTCAATTATGTAAATGTAATCGAAAATGTGTTTTTTCATATCTTGCTTTGGGTTAATCATAATCTAATCTGGCTTTTTAACAAATATCATGTTCAACACTTTTTCAGTAATCCAGATTTCGTCTCCTCGTATTTCCAAATTATAACCTACAGTAATTTCCATATTTGTTTCTTTCATAATACAAGTATATTTTTCTGCTTACTTACGTAAAAATCTAATGTTAGTTAATTTACTAGATTAAAAATGAAAGCCCGCAGAATGAAACATTTCTTTATATTCATTAAAATGATAGAACTTTATATGTCCGTCCGGTTTCATTTGCATAAATTTATCGACAAATCCACTAGTATCATTTTCATTTGGAGTAGGATCAGAAACAATTAATTTTCCATCAGGTCTTAATACTCGGTACATTTCCTTAATACTACTCTTTAAATCAGGGAAATGATGCAATGCGTATCTTGTGATAATCGTATCCACACTATTATCTTTATAAGGAAAATTAATACCCTCATAGGATGCGAACTTTAAATTATCTAGATTATCCTTACTCGCCTTTTCTGCATTTATTTTCAATGTTTCAGTAACTATATCTAACCCGATTATCGTTGAATCACTATATTTTTTTGCTAAAGGAAAAGCAATATATCCTGTTCCAGTTCCTAAATCTAATATCACATCACTTTTTTGGGCATCTATCATATTCATCAGCAGATTTAAGTGATTATCATCTACTGTTTGCTTTTCATAGAATTTACTTTCTAAGAAGCTTGTTTCAAATCCATTTTTCGTTAATTGTATACTATCCTTTATAGTCATGTCTCACTCCCGAAGTCTTTATTTTTGATTATCAATAAAATGTCCATCACAATGTCTTAACAAACATAGTCGCATTTAATGCAGCTTCCCATTATTGCTATAATTAGTAGTTTAATTATTTCAAAACTCTTCTTATCCTCACAATGAAAAAAGCTATAAACTCTCATGGGGAGCTCATAACTTTAGATATGTTAATTATATTTCATTTTCTCCCCATTAATTTCATTATATTCTTAATTTTTACACTTTTCAACAAAATCTTACCAATTTATGGATAATAAATTACTTACTAAAACCACTCTTATTCCTTACCCTGACCATTCATATCATCTACATCATTATTTTCTATATAAACATACATCCATTATCCTTTAGTGCCTTTATTACAGGGTTAAACTTATCCTTCTTAACAAAGATATAATCTGTGTCATATGTTGCAACCACCAAAATTGCAGTCTTTTCCTTTGCAATTATCGCAGATAAAAATGCGATCATACCATATTTTTCAAATGCAGCATCTTCTGCTATTCTAAAGCACCCCCATCCATGCTCCACACTTGTATTTCCCTCTACTACATTACAACTCTCACATATAACAGACAATTCAGAGTCTGTTTTGCTTATAAACACATATTCCTTCTGTAAAATCTCACTATTCAAACTTGTCACCTTAAAAATTGAAAAATCCTTGTTGATTACTTGTAAAATCATTTACTATCCTCCTTGGTTTATTACCATAAGCTAATATATTTGCACTCACACGGTTGTTTCGATGATCTTCGCATAAATAAAAATAGCGTTTGAACTTTCATACCTTCTGTGGCCTAATGGTATGGAATTCAAACGCTAATATGAGTATACTTTACCCGGCGGAAAAGTATTGCGTAGGTTTATTTAATTATATATTAAACTATCATAATATATATTCTATGTCAACTTATTATTGTATCATGACCACAAGGAAATCCCATATAACCATATTGCAACACCCTAATGAATCATTTCCCTTTGCCACTGAATATCTTTTTGACATTGATTTTCTCCAATCTTTTGAACTCATTTTCATATCAGCCTATTTGTATATTTATAAACTTTATGTTTTAATTTGGATTATGTTCTTTTTACAAAATTCTACTATAATGGTAAAGAATTTTCAGCAAATCACTGCATAGATGACTCCCATGTATTCATTTTCTTCTTATAACTTTGGATAAAATCTAAGTTTGAAATGTTCTGTGTGTAATTTTAACAAAAAAATAAGATTTTTACCATCACTATTTAAATTAAAAAAGACAGCTAATCACCGTTTAAGATGACTAACTGCCTACTAGCTATTTAAATTCATCTATGGACTTTCCATCAATTATGGAATCACCTACTCCTTCCTTCTTTTTCCGGTAAAGTCTTGATAGTTATTGGTTGAACTATACATCTCGATTCTTGTTCTTGCTGAAATATATCAAAAGACTCACTTCCATATTCGTACTTCTGCTCAGATACTAATGGTACAACGTCCCCTTTAACCACTTCGATAGCGCCATGGCTGTTTTCGTTAAGTTCATCCCACTTCTTTTCCATCTGCTTCAGCGCCACATCCCTTGCCAAATTATCTACCCTATCAATCGCTGCATCCAATCGAAGCTCCATGCTACTAAGCAGTTTTCCTTTCATCTGCCATGGTTTCTTTATTATTTCAGCCTTTGAAAATGGTTTCTCCTGCATGGAATAATCAGCGATTTCTTTATCAGCAAATGTACGGAATGTATTTGCTATTTTCTGATTAGCTTCCCTTATTCCTTTACCAAATGCATCAATCTTAGCTACTGTTCGATTCACATCTGCAACAGATTCTCGAACATTTTCTCTCATTGAAACTAACTTATCTTTTATACCACAGAATTCAGACACCCTATTTAATGCCTCTTTACCTTTTTGCTTTACAGAAGCAACTATTTCAGATGCTTTTTCTTTCACTGACTCCTTTACATCCAATAACTGTGTTTTCATTTCCGTGCATCTGCTTTCCATTTTATTAACTATTTCTAACAAGGTATCTTTTAATGACTTTTGCTCCATATTAGCAAGTTGTTCCCTAACACTATTAAGTTCTCCAACTACCAGATCTAATTTACTTTGCAATCCATCAATACAGGATACAAGTTCAAATACACCATTTGCCTTATCCTGCATCTGATTCTGTTTTAACAGATTGATTAATTCTATAATAACCTCTTCCTGCGTCATACTATTATTTAATTCTTCCATATTAATATTATTAACCGTCCCTTTCTCACAACCTGCAAGCCTTAATCAGCTGACACAAAGTTGCATTTAATAATTAATTTTTAAAACTATTTCCTCCATCTTTGATAGCGGACAGCCAATTAACTGCCCGCAAACATCTTTACTGATTTTCTTTAACGAAATGGTGTATCCTTACTTGGCTGTTCCTTCGCTGTAGAGTTTTGCATATTTTCCTGTGCTTCCTGCTTGCTCTGCTCTACATTTTTTTCTACCGTTTTTTCATAATCAACAAGTAATGCATCAAACATCTTTGTTCGGAATTCAGCTGTGACCGGATAACAAATATCGCGAAAGATATCCTTTCCCTGTTCATCCTTCTGATTGGTCTTATAACCTGGCATTGCAACGAAGTTATTCTCATTTCTACCTTCTAATACAGTAACATTATTAATCACAAAGCAGTCATCTAGCACTACTCGTGCCAGAGCTTTCATATTGCTCCCTTCTCTTTCATATGGAGTGACTGATACCGTAACTTCTGGCATTTCAACAGTCTTTTCTCCACTAACGAAATTCTTGCCATCTTTATTTTCATACGCATCAATAATATCTGCATATAATTCCTCTCTGAATTCCTTAGTAATTGGATTGCAAATATCCTTATATACATCCTGGCCATTTTCATTCTGCTGATTGGTCTTATATCTTGGCATAGATACAAATATTCTTCCATCAGCAGCCTGGATAATTGCTATATTTGTCACTTTGAAACTCTCCCCAAAAGTAACCGCTGCAAACCCTTTTAAACTTCCCTCATTTCTTTTAACATCATTTACTATGATTGAATATTTCATACGTTACCTCTTTCTGCATGTTCCGGCCATGCTCCGTTTTCTAAGTCACTTTAGTTTTCTAAGTTTCCTATTATTTCTTTTTCTGCGCTGTACGCTGCTGATTATTAAAAGGGACTGCCATAAAAGCAATCCCTAATATAAATACAAATACTTACTATAAAATCACGTTTGCTCAAACGAAATTTTGACATTCTATCTGCTTTTATTCTCCCATTCCGTCTGATAGCTGTTCCCTCTCTCTGCCACATTAATCTCCGACAGATCACTACTCTTATCCTCAACACCATTCAAGTCCACATCCTCGACCTTGCCATTTTCCAGATCCAGTTCTGCATTTAGTTCATATTGTCTAGTTAGCTTTTCTTTTAACTCTGCCTCATACTGAAATGGCTTTTCATATTCAGACTTCGAAGACTCCATATCCCTCTGATACTGATCTATCTTTTTTACCAGAAAATCTTCATTCTCCTGCAGATTATTAAAGGTGTTTTCAATCTTCACCATATTACCAACTGGACTTGTTGAAAGTTCTGCCTTATATTCAGTCGTACCTCGAAGAACCATATAATTGATTCCCATAAAATTCTTCTCCACAAGTAAATCAAATCCATGATAACTACCAATTGGATAAGTATTACCTGTCTTACATTTACTGATAGCTTCAAGCATTGCGGTTCCACCATCCACTCTTTCTGTAAATGTAGCAACTCCCACTTTGATTACAAAATCAGGATTGCTAATCAGTTCCTTATCTCTCGCCTTAATATCGTCGCGAACACAGACAAGCTTTTCCTCTGCTGCCTTAATCAGCTTTGGAAAGCGAACCATGTAGTTATCCTGTAAAGAATATTTCTGACTGTCATAAGAAGATTTTAAAAGTTTTAATCTTTGAACATCATTATCAAGCTTCATTTTTTCTCTTATTAACGGATTACCTGTTGCTACTGCCTTAATTTCTGCATAAGAAAGTGTTGCTTCATCAATATCCTCACAGGTACGAGACACTGATTTGCTTGTCATGACCTGACTAATAAATCGTTGTTTATTCTCAACAAGCGACCAGGAATACGCGTCAAATGTGCCTTTTGTGACATATCTATAAATTGCAACTTCTTTATTTTCATTACCTTGTCTGATTCCTCTTCCTTCCCTTTGTTCAATACAAGACGGTTTCCATGGACAATCGATATGATGCATAGCCACAAGGTGTGTCTGCACATTTACGCCAGTACCACACTTATCTGTAGAACCAATCAGAATCTTCTTTTTGCCTGTCCTCATTGCTTTCAACAATACATCTCGTTGTGCATCTGACTTTGCGTCGTGAATAAATGCTATCTCATCTGCAGGTATTCCACGTCTTACAAGTTCTGTCTTCACATAGTTGTAAATATCAAACTCACCTGGCTGACCTTCAGGGGACCATGCCGATTTGGGTGTTCCAATATCAGAAAAGACAAGTTGGCAACCAATCTTCTCCTCTTTGATAGCTTTCATGTACTCATAGACTACATTATCAACTACTTTATTTAATTTCCCATCCGGATTATTGGGTGAATCTGCATCTAATAACCTTGCATCTGTACCAAGGAGTCTTGCCTCATGGGTAATCTTTAAGAAGTTATCCTCACTCGGATCAACTCCACCATTTCTGATACGTTCTGCTCTTACAACAAAATCTTCCATGACCTGTTTCACATACCAGTCAGGCTCACTTTCTACAATGTTGTATTTACATTCTCTAAGCGTTGGTACATCCAAATCAAGCATATCTGCTGTTTGCACATCTGCACATTCACGGAAGATATTCATAAGCTCCGGCAGATTGGTAAACTTATTAAATCTGCTTTTAAATCTGAATCCACTGCCTTCTACTGTCAGTTCCAATGCAGTTGTAACCTCACCAAAGTTGGTTGCCCATGAATCAAAATGATAAATGCCCATTTGCTCAAGTGCATCCTTTTGTAAATACTGCTGCATAACATACATTTCGCACATGGTGTTACTGATAGGAGTTCCAGTTGCAAATACAATTCCTCTGCCTCCGCTAATCTCATTGATATACTGACATTTCAGTTGCATATCCGTAGATTTTTTAGCACCGGAACTACTAATACCTGATACATTATTCATCTTTGAAAATATAGCAAGATTCTTAAAATTGTGAGCTTCGTCCA
Organism: [Clostridium] fimetarium; assembly: GCF_900111235.1. Taxonomy (GTDB): domain Bacteria; phylum Bacillota; class Clostridia; order Lachnospirales; family Lachnospiraceae; genus Clostridium_N; species Clostridium_N fimetarium. Next base: position 97,569 of record NZ_FOJI01000003.1, read on the forward strand.
CCATGACAGAATCAATTCCCAGTTCCTCAAAATTAATCAAATTATCCTTTCTGCTTTCATCAGAAAGCTCACGAATCTGGTCTTCTAACTTTTTCTTCTGACTCTCCATTTGCTTTACTGTCCATCTCTCACCATTTTGCAATTTCATACTGTCAATGGCATCTACTAGTTCTTCCACCTTCTGATTTAACATTCGTTCTCGTCTCTCTGGCGAAATTGGAATCTTTTCAAACTGTGAGTGGGACATAATAATACTGTCATAATCACCTGTTGCAATCCTAGATATAAACTGCTTTCTCCTGTTCTTTTCAAAATCCCGTTCCGTTGCTACCAAGATATTTGCAGATGGATAAAGTCTCAAAAATTCACTTGCTGTCTGACCAATCAGTGTCTTTGGAACAACCATAACTGTCTTATTGGCAAGTCCTAATCTCTTCTGCTCCATACAGGCTGCCATCATTTCAAATGACTTACCTGCTCCTACACAGTGTGCCAATAACGTATTTCCACCCATTAAGATTCTGGCTACCGCATTTAACTGATGAGGTTTTAACTCAATCTCTGGATTCATTCCCGGGAACTGCAAATGTGAACCATCATATTCACGAAGTCTAATGTTATTAAATATCTCATTATAATAATCCACATACTTTGTCCTTCGATTTGGATCTTTGAATATCCACTCCTTAAAAGCTTCCTTCATCTGATTCTGTTTTTCCCTGGCGAGCATAGTCTCATTTTTATTTACTACATAATGATACTTGCCATCTCCATCATCTACTCTGTCTTTTATAGTTACAGTCTTAAGATTCAACGTATCCTCAAAAATAGAATAAGCATCCTCTCGGCCTGTACCAAATGTCTTGGTAGCTGCGATTGAATGCTTATCCATTGATTTATTCTCTATAAACCATTCCATACTAACTTTGTTCATGTGAAGCTGAATTCCTGAATTGTAATACTGACTTCTAACCGCCCTCGCTCTCCTTGGGGTGTTAAGCAATTCAAAAATAAACTGCTCATAATCATTTAGTTCAATCCATGTGGTTCCAATTCGTACATCGATTTCTGATGCATCAAGATCTAAGGGTTGTACCTGTTCTAATGCTTTTGCATTTAGCTTAAATATTTCTGGATTTTCTTTCGCCATTGCTTTTGCAGTTCGAAGCTTATCCCTTACATTCCCTGACAAATATTCATCAGCCGTCTCCCATCCAGCATTGAGATTATTTACATTATACCCAGTAGGATTCAGATAAATTAATCCAGTCAGCTCTTCTAACATAATGCTACGCTCTAACTCAACTTTTGTATTTACCGATAAAGTATCACTTTCTGAAAACGAGTCCATAGCATTATCTATGCTTGGATGATAAATACTAAGCATAAAGGGAATATTTACTCCACCATATTCATTAACCGATACATTTAAAGCTTCTACTGGTGTTTCCACTCGAACTATCTCTACCTTTGCTTTAATAGTCTGCTTATAAAACATATCTGCTTTTTTTATATTTCCATCTTCGTCTATAACCTCAAGGGAACATAATAACGGGTAATCAGCATCATCACGAAATGCCTTACGATTGCTTTGACTTGTAATGTAACCATATTTCTCCACAAAGGAATCATAGATTTTATTCAGAAGTCTCTGTTGACTGACAAGTTCATCCTCACTGCAGCCCTCTGTCTGAAGTTCAATCAGATTTCTGGTTTCACTTCTGATCTCATTCATCATACGAATTCGTTCTTCCACAGCCTGCGATACCTCCCTTCGATACATCTGCGAATTTTCTCTGTAATATAGCTTTCCATCCAAAAATGTATAGGTAAAGTTTCTTACATCAGGATCTGCTGGAACAATATCTTCACTTACCTCTGATCCTTCCTCTAATCTCTCAAAATCAGTCATTTGCGCTGACATATGCTTGATAACAAGATTCAATTCATCATACATATTGAAGTTTTCATCATCATTTACACATACAGTATAACGACTGTTATCTCCAAATCTTCCAGTATCATATTCCATTCGTCCTAACATCATTTCAGGATGCTCTACAAAATAAGAATTAACAGCTATTCCATCATCTGTGTAACCAAGATGTAACCAGTCTGGTTCAACATCCAACTTTCTCTCACGTTTCTGTAAAAATAAGATATCACTTGTTACTTCTGTTCCTGCATTTTCCTTAAAAGCAGTGTTAGGAAGTCTAACTGCACCGATTAGTTCTGCTCTTTCTACGAGATACTTTCTGACCGATGAATTACTCTTATCTAATGTTCCTTTTGTAGTTACAAATGCTACAATTCCACCCGGTCTTACCTGGTCAATTGCTTTTGCAAGGAAATAATCATGGATGCGGAAGTTATATTTATTATACTTTGGATCATATAGCTTATAATCACCAAATGGTACATTTCCAATTGCCACATCAAAGAAGTTATCTGGATAAGTAGTCTTTTCAAAACCTGTGATAGAAATATTTGCAGTCTGATATAACTGCTTTGCTATTCTTCCAGAAATACCGTCCACTTCTACGCCATATAATTTGCATCCTTGCAAAGGAGTGGGAACACTTCCAAAGAAGTTTCCAACACCCATACTTGGTTCTAATACATTTCCACCGCGAAAACCGAACTGTAATAATGCCTGATGCATGCAGCTTGCTATCTCTGGCGAGGTATAAAAAGCATTATTAACCGTTGACCTAGCTGCTTCATATTCTTCTTTGCTAAGAAGTCCATTTAACTCTTCATACTCATTCCTCCACCCAGAATTTGTAGGATCAAAAGCTTCTGATACTCCACCCCAACCGACATAATATGATAAAGTGTTCTGTTCCTCTGCGCTAGCAAGTCTATTTTCTCTTTCAATCTTCTTTAATAATGTAATTGCTTCTACATTCCATTTATATCTGGTCTTGGCTCCACCCTTTGGCAACTCCCATAGATTATAATGAAAGTTACATTTCTTTTCTGTCTTTGGATTAAGACTTGCAGTTCTTCTTTCAAAGTCCTGATACATCAGATCTTTCCTGTCATATGGTGTATCCTTCCACATCTGATCAAAACTTCCCACTCTGTCATTGCTGACAAAGGTTCCTGCTTTGATCAGATACCCACAGACCTCATAAATCTGCTCAAAGGTAACATCTGTTTTATGTCGTTCTCCTAATGCATCTTTATAATTAACTGTAACACCCATCTGACTCTGGTCATATTCAACCAGACCATACTCATTGTTGGCATAAGCCTGTGAATGTTCTTTACCACTATGATTTACCGTTCTAATTACAAAACTGATTTTATCCGGCGGGAGTAAGTTACTCTCATATACGTTCTTTAAAAATGGTTGAAAAGGCTTAATAGACGAACACTCTGTTACATAGATTTCAATGACATTACGAAGGTCGCTATCCATCTCTTCAAACTGTTTCCGGCCTTCTGGAAACTGTGACTTTATAGTTTCTATAACACTTCCATCTGTATCAATCACATCTCCAGTAACATGTTGTGCTTCAAATTCTGTATTTTCTGCTTCTATTTCTGCACCATATTCAGCCGTTGTAACTAATCTGTCTTCTTCTTCCAGTTCTTCATTGGTCATTTCTGTAAGATTGCCAAATGGTTCCTGCTCTGAAATATCTTCTGAAATATCTTCTTTCTCAAAAGACTCCTGTTCATCCGGAATAGCAAAGTCATCTAGTTTTTCATCCTCTATCTCTATATTGCCAGAATCAACGACAGTATCTTCCCTGTCACCGTTCATAAACATTTCTTCAAGACTGATACGTTCTTCATAATACTCACCAGCCATGATTAAGGCTCCGATTTCAGATTCTACGACTGACCAGCTTAAATAGCCCTCTTTCTCACCTTCTTCATCTCTCCACTGAAATCTGAGTCCTTGCGATTTAAAGGAATCATATCCGTGCAACCCGTAACCATCGATTGGCCAACCTGCACCACCAAGGCCATATTCCTTCTTGATTCGTTTGGCCCGTTCTGACGGTTCCATGATATTATGAAAAATATCATAGACACGATGCTTTCCACCTTCAAAGCCTGTGCCTCTTTTAATTACATCAATAATATAATCATGAGGAACAATTAGTTCTTTCTTTGGTGACATATACGTGAATCGACCTAATTTCTTTTCAGAATTTACGGCATCAAAAAAGGAAGCCTGTTGGTACTCGGCCTCCTTACTTTTACCAAATGATTTAATGTCATCTAGTTCACTATTTAATTCTTCGTCTTGCGACTTATCTTCTAATGGAACTTGTAGACTACTTGATGAAGCACGATTTCTTCTGCTTCCATCTTCGCCTGTTCCCTTATCTTCCACATTTCCATTGTTGAATTCGGATCGTTCGGTTTGTGCTTTTCGAGGTAACCCTCCATCAACTGATCTAACAGCTGATTCGCTTCCTCTTCCACTTCCTTCATCTTCTCTGCTAGTTTTCCAAAGCGGTAAAGTGATTTGTACCGGATCTTCTCGCTCTCCTTGAGATAATTCATTGCCATTATCCCGTATTTCCCCAGTTTTGTCAGGCTCACTTCCTGTTCTACTGGCACTGCCAGATTGGGATATAATAGTCCGTCCACTTCTTTGTAAGTTAATGTTACTTCTGCCATTTTCGATACTCCTTTCATAATCCATGCGTCTAAAGTTACGATTTATTTCTCTAAGAACGCTACAGGAGACATCGCTAACAAGAGAACCAAGGCGGCAAACAATTTCCTCATCGGAAAATTTTACTATCTGACTAAAATCCTGTTCTTCGTTGGATAAGTCAAGTCCACATCTTGTTCCTACAGCATATATAATACTTCTTTCTAACATATCACTTGCTGTAGGCTCTTGCGTATTATTATCTTCCTTAATCACACTCCCTGATAGCTGCTTAAGTTCGGTAATTCTTTCTTCGAATTCCTCTTTCATTATAACTCTGATCTCCGAAGATATAAAGTCCTTAAATAAACTTTCTAAATTTTCACGACTATCGTCACTGTTTTGTTCTATCTGCCCTTCGGTTATAAGCAAATCTACATATTGCTTTAGCTTTTCACCATCCAAATTCCATGTTAGATTCTGATTTCTACCACCAGTATCTGAAATATCAAAAACATATCGCAAATGTGGTTTCAATGCCCTAGAAGGGAAGATGGCAATACCTTTGCTTCCACGATTTACATAACGATCAACCTTTTTCCATGTATCAAAATCTGCTACTAAAGTCACATGTGGTCGCTGGGCATATACCATGAGAATATTATCAAATTCGTAACGATAAAGCTGACCTATCAATCTGCATACATCACGCCATTTTGCTCCACTTGTTGTAACATCATTAATCATGTCATCGTAAAGATTTCTTACCTGATAATCTACGCTCATTTTTTTCTCCTCACTTCAAATTAGATATTTTTTCTTCCTAAAAAGTTTCCTTCCACATTCATCAAAGTACAATATTCTTCATACTCTTCTTCATCCAAATACGATTTAACAATTTCGATTGGGTTTAAAACTCCAATCGTTGAAGCAAAACAATTCTTTGATCTCACCAGATTTTCAAGCAACCTAGCTGCAAGAGCAATATATTTAAGTGCAGCAAAGTAATCAGTAAAATCACTGCAATCATTTTCTACTATTGCTTTCTTCTGATTTAATTTCATTCCAAGTCTATACTGAAGCTGTATAAAATCATCATTTGTAAGTTGCACACTTTGTGCCATCCTTCCACTTTTGCTCCACTGATTATTTAATTCTTCAAAAACCAAATTCCAGTCTGCCTCTATTGATACAACAATCTTTTCTTTACCTATTACTTTTTTTATATTTTCCATGATTTCTACCATCCTTTTTTATTTTCATTTTTCTTTTATTTGTGGATCTAATGCCAATGCAAAAGTGCATTTATGTCTGTTTCCTTGCATTTTTCTGTTACTAAAATCATTTCATTCGGTTTCATCCTATAGCGCTTCACAAAAAGAAGAGACAAAGCTATACCGGCCTCGTCTCTATTTTCACAATATTTATTTATTTTTTATGGTCTTGCAACCATGACAATACTACCTGTACTAACATCTTTGTAAACAACACCAACAGATTCATTCAATGCCTCTACTGTCTTACCATTACCTACATAAATTGCAACATGACTAATATTTTTATAACGTCCATTACTTAAGTAGCTGTAGAAAACCAAATCTCCCGGTTGCATTTGATCAGCAGAAACCGTTTTCCCGTCTTCATCTAGTCCCTGCCCTTCAGCTGCGGCTGATGTTGCTCCACCAAAACTAATTTCAACTCCTGCTGCCTTCCATGAATAGTAGGCAAGTGAGCTACAATCATAATAATTACCAGTATCTCTATAATCCTGACTATATGGATAACCTACTTTCGATAATACAAAACTACAGGTGGCTTTGGCTTTTGCATCAGTAATTCCACTGACCATTGTCTCAATCTGTGTCTGTGAAAGTACTGAAACTGCATTACTACCTTCATTACCTCCAGCCCCACTGCCTCCGGTGTATCCAATCCGTGCCAGATCTTCCGGACTCATCATAGCCTCTAACATCTTGATTTCATCTACTGAAAAATTATACTGCGTTTCCATTTTCCTAAAGGTTTTTAAAGTGATATTTACATATAGAACAGTCTTTGTAGACGTTGTCCCATCATCATTTTCAATAGTTTCAGTTCCTGTCGTTGTTGTATAGGAGCACATATCATCAAATACACCCTTTAACCTCTCCTTTGAAGTATCCTTCATAACTGTGGCAGTGTCACCACCCCCGAACTTCACCATGTAAACGCACATGATATCGTAGTAATTGCTCGGCACTGCATTAGAGCCTTCATAATCCACGTAAACAATAGTTCCTGTATCGTATCCGGTATGGTCATTTGCGAATGTACTTGTATCACGATTAAATTCTGCCACATACTGGCTTGTCACTGTCATAACTGTATCTCCATCACTAAGCGGCGGGAAAAAAATTGCAAAAGGAGAATTGTAAATAACTGCTACCACAAGAATTACTGGAATACATACGATTGCCATCAACAAAAAAACAGCCAGTAAAGCAGGAAGAGCGACCGCTACAATCTTTTTCATTACTAAGCTGCCTCTTTTTAAAATCAAATCCTTTACCATCTTTCCAATACTATCCGTCTGATCATCCTTGGACTTCATCTTATCCATAAAGAACATGATCTTACGGTTTCTGTTGGTTCGCTTTACATCACCTTTGTCCATCTTCCAGCCAACTGCCTTACCTGCTGCGACTCCAATTAACAGTCCTGCCGGACCTGTTGCCGTAGTACCTGCAACCGTTCCAGCCAGATGAACACTTACCTTTGCTGTCTCTTTTGCCACGACTTTTGAAGTCTTTTTAGTTGTTTCCTTTACAACTTTCTTAGTTGTATTAGCAGCTGTTTTCTTAATACCACGTTTGGCAAGTTTCTTTCCTGCTTCTACCTTCTTAATCTTTCGTTTTCTCTCTGCCATTATCTTCTGTCTGAAAAGTTCACTGCCCTTTCTGACTGCATCTCTTCCCGGCTTTGACAATGTTGCAGTAATCAGAGCACTCTGCCTAACTTCTTCGTCTCCTTCCATTTGATTGGTAGCAGCGCTGGCTCCTGCAACAGCAGCTAGCTTAATTAAAGAATTATTCACCTTAATGGATTTCTTGGATTCCTTTATGTTTCTTCTGCTACTCTTACGATATCTCTCCTTTCCAGATTTCTTAACCTCTGCCTGATTTATCTGACCGTCTTTTATCTTAGGAGAATGATCTACGATATCAAAATTTTGTCCTTCAAGTGCAGCATCTTTCATTTGATGAACATGTAACTTAGTATCTGCTTTGGTATGGATAACCATTGGCTTTTCATCAACTTTTTTTATTTTCAAATTTATACCTTCTTTCTATAAACGAAAAAGAACATCCAAGTTTATGGCTTGAATGTTCCTCTACAAATAATATTCAATTTATCTCAACTATGATATGTTTAATCCTTTCTAAACACTCTATTATATCTATTTGCAAGTCTTTTTGATAACGTTCTGTTTTCCTCTAATTTCCTTTACTAAACAAAATGAAATTTCAAGATAATCCAATATCATTTCCTACAATATGGACATTTAGTTTTTCTCAATGTCCTCTTATTAATCATTGCTTTCCACTCATGACCATTCTTACATTCCCACCATACAATTTTATTACTTCCTTTACTGACACTAGTCGGATAAAGATTTTCATTTTTTTTATAATTCCATTCTAAGGCTATATCTGGAAAAAGAGATGCTAAATCATTAAATCCTACCATCACTTTTTTACCTGAACAATATGGGCAATTCCGTCCATCTTCCCTTTTCTTAATACTCGCTTCCCACTCATGACCATAATCGCATCTCCACCATACTTTTGTTACACTACGGTACATAATATTTTCTGGCAAAAGGTCATTATTTTTTTCATAGTTCCATTGTTCAGCTAATTTGGGATTGACAGTGACTAAGTCATTAAAGCCTTTCCAAATTGCTTGATTAGAACAGTAAGGACAACCTGTAGGTGCTTTTTCATTAGTTCTATGACTTATAGCTGTTTTCCAGCTATGCCCATATTCACATTTCCACCATACTTTCTTTTTACTTCCTCTGTAGAACATGGCAGGCTTTAATCCATCATTTTTTACATAATCCCATTCGTCTAATATACTGGTATCAAATAAACCCTTTAATTTGTTGTCAATATTCAAATATTGGAGCATAATTTTATCTTGGTCACGTTCAGTATTAATTTCTAAGTTAATTTCCTTTGTAAAATACATCTCTAACAACTCAAATAAATATATCAATACCGCATCTAAACCCTTGCTTCTATCAGCTATTACCCTATAAATATAATCAGTCTGCTGTTCTTCTGGAACATTTCTTACCTCTTTAATATGGATTAACCGAATACCTTGTATTTTACAGAAACTATTCTTTCTGCTTTCTCTTTCATGTGCTTTATATCCCTCGTGGTATAGAAGCCCGTCATACTCAATTCCAATGTGATATTTACTAATATAAATATCTAGTTCCATTCCATTTTCAAGCTTTACTCTATTCTCAACTCCAGCAAAACATTGCTTTGCATAATAGTATACCGCTTGTTCTGGGAACGATGTTCTTAACTCAGAAGAGCAAATTGGACACCCGGATTTTTGTGTCACCCTCCTATTAGGCGGAACGTTCCAACTGTGGCCATATTCACAACGCCAAAACACTTTTTTCCCACTACTTACACATATTTCAGTTGGTTTCAAAGTACCATTTTTTACATAATCCCAACTATGCGCAATTTCTGGTGCCATTGTTGCTAAATCATTTATTCCTATAATTACTTTCTGCCCTGCACAATATGGACAACCATTTCCTCTCGAACGACTATCAATTGTTGCTTCCCATTCATGACCCACTCTACATTTCCACCATATTTTTTTCCCACTGTGCGACATAAATTGTTCAGGCTTCTTCTCATCATTTTTGTTATAATTCCATTCAGAAGTCAGCTTGGGATTTAAAGTAACTAAATCATTCACTCTTACAATTGCTTTTTTGCCAGCACAGTATGGGCATCCGTTTCCACGCACTCTATCCGATATCCGTGCTTCCCACTCATGATTTTCCTTGCAGATCCACCATACTTTTTTACCAGATGCCACAGAAAATTCTTCAGGTGTAGTATCATTTTTATTATAATTCCATTCTTTACACAATTTAGGATATTGTAAATATAAACTTCTTTCATTCTCTATCAAAATTATCCCCTTTGGTTCAACTTCATAATTGCTGAAGATGACTTAACATCTTCAGCATCTACTAATAATATTATACTATTATTTTACTTTTCTTCAATCAATATATTGTTTATTCATATCTTGCATCTCCAAAGCTTCTTTTTTCGCCTTCTCTTCTGCAATCTTCTCATGAAGATTAGTATTATACAACTTATAAAGGTCTGTATCCTTACTAATAGTATTATCAAACGGAATCACAACACTACCACATTTAATAATCCCCATACCGCTTGACGAATTAGTTACAAATCGAAGCTGTGCATCATATACTCCGATTACCTCCGCTAACTTAGAACTATCTGTATTCGCCTGTTTTAGTAATGCTACAAACTCAGAGTTAGCAAGCATTGTAGTTGCCACATAGTTCTGTAACAGATCCACGACATTCTGCGTAATTCCAGTACAAAGACCACCCTGCTTTCTTACCTTTTTCCATAACTGCTGCAAATACTTAGCAGAATACTCACGATTTAAGAGCACATGGAATTCATCTAAATACAACCACGTTGCCTTTCCCTTCTTCGCATTTTCTGAAATACGGTTCTGAATGTTCTCCATCATTACAAGCATTGTAATAGGTGAAAGTTCTGCACCTAAATCACGAATACCAAAGACAATAAAGCGGTTTTCGATATCAACATTTGTCTGGTGATTGAAGATATTCAAGGAACCATTTACAAACAATTCCAGTGATAAAGCAATATCTTTTGCTTCTATTTCAGACTGTAAAGACAAAATATCATAAAAGTCTGTCATAATCGGGATATACTTTTCTTTTGATTTTGCAATATCCAGATACATTTTTCGGATGCAACGGTCAATGATTGATTTCTGTCTGGAATTTAAACTGTCTCCCATACACTGTTCACATAGTCCCAACATAAACTCACCCTTATCTCTAATCCATCCCTTTGTATCATTGATATCCAAATTCCATACATCCATATCAAGCGGATTTACATAATTATCTGTATACGTAGACATATTAACGACTACTCCATGAAATGTCTTTGCAATGTCAAAATATTCATTCATCGGATCCACGCAGATAATATCATCATCTGTATTTAAAAATACATTTCCCATTTCCTGCTTTGCAAAGAATGACTTACCTGAACCTGGTACACCAAAGATAAATCCGTTACCATTAATCAGCTTCTTACGATTTCCCACATTAATATTTTTAGATACCTGATTAATCCCATAATAATTACCTCCAATGTCCTTTAACTCTTGCACATTAAAAGGCATCAAAACTGCAAGACTCTGCGTAAGCATAGTTCTCATTGTTTCCACCTGCCTTACTCCGATTGGCAATGCAGTATTTAATGCCTCTCTCTGTTTCAGATAATGAACGTCTATGATAACAGAATTTCTTTTACCAATGGTTTGAACTGTTTCACAGACACTTTCTAACTCTTTCTTGGAATCAGCCATCACAATGATTGTCACTGCTACATAGAACAGGCACTGATCGTTTTCACGAACATCATCCATAATTTCTTCTATTTCTTTCTTTTCCGTTCTCTTAGCATAAGAGATTTCTGTTGAAAAATCATTATTCTTATTACGGACTCTCTGCTGTTTGATGATATCCGATTCAATTCCAAGATATTTTTTCTGTAATGTCTTTGTTGTAAGGTCTTTTGGTATCGGTACCACATCAATACTGGTGATGGAATGAACCGGAAGGCTGGTAATCTCATTTAAGAACCGATCGGATAAACTACTTGGATACTTCTTAATAAATAAAGCTCTGCAAAACTTACTCTCATCTTCAAAATGATCTGGAAAGTACTTCATCATTCCGTTGCAAAGGTCATTTGTAAAATCTGTTCCAACTTTTTTAGAATCTTTAATGTCAAATTCAAACTCTCCTTCATTTCCAAGATGGTAATAATCATAAAGCACTTTCAATTTTTCATTACCTGTTAAAGGAACAATGTCAGTACCTAATTCATTAAATGCTTTGTGAAGTGTTGCTTCTAATGTTGCAAACTGTGCTCTTGCTTCCTCAAAGTTCTTACGTTCAATGGTAAGTGTTAAATATCGTTCCTGCTCTATACCCTGTCTTCCTTCCTGGATCTTATCTTCAATTATGTCATTGTAAATTTTTCGGAAGTGGTCAAATTCATCTTCTTTGTACTGCAAAAGCACATGTTCCCTCAAATCAATCATATTCTTATTTTTATTGTTAACTGTGATTTTAAAGTTACAATCCAATGAATTTAAGAACTTGCAGTACCTTTCAAAGATATCCATCTGCTCATCTTCATTGGTTGTCGTATAGTTAATATCACAAAAACGGTAGCTCTTGGCATAATAATTCTTTGATACTTCAAAAATACCATTTTCTGCTACCGCCATGATTTCAATGGTCTGCTGAATAGATTTTGGAGTACGGTAAAGCGGTTCACTTGCTTTCTTTAACTCCTTAAATCCGTTGTTAAATATACCCATCTGTTTCCTCTCTTTCTGACACTCGAATCTCCATTCGCATTGCCCGCTAATCACATCAGCCGGAAACAATCCCGGCCAATGCCTGAATTGTTCCGACCCGCTAAGAGGTCAAACAATATTTTCGTGTTACTTTTTTCTCTTATCCCAGGTATTTATAAGCAAATGTTCCCGCAATAGCCAGAATAATTGCCACTATACAACCAATAATCATAACCTTCATTTTTCTCTTCACAGCCTCAAATGCTTCCTTATTGTTCTGATTCCCAATAGTTGTATTAACACTAACCGTCCCTGTTTTTAATTGTTTGCCTTTATACTTTATAGACGGAACTCTGGATGTATTTGCAAATGCTAGTTCGTATGCTTTAAGCACCATTTCCCCCTCTGTCGATACATAGGAAAGTGCTTGATTACCAAACATCATATGAATTTTTCTTTGCATCACATCAAAAAAGCTCATTTCGTTATACGTATAAAAACCTCCAAGTGCAATTGGGGCAACAACTGGTATTGCAATATAAGCACTACCAGTAAGTCCAATATAACGATAAAGTAAAAGCACAATTCCCCCGCCACATACAACAGATGCAACAGAAAATATTAACTGTTTTACTGTTAGACCCATTGCCACTGATTCCTGATACCTATCAATATCTTTATTGATTTCAATTACCATTTCTTCACCTGTAACCGAAATTTTTCTGTGGGTTTTGCTCATTTTCGGTTACTTTCTCCTTTCTTCGTCCCTGCTATCTAATCTGCGGTTTCTGCTCTAATTTCTTAGCAACTCCAATGCTATTTTCATAAGTTGCCATTCCATCAGGACAGAGTTCTCTTAGTTTATCCGGATTAAACATATAAAGAGGGAATTCACAAAAGCCGCTACGCTTACTCAGCCCTGTGAATTCCCCCAAATCATAATCTTTTATAAATTTTTCAATCTCCGGCATATTGTTTGTATCCACATAGCTACAATAATCAGGTGCCTTACTGTCAAGATTCACAGTCACATCGCCGTAGCTTTCCGGGTATTCACCACCCACTGCGCTTAATCCGATATACAATCCGTTAATATTCATATAATTACTAATTTCCAACTGAACCTTTTCGGTGGTTCCCCACTGGGTTTGTAATTCTAATGTTCTTTCCATTCTTTCCTCACTTTCTACAATCCTAATGCCCTGCTTGTCAGATTCTGTGCGCCTTTTACACTCCCTACTGTCATTGCTATGGTAAATGTCATTTCGCACAGATAAATCAATGTCTGTGCCCAGTCTGCATAACTTCCTGTAAATGTCGGCAACCCTGAATTGATAAATGCATTACATATAATAATAGCCAAAGCTATTGTTACCGCTTCTAAAACCACCGACAAGAAATACTTAAAATACGTTACTGCTGTATGACTTATCGTTCTGTTTCCGCTAAGAGTAGCACATGCAATTGCGCCCATAGGAACAATAATTAGGATTTTTAAGAATCTGAAATATACGGTGTATATCAAGAAAAAGCCACAGATAATAACGATTATTGACAACAATGCTGCCAATATCAGCATTACCAGACTTGGACCAAAATCCAAATTCTTAATAATATCCGCCTGTGTGCTATCAATTGTCAGCGTTGGTATTGTTCCTGAAGTTAATAATCCTACCAAATTTCCTACGGATGTAAAAATCGCTTTCATAATTGTGACATTATTTGCTACCAGCCATTCCGCTATTCCTACTCTCATAAGCATTCGAAGTATAACTTCAAATCGCATTTCTTCCTTGACATCCACACTCTCTGAACAGAATCCTATGACAAAGAACAATACCACAAGGGATGAGCCCACCGCTACAAAAATAGGTTCGATACCCACAATGACTGCCCACGGACCTCCGTTCTTAAAATTGACCGGAGACTGTCCAAGTAGTGAGAATACCAGTGAAACTTGGCTATTCCAGAAACCAAATACCATTTCAAGCAGATCAAGAATGTTCTGTCCAAGTTTAAATATATCCATACTTGTTATTCACCTCTTCTTTCTGTTGTAATGGGCAGATAAACTGCCCTGAATTCTAGAAACCTAAGATTGTAAGTACTGATGAAATACCTGCCATCATAACTCCTGCTACGATTCCTTTCAGTGCTGAGTTCATTGTAGATGAATCCTGTTGCTGATAAGCCTGTGCAAATTCCATGACGTTCTTAGCAAGGATAATAACACCAACTGCACCGATAATAGCGATAACAAGTGTCTTAAGGCTATCAAGTGGTGCTGTTACGGAACTAGTATCTGTTGCAGCCATAACCTGCGTAGACATTAAGCTGCATGCCATTACTGCACCTGCTACTATTGGCGTTAGTTTCTTTTTCGATCTTATAACAAATCCTTCTCTTTTAGTTTCTGGGATTGTATTATTCTCTTTCTTACCCATAATTTAATCTCCTTTAAGATGTGTGTGGGTGCAGATTAAGATACCAGCGGAAATGAATAATCTGTCCAAGACAGATATACATTCCACCGGCTCATCTCCGAATGAATGTCATCTGTACTAGACACATGATTCATTTCTATCTGCTATTGTTAATGTGTTTCTATTTTTACAGGATTGGTCCTTGATAAAAAACTCTCGACTTTAATGTTCACTATGGATTTCTCCCTGAACACGAGAGTTGTCAGTCTGCATCTATTGTTTTGCAGAAAATCAGTTATGCCTTGCTCTCTCAAACGTTTCACGTATATGGGCCATTTCTTCAAGTGATGTTTCTGGATAGAAATACTCTAGAATTGTTTGTTTTGGCACCTTTGCAGCTAAAGCTTTTTTGCCTTCTGTTTTCTGTTCTTCAGAAAACTCCCAGTAAATAAGGCGATTCATGACCGTATCTTCTTTCAATGGTTTGCGGCTTGCTACAGATGCTCCGCCTGAAGACGTTTCATTTTCATTACTGACCTCTTCTTCTGCGAATTCCAATTCTTTTGTCTGCTCACTGTTCAACTTTTGTTTCTGCTCTTTCTCATCTATATTAGTAAAACGACTTCTAAGTTCCGCATCTCCAAGTAGCATAAATTCTTCATAAGTCAGATTATCAATATAGATATTTCCGCCCTTTTCTTTTAATTGCTCGTAAAACTTTAGAGAACTTTTTGTCAATATCTCAAAGGTCGGTTCAATTAAATTGGACCCCTTTGATGGTACGTGTACATAGGCCTCCCCTTTACCATCCGCCGTCATATTAAATGCAGGATGTAAAAATGGAATATACTTGTTATCAATGATTGGATCAAATCCACGGATAAAGATAAATAATTTCTTATTATCCAGTTTTCGTACCTCATCTGGTGTATAAAGCTCTCTTCCTAACACATCAAAATTACGGCTTGAACTGCCTTGTCTTCCCCTTGTTTCCCCACTTGATTTTTTATCAATGGTTCCTTTTCCAAGTAACTCTGAAATATACTTATGAGTGCTCTGCTCATTTCCGCCCAAATAGACCAACGTATCGCAGTTTCCTGGGATTGTCTCCCATGTGTCCTTGAATAATGCCTTGATTTGAGCAAGATTTTGAATGATAATAACCGAACTAATCTCTCTACTTCTCATTGTGGAAAGTAAAGAGCAATAATCATCTGGCAAAGCCACATTACTAAATTCGTCTAGCATGAAAGTGACATGTATCGGAAGTCTACCACCACAATTAAAATCTGCCTGATAATATAATTCTTGAAAAACTTGCGTATAAAGCATTCCAACGATAAAATTGTAGGATTTATCAGAATCTGGGATAACACAAAAGAGTGCGGTCTTTGTCTCACCATCACCATTTACTCCAATGCCAAGTTCCGATAAGTTCATATCATCCTTTGACAGCATTCTAAGCACCTGCTTATTCTCTAAGAAAGCAAGTCTCGAATTGGCACTGATGATAATGGAACGAATTGTATCTCCCGCCCCTCGCATACATTTGTTATACTGTTTTACTGCTGGATGATTAGAACCTAATACTGAACTCTCTTCTAAAAATTTCATTCTAACATCAAGTCTTGAAGGTTTTCCCTTCTCAGCGACTTCTGCCTCTCCCATTAACTTTAGGACTGTTTCAAAGTTCCGCTTTACTGGCTTTTCTTCTAGCCAGACATAATAAAACAACGCCTGCAAGAACAACCCTTCAGCTTTCTCCCAAAACGGGTCGCTTGGTGTTGCACCTTTCGGCGTTGTATTGGATATCAGGTTCGTAATCAGTTTTACAATGTCTGTCTCTTCCCTGATATATGCAAATGGATTATAGCAATCTGACTTATTCATCTCTAGCAAATTAATGACCTTCACATGATATCCGTTCTTTTTTAACATACCACCACAACTTCTAAGGATTTCTCCTTTGGGGTCGGTGCATATGAAAGAACAATCATGTGGCATCTGCATGAGATTTGGTTTCACCTCATAAAATGTCTTTCCAGCACCGGATCCTCCTATAATTAAGACGTTATTATTTAATTTCGTTTGCCTCGTATTTAAGCTCATTCTTACATTTTGACTTAAAATTCGGTTGAATGTTTCATCCTTATCTGCTAACACTTTGTTAACCTGTTTTACATTAGCAAACTGTGCGGTACCAAATTCCTTACCTGGCATCATCTTTTTCTGACTGGTATAGTACATGATGACTACAATTGTATAAATCCCAATCGCAATCATTACAGCTTTTATTGTAGATGGCTCATAGTAATTATCTAATGGTGCAGCACATACCTCATTAAAAACAGGAAGGAAGTTATTTAGCGTCATCTCTTCCTCCCATGCTCCATTCACAAGGTATCCAAGATAAGCTGCCAGTATTGAGCCGAAGATAAGAAATATTACCGATGGTTTCTTCTTATTTGTCTGCATAGGTCTTTACCTCTTCTTTATTTCTGTGGTTGTCTTAGTCTGTTTCTTTGTTGTAGTCTGAGATTTATCGTATTTATCTCTGACAGTAGTCTCCACCTTATCGTAATGCTTGGAATAAAGGGTTTCTCCCTTCATAGTTTCCACTACACGGTTCTCTTCGTCATAGATTTTATAATCCTTATCTTTGTCCAAAAATGTTAATAAGGTTTTTCCATTATGAATATCCATTGCATTTTCCTTATTAATCCATACATATCTCACCTTGTCTCCCCAAGTACCTGGAATCCTTGTTTTAACAGCATTATCATTTTCCATAACAATTAAAGTTTTTGAAATCGTAACATCAGAAAGGTTTAAATTCTTTGATGCAGATACTGCCTTCATTCTCGCAGCCAAATCCTGATATCCGCGAATTCTGTTTTGAAATGCTTCTTTATCCATAATAACTTTATGTTGTCCAGTCATATCACTTTTTTCAAGAACTCCAATGGTTTCAAGTTGCTTAATCACATTTTCTGCCTGCGCATTATCAATACTAAAATTTTCTTTGACAGCATCCACACTGATACTCTGTTTTTCCATAGCAAATAATCCAACTTTTTCAATCAAACCTTCTATAATAATACCTGCTCTTGTGGCATCCTCAGTGTGGATTTTTCCGGGGAGCAAGTTCCCCGTACCTCCTAGTTTTTGCCCCTTGAGAAAATCAAGAAGTTTATTTAAATCCTTTTCATTTCCATTCTTAAGATAATCATCAAAACTCGCAATCTTTCCAAACTTCAATTTTTGAATCATCATATTGGCCCTAGGCACTGCCTCCGAATGAAAGATAACTTCAGATAGTCCATCTGTTTTATTCATGTCTGGTAATACAGAATAAAGAATGCCATACTTTTTTGCCATCTTCTCTACTTTTTTCATATCTTCTGTCTTAAACTGAAGGACTTGTAAATCACCGCCCTTCATCAACAACTTTTTCATTGATGTTTTACCAAGCGTCTTCTCATAATCAAGCATACCCTTTAATACTTCTGCACCTTTTTGCATAATGCCTAGACCACCGCTGCCTACTTTCATTACTATCTCAATGCCTTCATATGCCACGCGGATAATCTGTATCGCCTCCTGAATTTCTTCTGCCATAATAATCTCCATTCTTGCGCATTTTTCTGCGCATCATAAGTTTGTGCAAAGCACAAATCTTAAGTGAAAAGTATTTTTCACTTAACCTCTTTTCTGCACAAATACGTGCTATAACTATAATAATATTTCTTTCTTTACTCTCTCCTTAAGCTCTTGTGTATCTGTTTTTCGAATTTCCTCTGGAGTTACATCAATTCCATATCCTTTTAATACATCTGAAAGTCTATTAATTGCTTTCTCTTCTTCAACACGATACATTTCAAGTGCTACAAGGAGATTTTCTATCTGACCAACCCATTTTGGTTTTTTGTCATACATCGTCTGATACTTCATTTTTATCATTTCAAAATCACTATCCGGAACAGTAAGTTCATCCATTAACTTATTGGTCAAATCCTTGTCCTTTGTCTTAAATGAAAATTCCACAACGAACTTTTGCACTTCCTTTGAAAACTGTGGCATATTCTTAACTGCCGTTACTGTTTCACTAATAAACGCTAAACTCATTCTCTCTTCCTCCTAATCATCCAGTTCATTTTCTAGTACTGCGATTTCTATAATCTCTTTCATCTGATCTGCCGGAACTTTATTATTAATCAGTTCTATGAGTTGATTTTCTGTCAGTCCCTTTTCTATCGCTGTCTTGATCAGTGCTAGCTGTGCCGGAATCAATTCGCCTGTAGCAACAAGCTTTACAATGTCTTGTCTAGATTTTTTCTTAAACATCAGATTTGAAATTATATTAATTACACCCATAGTAGATTTCTTAATTTCCTTTTCTACAGAAACTGTCTGCATTACGTTTCCATTAGCATCTGCTACTGGCATGTTGTAATAGATTGGCATAGCATAAATATATGGGATACCAGTCTGATTCATCTGTGGTGAAACTGGTTGCCTACGAATCTGTTGCTGTTGCATCATTTGCACTGATTGCTGCATTTGCACTGGTTGCATCTGCTGTGGTTGGTGCATCTGCTGTAATTGTTGCCTCTGTTGCGGTTTTACTTGTGACTGTATCGATTTTTGAGATAAGTCACTATTTCTCTTATCTATTATTCCATTATCAGTTTTCATATCTGATGCAGTATCTAACGCCTCATCAGATGTTCTTTGCTCAGCCTTTTGTTTAGAAATTTTTAAGCCTTCTTGTAATTCATCAACCTTTGACTGCATCTTTTTCATCTCCTTATCCATATTCTCTTTCTCTTCACGAAGTCTTGCTATCGTAGAATTAGCCTGGTTAATCTTATCCTGCTGATCGGATAACAAGGTGTCTTTATCACTCAGCTGTTTTACTAGATTATCCCTTACAGCAACATCCTCCTTAAAAGACTCAAATATCTTTAACTTCTCATTCAGCTCATCATAACGACTTTCATCGAACTTGATACTTGATACAACATTTTTTATCTCTTCAAAAAGAGATTTGACATATTCCGGTGCAACCTGCACCTCAGTATCTGCCTTTTCCATTTCATCAAGGACTCCCTGATAACTCTGACTCATTTCAAATGCATTATTCTTTTTTTCTATAACATCTCTGATTGTTTCTATTGGCACTCCTCGTTCAAAGAACTCCAGTGCCACACTCATCTGATTCGCATTTAATGAATCTGTTGTAATAATATCAATTACTTCCTGACTGCACTTGTTTCTAAGACACTTGGAATAAATGCTCATTTGCTTGATATTAAGACCAGATTTTGCATATCGAAATACTTCTTCTGTCGAAAACCCAAATTCAATATCTTCTGATACAAGTCCAACGACATCTTCACCAAGTCCTATTCTTCTAATCTCCTGCGCTGCCATATTTTTAGCTTTATTAAGGCTCTGTGTTGACTCTTCCATACGTTACCTCCTTATTTTTTCGTAAAAAAATACAGCCTATCGCTTTGGCTGCTTTACTTCTTTCTTCTCTTTAATTGTCTGCCACTGTTCTTTTACCTCTTCTTGCGTTCTTCCTTCCGTCTCTTTTGTGATTTCACTAAGAATAGATTTTGCAAGATTAAGCTCTTTAAACACTATCTTTTCTAAATCCCTGACTCTGGAAATCTCATTTCTATAATGCTCCTTTAGTTTTTCTACCTCTTCAATTGAATAGCCCTGCTTTTTGAGATTCTCAACCAATGTTATCCACTGTTTATGCTCATCCTCAAAGAATTTATCCCCAGATTCAAAACTATTTTCACATTCCTTTAGTTCATTTATCTCACCAAGCATTTCGAATAAGGGATTGAATTTTGCTCGGTCCTTGAATACCTTACTTT
Source organism: [Clostridium] fimetarium (assembly GCF_900111235.1). GTDB lineage: Bacteria > Bacillota > Clostridia > Lachnospirales > Lachnospiraceae > Clostridium_N > Clostridium_N fimetarium. The sequence goes on from NZ_FOJI01000003.1 coordinate 118,184, forward strand.
TCTCTTTGGATACTTCTTTCTTTTTATCCGTCAGATTATCAGTAGTTGCTACAAGTTCCACAACATTAGGAATATCATGTTTTACAAGAAACAAATATTGCTCCTGCAATTTATGCATTTTCTTAATATCATCCTTATACTTCCATGACTGTGAATAAGGTTTCTTCTTTAACTTTCTGGTTCTATAAAGCTTTGCAAAATACTTCTTTTGAAGTCCTGAAAACTTCGTCCTCTTAAACCGATTTACTTTACAATAAACAATTCTTGGCTGCATATTTTTTTGATAAGGCTTATAGGAAGATAAGTCTTCAGCTTTGATACGTTCTCGGATTTTCTCTTCGCAATACTCGTCACCCAAGGTCTTACATCTCTTATACCGGTACATTCCAGGAGGCTTAATTGCAAGATATTTACCCGCTTTGATTTCATACCCTTTATCAGCTAACAATTCTAAAAAACTATCATAGGTTGGTGCCTGCATAATACAAGCATCCAAATCACGTTTAATCATATTGCTCCAGACAAACTTGCCATCCCGGTATTCATTCCATTCCTTATAATGGTCACTTGGCTTTGCTTGATCCGCTTCAATCTGAATTGTTGATAATCCGTATTCTTCACATATCCGATTGGTTACAGGCTGAATTTTTTTTGCCCAATCACCTTTTTTATAATGAAACTTCATACCATCCAAAAAGCTGACACTGTTAAATACTATATGCCCATGAATATGATCCGTATTATCATGAACCGAATATACTGCTTCATAATCACTTCCAAGATATTCTTTGGCGAACTTTCCGATAATTTCAAACGCTGTATCACCATCGACTTCGCCTTTTTCAAAGGAAATGATAATGTGATATCCTTGCCTTTTATCTGTTTTACCAAACTTCTCTTTCGTCTGCTTCATCTGCTCATATGCTGCATCCAGCTGGCAGTTAAATCCTGCCACAAATTTCCCATTCTGGGTTTTCTCTGGTTCTGAAATATAATCAATTGCAACCTTAAGATGTTTGCCCGGAAAATGATTTCCACAATCCTTCATATAAAGGATCTTACTAATCGCCAATCTGAACCACCACCTCTTGAACTGTCACATTTAGTTTTCGCATATAAGCAAACAGCTTTTCTTTGTCTTCTTTCATATAAAGTTCCATGTTATGACTGTGGACTATCTGATTCACATTTATACCAATATGATTTATCTCATTAATAAGGTCTTTTAATAACTTCCTAATCTGTGGATAATCATTTGGTTTCTGACTAATGAGCAATCGAATGTAATCGGCTTCACACATTCCTGCCACTTTTGCCTTTTCAGCTAACATCTTCGCTTCCGTAGGCATTAGCCGTAAAGTCTTCTTAATACAGTGAATTGTATCTGCCATATTTCTGTGCACCTCCTTTACCTGTTTTTAGTATATTGCCTTATACCTTTCCATGTCAGTAAAATAGCCACCGACATGGCAGGATACGCGGATAAGATGGCTCCATCTTTCTGCACCCTGTCAGAGGAGTAAACTCCCCTAAAACCCCTGATATTTATATTTCATTATGGAAAACCGTTATGATTTGCTATTTTCATTATACTTTTCCGTTATGGATTAGCATTTTGCACACACTTTTCATAACGTATTTTTCCAACATTTTCTTATTTTAAATATCAAGCTAAATATTCCATTATGGTTTGTGGTTATGCTTTACCATTTTCATTATGGAAAGCAGACTCACTTTGCCATTTCATGTGCACTTTTCATAATGACTTTTTCCTCTAACATTCTTTTCACCAATTTTGCCTTCTGCAACCATTCATTGTAATCTTTGTATCCCCTTGGTGGTGGGCAATCTTCTACATTATAGCCTTTCTGCAAATACTTCTCTAACAGTTCTGCTGATGCTGTTCTTCCAGGCTCATCATTGTCCAGACAAAATCGAATAGTGCTAATCTGCGGATGTTCTACAAGAAATGTTTCAAGTGGTGCATCGGAAAGCATACCAAGTGCCAGCTTATTACTTTCATAATCAGCACAGATGTCCATATAACTCATCAGGTCAATTGCCGCTTCAAATACGACTAATTCTGTACTATAAGCATTTACTACATTAAACCCATAGCGCTTATCATTTCCTGTTACATCACACTTAAATGACTTTCCTTCTTTGTCAAATACACCTCGCATACTTGCAAACCTTGTGACTCCATCTTTATCATTTCCTTTAAAGACAATGTTGTGATAATCTCTGGCTTCGTAAATGATATTTTTCTTTACGAAATAATCTATGACTACCTTACTAATGGCTCTTTCCTGATTCAAATATGAATACAAGTAAGTATTTTTTCCTGTTGGAACAGGTAATATAAATAATTTCTTATCTTCTGCCATTACAACTACCTGATGGTTTAATGAGACATGGTTTTCTAATTCTGGATTATTTTGATATCCTGCAAAATCCAGTAACCAGAACACTGCTTCTTTCACTTCCATTTCTGCAAACACTCGCAAGAAATCTATCTGTGAACCGCCATTTTCTCCTTTATCATACTGTCTGGACCATCTAAACCAATGACTTTTTCCATATATTCTGACAGAATCCATCTCCTTTAACGTATGATATTTTCCAACTCGTTTGACTGTATATCCCAGATGAGAAGCCACTGCCGTAAGATCTACACTTTTTGCAATCGCCAATTCTTCCTCGTTAAATCGTTCCAATTTATCACCTCTTCTTTCCCTTCTCTGCCACCATCGGAGAGTCAAAATCTAGTGTGCGGTAGTCTGCATTAAATACATTATTTGGATTTTGTAGCAATCCTTTTTCCTTAAAACTAAAGTATCTGCTATTATCACCACCCACAATAATATGATCTAAGAGCGGTATTCCTATTAAATGGCAAAGCTTAATCATCCTGTCCGTTAAAATAGTATCTTCTTTGGAAGGCTGCAAGTTCGAACTTGGATGACAATGCAAAAGAATCATGCTAGCAGCATTGGATAAGATACTAGATTTGAATAGTTCTCTTGGATGTGCCATCGTCTGATTCAGTGCACCAATACTTGCAAAATGACAATTTATTGGTGTATTGTCAGCTTTCAGATTGATGATACATAATACTTCCCTATCCATTTCACAAAGCTCTTTCCCAATCACATCAACGGCATCTTGGGGACTTACAATACGATGCTCCGACATAATCGGAGCATCTTTTACAAGTCTTACAGATATCACATCAAGTTTGAATTCATTCCTTTTTGGCATCCAAAACCACCGCCTCTCCAAACTCAACATGAATAATAAAATCGTCCTGGCTCTCTTTCATAAGCTGGACGATTTCTTCCATAGTTACTTCCCTTTCCATCAAATCCACCATCCTATCTAGACTGATTTTTGGAATCATAAATCAAGTTTGCTTCTGCAACAAGTCCATCTAGTCTTTTGTTTGGAATATCTGTAGCTAGGCTTAACTTTCTTAAATCCTTATCGTAGTGGTAAACCTGATTGGAGAGCCTTTCATCAAGAGACACCTGATCCATGTTGATTTCAGCTACCATTTCGGCTAACTCATTTGGATCACCCATATTGGCTGATACAGCGATGACCTCGTGGATCGAAGAGGGCATAATATAAAGGTCAGAACCAAGCTTTTCTGCTAACCCATGTAAACCTTCTTCGTATAGCATTGATGCAGCTCCATTTACTCCTCTTTCATTGGAAATTATATACATCACTTTATCGTCTGGCATTTCCTCGATCATCATATCTGCAATTTCTCCTGGCATTCCGTCTTTCATAAACATGTCTCTGATCACTTCATTCATAGACTTAATGGTAGGTGGGAGAAGGATTTTTGTATTTACCACAGCCGCCTGGAATAACTGTTCTTCATTCATCCCAAGTTTTTCAGCCAGGCTTACATTAACCATAGTACTCGAAATCCCTTGTCCATCTTTATCAACTAACCAGCGATAGATAATAGATAAATCCTGAAACTCACGATGTGGCATATTTTCAAGCATTCCTTTATTTTGTTCTGTATTTACCATCTGCATAATAATGTTATCTTTTGCTTTATCAAAATCCAACATATTAGACATATCTGGTGCCTGATGAAATGCTTTTTCGATAGAACCTGCTGCTTCTCTTAATACTTCCTCCAGATCATTGCATTCCTTGTAATGCTCATACATAGAATTTACATAGATTGTTGGAGTCACCTTTGCGCTTCTCTCATCTGTTGGAACAATATTAAGTCCGTCCATTGTCTGATTTACCTTAGATACAGAATGGATATCCACTCTGCTGTTCTGATACTCCGATGGCATGTACCCTAAGATTTTTTCTGCCACTACTTCTTTAAATAATTCGTAATTCATCATATGATTCTTCCTCCAATTTAAATTTGTTTTTTTTCATTTTCTCTGCAACTTAATAAAGATTCCACACTATGGCGGAATCTTTCGTTGCATTAATACTAGTGCCATAATGCTCCTTTCCACCTTTCTTGATGAAGTCATGCTTCGTCATTTTTAGGCATTAAAAAAACCGGGGATTGTCCTCGGCTAATGTACAATTCAATATTCATATTTTCACTTGATCTTCTTTGCATTTCTTATTTACTTTTTGCAAAAGTTATATATTGTTAAAAACCGATCTAATGAATCCTCATGTTTTGCGTTCCCGATCCCAGATCTACCAATATACTCTTTTACCTTTTCAACATTCTGACTTGTAAACTCCCATGTCTGCGCCATACTTCCCCATTTACCATCTTCCTTTTTTGTATTGTTAAGAATTTCCACTAACAAAATATTATATTGGGAATCTGTCCTCCATACTGATGTTTCTTCCAATCCACCATTCTCCGCGTCTGCCATGAGATACTTCTTACCAATAGATCTCACATAAGTCTTCGTTCCATCTGAATCAATATCACCTTTCTTAGAATCATCTGTATCCACAATATACACTGTAGCAGTGACACTAGATGTATTACTTGCGCTATCTGTTACCTGATATTTAACTAATGATGAGCCTTTTGATGTGAACTGAATAAATTCATTTGGATTAAAGTCGGCAACTTTTAAATTCTGTACAATATTACTGTCTTTGTCATCCGTTGCCGTTACTGTTGTTAGTAAATTAGCCTGCGTTATGATACCATTTTTAGCTTCATACAATGTATAATACCTGTCTTTTGCTGTAATTACAGGACAATCATCCCAAATAGCGAAAAGCGTAATTATACTTTCTCCTGAAGTAAATGTGAACTTTCCATTTTCTTTATATGAGGCTACTGTAGCGTTTTTATCTTTGCTCCACCCAATAAATTTACTTTGACCTGAAGTAGTAGCTTTGGTAAATGTATTTGACGGTAGATTTTCTAACAAAGTGCTGTTCAAAACAATACTATTCATAGAACCTTGTCCCCCATTAGCATCAAATTGAATCGTAAATGTACTTAATTGAAATGGTAATGCCACAGACGTATATGGAGCTGTTAATGTGCCACTGAATGATGCAGGTCCGGTGTAATCATAACCAAAATTAGCTTTAATATCATTTACTAGGAAATTAGATCCTTTTGAAAGATTAACATTATAGTAATCGGCTCCATCTTCTACAACTTTATTACCATTAATATATACATCAGCTGTCCCCCAGGGGCTAAGATATCCTTGTTCTATTCCGTTAAAATAAGCATTTACATCAAACGTGACTAATGTCACAAATGTGGGCCATAACCAGGCACCATTATCGGTTAATGTTCCACTAAAAAAAGTAGGCCCGGTATATGCGTACCCAGGCTTTGCTTTAATATCATTAATCATATATGTTGTTCCTGTTAAAAAATCAGTTTGACAATAATCTTCGACATCATCAGCAACTTTTATTTCGTTAATATATACATCCGCTGTTCCAAAGCTACTTAAATCCCAGTGTTGCTCATTATCTAAATAAGAATTTAAGTCAATCGGAAATCTTTGAATTGGTGTAGGATTTTCCCATGGAGTCCATTGTGCAGTAAATGTTAAATTATTCCCGGCATAACATCCAACATTAAAAGCAGTATATCCATCATGCGCTTCACCAGTTCTTCCATTATCAATTGTCCATCCGGCAAAATCATATCCATAACGTGATGGTGTTGATAATAACAATCGTGGGGTGATTCCAACACAATCTACACGTTGAAAAAACATTTCTCCAATTTGTATTTGATTTGTATATGAATTTGAAAAATCTTGAATAATGTGCCAATTTCCTGTGCTATCAATATATTTTCCACCTGCACCTAAACCATTCCACCATGAGCCTGCTGTTTCCCAATCATTCTCACCACCAGAATCAATTGTATACATCCATTTAGCCGAAGCACCACTCCCGCCATTTTCATTGATATAAATTAATCTTCTATAATCAAGTTCATTTATTTCTTCTGCATATATCATTTGATGCTGATTTAACAAAAAATATAATGCTATTATAACTAATGATAAATAATATCTCTTTTTTCTCATTATCCCTCCATATAAATTATAAATCTTTATATAAAACTATTTCCAGTAATATGCAAAAGCTACCTTTCTATGATCATCATAATCACCCACGTTAACCCACATATTATTGATATATCCCATTTTATATAATTGCATTGCTACTGCGATTTCAGCTTGAGTCTGCTCATTGTTTGAATAATAATATCCAATATATTCAAGTGATCCGGCTAATCCATTTTCTACATATCTGGTTGTAATTGTGTACAAAGTATACGGGCAATTATTTGTAGTTTTTACAAGAGCTTCTGTTGATGCCTGAGTTGGTGCTTCAGTAGGCGCCTGTGTTTGCTCCTGTGTTGTCTCCTGCGTTTGCACCTGAGTTTGCTCCTGAGTTTTCTCCTGAGTCAGCACCTGATTCTCCCGAGTTGGTTTTGGCACTGCCTCTTGAGTTGGTTCTTCTGTGTTTTGTACTACAGCAACTTGGATCTCCTCTGTAGTACTTTCACTCGAATTTTGATTCATAATTCCATCAGAACTTGCTGTTATTATTGCATTCCCGTCTTCAGTTATTTCCTGGCTGTTTTCAGAAACTAGTTGGCTGTCAGCCTTTGTTGAATTTGAACTACCTACTTTTGCGATACATAAGCATATTATAAAAATTGATAATAATGTTAAAAGTATAATTTTGATTTTTTTCATAATAATATTCTCCCTTAATAGGTTATTTTTAGATTTCTAGATACTGCTAAATGATTTCATTGCTAATAATTCTATTATAAATGTTTGCATTATTTAAAAACAGCCACTAAGGATATATTTCCTGTTGCTTTAACCTTATGATTATCCTTATCTGTTAAAGTGTATCTTGAACCATTTACATTCCATTGAAGGAACGTTTTTCCATTCATTGAAGGATTCTGTGGTATTATTATATCAGAATCTTTCTTAACGGTAAATTCTTTGTATATGATATTGTCAGCAAGTAAATAAGTAATCTTAACCTGTTCGTCTGTTACTGAAGAACTATTATTTGTATCTTGTTCAAATATTACAGTTTTCATAGCGGATACAGCACCAATGTTACCGTTTGGATGCTTATAGCTTTCAATCACTTCTACGCTCAATAATCCTTTTTCATAATCAACTCCCAATACATTTACCGTTATTGTACTGTCAGAATTAATCTGAATCAACAAAGCTTCTATAAAATCAGCCACAAACTCGTCATTACTGTTTACTGAATAGGTTGTGTCATCAAACTGATTTTCTACCGTATCCTTTAACGCACTGTCCACGGCATCATTCAGCTCATTTTGTCTCATATTGGTTCCACAAAGGGTCATGATGATTACAATGGATATGATGGAACAAATGGTAATACCAAATCCTAAAAATACATTCTTCACCTACTAATCCCTCCTCTCATCCACTGCAATCGGTATTTTCCAGACACTGGTCAGGTTTTCCCTGTCTCTGATTTGAAAATAGACCTCATAAATTCCTGCACTTGCAAAATGGACACTTCCATCAATAGCCGAGTATAAGCTCATCACACTTATTCCATCTACTTTTCTGATATCTAAAACCTTACCAAACATCGTATCTGTAAATAACTTTGCAAGGATAACTTTATCCATTGGGTAAATCACACCTTCCATATCCTTTGCATTATACCGATTCAAAAAATTAGCATTTTCGATTGCAAAGAATCTTCCAAAAGTGGACGTATAGGCCACCTCCGGTTTGCTACGTTTATGCCACATAACTACTGCATCAAAATCACTGTATGTCGTATAGTCTATCATTTCCTTGTTTGTAGAAGCTCCTGCAATTATTAGAATTCCATGGTTACCTGAAACAGAGATTCCAAATAAAATTCCTATCACAAGTACTGCTGTAATAATGGAAATAATGATTGTTCCAAATTCATGAAATATTTCTTTCATTCTACATACCGCCTCCTAACACACTTATGATAAATTTCTGTATCAATGAGGTCATTGGAGAACCCAAAAAGAAGTAAACTAGGATGCCCAAAAGAAGCACACCACTTACAGCATCAATAATAAATTCTCCATATTCTTCAATTATTTCTTGCATCTTGCCTCCTAACTACTGATTACCTTTAAAAAGGCAATCAGAATTGCTGCCATCCCACTTCCTGCAATGGCATAAATAATGCTACTTCCAAACTGCTCCATAATCATCTTCATAGTCTCTTCCTCCTATCTTGCAAACCCACGGATTTGCTGAGCACTTACTACACCAAAGAAATCAATGTGATATTGATATTTTAAAATCACTTCCATTAATGTCGGTTTCCCATCTTCATCCTTGACCACGCTGTTACTATCAATTAATAATTCATATCCTGCATTTGTTGCCTGCGTTTTACAGGCGCCAATAACACTTGGTGCGAAATTAGAATCTTCTATTTCTGCCATTACAGAAGCGTGAAAGTCTCTTGCATTGTTTGCATCAATACTAGCTGACATCACTCCAGCCATAGAAAATACAGATAATAGGAGTATGAAAATGCCCACATATGTTTTTATTGTTGTACTCATAGTCTCTCCCTCCTACATTCCAAAAGTCAGGTTTTGAAGGAACACTACTAATAGCAGTGCCATGTCCACCATCAACTTTAATGATGCTAATAGTGATGGTAATAAGATATATACCTTCATTCCTGCTATCTTATCTTCTTGCTCTAACTTCTCCGCCTTATCCATCATTGCATTGTTACGGTCAATCAACTCTTCCACCTGCTTCGTTACATCCCCTGCATTTCCACTAGATAGTGCAAATAACATTTTCATGGCTGATTGTACATCGGGATTTCGATATTCTTTCAAGAACCTGTGATAAGGTTCAATTCCATTCGGATTTTCCTCTAACTGATCAATCAATTCTTCCAATGCATACACCAATACCTCTGGAGCACTCTCTATTGATTTACGAATTGCCATCTGCACATTGTCTGTCTGTAATAATAGCGCCACTTCCATTAACCAATTAGGAAACTGCTTTTCGATCTCCCTCGTCACCTTTTTCTTGGCAAGCTTATGACCGATTTTATGCTGATTTAGGAAAAACAACACAACTACCACTCCGGTTACTAGGATTGCTATATTCTTAAAACAAACAAATGCACCAATAAAAAGGATTGTAGGAATGATAGCCATCTTTTGGCTACTCTTTGCTTCCTTTACTTCATCGTAATCTCTAACCTGAAGATATTTCTTCCCTATTCCAGTGCTATCCACTTCTTTTTCAATCCAGCTTCTACAAAGCTTTTTATCTGCCTTCACATAAATCAGCATACAGATTCCGATTAGCACTACTGCGGATATCTGGCATAGTGGAATAGAACTAATATCTAAATCTCCACCAAGCAGATATAGGGGCAAAATACAAATCAGCATAGTTGCAACCAATGCAATCATAATATTTCGTTTTACTATTTGAAATTCTTTTTGAAGACTCATTACTCTTTCTGCCCACATAGTTCTATTCTTTGCCAGAAGTGAAATGCTATTATTTGCATCCCCACCTCTTCTTTGGGCGTCGATTACAAAGGAATGCATTGCATCAATTCTTTCGCAGTGAAAAAACTCACCTATTATATTCAACGCTTCTCTTTCTGGATCTTCACTGTCTGTTACATACTGAATATGTTCAATGGCTTTTACTAATACCTCATGAAATATCCCCTCATCAAAAATTGTTACCGTTTCTAATAATGCATTCAAAACGGTTCCACTACGTTTAAAGGAATACAAAAACTGCTCCATATAATTATTTGCTAAGGAAAACATGATGGTATGATACCTGCCTTTCATGGCCTGTAAAATGACCATTGGCAAAAATACTATTCCAATCATTCCAATCGCAGCAATATAGGGAAGCTGCAGTTTATAAAGCAATCCTAAAATTGCTGCCAACAGCACTATCATTCCATAAGCTACAATGGCTTTCTTTGGTGTATACTCATATCCGTACTTTGCCAGCTCCTGGGTCAGATTCCGGTATCTAAGATATCTTAGTCCACTCTTTTTCTTCATTGACGTTCCTCTCCTTCATCTATAAATGGAGTAATCTCCATTCGTTCAAACTTCTCTATCATCGGCTTCGGAAAGTTCTTATCTATCAGCTTTCCATTTAGCACCACTGGAAATGTCATATTTTTACCATCCTCTCTGTAAAAGAAACACACCTGGTCGATATATCTTCGTACCTTTCCATCCTCCATCTGTTTCTTTCGAATCAAGATTCCTACATCAATAAACATATAAATATCATTTTCCATTCGGTCAGCGTCCATCCTACTCTCAAGCATATTCAGAATTCGATCCGGTATTTTTCTTACATCATCCGTATGAATAGTTGTAAATCCGCGGATTCCTGTAGACCAACTTTCTAACAGATACTTCACTTCTACGGATCGGGCTTCCGATAACATCAGCCACTTTGGATTCTGACGAAGGCTTGTCTTGATTGCCTTCGTATAACTGAATTCTTTCGACACCATTAATTCCACACAATCCTTATCCGGATTTATCTCACAATAATGAAGTTCCGGCGTATCTTCAATGGTGATGACTCTTTCATTGCAAGGAATATACTGTGAAAAGAATTTGATTCCTTCTGTCTTTCCAACTCCCGGCTCTCCACAGAAAACAAAATTCATTCGTGCTTTCACACAATTTGTAAGAAGTTCTAATACTTCTTTACTGCAATATCCATCTGCTATTATGCTTTCCCTCGTCATTCGAACGATTGGGAGCGTTTTTCTAATACATACTGATCTTCCAGAAATAGCAGAAGACTCATGTACAATGCTAATTCGAAGAGTATCCGTATCTGCCTCTAACAGATTTTCCACCTTGTTAAATGCTTTACTTACGTTATTGGCAATATAATGGCTAAACTTCTCAATGAATTCCTTTGTAACACCATGTTCTTCCACTTTGATTCTTTCATTTGCAGTATTGGTAATCCACAAATCTCTGCCATTAAAGTCAATATCCGTAATTTCATCATCCTCAACATATGACCAAAGCGGACCGAAATGCGCGGGCACCAATTCCCATTTTGTACTATGTTCCATAATTTCTCCTTTCTAAGAGGGGTGATTATCCCCTCTTTGCTAAACAATTTTGTACGACTCTCTCTCCTGCCTGATTAACCTGTAATTGTGCTAGATGCTCTGTTGAAAAAGTTGGTAATTAAGTCCTTAAATGACTTTGCTACTACTCCATCTGTTGCTAAAAGTATTACGATGATTGCTACTAACGCACTGATTGCTACTGCTGCTATAATTACTGATCCATATTGTTCAAAAATCTCTTTCATTTTCAATTCCTCATTCTTTCTTATTTGTCGTTTTAAGTTAAAAAAGAACAGCCTGCAATAAAGTAGCTGTTCCTTGTTACCTATCCCTTTTCTGTAAGAGATAGGCTTGGTTGTTTCCGTATCAAACCTATCCACTATACAGTTGGGAAGTCCTTCGACTTACTATTCGGTTACACGGAGACATCCAATGGTTTATCCCGTATAAAATGCATCTTATCTCTCCTTATCAGTTTATTACCTTTGTGGTGTTCCAGCTCTAACAAATGCAAGAAACAGCCTCATTACTAGTCCAGATAGCAACAACATAATCTTCAACAGTTCCAATGTAAATTGAAATACTGTCAGTATAACTTTCAAAGCCCCTTTTAATATCATTCCTAAAAACCATAAAAGGCAGCTGAAAAATCTCCTTAACATAATGAGTTCCTCCTTTTCTTTAGCCCCACTTGGATGCTAATCCATTAATGGTATCATCTGCTTCCACACCATATTCCTTTGTTTCCGCACTACGCATAGCTGATTGCTGTACTACGATAGGAAGTGTTGTTGCCATCTTTCCGGTGAATGTTCCCAATAGTGCAAGCATTTCCTTTTGAACCTCTATCATTACGTTATCCCTAATTTCACGCTTGATTTCATCCAACTCTCCGCGTGTAATATAACTACCTTTTTTTGCGCTTGCCGTAGCTCCACTCATAGTTAAATCATCGTTATCAAGTGCCCTCGTATAATAGTCAATTGCATCTGCAATATATTGATTCTTCGATTTCACAAAAGCAGGATTCAAATCTCGTAATACTTTGTCCACTCTAACATGCTGTGCATTGCTCTTGCTCAGTCGAAAATTATGGTAATTTCCACTGTCCTTCTTAGCCATATCAAAGCCCCCTATCCTTCTCATCGTCTACTATTAAGAAACATTTTTGCAAGTCTTTCATACCCTTTGGCATTGGCTTTCACATCTTCGATATATTCAATATTCTTCTGTTTTAAACCACCAAAAAGTTTCATAACTGTTGCTCCACCACCAACAAATGTAATTGGAGTCGTTTCCAAATTGTATCCGTATTCGATTAGTTTGTGATAAACACTTGTTGCAAATTTCTTGATTTCCGCTTCCATAATCGCAAAGTATTTAGCATCAATATCACTCTTGCCAGTCATCATTACATATTTAATTTCACTTTCTTCTATCGTTCCATTTAACTGTCTGGTACATTCATCTTTAATTGAGCGCATACAGGTAATAAGGCCCTCATTTACTGTATGACATCTTGATTCATCCGGCATTTTTTCCTCTATTGGCATAATATCAATTGTCCAGGAACCAATATCAACCACCACTCTCTTTCTTACATACTCTGATATCTGATCTGTGACAGCAGCGTAACACTGTGGAAATACAGATACTCTAAAAATTGTAATATTATAGGTCTTTTTCCCAAACCGGAAAGTTACCTGCTTTTTTCTTGACAGATAATCAATAAAATCCTGCTTTTCCGCACCAAATCTTGTAAGTGGAAGCCCTACTGCAAGAAGTACATTTGCATTTTTCATACCTCGTCTATCCAGTTCCTTTGCTATAGCTGCAAGAGTAAGTAGATAATAATTATTATCTTCCACCTTGGTATTCTTTACCTCTAGCCTCTTACCACCTATACTATAAAATTTACTTTCATACTCAAGGATATTATCAAATAATGCCGGCTCTGTCGTAATCTCATCTACTGCCGACGAAAAAATTTGTGAAACACTCTTAATATTGGCCCAACCATGATCTATACCAATTACTTCAATGTTGTTATTTTCCATTTTGTTTTTTCTCCTTAATTTGATTTTCTTGATCCAACTTTTCATAATATCTTTCAGCCTCCGATGAAACTCTTATGAGAGAATACAACACTAGTAAAATGAACCCAACCACGAATATTGTGATTAATATTACAATATTCATTGCTTTTTCCTCACTGCCATCTCTGTGTACCGAAATAACCAGTGTTTCCTATGTTCTTCAACAATGTCTTTCATGCAGTAACCTATACAAGTTTCAATTACTCTACCATATGGACAATTACCATCCTTATCTCTAATACATTTCTTTGGCTCAAGTATAGGTTTCAATCCTCCATCTTCATCTAATGGACATTTCTCTGTTTCAAAACATCTTCTTGGTCTTTCATAATACAAACAATATTTACAATCATGTTGTACTCGAAAACCTTTTGCGCCTTCCTCTGATTTGATTTTTCTATACTTTTTTAGTAGAAAATTCAAATCTAACGTATGCTGTTGCTCTTCTTTGGACCTGGTTATGTTTGCAAATTCAATATCAATATTGAGGTTATTTACAAATTCAATTAGCTCTTCTTCACTATTAATATTTACATTTAAAAAGTCGATTTCCATCTGTTACACCTCCGACCGAAGTTTCACAAACAGAAGTTATTTTTTGATATTTGATGCATTGGTACTGTATCAGTTCTTTCTGATTCATTGCTTGTCCTCCTTATAATGATAAAGGACCAAAGCAGTAAACTAGCTTGTCAGCCAGAACTGATTCAGTCCTTATGTTCATCCCTCCTTTGATATCAGAGTATCAATAAGACGGATTGATTTATGTTGATAATCGGTCTTAACTCTGATAAATACAAGCAAATTTGATGTTACATATTTAATAAAAAAAATTGGACTAACCCAGTGGGACCCCCATATAATCTAGGTTTCCTTTGATTTAGTCCTATTATCTCACAGCCATCTCCATAAAGAAACGCATCATTCCCCTTCACAATCCCCCATTCCATCAACAACGCTGCCGACCCAGTCACAAATGGCGTAGCAAAGGAAGTACCCGTCACTCTTGTCGATTTGCCGCCACCTGTAAGCAAAATATTCTGACCTGGTGCAACAATATCGGGTTTAACCACTGTTTCGCCGCCAATTTGTGCCACATAACCTCTTCCAGAAAAATTAGAATAACTACTATTATAAGCGTCATATGCGCCAACAGAGATAACCTTTGATGCGGTAGATGGAATTGTAAATGTCATGGATGGGTTGGGGTTTAAAAATCCTGTTCCCACGTTAATGGCACCGATTGCTGGTAGCCACATATTGAAGTTACCATTTTTTATTTTTTTAGGTATAAGGACTATTTTCCAAATACCTGAGTCTATGTAATCTTTCGTAGGAATAAAATCCAAGAAAATTTCTTGCATTACGCTATATGGACTTGGTTCTCCATAGTAAGCTAGAATCTGGGTTTTTTCAGAATAAAACCGATTTATCTGATTCGTTGATAGTATTGGACCTAATGTTTTTCCTGATGGTGTAATCAATTCAATATTCACCTCATCCCAATAGGATTTCCAAATCTGAAGACTAATCGATAATTCATATTCACTTATCGCAAACTCAACGATATATTCTTCATTATCATCTAAAATCCCGCTGGTATGAGTTGCCCCTCCCGCTTCATTTCCACTTCCTACACATATGACTGTCTTCCAATAATTCGAGATATCATCGAGATAAGTTTCAATCAATGAACTTCCATTATGATTTCCATAATTATTCCCAAAGCTTAGATTGATAGACACTGGCTTTTGATAATCAATTCCTTTTCGAATCACATAATCGACGGCCTGCATTAACTGCGTCGTTCTTGGAAATGATGTTTCGCCAGCGAGTCCCATTTTCACTATGATAATGTCACTTTTAGATGCTACGCCACTATTTCCACAGGCGATTTCTGCAACAGAAGTACCATGCCCTTGAATGTCAGACGTTGGTACAAGTTTTCTTCTTTCTTGCGCAGACGTCGCCTTTAGGGCTTGATTAATCTGCTCCCTTGAATATGTGGTCCCAATCTTGTAATTATATGGTGGTGTTCCAATAATTGTCTGATCCCAAATTTCCAGAATTCTTGTCGTTCCATCAGGATTTCTAAATTCAGGATTTTCAATGCTAATTCCCGTGTCAATAATCCCTACAATTACATTCCTACCATATAAACTATTCGGATTATTTTCACCACTTTGCAACGAATTGATACATGAAACTGATTTTGAAAAGGCTAACTGAAAATACAACCTTTTCGGTTTTTCCACATATTCTACCATCGTTTCAGCAGCTATGAGATCAACCAAATGCTCGGGAACGGTAAGAATTGCATATTCATTTATCAGTCTTACAACAGTTATATCCTTATATTTTTTTTCCAATTCTGCAATTGCACCATTGTACTTTACAATAAGCTCCCAGGTTTTTTCTTCTTTATTGTACCCTGTGTTTAAAGCAATCGATTTTTCTCGTTCTTCCTCTGTCGCTTGCATACTTATATTAAGAAGATTTTCTTTTTTTTGTTCCGCTAGGGTTGATGCCATATTTACCTACTTGATTGTGATTATTATTACATTATATTATGCAACTTCGAATTATAGAAAATATTAGATAGATATTAAATATAATTATGCTTCTAAAATTATAAATTTGAAATTACAAAAATATATATACTGCGCTGTTAGTCCCATCAAAACAAAAAAACAACTGCCGAAGATTTTACCGGCAGTTGCTTTGATATTTATAAAATATGAATTCCTTTAAATGTTACTCAATATCCAACTGAGGAACTGGTTTACTAAAGAATTTCGTAACTCCTAGCAGATATAGAAATCCTACAACAAGCCAGATAGTTCCTACAACATGTGCATTTATTCCAAGATTTGTAAATATCCACAGTGTTACTAGCAGACCAATCAAAGGATATGCAAGATATTTTAGAATAAATTTAACGTCCGTCCTTTTTGCATCTTTATCTTTAATGAAAAATTTCCAAATGACTGCAATGTTAAGTAAGATGAAGCCGACCAATGCCCCGAAGCTAACAAGTGTTGAAATTATTTCCAAAGAGCTAAAAATCGCAAGTGGTGTAATAACCAATCCTACAAATACAATGGCAACAACAGGTGTTTGATACTTTTTGCTGATATAACCAAGTTGCTTAGGTAATACACCATCTCTGCCCATTGCGAAAAACACTCTTGCCACTGCCGCTTGAGAAGCCTGGCATGTTGCAATACCAAATGATAAAACAAGTGTGATTGTGGTCAATACAGTGAACCATGTACCACCAACATATTGTACGATTTGTATAAATGCTGTGTCCACATCCAAATCTTGATAGTTTGGATAAGCAAGGCCTGCAAAAAATGTAATTACGATAAAGATTGCACCGATTATCAAAATAGAAGCGATAATTGCCTTACCAACTGCTTTTTCTGGATTAATCGTTTCTTCAGCGAGTGTGCTGATTGCATCAAATCCAAGGTAACTTAAGATAACGACTCCAGTTGCTTGAAGTATACCAGACATTTCAAAATGACCAGGATTGTAAAAAGAAATCGCATTGAAATTCACAGTACCGTTAATCCATAGACGAATGGTGCATATCACGAATATAAGAATAACAAGCATCTGTAAAGCGAATAAAATCCAGCTACATTTAGACATCAAGTCAACGCCTACCACATTAATAAATGTACTAAATGCTATGAAAAGAATCCCCCATGCCCATGTAGGTATAGATGGAATAAGTGCATTTGCAAAAGAACTACCAATAATTACTACAGTGGCTGGAAGTAGTAAATAATCCAAAAGGATTGACCATCCAGTCAAAAATCCAAGGGAAGGTGTAACTCCCTTCTGCACATATACATAAACTGAGCCTGCCATTGGATATTTCTGAGACATGATTTTGTAACTCATTCCTGTGAAAAACATTGCTATCATACCAATCAAATAGCAGAGCGCTACCATTCCTCCGGATGGCTCCAAAAATATTCCATACATTGCAGCTGGTGCTAGTGGTATCATAAATACCAATCCATAGATGATCAAATCATTCGTTTTCAGTGTTCGTTTCAATGTTGCTTGAGTTTCATTTTTTTCCATAGCATTATCCTCTTTCGTTTTTATTTTTAGGATTTGGAAATAAAAAAAAGTGTTCTGCTTTTCAGCAGAGCACCTTTGCTCAGATTTTCCAATTTTCTTTTGTAGTATACCTACGTTAGCGTCAGCTTTCTTTAATCATCGCGCAGCACAAGTGTGTTTGGAAACCACATTAGTGTTGTACTTATCCTGCTGTATTTTAGTTAACGCTTCGTTCTAGATTTATTATAGCAAATCTAGAACGACATCATTGTAAAAATCGGAACAACACGCATGAAACGTCTATTGATATGTTCGTTATACTTAATTGTTCTTGATTGTTCTTATTTGTGCTCAGCTGTTCTTATCTGCTCTTAATTGTTCTTGTTTACTCTTATTATGTAATATCAATTGCAAGACCTTCAACCGCTTCAACCAAACCTTTTTCACCAAACACTGGAAATTCAGTTACTTCAAGCATTCTTACACTTTTATTCTTATGCTTCACTTCAACATAATAAGGTTGTTGCTGTATCCCCTGAATTGACAAAGCTGTGTACTCCTCAGCCTTTGCATTAATTGGGTTATCTGTCATAGAAGTAGTGAAATCTATCATAAATTCTTCAACCGTGTATCCTAAAACAGTTGTGACTGAAGGGCTTATATGATTAAATACACCGTTTGTATCATGTCTGTAGAAAAAGCATCCATTCTCACTAGAAGCGTTTGCTACTTCATTCATGGAATTTATCACGAACTTTATGGATTCTTTGGATTTCTCAACAATTTCACTCATCGAATTCGTAAGTTCTTCTGTAGATGCGGCGGCTTGCTCCGTGCCTGCCGCATTTTCCTGTGCAATCGCAGATAAATTATGGATAATTTCAAGAATTTCCTCTTTCTTTTTATCCATATCTTGGCTCGATCCATTGAGCTTATCAATAGATAATACAACTTGCTCAATCTCATAATTGATTCCACCAAATTTTTCTGCAGTTTTTTCTACCATTAAGTACTGCTCGCTAAAATCCTTCTTCACAGCGTTTATTGTTTCTACTGCACTATTTGATTTGAATTGAAGGTTATTTACTATTTCATCTATTTTCTTAGCTGACTCCGTTGTTTGTTCCGCCAATTTTCTTATTTCATCTGCTACAATTGCAAAGCCTTTTCCAGCTTCGCCAGCTCTGGCCGCTTCTATTGCTGCATTAAGTGCAAGAAGATTTGTCTGGCTGGAAATACCCTTTATCATGCTACTTGCTTCACTAATCTTCACCGCATTAATATTTGTTTCATTAATCAATGTATCAATCTCATTTATAGAATTAGCACTTGATACTGTCTTTACAGTCAATAACGCTATCGTTTTACTTCCTTCATCCTTTAGTTCAATTACTTTTTTAATTTCATCATTCATCGTCGTTATATATTTTTGAATATTATCGATTACCTTACCCAATTCATTAGCAGCATCTTCACCATCTCTTGTAACCGTTGCTTGCGTATCTGTACTTAACGATATACTCTCAATTGTTTGCGTCAATTCCTCAAATGCCTGATAGGAATCGCTTATTGTTTTTACAACGTCATTTAATGTTCGCGATACTTGTTCAGAATTAGAAGAAATATTTCGCAACAAACTTTTTCTACCAAAGCTCTCTTTTTCTATTTTTTCATTTAAAGCTTTACAATATAAATGTACCTTATATACCAAATAGATATCTGTCAGAATTGCTAGTAGTGATGCAAGCGAAATTGAAATCAATAGATATCCTGTCTTTACATTTAAAACTAATAAGCAAAAAATATTGATAACTGTGAACGTAGCCGCAGCTATTAACAACAATCCTACTAAAAATACTTTCTTAGCGACACCCCTTTGATTTTGGAATTTATTCTTTTCCATAAAAATTCACGTCCCTCTTTTTAATCTTAAGCACCTATCTGTATAATCGTGCTTGAAAATCATTCTATTTTTCTTTTGTATTGGTTTGTAAAATCCAATTGAAAATGAACCAAACCTTCTTTAACTTATTGCATAATTATTTAAACTTCAATAACCTCTAGACGATGATTGTAATCATGTTCTATGATCATTTTCCTATAATCTTTAGGCGTTAATGCAGCAAATTTCTTGAAATCCTTAATAAAATGGGATTGATCATAATAGCCAGTCTCAATTCCGAGTTGTGTAAGTGTTGATGATGAATTGCGATTAATTGCCTGAATTACATTTTGAAACTTTATGATTTTACTAAATGTCTTCGGACTTATCCCTACAAATTGATTAAATAATTGATTAATATATCTTGCAGTATAACCAGTCTTTGCGGCAATTTCCTCAATTTTTATATTACCATAGGAATTGAATATCTCATTTTTAACAAACTCTACCAATTTAATTGCGCCTTCATGATTATTTGATATTGACTTTTTAGCAACACAAGAATCATAGCTTGCAAGAAATATTCTGATTGTATCTTGCATCGATCTGGCTTCTTCCATTCGATTAAGTAAATCCTTATCTAAAATAAGATCATTTAAATCAATCTGGTTTTCAACAAGTTCAGACATCGAAGCATCTACAATGCTCGGAAGTACGCCGGGTAAAAATCGAACCCCAAAATATTCCTTATTATTTTTATTATCTATAACCGTGTTCTCAAGAACAGTTCCACAAACTTTTCCACGAAGTCCACAATCATCTTTCTCAAATAACATATCCACACATCCATCCGGAATCGCAATTACATTATTCACATTAGATGGATCCTGATAATAATTATAAAAATGTGCGATACCTCTACTTATAGATATCCCCTTTTTATAATGTAACGTTGACATAACAAAATAAGGTTGAATTGGTTTCATAATTCATCTTCCTTCCATGGAAAGTAGTTTTTTATAATATAAAAACAATAATAAATTTTCAAAATTTTTCAAAAAAAAAAGGTGCGAAAGACATTAGAACGTCTTCGTACCTTAAGTTAATTCTATAATACCCATAGAATAAAGTCAATATTTAATTATCAAAATTCAACCCTCTCGTTGTTTGTCTCTTTGTCTCTTTGTCTCTTTGTCTCTTTGTCTCTTTGTCTCTTTGTCTCTTTGTCTTTCTCTCTTTATCTTTATCTTTATCTTTGCCTTTGCCTTTGCCTTTGTCTTTGCCTTTGCCTTGGTCTTTGCCTTTGTCTTTGTCTTTACCCTTGTCTTTTCTCCTGCCCTTAAAACCAGATTTATAATCGTTCATTTTTCGCAGACCGGCTGAAAACAGCGCCCTATGCTGTTTGAAGGAAAGGCAAGAAAAATTAACGATTATAAATCCCTGCCTTTGAAGGAAAGGCAAGAAAAATTAACGATTATAAATCCTTACCGGCAAAACCGATCATACCGCAATGCCTTCAAATCAAGTGTCGTTTTCGTATCCATTGCCAATTCCGAAAGAAGTAATCCAACTGTTGGTGATATTCCAAAACCATGTCCTGAAAAGCCACAGGCAACCACTAAACCAGGTACTTCCTCTACTGCACTAATTACCGGAACATGGTCTGCACACGAATCCATCCAGCCTGCCCATGTTCGAACGATCTTAACATCAGCAAGTGCTGGAAAATAGCTCATAATTCCTCTACATGCAATTGAAGCTGCAGATGAGGAACTAACTGGCGAACCTGGTTTTGCATAAGGCTCCATTCCTGAATTTACACCAAACACAAATGAACCATGCGTGCTTTGGTGACCATAAAAGTCCGCTGCTGCAGTACCAAGCATCTGATAAAACATTGGTTCAACCGCTTCGGTTACTAGCGTCTCAAGAAGAACCGGTACCATAGGGACATCAATCCCTACTGAATTTAATATAGATCTGCTTGCAAAACCTGCTGCAACAATAATCTTATCTCCTTCATATACATTATTTTCAGTTACAACTTGCCTAGCCTTACCTTTGATTTTATTTATTTTAACAACTTTTTCACCTGTAAAAAAACGAACTCCTAGTTGTCTTGCTTTTCTATAATACGCAAGCGTTGTAAGAAGTGGATTCGCATGCCCATCTGTTGGACACCAGCTAGCTCCTAATACTTCATTTGATAAAAATGGATTAATCGCTTTCGCCTCATCTTGACCAATCATTCTAACATCCAAACCACACGAAACAGCGCTGTTTGTGAGTCCCTGCAATGTCTTTATATGCGCATCTGTTTTACCTAAACGAAGGTTACCTTCCTGATAATACTCTACATTTACACCAAGCTCCTCTGATAACGTTGGCCAAATATTTTTAATACCATACATAATCAAAGGAAGTTCTCTTGGATCACGACCTGATTGACGAACACCACCACCATTTCTTGTGGAGCCACCATTACCGATATTATCATTTGCCTCTAATACAATAACGCTACAGCCTTTTTTTGCAAGATTGTAAGCGGCACTACATCCAATTATACCTGCTCCTATAATTACAACATCTGCATAATTACTCATGTTTAGCCACCTCCTCGTTGAGATCATTTGCCATTACTTTCATTTCAATAGGCCTCATTGGAGCTCTGGCTGTCGCTGGTTCAAGATCAGCTGGTGATACGCCAAGTTCTCTTGATACAATTCCTTTTACAAGCTTCGCACATGTCTGACCCTGACAAAGACCCATTCCAGTTCTTAAAAATCTTCTAATATCTGTGAGCGTATACATTCCATCATGGACAGCACTTCTAATTTCACCTTTTGTAATCTCTTCGCAGCGACATATGATCATATCATCATCTGGTGCTGGAACAAATTCTCCTATATCTCTACTTCTGTCATTTACCATTTTTAACCTCATTCCTGTGGTCCGCTTTAGCTGAAAAAAATCTAGCTTTATCAACCATTTCGATTGGTACTTTAATCGTTAATAAATTTGTTTTATCAAATACTGGAGCCGTCTTTATACTAACTACCTCAGCTTCACATACTTCATGTCCACTTCTATCAAGTGCAACACCTTTGTCGCCAATGACTGGAAGTGGTAAAAATTCATACGGCATCGTTATGGATGCATATCCTACTTCATATTCTTCATTTACAAGAAAAATTGCCTGTCCAGAACAAGAAGCCACACATTGTCCGCATCCTGAGCATGTCTTAGTTTCGTCTATACTTGGGAGTGAAGTAATCTTATCACCTATTTTGATACATTTCTTCGAACAAGCATCCTGACATGGATTACAAGGGATATTTTGAGTACATTCAATTACCGGATGTGTCCCATTTGATCTCGTAAATCCAGGAAATCTAACAATTTCTTCTTCTGCAATATAGCCTTTTTCCAATAAATTTTCAGATATATCACAGCCTTCTTCAGTTTTATCAATTTTCTTACCTCTGTTTTCAGGAGCAAACATCCCTTGTCTGAGGCTTAATAATGCGACTTCTAATTCTTTCGCCTTATCTTCTAATTCTTGTTTATCAATAAATCCAAGTCTATAAGCTACTGCAATACCTGTAATTCTTCCTTCAATCATCGCTGAACTTGCTTCTTCAATCCCTGATACATCTCCGGCTGCAAAGATTCCTGCAACTGAAGTTTCACCATATTCATCTACGATAGGAACCAGACCAGCTTTCTTAGGGTTGTCTTCCATATCACATCCAGCCATATTAGCTAATTGAGACATTGGGGAAAGTCCTACAGCCAAACATATTGTATCAACGTCAAAATGCTTCTCAGTTCCAGGTATGATCTTCCATGTGGAATCTACCTCACCAATTGTGACACCAGTTACGCACTCTGTACCTTCTGCCTTGATAATTGTGTTTGACATATAAAAAGGAACGCCACATCTTGCTACCTTTGATGCATGCACTCCATAACCGCCAACTCTAGGAGATGCATCACAAATAGCGACTACTTCACAACCTGCCTGTAATAACTGATAACTAACTACAAGGCCAACATTTCCACTGCCTAACATAAGAATTTTCTTCCCTGGCATAATTCCATGAAGATTCATCATAGTTTGCGCTGCTCCTGCACCAATTACACCCGGAAGTGTCCATCCATCAAATGTAACCATATTTTCAGAAGCTCCAGTTGCGATGATAACTGAATCAGCTTTGAAATGATGTATTTTGTCCTCAATTTTTACGGTTACTTCTTTTTCCTCAAAGAGTCCGATTACAATTGCATTTAATACGACTTCAACGCCTGCCTCTGCCGCATCTAGAAGTAATTCTTCACCTATTTTAAAACCTCTGATTTTAGCTTTGTGTTCCTTTGAACCAAAGAATTTATGAATTTGTTTAAATAGTTGTCCACCTGGTTTAGAATTTTCATCAAATACTACTACCTTTAGACCTCTTTTTGCTGCTTCGATTGATGCCGATAACCCTGCAGGACCAGCACCAACGACGATTAAATCATAACGTTTCATACTGTCCCCTCCTTTTCAGGTATGTTTCCTATCTTGCTTTCGGATAAATCTTCAGATATGTTTTCAGGCTTATTCTCAGATATGCTTTCAGGTTTCTTCGCAGATACACCATACTGTGTTTCTACTGTCATACCTTCTTCAAGTGAGGTTATACAAGTTCTAACGTTTGCTTTCCCATTCACAACCATTACACAATCCGTACATCTTCCGATCGCACAAAATATTCCTCTTGGTTTATCATATTTCTTAGTATGTCTATGAGCCATAACACCCGCTGCTCTAAGTGCTACTGCAATCGGTTCACCTTCAAACCCTTGCATCGCATTTCCATCATGTGTAAATTCTATTAATCTACCTTTTTGAGGTTCTCCTAAAATTGGATGTTCTTGAATTCTCATTTAAATCATCTCCTTTGATAGCTTATGTATATTGCTTTTGTAGATTGCTTTTGTAGATTATTTTTGTATATTACTTTTGCAGATTACTTTTGTAGATTACTTTTGTAGATTACTTTTGTAGATTACTTTTGTAGATTACTTTTGTAGATTACTTTTGTAGATTACTTTTGTAGATTATTTTTATAGATTACTTATGCAAGAGCTGGTACATCCCATAAATTCAACTTCGTTCCGATCCCTTTTTCAATTGCATTTCTATAAACGATTGTTCCCCATGCAACATCTTCAACAGGCATACCACCAACTGAGTATATTACAATTTCATTTTCCTTGCGGTGTACTGGAATCTTACCAATTAATACATCGCCTAAATCATCAATCTGATCGATTGTCATCTTGCCTTCTGCAATCATATCCATACAACGTACTGCTGGAATCGGAATAGAATTATATGCTGGAAATTCCATTTCTTCTTCCCAAGCTTGGTATAACTGAATATTATCAGTAACTGTTCTTGCTCTATTTAAAATAAAATCATCATCAAATCTTGCAGCTGCAGGACAACATAAGATTGCTCCTGGCTTAATCCATGCTTCGTCGATAAATGGATATTCATTAATATCACCAGTTGGACTTGATGTCGCAATATGTACAATATCACAATCTCTAACTGCATCTTCTTCTGTCTCTACAATTCTGATATCTTTGATTTCCGGGAAATCTTCGTTAAGATACTGAACAAATCCATCGATTGATTTCTTGCTTCTTCCTTTAATCTTAACAGTTTCAATACCAGCTCTAACTGCAACCGTAGCCGCAAATGCAGTCTTACTCATAACGCCAGGGCCTATGATACCAACAACCTTAGAATCTTCTTTTGCAAAATATTTTACGCCAACGCCAGGAACTGCACCAGTTCTATACGCACTTAAGACATTTGCTGACATATATGCGATAGGAGCGCCTGTCTCTTTATCATTTAAAGTAAGCATAAGAATTGATCTTGGAAGACCTTTTTTCTTATTTTCAACATTTGAACCGTACCACTTCATACCTGCCATATCAAACTTGCCACCAAGATAAGCCGGCATTGCCATGAATCTTCTATCCGGGCCATCTGTAGGCATATTAGGAAAAGGTGACTCAGCCGGAAACGTCATCATAACGCCATGTGAATTACCATTTGGACCACCCATACGAAAATCACCCATTTTCAATAATTTAAACATCTCTTCCATAGCCTCTACACATCCAGCCATTTCCTTAACTCCAGCCTTAATCATATCCTCTTCATTTAAATATAAAAAATCAATTCTAGTATCACTCATAATCTTATCCTCTCTCTCTTATCGCATATTATTTTAGTTTTGTTTTGTTTCTTTTTTCGCTTAATTTTTTGTCAAAAATAAATCGATGATTAATGTAAATGGTAAATATCAATTTCTAATTGTTCATTTCCCGCAGACCGGCTGATTACAGCGTTCTTTGCTGTAAGAAGGAAAGGCAAGGGAAATAAACAATTAGAAATTGATATTTACCTCAACAGCTTAAGAATTTTGACCTAAAATTGCATCCATCTCTATCTCTACTAATTGTGATATCCTATTTAACATTGTTGTTCCCACCATCGTAAATAATGGTCTGATGTCATGAAATATCTCAGAATAAGCATCTCCTATTTCTTTCGCATACTTCATATCTGTTGTATAGGCTTTAATCTTAACTACATCGCTAGCTGTAGCACCTGCTTGTCCAAGCAATTCCACTTGTTTTTCTAATATATATTTGGCCTGTTCATATGAACTTCCTTCGCCGTATACTTTACCATCTGGCTGCACTGATGTTGTCCCACCAATAAATATGAAAGGGCCAGTCTTAACCATTCTAGAATATCCAACTATTTCTTCTAATGGTGCCCCTGAAGAATAGTTTGTTCTTATTAATTCCATAATTCCTCCAATCTGTACTTAATTAGACTCTTATTACTGCACTTACTGTAACATAACGTTCAGAGCATAAAATTGTAATTTTCAGAAGTAACTTGAACTTTAACCAAAGAGACTTATCCATTTAATGTTATGTGTGTAAGGACTGCAAAATGGTAGTAAATCTTAAACTGAAGCCTCCAGATAAGTTATAACATATTGATTTGGTAGATTTTTTCTATGATAAACTTTTAAAAAGAACAGGCGTCAAGTAAGTTATACTTACCTAACGCCTGTTCACTTATTTATTTCAATTTTAATAATACATTCAAATGTAACTATGTGCTTAACTTCTATAACGCTTCAACGCCACGTTCTCCTGTACGAACTCTTACAACATCCGCAACATCATAAACAAAAATCTTGCCATCTCCATAATTACCTGTATTAAGTGCTTTCAATACTTTTTCAATAACTACTTCGGCAACTTCAGGTGTTACAACAGATTCTACCTTGATTTTAGGAAGCAAATTTACAGTAGTTTCATTACCTCTATAAATTTGTTTGTATCCCTTTTGATTACCATAGCCCATAATATGGGTTATCATAAGACCATTTGCGTTGCTTCCTTCTAAAATCTCTTTTAATTCTTCTAATTTTTCAGGTCTAATAACAATTTCTAATTTCTTCATAAGATTCCCTTCCTTTCTATATCCAAATTTAATCAGTTCAACTATTTCGCTTTTACTTTGAATCTAGCTAATTGTTTGATTTCCATATTATCCTCAGAATCATAATCTAATTCTGATGTTGTCATCTGTGTATCTGGATAAGCGAGTACGCCCATTTCTGGAACATCAAGTCCAGCAAGTTCAACTTCTGGTGAAACTCTTAAGCCCCAGAATTTATCAAGAACTTTAAAGAATACAAATGAAACTCCAAATCCCCAAACAATCAGAACGCCAACAGCAATCAACTGAGCGTATAACTGTGAAGCACTTCCAAAGAACAAGCCCGTAACTCCGCCTGTAACTCCGTTTAATCCATCACCATATTGACCATCTGCGAATAATCCTACTGCAATAACTCCCCATACACCATTTACACAATGTACTGAAATTGCACCAACTGGATCATCAATTTTCATTTTGTCTTCTACAAATTTTACTGCAACACAAACTAGAATACCAGCAATTAATCCAATGATAAATGCTGAGATACCATTTACAAATGCACAAGGAGCTGTGATTGCAACAAGTCCAGCAAGTGCACCATTCGCTGTCATTGAAGGATCTGGTTTACCATATTTGATCCACATATAAAACATTGCAGCGACACCACCAATTGCACCAGCTACCATTGTATTGGTTGCAACAATTGCGAGTCTAAAATCTGAAGCATTTAATGTTGAACCAGCATTAAATGAGAACCAACAGAAGAATAATATAATTGTACCAATAATTGCCATTGGAATATTATGTCCTGGGAAAGATCTAGCAGTTCCGTCTTTTTTAAACTTACCAATTCTAGGTCCGATTACAATTGCACCAGATAGTGCAATCATACCACCCATTGAATGAACAACTGCTGATCCTGCAAAATCGACAACTCCATGACCTAAACCAAAGTTTGATCCGAGTGTTGCAAGGAATCCACCACCCCATACCCAGTTTCCAAAGAAAGGATATAAGATCATTGAAATAAAGAATGCTATAATAACATATGCCGAATATTTTACACGTTCTGCCATTGAACCAGTTGGTATTGTAACTGTTGTATCCATAAATACCATCTGGAAGAAAAACAATGCATAAACGCCGGCATCATAAGTACCACTTAACATAAATCCTTTGTAACCCATAATTCCACCAAGCCCCGGTATTTTAAGCATGGCATCCAGCACACCACCTCCGGTTCCTAAGCCTACTGCTCCGCCTGAACCGCCGAATTGAATTGCAAATCCAACTAGGAAGTAACCTACTGCACCTATCAAGAACACCATGAAATTCATTGTCATTGTGTGTGCTGCATTTTTGCCTCTACAGAAGCCTGTTTCTACCATTGCAAATCCGCATTGGAAGAAGAATACCATAAATCCTGTGATCATTACCCATGTAAAGTTGGCTCCGTAATAAGCCTTGTTTGCTTGTGTTGCAACATCTGACAGTGTCTCAGTTCCTGTCGGAGTAACGTACGATGCACCTGTTGGATCTCCTGCTGCAAAAGCCGGAATTGCGAAAATTGATACCAACATACCCACTAATAGCATTGTACTAACTATCTTTACTAATCTTTTCATATTATACCTCCTTATAATGAAGCAGTTATTTTTTCTCTGCTTTATTTCAATACTCAGTTTTACTTTTTCTTTTTCTTTTCTTTCTTGAAATTACTCCAAGAAAATTGTGATGTACTTTTGTATAACTCGGTTTTTAACTTTGTTACTGATAAAAAGTACCTAGCGCCTAGATATGCAACTACTAGACCAAAAACGGCACCGTGAACAGATGAATTAATCACTTTAAAACTCACGTTATTTACCATGCTATAAACAATAAAAGAAACCCCTAATAGTATAATGATAATTGTTGTCGCATAAAGCAAATTGATCACTACTGCTTTTTGTTTGAAATTAGTTGATACTTCAACCTGACTCTTCATACTTGCTCCTCCTTATAATATTGATTCATTGAATTGTAGTAATTTTTCACTTCACATTTTTAATATTTATTAGAAACACTTTTGTATTTCCGTCCTTATTAAATATTTAAAAAAGGAGCCAAAGCCATTGCTAGCTTTAACTCCTTCGTTAAATTAATATAATAAAAAATATGAAGTTTTCATTACAAGTGATTGTGTTGTCTGAATCTTAAAATTGATAATACATGAATGAACCTTGAAAACAAAAAAAGAGGCCAAAAACTAAAATTAGTTTTGACCTCATCGTCTTCAATATTCATTATTACTTTAAATTATGATAACACACTGTTTTTACAAATGCAATAGTTTTCTAAAAAAAATTAACAATTTTATTTACTTAAACTATAATATGCCGTTACATCGAAACAATTCCTAAAATTCGTAAGTTTTCATGGTGGACAAATCAAGTTTTCTTAACAAACTCTATTCTACATTTAGGACACTTAATGCTAATCTTACCTTTTCCCTTAGGGACACGAATCTTTTGTTTGCAATTAGGGCAGTTGAATATACAATTCTTTTTTCTATCTTTTATCCTGTCCATAAACTTACTCTTTTTACTAAGCATTTTATAACGCAAAGTAAGAAACTTCTGATTTTCATCATATCGCTTTCCTATATTTCTAGAAAAAATGCGAAAATAGCTAAGGATAAGTACGACAATACCCACCATATATAAAAAGTCCACTTTTAATATCATAGATAATAATAAAATAATTCCTGTTCCATATGTTAGTACTTTCCCCAACTGATCCATTCCATAGCGGCCTTGCATAAATACTGCCATTCTTTCTCTAAGTCTATTCATTGTCACAACTCCATTCAGCCACAAAACTCTTGCTATATTATTTATACTCTATCATAAATTATAAGAAAATCACATTAAAAAATTATAAACTTTTTCTTATAAAAATTATAGAATGTGCCTTATTTATAGAATAAACATCACTATGACAATTTTTCTGTAAAGTTGACTATTATAAGCATCATTTCATAGGTATTTACATATTTCTTTTTGTATTATATATAAAGTTGGAGGGTTGAATTAATTTCAACTCAGTCAATGGTTACGATGAATGGTTACATTACATAGAGATAATTATTCATTAACGAGAAAGGAATTACATGGACACAACTCTATCGGATAAAGACAAGAAATTTCGAGAGTTTGCATTAAATGGAAATATGTGGAGAGTTATTCTTCAAGTATGTATCCCTCTTGCAATTTTTCAGTTAGTTAATCACATTTTTAATATACTTGATACTATGATGGCATCACATATCAGTGCCACTGCCGTTTCTGCTGTTGCATATCTTTCGCAACTTCAAAATATGATTGCAGCAATTGGAACTGGGCTTGCTGTTGGTAGTACATTAAAAATAAGCGAATGTTATGGTGCTGGCGATTATGATTTAGTCAAAAAAAGGCTAAGTACATTGATTGCTATATGCGTTGGAGTCTCAGCCTTGGTCCTCATGTTGATACCATTTACGCCATTTCTTTTAAAGATTAGTGGAACACCTAGCGAATTCATTGAAATTGGAACAAAATATTTTATAGTAACTCTTATTGCTACTGTTATGAGTATTTTTAATAATGTATATATTGCAATTGAACGTGCGCGAGGTAATTCAAAAAGAATATTACGCCTCAACATGTTTGTCATAATGTTGAAGCTCTCAATTACCGGGGTATTCATCTACGGTCTAAATGCTGATATTACTATGATCGCTGTTGCAACTGTATTTGCTCAACTTTTTCTTTTTATAATGGCTATCAGAAATCTCAGTAGGGGAAATGATGCATTTACTTTTAGTTTAAAGAGTATTACTTTTACAGAACGTGTTGTCAAACCAATGCTTACGCTTTCATTTCCAGTTATGGTTGAACGATTAGCATTTGCAATGGGTAAAACAGTTGTTAACGCCATGAGTAAAAATTATGGGCCTGTTACCGTTGGGGCCCTTGGAATTTCCAATAATATAAATGGTACTGCTACTCAGTTGGAAACTGGTTTTCAAGATGGAGGGGCCTCTATTATCAGTCAGAACCTTGGTGCTTGCAGACCGGATAGAGCACTTGATGCATTTAAAAAACTATTAATTATTGAATCTTTGATTGGTCTAATATGCTACATTATCCTTAATGTTTTCATTGATCAGATTAGTTTCGTTTTTGCAAATAGTTCACAAGGTTTTAATTATGAATTTCAGCAGACAATTATCAAAGTATTTCGTTATGATGCTTTTGGCGGATGCATCCCCTTAGGTATCAACTGTGCAATTATGGCTCTTTTTTTTGGTTTTGGCAAAACGAAACTAACGTTATTAATTAATTTCTGCCGTGTATTTATATTCAGGATACCACTTTTGTGGGCATTACAGAATTTCACGATACTTGGTAGCGAAAGTGTTGGTATCGTTATGGCTGCAAGTAATATTCTTACAGCCGTATTTTCTTCAATCATTGCATTCTTTGTAATAAGACAAATAAAGAAGGAATGGAATTTGAAGCTTTAAAACTGCTTACCCCTTATTATAGTGTAAATATATCTCAAGCCAAAAGCGGCATACAATTCTGTCAATTGTATGCCGCTTTTATACTGTTTTTTTATATTATTTAGAATACTATTTTTGTATACTATTTTTGTATATCATTTTTAACATTATATTTTTTATTAATCTGTATTTATATTGTATTTTCATAATTGTAATGAATGCTCCATATACACATTTCCATCAAGATCTTTCCAGTAAAACTTATCATCAATAATCATATAACTATGAGCGCTTCCTTCTTTTGGAATGGAAATTGAACCAGCATTCATGTAAGTATAACTTCCTCTGTTTTCAAATTTGGGTACATGTGTGTGTCCGCATAACAGCACATCACCCTCTTTCATCATTGGGGTATTCTTATCATCAAGTTTATGTCCGTGTGTTATATATATCGTTTTTCCGTCAATGTATAACAATCCTTGCTCCGACATTATTGGAAATTCAAGTACCATTTGATCAACTTCCGAATCACAATTACCTCTGATACATATTATTTCGGATTTGATCTCATTTAACATAGTTATTACTTCTTTCGGTGCATAGTCTTTGGGCAAATCATTGCGTGGTCCATGATACAAAATATCTCCCAACAGAACTAATTTATCTGGTTTTTCTTGTTCAAATGCTTTTAATAATTTTCTGCAATAGTATGCAGAACCATGAATATCTGAGGCTACCATTAGTTTCATTTTTAATTCCCTTCTTTTTTCCCTGGTGCAATAATATTACAAACTGCTGCAATTCCTCCAAATAATACACCTGCAATCGGCCATACTATCCAGGTTCTGCCCCAATCCATTGTAATAAAACTCCATCCTAAATATATTGCAGTTGCGATTGGCCAATAGACAGACGCAACTTTTCCTGCAAGGTCATCATTGTTCACATTTTTTGATGCATATTCCTCTTCGTGAAGAAGTTGCTTATAACTGTCCCTTTTCATCCCAGCCGTAATAAACAAATATACAGACGCTGCAACTATGATTAGTAATAAGCCCACACATACAGCTGCCACTCCGTCACTCAAATCATCAAATAACGTACCGGCTATAACAACAGGAATCACACTAATAATACAAAGTATTACTCCCAATGTGATTTTAATTCCAAATTCCGCTGTTTCATTTTCTTTCAAATCTTTTACATAATTAGAAGCTAAATAATCAAGTTCAAAGTTTTCTTTCTTAATGTAGCTATATTTTTCATATTGTAACCCACTTATAATGAATAATGCAACCGCAATTGCAACAAAAACAAATAATATCGTTAGCCCGATTGCAAGAGCGACTTTTTCTGGTACAGCATTTGCTTCAAAAAACAGAATTCCATTCGCAACATCAATCGAATTATCCCCTCCAGATAATCCCACCAATATAATCAATGGTACCACGCTCAAAATACAAAGAATTACTCCCATTGCTATTTTTAATGCGAATTTTGAAGTGCTTTGGATGAAATCCTTTGTTTCCTCTAACGATATGCTTCTTACCGGCACACCTTTATTAGTTGTATTATTTTCATATCCGTTTGAATTATTGTTAATACCCAATTCTTCTTTTAATTCATCAATATTTCCAAACTCTGAAATCACAATACCTATTGCTTCATTTTCACTTTTCCCTTGGATCTTAAGTTCATTATACTTATCCTCCATCATTGCAATTAATTCTTCCTTTGCTCTAATCACCTCATTTGTTTTGGGTAAACTCTGAAACAAATTTTCAATATACATTTTAATTGTATCCATACTTTTCTCCAATCCTGCGCATTTTTGCCCATATCTAATTTTAGATTTTTATATTTAAAAATATACTTTCTTGTTTTGCTTTTATATACTCCTAACAAATCGTTCTACAACGTCTTTCGTCAATTCCCACTCTTCGCACTTCTCTTTATAATAGCCAATTCCAGCCTCAGTAATTCTGTAATAAGTCCTTCGTTTTCCATTCGTTTCATCTCCATAAAACGATTCAATCATGCCATTCTTTTCCAACCTAGTAAATGCTGAATATAATGTTGTTTCCTTCATGATATATTTTCCTTCTGATAATTCCTTAATTTGTTTAGATATCTCATACCCATATGAGGCTTCATGCATCACAAGGAATAATATAATCATATCATTATATCCTCTAATACCATCGCTACTTATCACATGCCATTCCTCCAATCGCTTTTGATTTAAACTCTTTAGCTTTAATTGCTTTAGATTTAATCTCTTTAGATCTAATCTTTATAATATTTTATTCATCTACTACGATGATAGTACTACGTTTATAGTATTACGTCTGTCGTAGTAAATATAATTTACCATAATTACCACGACAGGTCAAGTACTTTTTCTAATTATTTGAGATATATTTTTATTTATATATATTATAATTTCTCTTCCCCTCATTAAATTCTATTTTGCCATTTCTGCTTCATTATGAACTGGAACTATAAAAATAGCCGAACAGTCTTTATGGACTATTCGGCTATATATCAGATAATTAATACAATTTTTCTATAACTTCTATTTCATAGAATTGTTAACTATAAACTTGATCTTATTTTACTTTTGAAACTTTGGGGATCTTATACTTCGATGCACAATTTAAGTACTTCCCAAGAGAATTATTCACACGATACATATCTAAAATGCTCTTCATAAATGCAATCGAACTCTTTTTATATTTCATCTTCTCTAATACTCTTAATGCACTTTCATCATTATATCCTAATGCAAACTGTCTAGCATATATAGAGAATTTTTCTTTACTAAATTTCTCAATGCTGTCGTAATTTTGTAAAATTTCAAAAGCTTCAATAATTCTTGTATTATCATAATTCAATTCCATAGGTACTTTACTAATTGCAATATTTCCTATATTTTTCTTATCTTGATCTACTATGGTAGAATACAGTTCAAAATAATCTTTTATCGCATCGGAAATGCCATATTTGTGGTACAATTGATAACCTATATACATGCCATTATCATTGTTTTCCCCAAAATAATAATTTAGAATTGTGTCAACATTATAAGTATAATTTTCACTGTTTTTGAAATATATACCTTTTGATAATCTTACTAGTTTTTTTTCTTTCACCATGCGCTCCATGATTTTAAAAAATGCGCCTTCAGAATATTTCGAAAATTTTTCTGAATATAATTTGCTGATAAAAATTATATCCTCGTCATCTAATCCATCTACATATTCCTCGATTTTAATTCTGCAGCTCATTTACAACTTCTCCTCTTAATATCAAATCGAATAAAGTAATTCTAGTATAAAACCAGAACATATATGCGTCAAGTTTTTTAGAATTAAAAAAGTCTCGCTTCAAACCATAAAATGAGGCGAGACCTGCACATGCTATTTATTTTTTTATATACTCTTTATCAGTATAACTTTCTATCTACTTATAAAGCTTTTTCATCTACTTTTCTGCTTTTTCGTTTGCCTTTTCAGCTTTTTCGTCTGCTTTTTCTGCTTTTTCGTCTGCCTTTTCAGCTTTTTCATTTGCATTTTCAGCTTTTTCATTTGCTTTTTCAGCTTTTTCGTTTGCTTTTTCAGCTTTTTCGTTTGCCTTTTCAGCTTTTTCGTTTGCTTTATCAGCTTTTTCATCTGTAACGTCTTCTGGCTCAAAATCATTTTCATCTTCAAATTCGTCATCATCTGAATAAAAATTAGCTGGAATAATCTCTATAGAACTAATTGTTGATTTACCGATAATAAATACTGTTGGAATACCTTCTTCAATAGCATTTTGAACTAAGTTCTTGATACCACTTGCAACATTTTCGATGTCACAGGTTACATTAACACCCTCTGGAAGTATGATTTGAACGATACTTGCATCACTTTTAAAATTAATATATGCATCTTTTTCAAATACAGCAAGACTTAAATCAAGAATAAGTTTTGAAGCTATCGCTTTAATTTCGCAGCCTTCAAAATCTTCATCTTCAATTTCTATTGATTTACTTGTGCATACTGCATTGTATTTCTTTACTTCATCACAAATGCTTTCTGTTTCTT
The DNA here is from genome assembly GCF_900111235.1 of [Clostridium] fimetarium. Classification (GTDB taxonomy): domain Bacteria; phylum Bacillota; class Clostridia; order Lachnospirales; family Lachnospiraceae; genus Clostridium_N; species Clostridium_N fimetarium. The sequence continues at coordinate 153,987 of NZ_FOJI01000003.1, forward strand.
CTTTTTCAAATTTTTCTTTTAGAATTTTGTACTTATCGTATACTACTTTGCCAGCCACAGCTAACGCTGTAACTCCTACAAATGCTTTTGCAATTGATTTTTTCTTAGCCATAATAAAGCCTCCTATTTAATACTACTATTATATTCACATGTTTAGAAATAATTATACCACCAATTCTATTGAAATTGCAAAGTTATTATAGCAAAAGATTATATATTATATATTGAAAGTTCAAAAACATTTACTAAATATTCGAAAACACTATATTAAATTGCATAAAACAGTCGGCGAAGTAATCAACCTCGCTACTAGTTTGCGTCATTCTTTGAAAATATACATCCGCAATAATTTTGTCTGTATAAATCATATTCCTTTGATAATTCAATTGATCTCTTGTACCCTTCTTTCTTTTTGAAGTCCGATAAGAGATACTCTATTCCATACTCTATTCCAAGGTTATGACCAATTTCATTTAATTTAGCACTGTTTTTTAATGGGCTGATAGAAAGTGTAGTTGTAAAATAGTTAAACCCACCTTCTTTTGCCACTTTAGCCGTTTCTCGCAGACGCATATCATAGCAGACAAAGCAACGCGCTCCACCTTCCTTGCAATCTTCAAGCCCCAAAACACTCTTATTGTAATTCTCATTATCATAATTCCCCTCCAAAAAGCTGACCTCATATTTTGTTGGAAACTCACTAATGAGACGTTTTTGTTCTTGCACTCTCTTTTTATATTCTTCTATTTCAGAAATGTTAGGATTATAGTAAAATACCGTCAAATGAAAATACTGTGACAGATATTCAATTACATAACTGCTACAAGGCGCACAACAACTATGTAGCAGCAATGTCGGAACCTTGCCCTGCTCTTGAAGTTTGAAAATCAACTTGTCCAATTCTTTCTGAAAATTAATTGATCCTTTTTCTGGGTAAAACATTGCATTTCCTTTCTTTACTGCCGCTGTTTCTAAATCTTCCTGCCGATCTTAGATATTGCTACTAATTCTCAATCTACTGCAAATTCTAGATTCTACTGCAAATTCTCACATTTTTTAAGTACTTCCTCAAACTTCATATTGCCACCAAAAAGATCTAATGCGCTTCCAACGGTAACATCTATTTTATTTTGTCCAAGTTTTTTAATCAATTCTATATCTTCAAATGAGCCTACGCCACCAGCATAGGTGATCGGTATTTTCGACCAATTTCCAAGCATTGTAACTAATTCTTTATCAATACCACTCGCCTTGCCCTCCACATCAACTGCATGAATCATAAATTCATCACAGTAATTTGCCAAGAGGTCTAATGTACTTTCTGTTAGTTTTACTTCAGTGAACTTTTGCCACCTGTCAGTGACAATATAGTATTCGCCATCTTTTTTCCTGCAGCTAAGGTCCAATACAAGGTTATCCTTGCCAACTGCATTTACAATTGCATCCAGATTATCAAAATTGATTTTACCATCTTTGAACACATAGGAAGTCACCAAAACATGAGAAGCTCCCATATCTAAAAATGCCTTTGCATTATCAGCGTTAATCCCACCACCAATCTGAAGGCCACCTGGATAGCTTTGTAAGGCTAATTGCGCTTGCTTCCAATCCGACTCATAATACTCAGAATCGGCTGGATTAAGAAGGATAATATGCCCTCCTTTTACTTTGTTTTTCTTATATAATTGAGCATAGAAGGAAGCATCTTGCTGTGATACGAAATTTTCTTCGGCTTGGTTGCCAGTATCTAGTAAGCTACCTCCAACAATTTGCTTTACTTTTCCATTGTGTATGTCAATGCATGGTTTGAAGTTCATTTATCGTCTCCTCGCATAAAATCTAATCATTTTATTTGAATTTCGTAATACTGATTTATCATATTATACATCAACGTATACTTATATCCAAGGATTTTTATGTTATTAAATTTTAATAGTGTAACTGCTCAGTACCTAAACAATTCCAATAGTTACTATATAATTAACATTTTAGACATATCAACGATAACATCAGCCCCATTTATAGTAGATGGTCTATGCGCTATCGTAATAATTGTTTTTCCAGTTTTTATATTATCAATTGACTGCTGAATCAATATCTCTGAGCTATTGTCTAAGGCGGAAGTTGCTTCATCCATCAAAATGATTGGAGATGTTTTTATGATTGCCCTGGCGATTGCAATTCGCTGTCTTTCACCACCAGAAAGACTTAATCCTCTATTCTTAATGACTGTGTCATACCCATTTTCCTGTTTCATAATAAATTCATGTGCATTTGCTAATTTTGCGGCTTTGGTAATCTCTTCATCTGTAGCGTCAAGTTTTCCATATCTAATATTTTCTTTAATACTTACACTGAAAAGGTATGGATCCTGGGGTACATAAGCGATTAATTCTCTAATCCTTTGAAGTCCTAACTCATTAAATGTTCTTCCAAAGAATGATATTTCCCCCGAAATAATTGGATAAAATTCCAACAGTAATTTTCCCACTGTACTTTTCCCACAGCCGGATTCACCCACTAACGCAACATTTTTTCCATTTGGGATGTTAAATGATAGGCCATCCAAGATTCTGTTCTCCGGATGATATGCAAACGAAACATTTTCAAGGCAGATTGAATCTTCTGCGTCGATATCTAAACTACACTCTTCTTTATTATTACTTTGTTCTTTTATATCACTTTGCTCTTTAACATCACTTTGCTTTTCTACTTCACTTTGCTTTTCTATTTCACTTTGCTCTTTAACATCACTTTGCTTTTCTACATCACTTTGCTTTCCTACTTCACTTTTAAATTTAAAGTCATCACCTTCTTCTTCCATATTAAAAAATGCAAATAACTTTCCGGCATACGCAATGCAATTCATTAATTCTGGATAATATCTCCCCAATTGAAGAAATCTTTCACTTAGTGCTGCGTACATTGTAAATATTGCAGCAACATCGCCAATACTAGCCATCTTAGATTGAATAAAAACAATTCCAATAACCAAAAACATGAGTGAACAAAATAGATCAAATCCAACATTAAACATATTCAGAATCCCTGTTAGTACCATTTTTTTATATTGTACACATGCAAATGCTTCATTTGCATCTATATACTTCTTTGCTACATTCGAATGTACATCATATATTTTGCAAGTTTCAATACCCTCAACCATATTTGATAATTTTTCTGTCATCGATGAATTTTTCTTTGAGAGTTCTTTTCCCACTCTTTTCATCGGTTTTGCCATTAACGAATTTATTAAAAACAAAATAATATTAAGTATAACAAGTGCCAATGTCATCCATATATTTATAGTAATCATTGCAATAATATATACAATGACTGCTAAAATAGGAGCGACTACTCTTCTAAGCCTTGAAGTGTATATTTCTGTAGCTCTGTCTGTATCATATAATAGGGTTGATAATAACTCACCACTGTGATGATTATCATAGTACGACATTGGAAATTTCATTGCTTTTACAAATACACGCTTCTGCATATTTGCATATCCTCTTTTTGCTGCCATATTATAATAATATTGGCAGACTCTAGAACCCACTACTGAGAATATTCCAACTATAATACAAATGACAAGTGTTCTATAAAATCCATTCATATTTCCACTCTGCGCCACGTTAAATATCTGCCTTGTTAATAGTGAGGCAATCACATCAAACAATGCTGAAAGCACTGTCATCCCAAATATGGAAAAACAATATATAAACAATCGTTTATCCAACATCTTCATGAATTCTATAAATATATGATCTCTTTTCATATATGCTCCCATCTTTTCATGTGACCTTTCATTTCATTTATGCTCCCATCTTTTCATGTATCATTTCATTTCATTTATGCTCCCATCTTTCATGTGACCTTTCAATCGCTATTTTCTAGTTCACTATGATATAAGCCTGCATATATTCCATTTTGACTAATTAGACTTTCATGGGTTCCACTTTCAGCAACCTGTCCATTATCTAACACAACAATTTTGTCTGCATTTCTTATTGTTGATAGTCGATGCGCAATTATAATAACAGTAGAATTAAGTGAAATATGATCGATTGCTTCCTGAATCATTTTCTCCGTTCCAATATCGAGTGCTGACGTTGGTTCATCTAGTAATAGAATTGGCGCTTTTTTCAAAACAGCTCTGGCAATCGATAATCTCTGCCTTTCTCCACCAGATAATTTCGCGCCTCGCTCCCCAACCAATGTATTATATTGCTCTGGAAGGCTTATGATAAAATCATGGATATTTGCCATTTTACAGGATTTAATAATTTCACCAAGCGCAACATTTTCTTTACCGTATGCAACATTTTCTGCAATCGTTTCTGGAAATAAAAATATATTTTGTGACACGTTTGCAATCTGATCTCTTGCATGCATTAGATTCCACTGCTTAAAATTATGACCATACAATTCATACGCACCATCTATAGGCTTTAGAAATCCACATATGATTTTAAACAGCGTTGTTTTTCCTGCTCCAGAGGTCCCAACAACTGCTGTTGTTTTTCCTTTTTCAAAGGTAAGATTGCAATGATTTAAAATCTTTCTATCCTTATTATCCTCATACGAAAAAGACAGGTTCTTCAGTTCAATTGCATTTGCCCCTGAATGTTCTATGCTTGTATGAAAATCACCAGACTCCTCTTCTGGATAATTCATAATCTCATTGATTCGATCTAGCGACACTTTCGATTCTTTTGAATCATTTATTATAAATGGTAATTCACTCATTGGAGTAATAATACGGTTTAGCACAACGATAAATGCCATTAACTCGCCAACCGTGATTTCTCCATTTATTGTAGTTATCAGCGCTACCACTGAACATATTACATTAGGAATCCATCTCAATAAATTCTGTAATGTTCCCGATAATGAATTGTACTTGTTTCTCGACGACTCATTTTTCAGAATATCTTCTACTACACGATCAATCCTTTTTTCAACGGTTTTTAGTAATTCATAGCTTCTTACGATTTCTATTCCACTCAGGCAGTCTCCTACTGTTTCTGCCAATAAGTCGAATTTCCCCCTTCTTCTTTTCGCCAAAATCACAAGTTTTTTTGCTATTATGCTCGTAACTAATAATACAAATGGATAGCATACCACTACTCCAAATAACAATTTTTTATTAATTGCTAATATGTATATACAGACCGTTATTATTGTAACTATACTTTGAATTATTGTTGGTATTGTTTCTGAAAATAATTGTTCAACCACCGTCATATCGGATGTAAGCTTTGTAATAATTGAACCAGAATGATTATCAAAATATCCATATTCCATTCTCTGAATTTTAGAGGCAATGAAGTTTTTGCATTGTTTCTGTATTTTTATACTATATTTTTCACTACATATTTGTTTTACAAATGCCATAATCATTGATATTAAGATTAAAATAAGGGTTTTAATTATAAGACTATGAATATCTATATTCTTCATATTATGTATATCATCAATTGCATTTGAAATCATTGTTGCACTAATCGTGACAATTTTGGCCATAATATATGCCATGATTGTAAATACAAATAGATAGTGTGAATTATACAATATTATCTTCATTAAATAATTCCTATTCTTCACTTTTCCCTCTATTCTGCTTTAAATTTCAGCATTCTAATGCATATAAGCGTATATAATACTTTCCTAATTTCCTATTATAAATGATCTTTTATGTATTTATATTGTAAATCTAATTTGCCTCATTCACCTCTGATATCTTATATTTTTTCCTATTTATCTCTTGTTTTTTGTGTTAATATATAGAAAGCGCTATTAACCATTATGAAGGAGAACATTATGTCTTTACCATTAACCTCTGGTCAAAACATTAATTTCAACAGAGAGATTCGTGAGCCTTATTATGAAATGCGAATACCCGATAAATACAATGATTTTTATGCATTAAGCTATATTATAAGTGGTAAGCGAAAGCTATTTACTCCTAACCGAATTAATATTGTTGATGCAGGTACTCTTTTTTTCATAAATAAAAATGTCCATTTCAGAAATACCTACCTCAACGAAACTACCTATGAACGAATATGTGTTAAATTTACTGATAAGATGATTAATGATTTAATTGAATCACTTGGAAAAGAGGGATTTTATAGAATTTTTGATGATCCTATCTATCATTTTAATCTTGACACACAAGATCAATTAATGAGATTATTTGTTTCTATGCAAAATGAATATAATAATTATAATAGATATTCTGAGATTATTCTTAAGAGCCTACTGAATCAAATAATTATAATTTCTATTCGGGAGAGAGTTTCAAACACGAATAATAATATCATTCTTGAGAAGGAAGAAGCGCATATAATTAAGGCTGTACAATATATTGATAATAATTATTATACCAGTCCATCACTAAATATAACGGCTGCTATTGTGTATTTAACGCCTACTTACTTTTCAAAATTATTTAAGAAGGCCATGGGCTGTACCTACTCTGAATATCTAAATAATGCAAAACTAGATAATGCGCGCCGCTTATTAGTAGAAACCAATCTAACGATGAATGAAATATCCGAAAACTGTGGATTTTCTAATTCAAATTATTTTTGCGATGTTTTTAAAAGAACAGAGAATCTGTCACCTACTAATTTTCGAAAAAAGTATAACCAAAAAAAATAAAAGGAGAAAAGAACTAATATGAAAAAGAGATTTAGACTAGTTCTATCCCTTCTCGTCCTATGCCTGCTATTTTCATTAACCGGCTGTGGAAAAAGCGAATCCAACACAACCAACAAGACCTTACTAGTTGGAACTAACGCTGAATTTCCACCATTTGAATACATCAATAATGATGGTGTTGAAGATGGCTTTGATATTGCCCTAATAAAAGCAATTGGTAACGAGATGGGTTATGACGTCACAATTAAGAATATGGAATTCAAGTCTTTAATTGCTTCCATAACAACGGGTGGTCTGGATGCTTCCATTGCCGGCATGACAATTACCGAAGACAGAAAACAAAGTGTCGATTTTTCAGACGCATACTACACTGCAACACAGTATATTATCGTTCCTATCAACAGCAAAATCACGAGTCTTTCTGATTTAAATGGTAAAGACATCGCTGTGCAAGAAGGAACTACCGGTGATTTTTTGGCAACACCAGCTGATGATAACGAAGTTATTACAGATTCTACAACAAATGTAAAACGTTTCAAAAAAGGTACTGACGCAGTGCTTGAATTAAAAAATGGTGGCGTAGATGCCGTCGTAATTGATGCTAACCCCGCACAAGAATTTGTAAAAGCGAATAAAGAATCATTAAAATACATCGTCGAAGATACTTCTACAGAAGAATATGCGATTGCTGTCAAACAAGGCAATACAGCATTATTGGCTGATTTAAATGAAGGTTTAGCTCGTGTCAAGGCAAATGGAACATTTGATCAGTTGGTTGGCACTTATATCAATGGTACAAGCACTACTGATGCTACAACTTCAACTAACCCATTTGTCAAATTTGTTGATAAACTTGACAGAGTATTTGTACAAACCAATGGCTATATGCGGTTATTAAATGGTCTTGGAATTACGATTTCCATTTCATTACTTGCAGTTCTACTTGGCGTTGCTCTTGGTTTTGTTCTGGCATTAATGAAACTCTCAGAAATTGTAACAGGCAAAAAAACGATATTTTCAAGAATTGCCAATATCTATATTGATATTATTCGAGGTACACCTTCCATGGTGCAGCTTCTTATTATGTACATGGTAGTTTTCCACAATCGATTTGGATTTATAGCTGCAGTATTAACATTTGGCATTAACAGCAGTGCATATGTTGCCGAGATCATCCGTGCAGGAATACTTGCTGTTGACAATGGCCAGATGGAAGGTGGACGTTCACTTGGTTTCTCATATGGCGAAACAATGCGTTACATCGTAATGCCACAGGCAATCAAAAATATACTTCCAGCACTTGGTAATGAATTTATCACATTAATTAAGGAAACAGCAATTGTCGGTTATATAGCTATTCAGGATTTAACGAAAGCATCCGATTTCATTATTTCAAGAACTTATGAAGCTTTCTACCCATTAATTGCAATTGCAATTATTTACTATATTTTGATTAAGATTTTAACGAAACTCTTGAATTTATTTGAAAGGAGGTTACGAAAAGGTGATATACATTAATAATTTGCACAAACATTTTGGTAACTTAGAAGTTTTAAAAGGAATTGATACTCACATTACACCTGGTGAATGTGTAGTAGTAATCGGGCCTTCCGGTTCCGGCAAAAGTACATTACTTCGTTGCCTCAACCGCTTAGAAGAACCGAATGAAGGATCGATTAAAATAGATGGAATTGATCTTATGGAAAAAAACACGGATATCAACATGATGAGACGAGACGTAGGAATGGTATTTCAACAATTTAACTTATTCCCACATCTTTCAATACTAGACAATATAACCCTTGCCCCAATCAAACATAAGATCATGTCAAAAGAAGACGCACAAACGGCAGCTATGGACCTTTTAACGCGTGTTGGCGTTGCTGACAAAGCAGATAACTATCCAGCTCAATTATCCGGAGGTCAAAAGCAACGTGTTGCAATTGCTAGATCATTAGCCCTTAACCCACACGTAATGCTTTTTGATGAACCAACCTCAGCCCTTGATCCAGAAATGGTAGGTGAAGTTCTTGATGTTATGAAGAAGCTCGCGCAGGGCGGTATGACGATGGTTGTAGTAACTCATGAAATGGGATTTGCAAAAGAAGTTGCAGATAGAGTCATCTTTATGGACGATGGTATGATTGTTGAAGAAGGCACGCCGGAACAGATATTTAATAGTCCTAAGAATGAAAGAACTCAGAGTTTCCTGCGGAAGGTTTTGAATTAGAATCGTAAATTGAAAAGGTATACAATAAGACAAACAATAATGTAAAACAAAAATAGGAGCTACCAATAATACTTGGTTGCTCCTATTTTTGTTTCTTTTATTTAATCATTATCATTATAATAGTTACTTAGCAAACTTTCTTTTTTTATTGTAGAAATATAATCCTACTAAAGCTGCACCACTCATAATACTTAATGTGAAGAATAAGTATATAGGTGTTGAGTCACCAGTTTTAGGTGCTGGAACTGATGTTGGAATTGTAATCGTTAATGAAGGAGTAGCTGCAAGTCTTGCACCTGCAGTTGCTGGAGCAAATGATGTAAGTGTTAACAATCCATTCATATTAATACTTCCATCGCCATCTCTTGTAGGTACAATTGATGTATCCAAACTTGTAAACCAATTAGCTGACACTGCTACATTTAATGAGTTAACGGACTTGTCAACACCATTCCAGAAGAAGTTGTTTTCAGCATTTATTTTAGTTGGATCTTGTGTACCTAATAACTTGATTTGTTCTACTTGCGTTAAATTAGTTGTTCTATATGAGATAATACCATTAGCAGAGAAATCTGTATTTTTAGCATCAGTTGTATATAAAGCAACATTATATGAACCATTGTTATATGTTGTACAATTAGTTACTTTAATATCTGGGCAACTATTTGAATCGATACCTTTTGCTTTATTGTTATATGAAATACAATTTTTTAACTCATGGTATCCTGTAATACTTGAACCACCAAGTTTGAATCCGTTACCATTACCAGCATTGGTTCCATCTTCAAGATAACCATTACCGTAAGCCACACTATTTTCCACAACTACCTTACCTATTTTACCTGTTTCAACTTTAGCGAATAAATCCCATCCATCATCAGCATTGTTGTGTGCAATACATCCTCTAAATATATTGCCTTCACCGACTGTAAGTTTAGCAGCGAATCCATCTGCATCTTCATATCCTGGATCTGCATTACCGTAAGAAGAACAATTAAGGATAAGATTATTAGCTGGCCAGTTTTCAAATAAATCAGTAGTCAAAAGTCTACTTACCTGAATACCTGTACTACCATTGTAATAAGTATTTACCTGATCTAATGTACAATTGCTACCAGATAACTGAATACCCTTTTGAAAATCTTGTGAATTAGTAACATCAAAGCCTTTATAAGTCCAGTAATTACCAGCAAGCACCATACCTGCAGCTAACTTTCCGAAATTAAATACTGGTCTTGTTGTAGCAGCTGAATCAGCTACCATTGTAATTGGACTAGCCTCTGTACCATTAATACCTCTAGCAATTTTAACTGTTGTTTCAAGATTATAAGTACCTTCCATAATTACAATTGTTTGTCCTGGTTGAACATATTTTACTGCTGTATATATATCCATTGGGTTTGACTTGTTACCTGAATCTTTAGAAGTTCCCGTTGGTGATACCCAAATTGACTGTCCTGTTACACCATACGTTTTGTAACTAACTGTATGTGTAAAAGTAACTGCATCATATGATGATAATAATTGATAGCTACCTGGAACATAATTATCATTTGGTTTAAATGTTACTTCAAATGCATTTGATCCTTTGCTTAATGTTGTTGTTGGTGCTATTACTGATGTTCCTGCCGTAACACTTGCAGCATCAATAATTACATTACCACTTGGATCTTTTACTGTTAATACACCATTGGCATTACCTGTGAAAACAAGATTGTAATCTACAATACCTGTTGCCGTTGGTGATGTCACTGTATAATTTGGTGTAACATATGTTGTTTCTGGTACTTCTGCCGCAATATCATCAGCAGGATTAATTGTTGTTAATGAAACATCACTAACTGAAATATCTGCGTTTCTTGAAGCGAAGAAACCAACATAAATATCATTTGCATCAATTTGTGTTAATGCTGTTCTGTTATAATCATAATATTTTTTAGTGTTTGTTTTACCTAATTCATCTGTGTAACTAATGAAATATCCTGTATTGTTTCTTGTTATTGTCAAATCAAATGTTGTTAAGCCTTTGTTATAAGTTGCACTAGCAGGAGTTGTATTTGTATATTTTCCTACAACATTTCCAGTTGTTGCACTATTTATATAAGCTGAATTTTCAAGTGTAGACATTGTCTGATTTGCTGCTGTAATTGTTCCAGTTGCAATGTTTCCAGCTGTTGCCCCTGTTTTTTCTTGTGCGCCTACGCCTAATTTCATTGAAACTTTCATATCGCCGCCAAGTGCTGTTCCTGCATTAACTGTGTCATACAAAGCGCCTGTTGTTGAGTCATAACCATAATCAACTTTAGTTACCGAAGCCATATATGAATTATTCCAGAAAACAGAAGCATCTCCATTAATACCTACAGCATCTGCTGCCATCAATCCAAATCCCTCTTGTCCATTACTAAATGTCCAAGCATTAACTGTAACTTTAGCTTTTAATGTAAAATTTTGACTAGGGTCTATTTTTGTATAATAGTAAGCAAGCCCATCTGTTGAAGCAGGTACTATTTTACCTTTTCCTGTCAAACTCCAAAGACGTAAATCTCCGGTGTTAACACTACCAGAAAAACTATTATTTGTCGTATCTACACCTGAACCAAATGCCGCATATGACCAAACTCTTAGTGCTTGCTGTGTTGGTGTAGCTTCAACTGTAGCTGCCACTGATACATCTGTACCTCTTGTTGCAACAACTTTAAAAGTGTATTTTGTTCCAATTGTAAGTCCTGAAACATCTTTTGTTGTTCCTACTACACTAACAGGTGTAGAGAATGTTATTCCATCTGTGCTGTATGAAATATCATAAGCTGTGGCTTCTTTAACATCTGCCCAAACAAGTGCAACTTTTCCGCCGCCAATGCTTGTCGCACTGCTAAATGAAGCTTTAGCAAGTGGAAGTGAGAAACCTACGAATGTAGAATCAATTCCAACTTTATCTGCATTATCTGCTCTAACTGCCGCAATTGAGAAATGGTAATCTCCAGATGCAGAAGGCGTAAATGTTACGGAGGCATTTGTTCCCTCTTTAGAAGAACTCTTAGTATCAAGTATTTCTTCACTTGCATTTTTCATAATTACATTTACTTTATCTGCTCCATCATATCCAACTACCATATCAAATGGCACTGTTACAACCCCATCTACGGCAGAAATTTTGCCAATAGTAGGTGCAGTTATATCTGCCCATGCTTTTCTTTCTGGCTTAACAACACTACCACCAATGGTATCTGTTACTTGAACCTTGAAAATATAGTTATTTCCAATAACACTTCCTAAATAATATGTGCCTGCATCAGCAAGTGTTAATGTAGAAATGCATGCAGCATTTTTAGCTAATGTATTTGTTGTTGTTGCCACTGAAGTTCCCGCAGAATTCAAAATTGTCATTTGACGATTATCATCTCCACCTTCAGCCCACCAGATTTTAACAGAAGCCGTTCCTTCTGTTGTAAATTTCATTGAATTCATTGCAGTTGTTCCAACTGCACCAAAGTTAATTCTTTGCGTTGCAGCATATGCATCTTCAAAAGTTTTTGAACTTGAATCAATTTTTGTTTTTGCACTCATTAAAAGTGTAAAATAATTAGCTGTTCCTGCTTTTAATTCTTGACCATCTGTTGCAGCTCCTGCCGCCATTGCAGTCAGATTACTGCTCGTATCGATTACACTAATTTTTTCAACAGGCGCTGGAGGAGTAACTTCAACTTCCACTTTAAAAATATAGTTATTGCCAATCACACCACCTAAATAATATGTGCCTGCATCAGCAAGTGTTAATGTAGAAATGCATGCAGCATTTTTAGCTAATGTATCTGTTGTTGTTGCCACTGATGTTCCTGCAGAATTCATAATTGTCATCTGACGATTATCATCTCCACCTTCAGCCCACCAAATTTTAACAGAAGCCGATCCTGCTGTTGTAAATTTCAAGGAATTCATTGCAGTTGTTCCTACTGCACCAAAGTTAATTCTTTGTGTTGCAGCATATGCATCCGCAAAAGTTTTTGAACTTGAATCAATTTTTGTCTTTGCACTCATTAAAAGAGTAAAATAATCTTCTGTTCCTGCTTTTAGTTCCTGACCATCAGTTGCAGCTCCTGCTGCCATTGCTTTCAGATTACTGGTTGTATCAAGTGTGAATTTTGTTGTTGCAGTTGCCGCCTTTGCAATTGAGACTGCAAAATCTGTTGGAATCAACCCAACAATCATGAGTGTTGCCATAAGTACAGCAATCACCCTTTGCCTTCTTTTCTTCTTCATAATTTCCTCCTATTATTTGTTAATTATTAACCCTTCGGATGCAAAACATTCCCAGCACAATACAATGCTTTTTAGGTAGTAATAAAGCAATCCAACTATTTCTAATTATAGTCTGACAAGCCATATTTAGTCAACTAAAATATGGTAAATATGTCATTATTTAATTAAATAATCGAATGTTTTTTGTAGTTATTGTATAGTTTTATGATGCCCACATGAAATATCTGGTAAATAATCGTAAAATGTAACTATTATAAACACTAATTAATGTGTATAATTTCATATATTAATTTAGACTAATTATAACCACAGCTCAAAAGCAAAAAAAGCACTCAACAATTCCGCTATTTCCAGAATCACCGAGTACCTAATTACTAATGGCCTATTTAATCACTTATATCTGTTTAATTATTTATCTCTTGCTATTAATTACACCACAAATCATTTCAAATGAATCCTTTCAAAATCCTTAACGGCAATTGGTCTGCCAAAATAGAATCCCTGGATAAAATCAACCCCTATTTCTTTAAGGAATTCATATTGCTCGACTTTTTCAACACCCTCAACACAGATTTTTGTACCAATCGTCTTAGATAATTCAACAATCAATTTAACGAACGCTTGCGCATAATCATCTTCTAATATATCATCAATAAATGTCTTATCTACTTTGATAATATCAAGTGGTAGCTGTTTGATGTAATTTAGCGATGAGTAGCCTGTCCCAAAATCATCCAACGCAATTCCAATGCCAAGTGCTTTTATTCCTTTAATAATCTTCATGACGCGTTCCATATCATTAATTGCAAATGTCTCTGTAATCTCAAGAACAATATTTTTAGGATTCACTCCTGTCACATCAATCATTCGACTTATATTTTCAACAACATTCTTCTGAAGCAATTGCACAACCGAAAGATTAATGTTAACTCTAAAATCTGGATGACCTTTTTCATTCCATTCTCGGCATTTTTTGCAGGCCGCCTCTAAAACATAATCTCCAATATAGGTGATTAATCCCAGATACTCCGCTAGCGGAATAAACTCTCCAGGTGCCATAAAACCTAATGCTTTACTGTCCCATCTAACAAGTGCTTCACAAGAAACACACTCCCCAGTAAATGTATCAACAACTGGCTGATAGTAAACCACAAATTCAGTACATTCTGAAGCAACAGCTAATCTCATGTTATTTTCGATATCAAGACGCTTCGAGGAATTACTGTCATTACCTTCATCATAATAAGTATATCTGTTCTTACCGCTCTTCTTTGCTTCATACATAGCGATATCTGCTTTTTTGATAAGTTCATTCACATCTGTTCCACTATATGGGAACACAACAATTCCCATACTCATAGTACAATAATATTCAGTTTCCATGAGGTACCAAGGTTTATTAAATATTGTTGTGACCTGCATGATAATATTGTCTATATTTTCGTATAGCTCAGGCAAAATGATAATAATAAATTCATCACCGCCCATTCTATAACAATTTCCACGAAGTCCAGGTATGCTTTGAAGCCCTGCTGCAATCTGCTGTAAAAGTATGTCCCCAAACTGATGACCAAGTCCGTCATTGATATGCTTAAAATCGTCTAAATCTATAAACAAAACAGCACCAATTGCGTTTTCCTTTATAGCACTTTTGATTATTTTTTGCAAATCGTTCTCACATCTCATTCTATTGTATAGCCCCGTTAAGAAATCATTATGAGCTTGATATTCTATCTTTTGCTGATTCTTTTTTTTCTGTGTAATATCCATTGCTGTGCATATTATAACCCGGCTTCCGTCAATCCAAGTCAAATCAGCGAATTTGATTTCAAACCAAAGTCCAGACTCTGAATCATAATATTCTGTAGCTCTCCCATTGTAAACAAAATCCGCATCGAAAAAATCTTCAATTCCAGCTTTCATGGAACGTCTTATTTCTTGTGACTCCTGTGCAATTCTATTTTCAAAAAGGACTGTTGCATTGTCTTTGTTACATACAATTATTCCACTTCCAATATTACTAAGTATTTCTTTTAACACCTCGTAGGACGATAACAAAGAATTACCAGTTATTTTTTTTTGTGCAATGCTTTGAATTATAATCGAGATATCATTAATAAATTGAATCTGCAACTTATCCCACTCAATTGCTCTTTCGCTGTCAAAGATAGCAAAATACATTGCAATTACACCATTAATCACTATTGGTACAGTAACGCAAGTTTTTACACCTAACATATCCATAATTTTTTTATATTTATCATCTACCAAAATATCATTCAATATAAGAACATCATTACGGCATATTGTAAACTTAGAAAGTGGTCTGTCATTAATCATCAAATTCCGACCTACTTTTGATTTATAATCAACAATTGTGCTAATCAATGTTCCATTCGGATTGATTTGTAGTAAACAAGCATTCGTTGTATTTAAATATTCTTCCGCCTTTCTAAAAATGAATTCTACAATATCTGTAAATGATTCATTTGATTCAAGCATCTGAACTATATCAGTGAGGACTTCATCCTTCTTACTATTCTCTGTCAAAACGTCACCTCAAATTTATATTTTATGTTTAGTAATTTATCAAACTTATAAAATAACATATACATTGCCATTATACCCTAATCTAGTATATTTGTGAACATAAAAATCATGATATAGATATAAATATTATTATTTTTCATATTTTAATTGAGAAATCACCAATATCATGTTAAAGTAAGTATATGTAATTTTACTAATTAATATATTTTGGAGGCATTTATGGATGTAATTCGTTATACAACAATACTAAAAGCAAGCGGTGCTGAATATAAAAAAATAGTGTTTTGGAATAGATTTCTTAGAAACAAACTGGAACCAATCATTTCAATTATTCCAGCTCTTACAAGTATTGTGTTTTTATTCTTGGGATTTTATAATCCATTTTTTATAATTGCATATATTATATTTTGTGTTTATCCATTTTTTATATATACACAATTTAGAAGTGCTGTGAATTATCATCTAAAACATAGAGATCAGTCAGAAACTGCTCCTTGTGAGATAACTTTCATGGAAAATGGTATCCTCGCTGAAATCAATGAATATGACCTGCGATATCTATATCACTGGAATGATTTCACAACTATCTATGACAAGTATGGTTACTATATGATGTTCAAAAAAGGTGAAATGCTTGTTATGCTTCGCAAAGCAGATATCCCTGCTGAACTTCAAAAACCAGTAAAACAGTTTATGTCTAACAATGTAAATCAAAATGAGTGCGTGCTCCCATTTTAGGAATCATATAAGAATGGGCTGTTGCAAAATAACTAATTACTAGATTAGTTATTTTTGCAACAGCCCATTTTTTTACAGCATAAACTTACTTATAACTTCTTTTCCCATAAAGTAGCTAATTCCTAAGCAGTTGATAATAATTCCACTTGCATCTAATTCCTCTATTAGATCAACTAATTCCTTAAAGTTAAATAGCATTGTTTCATTTTTTCCTATATAGCATTTGTCTAATTCAAAGCCATCTGTAAATGCAGGAATTGCAATTACTGGTTTCCCATCTTTAGATTCTACTTTGTCACTAAGGTCGATAAAAGGATGCATTATCTGAACTTCTTCATCAGTCTCAGTTTTGGTACAAGGAACCATAAACTCTGCATTTTGAATATTTTTGATCATGTTTTCTTGTCTTGACTCTAGCATATTAATTCTTGCAGTAATATCAACTTTCTTTCTAAATTCCTGAAAAAATGAAATCATTGTTTGCTGTAATGCTGGATTTGTTATGTAATTCTTATCAAAAAATTCTAGATATGAGTATAATTCTTCACGTGCAACTACAAATGGTTCACATTTACCATCTATAAAACGAATTGATTTGTAACCATTTCTATACATATGACTTACTTCATTCTTAAATTTTTGACTATCAACATCTATAATTGTTATCTTAAATCCAGCCTTTTCAAGTTTTTCTATAATTTCTTTGTGGTTGACATAATCAAACAATACTAACATGTCTTTATCTAATTCATATGGATAACCTGTCGAATCGCAATATACAACCCATAATCTATCTGCCTTCTTAATCTTATCAATTACAACCGGACGGAACTTATCAATAACTTGTGCGAAATAATTAGCATCCGTATCTTTCCCTATTTCATTTGCTTTAAGAATACAATTATTTAAAATATCTGATTCTAAATAAATACTATCTGATAAAGATAAATTCTTCATCAGATTCGTACCATTATCTTTGTCTTCCACCATATGTTTTATTAATTCTTGTGCTCTTTTCTGATTCATAATTCTCCTCATTTCTGTGTATCTTTCAAAAGCTTTCAGCGTGCATAGCATTCTTGCAAGCGAATCTTTGATTCGCTTTATTCATACTTTCTATAGAATATCACATTTTTTTATGCATCGCAATGATAATTACAGATGTAATCGCCTTATGCTATCTCCTTAGGTGACCGTCTTAAACCAAAAAGGATGAATTGCAAGCTTGCTTGCAATTCATCCTTCCTACTATAAGCATTCCTCAATTCGTAATATTTATAGTTTAGAAATATCAACCATTGATAATGTTTTATTGTTCTGCGCATGCTCAAGACTTGTAAGCAATGCATTCACTGTATCAAGACTTGTTAAGCAGTGAATTCCCGTTTCAATTGCATAACGTCTAATAATAAAGCCGTCCTTTGCTTTATCTACACCATTCGAAGGAGTGTCAATTACAAGGTCAATTTTGTGTTCAAGAATTAAATCAAGAAGTGTTGGTGCTTCCTGCTCTGCTTTATTGACTTTGATTGCAGTTACTCCACCATCATTAAGGGCTTTCGCAGTACCTCTTGTCGCAAATATCTTGTATCCAAGCGCTTCAAATCTTCTTCCAATTTCAATAATATCTTCTTTGTCTTCATCTTTAACAGTAATGATAACCTGTTTGTACTTTGGAAGGTTAATTCCAGCTCCCTGAAAGGCTTTATATAGCGCTTCATTGAAGTCTTTGGATATACCAAGACATTCGCCTGTTGATTTCATTTCTGGCCCTAGGCTGATATCAGCGCCTCTTATTTTTTCAAAAGAGAATACAGGCATCTTGATTGCGATGTGATCTGATTTCTTTTGAAGTCCAGGTGTATAACCTAAATCCTTAATTTTATTTCCAACGATAACTCTTGTTGCAAGTTCTACAATAGGAATACCTGTTACTTTACTAATGTAAGGAACCGTACGACTTGAACGAGGGTTTACTTCAATTACGAATACTTCTTCATTCGCTACAATAAATTGAATATTAATAAGGCCCTTTACATGAAGTGCTTTTGCAAGTCTTCTTGTATATTCTACGATTGTATCTATTGTTTTTATCGATAGGGTCTGTGCTGGATATACGGAGATACTATCTCCTGAATGGATACCAGCTCTTTCGATATGCTCCATAATTCCTGGTATGAGGACATCTTCTCCATCACATACTGCATCCACTTCAACTTCTTTACCTACTAGATATTTATCTACAAGTATTGGATGCTCTTGCTGAATTCTATTGATAATTTCCATGTATTCTGTAACATCTTCATCTGAAATAGCAATCTGCATACCTTGTCCACCAAGTACATAAGAAGGTCTAACAAGTACTGGATATCCAAGTCTATTCGCTACTTTGATTGCTTCTTCGCAGGTATATACTGTACCACCTGCAGGTCTTGGAATTTCACATTCTTCAAGTATTTTATCAAATAATTCTCTATCTTCTGCTGCATCAACGTCTGCTGCGCCTGTACCAAATATAGGCACGCCCATCTTCATTAAGCTTTCCGTCAACTTAATTGCAGTTTGGCCACCAAACTGTACTACTGCACCATCTGGCTTCTCTCTTTCAACAATGCTTTCAACATCTTCTGGAGTAAGTGGCTCAAAATATAACTTATCTGCAATATCAAAGTCAGTACTTACTGTTTCAGGATTGTTATTGATAATAATTGTTTCGTAGCCTTCTTTTTTAAATGCCCAAGTACAATGTACAGAACAATAATCAAATTCAATTCCTTGTCCAATACGAATAGGTCCTGAACCAAGCACTAAAACTTTCTTTTCTGGCTTTGTTTCAACTGCTTCATTTTCTCCGTCATAGCATGAATAGTAATAAGGTGTGGAAGCTTCAAATTCGGCTGCGCAAGTATCAACCATCTTGTATGCTGCTCTGATGTTATATTCATTTCGAAGCGTCTTAATCTCTTTCTCAGTCTTACCTGTAAGATTACCAATTACAGTGTCTGGGAATTCAATTCTTTTCGCTTCATATAATAATTCTTTTGTAAGTGGCTGTGTTTTAAGTGTTTTTTCCATCTCAACGATAATTGCAAGCTTGTCTATAAACCATAAATCAATTTTCGTGATTTCATGCATGATTTCAGGATCCATACCTCGTCTTAAAGCCTCAGCAACAACCCAGATTCTTCTATCATCAATGACTGCAAGTTGTTCTTTCAATGCTTCTTCTGAAAGAGCTGTGAAATCATACGACATCAAGCTATCAACATGTTGTTCAAGTGAACGGATTGCCTTCATGAGAGCGCCCTCAAAGTTCGTACAGATACTCATAACTTCACCGGTTGCTTTCATTTGAGTTGTAAGCGTTCTCTTTGCTGTAATAAACTTATCAAATGGAAGTCTTGGAATCTTTACTACACAATAATCTAGTGCAGGCTCAAAACTTGCATAAGTCTTTCCTGTAATTGTATTTGTAATTTCATCAAGTGTATATCCAAGTGCAATCTTAGCTGCAACCTTGGCGATTGGATAACCAGTTGCCTTGGAAGCTAGTGCTGAAGAACGGCTAACTCTAGGATTCACTTCAATTACGCAATACTCAAAACTTGTTGGGTGAAGTGCGTATTGGACATTACATCCACCAGTGATTTCAATTTCATTTATGATATTAATCGCTGAAGTTCTAAGCATCTGATATTCTTTATCGGAAAGTGTCTGTGATGGTGCGACAACAATACTGTCCCCTGTATGAACGCCAACAGGATCAAGATTTTCCATATTACATACAGTAATACAGTTTCCGTTACTATCTCTCATTACTTCGTATTCGATTTCTTTCCAGCCTGCAATACATCTTTCAACTAAAACCTGACCAACACGGCTTAGACGAAGTCCATTTGCAAGGATATCCTCTAATTCCTCAACGGTTTCAGCGATACCACCGCCACTGCCACCAAGTGTATAAGCAGGTCGAAGAACAACTGGATAACCAATTGTTTCAGCAAATGCTACACCATCTTGAACATTTTCAACAACAAGTGATGGTGCACAAGGCTCACCGATTTTTTCCATCGTTTCCTTGAACATCAGGCGATCTTCTGCCTTCTTAATTGTAAGTGCTGTAGTACCTATTAAGTTAACGCCATGTTTTTTAAAGAAGCCTGATTCCTCAATCTCCATTGCAAGATTAAGTCCAGCCTGTCCACCAAGTGTAGGTAACACGCTATCTGGCTTTTCTTTTAATATGATTTGCTCAACCATCTGAGCTGTAAGTGGTTCAATATATACCTGATCAGCAATATCTCTATCCGTCATAATTGTAGCTGGATTAGAGTTAACCAAAACGACTTCAATTCCTTCTTCTTTCAGAGAACGACAAGCTTGTGTTCCTGCATAATCAAACTCCGCTGCCTGACCAATTACAATTGGGCCAGATCCAATCACTAAAACTTTTTTAATACTATTATTCTTTGGCATGTGCTATTTCACCTCCATCATATTTATGAAACGGTCAAATAAATATGCTGTATCTTGTGGACCTGCACAAGCTTCTGGATGGAACTGAACTGTGAAAATGTTCTTTCCAATATATTCAAGACCTTCGTTTGTCTTATCGTTAACATTCACGAATGCAGGTATTACAACATTTGCATCCAATGTACCTTCATCTACTACGTAACCATGGTTTTGTGATGAGATGTATACTCTACCAGTTTGTAAATCTTTGACTGGGTGATTTGCACCTCTATGTCCATATTTTAATTTATGTGTATCTGCTCCAGTTGCAAGCGCCATAAGTTGATGTCCAAGGCAAATTGCAAAAATTGGGACATTACTATTATATAGTTTCTTAATTTCTTCAATTATTTCAACACATTCTTTGGGATCTCCAGGTCCATTTGTAAGCATAATTCCATCTGGATTAGATTTCAGAATTTCCTCTGCACTAGTACGTGCCGGATAGGTTGTAACCTCACATCCTCTTTTGTTAAGGGAACGTGCAATGTTATTTTTAGCACCGAAATCCATCAGTGCAACTTTCTTGCCTTCGCCGCAAAGAACTGATTTTTCTTTACAAGTAACTTTTTCAACAACCTTCGTTGCCTTAAACGCTTTTATTCTAGGAATAACTTCATTCAAACTATAATTCTCATCAGTCGTAATCATACCGTTCATCGTTCCCTTTTCCCTAAGTATCTTAGTAAGGGCTCTTGTATCTATTCCACAGATACCTGGAATATCATTATCTTTCAGGAAATTTTGAATTGTGTCATCACTTCTGAAATTGCTAGGAACTCTAGAAAGTTCTCTTACAATATATCCATCTGGCCACGCTTTTAATGACTCCATGTCTTTATGGCAAATACCGTAATTTCCGATTAATGGATATGTCATTGTTACAGCTTGACCTGCATAAGATGGATCTGTTAATACCTCCAAATACCCAGTCATTGATGTGTTAAATACGATTTCACTGATAGTTTCTCTGGTTGAGCCTATACTAGACCCTTCAAATACAGTTCCATCTTCAAGTATCAAATAAGCATTCATGAATTCCACCTTTATTCCCTTTCGATTGTTGTACTTCCTAAAATTACTCAAAAAAAAAGACAAACGCGCAGTTATGTCCTCTTTCTCGATTTGATAAATTCTATCATATTCCAAGGTTTTTTTCAAGGACTTTATTTAAACCTTTGCAAAAATATTAATAGGCCATATACTGCTATGGTGATTTTTTATATAAAAACCCTTTTGTCCTACTAAGTTCTATTTTATCTTCGCCTCTTTGTATGATATATATTATATCTGAATCTTTTAAATTATAATCTTTTACTTTTAATAAATCACCATTAATTACTTCTGTGCTATACTCTTTTCCATTTACCATTACAACACTAAAATCGTTAAAATTAGAGCCTTCTATACAAAAATAATCTTTATAATTATAAGCTTTCTCAACTGAAATCTTGTTAGTACCCATCTGCAATATTGTTGGTTTAAATGGATTAATACCATTATAAGCATCACAATCTCCATATAACAAATCATATTCCAACAATTTTAGATCTTTCAAATAATTTGCTGTCCCCATTTGTTTTTGATGAAACTTTGTTACAATACCTTCTGTAATACCAATCTTATCAAGTACATGAGCTGACAATTGGTAAGCTTGTAAGCTCAAATCTCTTCCTGGCAAACCATAATTATCCCATATAACATACTGTGTTTGATAGATATCTGCATTTTTTAGATTTTCATTTTCAAATGAGAATCCTGGCAAATGATCACCATACAGCACTAGTATTGTTTTTTCATCTCTTTTGCTTAATTCGTCAGTGAGTTCTTTAATAAATGTATCCATTTCATTTAATTGATTGATGTAATAATCAAAAGCTTGTGTTGCATCAAGATCAAAGAATCCTTGTGCAGTAATTTTAGGGGTGAAGCCGGCTGGAAAGGTACTTGGGTAATCCCCATGTCCTTGCACAGAAATTGAATATACATAATCTTTCGTTTGGGTCGAATCCAATGCCTGCGTAATCTGACTAGTAAGAATCTTATCCTTAGCCCATCCAGTTGGTGTCTTTTCAGTAACATTCATAAATTCAATAGAAGTAAATGTATCATATCCCAGATTAGCGAACACTTTATATCTATCATAAAAAGTTGCATCATTATTATGAATTGCTTCAGCCGTGTATCCAAGTTTTTTGAGATTGTATGCTGTTGATTCACAAGCAGTACTTTGCATTACCGTTCTATAAGGATATTCGCCAGGTCCAAAATCATCAATATTCATTCCTGTCTGAACTTCGAATTCAGTATTCGCTGTCCCTGCGCCAACGCAAGGAACCCATAAATATCCACAAGAGTAATTTTTAATTAATTCTTCAAAGTTAGGTACTGGATTTTCGGAAAAAGTAACTCCCTTAATTAGGTTAGGATCCATAAATGACTCTAACTGTAAAAATATAATGTTAGGTTGCTCATTTTCTTTTTCAGTACTATTACTCTCAATCTGCGCTTTTAACTGCTGTATACTTTCAACACTATAATTATCTGGTTTACTAATGCCTCTACTAAGTACACTACATGAAAAACAATAAGCAAATCCATATTGTTTATATGCATTTCCTAAATTTCCAAAATTATCTTCCAACATACTATTTAAAAGTAAAGCATTCGTTGCCAAGGTTAAGCCCGCAGCCATAATTCCAAACTTTGCAGCACTTCTAAAATAATTCATCTTACCTTTATATATCGGTGACTTGAACCACCAAATAACAAGAGCCACAATCACCAAAACAATCCCCAAAATAGTCGCTCCAATTTGAAAAGTGTTCATATATATTGGAATAATCTTAATCGCATCCTTAATCAGATACAAATCCATTGCAGTAAACGGAGTCTTTCTTGCTGCTAAAACAACAAAATCAGTAATTCCACAAGCTAACCACAATACGCTAACTAGTGTATATGTAAATATCTTTTTTTTAATTAACAGTGCCAAAGAAAGTGTAGTCATAATTATAAATGCATTATAAATAAATATAATAGGATTCGTAAATGGTGTTAATACTCCCATCAAACTTCTTCTGCTTAAACATTCAATTATCAAATTCAATATAATTCCAATTAATGCAATTTGCAGTAATTCAGATTGCAACTTTCTTTTGACAAATGGTTTCAATTTTTCTTTCACACTTACTCCAATTCATAAATTCAAGTAGATTTAAATATTATTTATTACTACTTGCTTTTTCTTTTTTAATGATTTCTAGTTCAGCTCTTGTTTTTTCTTTTATTTTAGCAGATGCTGATCTCGAACTTAATACTGCAAAAGCAAATTTTTCTGCATTTTCATAATCCTGGCACCTTCTTGCTAAATCAGACAACATATAATTCACGGTTGTCTCATCCATACCACAGATAGGAGGCATCTCTTTCTCAATTGCTTTGAAAAATCCTTCATATGCATTCTTCGTAAACATTAATTCATTGATTGCATATTCTCTTGCTACTTTCGCATAATCTTCCGTATCTTTTGATAGTGATTCAATTTGGGCACGATATAGCCATGCGATTTTCAAACATATAAAAGCTCTTTCGCTTAACTTTGAATGTTTAACTACACCATTGTAAAGTGCCAATTTATATCTTTGTAAAGCAGCAGGGTAAGAATATTCTCCAAGTTCATTGGTGATTCCTTTAAAGGTGTTGCAGATGTTTTCTTTAACATCTTTGATTTGTCTTGAAGATATACTATTAAAATTTCTCATGAGTTCAGCATAACCACAGTGAAGACATACAACCGCATCGTATTTAACAGTATCCACGCCTTCATAACGAGGGCGTAAATCACTATCTGTACCAATAAACCGAGGTTTTCCTATCTTAACTTGTTTGGTCTTGAAGGACTTATCGCATACTGGGCATGTCATCGTTTTTTCAAACAAGAAATCAGATTCTTTTTGTTCAGATACAGTCGATTCTTCTATCTTCGTTTTTAGACGACTATCCCCTTTTTCTTCCCCAAAAATATCAACGCCATTCGTTTTCGTTATTCCTAGTTCTTCTAATCCAAATAATAAATTATCCATTTGCTGATATTCCTTCCTGAATTACTAATTTATTTTAAAGGAGCTCTTTAGTGAAACAATTCTGTTAAAAACAAGGCTTTCTGGTTTTGAATCTTTAGAATCAACACAAAAATAACCATTTCTTACAAACTGGAATTTTTCTTCGCTCTTGGCTTTCGCAAAATCAGGTTCAACAAAACAATCTTTTAATATTGTTACCGAGTTCGGATTAATGTTGATTGACCCATCATCGTTATATACACCTTTTTCTTCATCAATAATATTTTCATATAATCTTACTTCAGCTTTTAGTGCTTGCCCCGCTGATAACCAATGAATGGTACCTTTTACTTTTCTTTCCGTAAAGTTAAGACCATTCTTCGTTGCTGGATCATAAGTGCAATGAACCTCTGTGACATTACCATTCTCATCTTTTATAAAACTTTCACACTTTACAAAATATGCATTCATAAGCCTCACTTCATTACCTGGAAATAATCTGAAATATTTCTTAGGTGGCTCTTCCATGAAATCATCTCTTTCAATATATAACTCTTTACTAAATGGTACTTTTCTTGAACCAAGTTCTTCATTTTCCTGATTATTCAAAACATCAAAATATTCTACTTGACCTTCTGGATAATTATCAATGATTAACTTGATTGGATCAAGAACTGCCATCATTCTATTTGATTTTAATTTCAAATCTTCACGAATGCAATATTCAAGCATTGGGTATTCAACAGAACCTTGGCTTTTCGTAACACCAACTAATTCAACAAACATCTTAATTGACTCTGGTGTAAATCCTCTTCTTCTAAGTGCACTAAGTGATACAAGTCTTGGATCATCCCATCCGTCAACAATACCCTCTTCAACGAGTTTTTTAATATATCTTTTACCGGTAACAACATTTGTTAAATATAGCTTCGCAAATTCAATTTGTTTCGGTGGATTCTCATATTCTAATTCTCTTACTACCCAGTCATATAATGGTCTGTGATCTTCAAATTCCAAAGTACAAATAGAATGTGTAATTCCTTCAATCGCATCTTCAATTGGATGTGCGAAATCATACATTGGATAGATGCACCAAGCATCCCCTGTTCTGTGATGTGTTATATGGGCAACTCTATAGATAATTGGATCACGCATATTAATATTAGGTGAAGACATATCAATCTTTGCTCTAAGCACTTTTTCTCCATCAGGGAATTTGCCATCTTTCATATTTTCAAAAAGTTCAAGATTTTCTTCTATTGAACGATTTCTATAGGGGCTGTCCATTCCTGGTTCTGTAAGTGTTCCTCTATATTCTCTCATCTGACTTGCTGTTAAATCACATACATAAGCTTTTCCTTTTTTAATAAGTGTAACTGCAGCTTCATACATCTTAGGAAAATAGTCAGAAGCAAACAATACTGGTCCTTCCCACTTTGCTCCAAGCCAGGAAATATCAGTTAAGATAGAATCAACAAATTCTTCTTTTTCCTTTGTAGGATTCGTGTCATCAAATCTCATGTTGAACTGTCCATTATATTTGACAGCTAGTCCATAGTTAAGTAAAATTGACTTCGCATGTCCTATATGAAGATATCCATTCGGTTCTGGTGGAAAACGAGTCTTTACAACCTCGCAATGTCCTTCCTCGATATCCTTATCAATAATCTGCTCTATAAAATTCTTTGAAGTAGTTTCCAATTCCATCTATAAATCCTCCTGCAATACGTTTTTCTAATTATTCACTTTCAAATTCAAAATAAACACATATAACGACTTTAAATTGACAATTTTTCTCATTATAGCCTATTCTCAAGCTCTTTACAACCCAGAATTTTCTCGATTGTTTCCCTAATTGGTATATCCCATTCTTTAATAATTACATGCGCATATGTTTCGTATAGTGCAATTCTGTCTGAATATATGTCTTCAATCTTCGTTTTACCATTGGACACAACACCTCTGTCCTTAAGACTGCCTACACGATTCTCAATCTCCTTGTAAGGGACCTCAAGGTATATAACTGTGCCTATCCTTCTAAAATGTTCCATCGCCTCAGTTCCATAAACTGCGCTTCCACCTGTTGCTATTACAGTATGGTCAACCTCTATACTTTTATTAACATCATTTTCGATTTTTATAAATCCAGCATCACCATATTCTTCAATGAGCTGTGATAGCAGTTTCTCTTCTTTTTCCTGAATAACCAAATCAGAATCCAAAAACTTATATCCTAAAACTTTGGCTAAAACAACTCCAACTGTACTTTTCCCTGCTCCTGGCATACCGATTAAAATTATATTATTCATTTTTTCCTACGTATTCCTTATACAATAAAATTTAGGTTGCTAAAGGTAACCTATAACCTTTTAATCTATAACGATTTCTATTTCTACTCAATATAGAATACACCGTGCATGCATCAATTTCAATGTTTATAATATTTTTTAATTTAGTGTGCATAATAAATTTGGGAGGTGTTAATATGGACAGTCGAAATGCAACAGGTGTTCCTCAAAGTGATGAAACTTTTGGTTTTGTTCCACCCGACTTCATGTATGGTTTAAATAAATTACAAAACGACACCTTTTCTTGCAAGGAAGAAAAGGAACGTTATTATTACAATTTGGACCATGATCAAGAAAATAACAACCTTCAATAATTTATTTTGCAAATGTAAAAACAAGAAGTGGTCTCAAGCGTATATTCATTTGCTTGGGACCACTTTGTTCTATTATCTGCTTTTTATTTCTTTAATATTATTTTCATTTGACAATTATAAATGTTCTAGCTATTTTAACTTGCCGTCTCTTTTGCGACAATATCATGTCCTACGATTTTGCCTTCACTAATTGTATATATCTCATCTGAAAGGAATTTTAATTCTTCTGCATCATGGCAAGCCAAGATAATGGCTGAACCACCATCTCTAAGTTTCCACAAAATCCCTCTCACTAGTTCTGCACCTGATTCATCTAAGGCGTTAATAGGCTCATCTAAAATAACGATTTCCGGCTTTTCCATGATGGCAGCTGCAATCCCAAGTCTTTGTTTCATGCCTAGAGAGTATTTTTTATAAGTACGTTTATCATTAGGGTCAAGTCCTACATCTTCCAATGATTTCTTAATATCCTCATCTCCAATCTTTTTCTGTATGGAAGCCAATACCTGAAGATTTTTCAAACCAGTATAGTTGGAAATAAAGGATGGATTTTCGATCAATACACCAATACTTCTGGGAAATGATATATCTTTCCCCAATTTTTCACCATTAATTTCGATTGTTCCACTTGTAGGTATAATCAATCCACAAATTGCACGCATAAGCATTGTCTTACCAGATCCGTTTTTTCCCTTAAATCCGTATATCTTACCGCCTTCCAATTCCAGATTCATATCAACAAGTATAGGTGCTCTTTTGATATTTTTACTTAAATTATCAATTTTTACTTTCATAATATTCCTCATTTCTGCGCTTACATTTTATTTAAAATATCGTATTTCTTAAAATAGAAATTGCCTAACATTACCCCAGCTAACCCCAAAACGATAGAAATTAATGCCCCTACAAGAGAATTCACCCCATTGCTAATGATATAATCACTTCTCATCATGATTGAATAATTTCCAATTAAGAAGGGACTTAAAAAATACACAGAAAGAATATCCACTGCTAATACAAATGTAAATGAAAATATAGGCCCTATGACAAGTGATAATGCCATTTGCATCAAAGATATTCCAAGGCTCATAATCAATGGCATAAACATTACAATTAGTGAATACTGAATTCCTTCCTGTGTAAATGTCATGTCTAATACTTCCCTGCAAATATCCTTGGTAATTAAAAATCCCATTTTATTAGTGCTTACTGCAACAATTAGAACGCCACACCAAATCACGAGATACATTACAACGATTGTAGCTATGTTCCAGATACATTTGCTCAGCCACCATTTCGTTCTGTCCGCTGACTTAATCAGCATAATCATTCCTTGCTTGTCCAGATCTTTGACTACATAGCTAAATACCAGAAATGATGCCATCATCTGCACGAATATCCATGTAGGTGGGATATTAAATACAGTGTTTCCACTTGCTTTAAATTCAGAACAACCTTGCATAATATAGAGTAAATAATCCATAAAATTCGGCATACCTGCAATAAGCCCTCTGCCTATTTTTCCATGGCAAATTCTATACATGATGCAGCAGCAAGCAATTGTAAAAAATAATATAACTAAATATTTTATCCTATTTTGCCTCATACCTCTTTTCATATCTTGGATGAAAACAGTTCCAAATCCTTTACTTTCTTTCTGCATTATTCCCAATGAATTCCTTTCTGCGTGAAATGAAGCAGCCTATCATTACAATAAGTATTGCAATTACTATCAAGCAAATTATCTTTATCACTACAATTTCGGGGCTACACCAATCTTTGCTGCTTACTATAAACCTCTTCAAGAAAAATGGTGGTAAACTTGTCCAACTATCCGTAAATGATGTTGCTACTAGCAAGCACATCCCCCAAATATACGTATTAAATAACCAATAGCTTCCTATAACGATCATAATTACAACTGTCATAGCGAGCCACACATTTACAAATGACCCTATCAGCACCTGCCAACTTTTCACCTCCGACGTCATTTGTGTAACAATTGAGAAATAGCTGTTTGTCTTGTCCCAATTCAGTAAATCGTCACTATATTGAATCCCGCTAATGACTCCAATCATTTCTATGTATAGTGAAAACATTGCACATGAAGCCGCAATTCTTTTGCATTGTTTCAACCATATTTCTGCCCTATTATGATATCTTACAACTATGAGAGATGCAAAATCGTCTTTTGCAATATGCATATGCCAAAATGATATGATTATGAATAATATGATACTGTTTGCCATATACATATTAATCCTAACACCATCAAGAATGCAGGATACTGCAGTCGCTCTTGACAAGAAACGAATATTCAAAACAAATGCAACTGCGCCTAGAATTGCTACCACTATCCATGTGATTTTAATATTATATTTTGATATACTATTATAATGTTTATCCATTTAATTTAACTCCACACTTACAATATTCGGGTATGTTGAGAATACAAGTTCATAATCTCTATTGGCGTAAGTTTTCCAGGCAGTCTTGGAAAACATAATCTGTTTTACATCTATGGCAGTGTAAAAAGTGGGTGTTTCACCTTTTTTACATTTAAATCCGTCATTAATACTATTTAAAAGTGTATACTCTGAGGCATTGCTCCATGCCCCTGACTGACCGCATACTTTTGTAATTGGAAAAGAAGCTGTGCTATCCTCTCCTGTATATTCTACCTGTATTTCTGCAACCATAATTGTATCATTGTCTCCAAGTGAGCCTCCTGCAATTGTAGCACTACTCCAACGCTTATTGATCTCATCCGCAGTCATTAATTCATATTTATTTACTGTTACATTAAAGTTATGCCATTCAAACTGTTCATTTACCTGATGAACTTCTCTGCCGACTTTTTGGAACTTATGATTTACATAGACAACACTTGTAATATAGATACCGCATGCGATTACTATAATGCTAATCAAAAGAATGCATATCATTTTTTTACTTGTTTTTATTCCTGTTTTCATATATTTATCCCTTTCCTCAGCTTATAGTATATCCTTGTTTTTCGAGCACCTAATGCCAATTGCAAGACAGATGACCGCAATAAATACGCTTACCTCAATGCATGCTTGCCATACGTTATCTGAATTAAGTCTGTTCATCTGAAGATATGACCATGGCACAGCAATTTTAATTCCAGCAATATTTAGAATTACATATGATGTGAAATATATAATAAACGGTGCCATTAATACCGCAAATCTATTTTCCATTATATACACTGCCACGAAGCAGAATACATTTAACAGACCAAACCCGACAAATACCCATAGAATATATATAGTTATGTATAATAACGGATTGCTAAAAAAGACATCCCCAAAAACAGTTGTTGCAAAAATCATGTATGCGCTAGTATAGGATGCTGGCGTGTCAAATGGCAGAATTACTGCATTTGCTAAAAACGACACAACTAATGGCAATGCTGCTATTGCTCCTCCTGACAAAAACAACGCTATGGCTTTCGCAATGTAATAATTTCTTTTTTTGGTTCGGACTGCTATATTATTTATATAATTATTCTTTTCATCTAAAAACAATGATATTCCATAAGGCACTGCTGCTATCAGTGGAAGTATTACAAATAATATTTCCCTTGCAGCATTCTGATTCATTGCAATCCATTCTGAATATACGCCCGGAAGCCTATCAACTTTAAGCGGGCTCGTCTTATAAACATTCAAATAAAATGGTATTGCTGTAACTCTCTGCGGCACAACATATGCAAACACATGATATGCAACAATTGCGATACCGATTAAAACTGATATTAAAAATATCTTATTTTTAAATGCTCGTTCCAATTCAATTTTTATTAGTGTTTTCAAAATTAGTTAACCTCCAAAGTTTAATTCTACAAAAGCTAATCTGCCTGCTCCATAGGAAGACGTCCAATAGCGAAAATACATATTTGAAGGCACAAAATATATCTGTTCATTTTTATCTTTAGCACCGTCAATGATATATTTAGGTAGCATACCAGTCCATTTGCACAAAGCTGTTTCACCTGCCTGAAGGTGAATTTCACCATTTTTAAATAATCCATCCCCACTTATCTTTCCATCATTATATATTATTCCACTTCCTTTGCTTGTATCTGCTTGTCCATTTTTATCAAATATATGTATACTGCAATTCCCCACTCCCCATGATGTCTTTGTTATGCCAATGTTTGTAAATTGAATTTCTACTGACACCATATAATATCCACTCGAATATATACTTGACGGTTTATTTAAATACCTTGAGAAAACATCCGGATCATATAAATAATCTAAATTAGTTGCCTCCAATTCAGTATTTATTGAAACACGCTTAACATTAACCAATACTTCACCTGTTTCCATTGATGGTAGATAGTTAAAATAAATATCTTCCCCAAAATTATAAAAAAGGGATTTATCAAAGGTTGCTAATCTTGGCGCATTCGCAATTGCATTTTGTCCTGTATCTGAAGTAGTCACCGTTTGCGATTCAGATGCATTATATGTTGTAAACTCGTTCACTTCCGAAGTTGTATTTCTCATGTTTTTCAATTGATTAAACATTTCATCAAAGAGACCTTCTTGAATACCCAACACAGTACATACAATTAATGCAATGATGCTTGTGGCTGCAATTATTCGCTTTACTATTTTCATCATTCATTCCACCTTTATATTTAACAAATACCACACAACTATTAGGGCTATCAAAATTAGTAACCTCCAAAATTTATTTCTACAATAGCTAATCTAGTCGGGCCATATGAACATTCCCAATAAGGAAATAAAAATTGAACGGTTCAAAATAAATCTGTTCATTTTTATCTTTAGTGCGGTCAATAATATATATTTTTCATATAACATTAGTATTTTAAAATTCAGTTATCCTCCAATTTCAACTCAACAAATGCCAATCTTCCTGCCCCATAAGAAGGCCTCCATGTCAGGAAATACATATCTGAAATACTAAAATATATCTGTTCATTTCTATCTTTTACATTCTAAATGACTTCTTTGCCTATCATTTCAGTCCATTTTAACCTCCGTCATCATAAATATGCAGTATGCATAAGGATGTATTCATAATTGCTTGTTTAATTTAGTATTTCTAAAATCAGTTAACTTCCAAAGGTAATTCTACGAAAGCTAATCTGCCAGTTCCATTTGAAGCATGCCATGAACGGTAATACATATTTGAAGGAGTAAAATATAACTGTTCCTTTCTATCTTTAAGGTTATCAATTGCCTCCTTACGTATCAAATCAGTCCATTTACATAACGCTGTTTCGCCTGGCTGAAGAAAAATTTCACCCTTTTTAAATACTCCACCTCCACTTATTTTTCCATCTTGAAATGTTGCCATCCATCTTTTATTTATATCAACTTTTCCATTTCTATCAAAAGTATATAAATAACAATTTCCAGTGCTCCATGATGTCTTCGTTGTACCAATATTTGTAAATTGGATTTCCACTGACACAATATAATAACCATTAGGATAGGTATCTGGAGCCATTTCTAACCTACGCGAAAAATATTCAGGATCGTCCAAAAATTTTAACGACTCAGGATCTAGTTCGTCACTTATAAAAGCACTCTTTACATTAACCATAATTTCACCTTTTTCAACTGACGGGCCATAGTTACAATATATATCTTCACCTAAATCATAAAAAAGAGATTCATCAAATGTTGCCAATTTCGGTGCATTTGCGGCCGCATTTTGTCCTGTATCTGAAGCAGTTTTCGTTTGAGCTTCTGCAGAATTATATGTTGTAAGCTCACCAGCTTCTGATGCTACGTCGTTGTTTTTAAGCTGATTAAAGAATTCATCAAACAGGCCTTTTTGAATTCCTAATGCAGCACTTATAATTAGTGCAATAATACTTATAGACGCAATTGACCGTTTTACTATTTTCATCACTCGGCTCCATCTTTTTATTCTACAAATGCCACAAATATTAAAGACTCATAAATGTTTCTATTTAAATTTTCATATTCAATTAAATTCTAAATTTAATTCTAACTTTGATATACTCATTTTCTGCATACTGTGATTACTAATATTAATCTTTCTATTTTAATAGTTGATTTCCCTAAAATAAATAGGCCATAGACTATATCTATGACCTATTTTATTTAGATAGGTAGTAAAATGAATCTTTTTACATTAATTTTCCTTCGCATACTATACCTCTAATTATTATTTATTAAGTTGCAAAACTATAAATTAATAATAATCCTATTTTATTATATTTCAATACCTTTGGCACGAACTGTAGTTTTTTGGCACGAACTGTCAATTTAACAAGTAAAAAGCAAAACAAGTTAACGGTTGAATATAAAATGCGAAGTTGAAAAGCAAAAAAATCTTATGCTATTATTATTTATGAATTACCACCCTACAAACCATTCTGTTATTCTCCTCCACATAATGAATTGTTCCATTATATTTCTTTACTATATCTCTTATACTCTGCATTCCAAATCCGTGTTTTTTCTTATCTTGTTTGGTCGTTACAAATGCATCTTTACTATTTATCATTGTACCTTTAATCGAATTCTCAATTATGATATTAATATTATCATCTACATATAGCTCCAAATTCACACTAGCAGGATTTGCCTGTATTGCAGCTTCGATTGCATTATCTAAAAGATTTCCCAAAAGGATACTCATATCTAGGTCAGAAATAGTGTTAATTTCTCCATTTACAATGCATTTCGTCTCAATATCGTTCCTTTTGCATTTTTCAAATTTGTCATTAATCATATAATTAAGCACTCTGTTGTTGCAATACTTAACATACCCCATTGCATCCACTTTTTCTTCTATAAGGTTGTTTAGGAATTGTTTCGCTTCGCTATATTCTTCGTGGTCTATGTGATAATTGGCAGATACAATACAGTGTTTTATGTCGTGGCGAAGTTTTCTTGCCTCATCGTACATATGCTGTATTCTATCTACTTCAGATATATTTTGCTCATAAGATAAATTCAAAAACCATTTATCAACTTTTTTCTGATATGTAGTGCAGATGCTTCCAACGACTGCTTGAAATGCAATCATAATAAATAGCAAACACAGGATAAAACCAAAACTTCTATCTATTTCATTAATTACCACCGTGACGCTTTTACTTATAGAAATAAATATAACAACTATTATGCTGACTAACACTACTGTCAATTCACTATCATTTAGGTTGATTTCATATCTTCTACGTATGGCAACTGATAATAGAACAAGCAAAAACACTGCAGAAAGGCTCCACATCTCTGCTTCCTTTCCAGCCAAATTCGAAATTACATCTCCATGATTATCAAGTGCACTCAATGCAGTAAGTAATAGACTGATCAGCACCAATGCTTCTGTTATCTTTTTCAGCATTAATTCTTCATAAAATATACTAATGTATATGATCACGGTGAGCGACTGTAGAATAATCATTTCTACAAATCCACTTTTAAAGGTTATTATGTATATCGCTGATATCCCAATGATCGCAATTATTTCCAGAAATACTGTATATAGTTTTTTTGTTAATTGTCCTACAAATATTTCATTCATACAATATATAATAAGCATTCCAATACAAACATTACTCAGTATCAGAAACAGGTAAGGTATCATTGAGCCCATTTATTTTTATTCTCCCTTTTGCATATTTAAGCTGATAGTCTCTGAAACCATCTTTCACTTCTTTCAGTCGGCTTCTGCTTATTTCAACAAATTTATCATTAAATAAATATAGTGTTTTTCCATCAATTTCCCTTACATATTTCAGATTGATCATATAACCTCTGCTTGCAATCACAAATGACTTTTTTAATAATTCATTTTCATATTTTAATAACTGATCACGTATCGTAACATCATCGTTTTCACTGCTCACAATGATATCATGCTTGTAAGAACATACCGTTCTTATCTCATCTAACAAAAATTCATACTTCTCTTTTCCCATTCCAAATATAATCATCTGGTTACTATCTACGAAATATTGGACCATTCGAAACATTACCTGTTCAAATTCATTTTCGAAAGCTCGTTTTCTAACGAAGCCTAATGGTCTAAATACAAATGAATCGAATACCAGATTTTCATAGGTGGTTACAAAAACGATGTTCGTATCATTTCGGATTTTTGTCAGACTGGATGCAACATCAAAGCCATTTTCCTCTCCCAATTCTATATCGAGAAAAATTACATCAAACTTATTATTAACATAATCCTTGATCAAATCATTCCCGCAATGATATTGAATAATTCCATATGATACATGCTCATATTTCTGTTTCATTATTCTGCTTATAGTCTCTGTTTCAACTTCTCTAAATGTTTTTTCGTCATCACATATTGCAAATCTCAGCATTGAAACTCCCCCTGCAGATTACTACTTTTAGGTCAGAATCAATCAACCTACTATAATTCCCCATAAAACTTCAACGTCTCTTCCAGTTCCACCGGAATCTCAATATGTTCTTTCTCTAGTTTCTTAATACTCATACTACATTCCCGAAACTTCTTTTGCTTATCTCTTATATATCTAGCCATCGCTTCTTCAAATAGAGGTTGCTTCGAATTGCGCTCTCTTAATTCCTTTGCCAATGGACAATAGGTAGCTAAGATTGTCCTTGCGATTTTGTTCAGCCTTAAATACCCTTGTGACTCATTTTGTATCCAAGTAATATAATCTGATACAAATATTTCTCTAACGTTACTTCTTCCTCTTTGTACCTGATGCTTGATTTTTATTTTCTGTTCCTCAGATAAATCTCTATTTTTACTGTATGATTGAATGTAATCTGAATAGTCTGAAGTTAGAGACTTTTCTCTTACATCGTTCCATGAGATACCTTCAATTGTCCTACACAACTCAAATCGAAATCTGCCGATTGCTTTCACAAGCATATCAAACAAATCTGTTTCCCCAAATATAGGAAATAAAAATCTGCCACTAGTATCTCTTTTTCTGCCTTCTATTTCCTGCCACATAACACTATTGCATCCAACAGTTGGCAGTAATATGACGTCTGGAAATGCCTGTTTTACGATATACTCTTTCGGTATTCCTCTTGACGCATCATAGAATAGAACTTCTCTATAAAACGCGGAATAATCGATTGATACCAAATGATCTATTTCTAGATTGATTTTATTTCTTGTATTGAGCATTTTACTCATTGTTTTGATAATGATTCCTTCATGTAGAATTGGTACAAATATACTAACTTGTCCATTCACCAGCCTGTTATTGTATCGAAAGATATTTTTGATTTCATATCCAACTTTTTTTATTGGATTTGTTAAATAATCGTTTTCTTCAGCAGCTGACATTTGATTGTATTTTTTTATTTCTCTTAAGTTTTCATTATACTCAAGGTCAAATTCATTTTTTGAAGGTTCTTTTCTGCCTGCATATATCTCATCAAGCCACTCTTTAAAAGTATATACGCAACAATTACCCTGTTTTTCATTTTCATCCTTAAGATAGTACAGCTCCACGCACTGAGCAGTTGTCAAAAGAGTCTCTTCCACAAAGCCATAGTTTAGAAATAACTCGATGACTCTACTTAACACTTCTTGCTGACAAGTTTTTAAATATACTTTTAAATACAATTCATAAAATGTCTCATTTATTTTCTTTCTTATAATACGTACATTTTCACTGATAGATGTCTTATCTTTTAGCTCACTAAATGCTACGATAAGTTGCTTTATTTCATCTTTTTCTTCTTCTTCAATTTCGGCATAAGTTAATATCTGTTCTAAGGAATTTCTTAGCTCATTAATGGCAGTTTCTGCTGAACTGTTTGATAAATTTATCTCAGCTTCTTTGCTTTCTCCATCTTCATTCGTTCCTGAAATGACTGATGAATATATACCTTCCATTATTTTTTTATCATATTTAAGTTTACAACCTGACTTTTCAGATAATAACCTGTCGGTTATATTTATCTTTGTAATCATTCTACTAAGCAAAACAATTAGATCATCATTACTACCACCAGCATTTTTGATATCTAATGCAATCTTTGAAAGTTCCTTGAAAATGCACTCCTCTTTATCACTAAATATGATTTCAAAAATTTCTTTTATATATGTTGCCATATGAATACTTTCTTTAATTAATTTATTAATTAATTCAGACTGTTTCACAACATGTAAATACGAAAGATTTGAATTGCATGAAAAATATGTCTTTTGAATATCTTCAGGTAATTGTAAACACTCCTCATAATATTTTAAATCATGACTATCAAAAATATATGCACTCTCATATTTCACAATTTCATTGTTTTGACTAAAAATAGTGGAAACATGTCCATTCATGCTGCATATGTCAATGAATTCCTGATGTAATTCATGTATAAACCGATATGTTTCATCAACTATAGTTGTTAGTGCTGTAGTAATACGACTCAAATCTGTAATATACTTATTAAGATTGCAAACCATCAAGCCACTGTAGTCCTTATTAAAATTCATGATTTTCTTAATATCTTTTTTATCATTTATTTGAAATGCATAAAGCGTTATATTTTCATAAGCAATATAGTTAGTTATATATACCTTTTCACAAATATCGCTTATACCAATAAAGCTTCCTACGCTCATGATTGTTTTAATTCCTTGATTGTATGCGATCACTCTACCCTCTAAAATCACACAAATAGTATCTACAATCTCGCCTTGTTTATATATCACAGAACCTGCTTTAAGTTGATTCAAATTGCCTACATTCAAACTGGCTCCCATGCTTATTTTACCTACCTCTACTTTTAGTATATTGCTATTTATAATTATACACCAAACACCCTATTTCAACAATGGTTCTTCCTTGCATTCATTATTTTCTCTATGCATTTCAATGTTTCCTCTTTGCATTTCATTTTTTCTTATTGTATAATACACTTAATTTATAGAAATTAGCTAGGAGGGGAAATGTCAAAAAAAATTATACTATATATGTGTATCTTATTATTATCATTTTCAATAACTGCTTGTACAAAATTGGATTCAAAAAATAAAGAAACTAGTCTTTGTGAAACGATACCAAATACCCCAAATATAACTAGTGGTGCAACGGTAAACATTCAAGAATTTACTACAGATAGTGCTAAAGAAATAATCACTCATAAGAATTCGGATTTTGTGAAAATCATAGATTATATTCCAAATGCTGTAATCGATTTGAAATATTCTACTTTAGATAACTTTACTGGTTGTATCATTTATAATTTTACGGATGCATATTTACGCTATGGCACCACATTAAAGTTGCAAAATGCCCAACAACAATTATTAAATCAGGGATATACCATTAAAATATGGGATGCATTTCGTCCATTTGAAGCACAAGTTGCCTTATGGAACGCATATCCAAATGGGAACTATGTAGCAAATCCCAAGAATG
Source organism: [Clostridium] fimetarium (assembly GCF_900111235.1). Taxonomy (GTDB): domain Bacteria; phylum Bacillota; class Clostridia; order Lachnospirales; family Lachnospiraceae; genus Clostridium_N; species Clostridium_N fimetarium. The sequence goes on from NZ_FOJI01000003.1 coordinate 193,088, forward strand.
GATATACAAGTCATAATATTGGAAACACTGTCGATATTACAATCGTTAAATTAGATGGCACTGAAGTAACTATGCCAACTGCTTTTGACGATTTTACAGCAAAAGCAAATCGTGACTATTCAGATGTTTCTTTAGAGCAAGCTGATCATGCAATATTACTAGAAACCATTATGACAAATTGCGGTTTTAAAGGATATTCAAATGAGTGGTGGCACTATGAAGATGTTGATTTGTATGAACCAGACGAAACTTTCTTGCCGCCTGTTAGAAATTAATATTCTTCTTAATATCCCCAATATCCAAGTTCACAGCCCTTATCATATATTGCATTACCCTCAATCCAATATCCATAAGAGTTCAAATGCGATTCATCCCAAACTTTTAATGAATAAGGCACTTCCCCGTTCTCAAGCTGAATGAAATCATCAAGGCTTTCAGGGATTTCGAATGCCTTTAACCATCCATCATTTGCAAAATCCACTAGATATTGTCTCATATTTAAGAAATGATCCCCATAAGCCAACTTTAATGCATTTTCCCAATCTGCTCTATAAGCCGCAGTGTAATCCGTATCTCCAACAATTATATAATATTTACACTGATTATATTCAATCATTGCATCATACTGTGCTATCAGCACATCATAGTCGCCCAGATATCCACCATTGTTGCCCATTTGCAGAATTAAAATATCGCCCTTTCTTTCGATTGATGGTGGTGTAATTATAGGCGTATAAATGGAAATAACTAATTCTGATCCGTCTTGTATTCTTGTGAACAAAAATGTTTCTGAATTCCAATCATAACTTAGTTTTCCAACTATACCGCCAATTGAACAGGCATCAAAACATTCTTTTTCTCCATAACTTCCATTTATATTTGGATCAACTAAATAACCATCTTCGCATACTATCTGACTGATTGAAACACTTCCGCTGTCTGGAATCGTAATATCATTGACATACATTTTCAGTCCGCCTTGTCTGCATGCAATCGTCCTGCTATCTTCTCCAGATACGCCCATATTATATACTGTTAAATTGGTAAGTTCCCCAAGCGTTGATGGCATTGTTTTACCGTTTATGTTTATACTTATTCCATTTACTTTAATATTTGTCAGAATCGGATAATTGGGCCCTGTGCCTATTCCTTCTGTCAAACTGTCACCCCAACATGTTATCGAACGCAATAAGCCATCATATGCAATCACTTCTGAAGATAGCGTTCTAACCCTAGTTGGTGCTGTGGTTGATGATGTATCTTCTGCAGCAGTTTTCGCTTCTTCGACTCTTGTTGACTCTATTTCTGCCTCTGTACGAACTTCAGTTGTATCTAAAATTTCTTCCTCTAACGCTTGTGTCTCTAATGCTTGTCTCTCTAGTGCTTGTCTCTCTAGTGCTTGTCTCTCTAGCGCTTGTCTCTCTAGTGCTTGTCTCTCTAGTGCTTGTCTCTCTTCTTGTGATATCTGTGTAGCATTAGGGAATATACGAGTATTTGCCCTACTACTAAAAGAAAACCCTACAAAATACTCAATCATACATAGAAAAATAACAAATCCAAATTTTAAAAATATTCTTTTTTTATACTTTTTCAATATTATCTCCTTATCAGATTTGTAAAAGGCACCCTTAATAAGGTGCCTTCTCATTTTTGAACTATTAGAACATCTAACTTATCTGCATCTTTAAAGCTCCCAACGGGAATCGAACCCGTGACCTCCACCTTACCAAGGTGGCGCTCTACCTGCTGAGCCATGGCAGCATACCGCATAAACATATCTTATGTATGGTATTATATTAACCCCTTTTTGTCAAGTGAGATATTATACAATTTCGCTCAATTTATTCCTAATTCTTTGAAGTGCATTATCTACCGATTTTGGGGTTTTACCCAATTTGTTAGCAATTTTGATATAATCTAACCCTTCCATTTGTAATAAAAGGACTTTTTTCTCGTATGAACTCAAAGAATTCCCGATTTTACTTTCTATAAAATCGGTACTTTCTTTATCAATAAATATTTCTTCTGGGTTCTGTTCCACGGCAGAATAAAGCATATCCGAAAGTTTTGTACTTTCTTCTGCCTTCTCTGATTGGACTGGCATATCAAGTGATATATATCCATTCAGTGGTGAATGTTTCTTTCTGTTCGAGGTGGTAACGGCTGTACACATCTGACGGTTTATACACATACTTGCAAACGTTCTAAATGATGCATCTTTTAATTCATTATAATCTCTAATTGCTTTGTAAAGTCCAATCATACCCTCTTGAATCAAGTCGTCGTTATCACCACCCACAATAAACATAGCTTTGGCCTTTTTACGGACCAAATTCTTGTATTTGTTAAAAAGGTAATCTATTGCTATCTCATTTCCTTCTTTGTACAATTCAATTAATTCTTCATCACTGTAATCTTCATAGGTTCTCACTTGTCAGCCCTCTGGATAATTGATTTACATATATATTCTATTTTACTTATGGTTTGTTCTATTTATGCTATATTTGCTTATTCAATCTTTGTCTAACGATTTCAAAAGCCATAACACCTGCTGCAACGGAAGCATTTAGTGAATCGATATCACCCTTCATAGGAATTGAAGATATAAAATCACACTTTTCTTTGACAAGACGGCTTACGCCTTCTCCTTCACTACCAATTACAAGGCCAATTGGTCCAGTAAGATTTTGCTTGTACATAACTTCTCCAGCCATATCCGCACACATAAACCAGATACCTTTTTCTTTTAATTCTTCTATTGTTCTTGTAATATTCGTAACTTTTGCTACTGGTGTATAATTAATAGCGCCTGCTGAAGCCTTAACAACTGTAGATGTAAGCCCTGCTGCACGTCTCTTAGGAATAATAACTCCATGAGCACCTGCAAGATTAGCAGATCTAATAATTGCGCCAAGATTATGTGGATCCTCAATGCCATCAAGTATAAATATAAATGGATCTTCACCCTTTTCTTTAGCAATATTTAAAATATCTTCTACTTCAGCATATTCATAAGCTGCTGCATAAGCGATAACACCCTGATGTTTTCCTGTCTCTGACATATTATCAAGACGTTCTTTATCTACATAATTAATGATAGTATCATATTTTTTTGCTTCTCTAGTAATTGATTTAACAGGTCCATCGTCACATCCGTCAAGTATAAATAATTTGTCGATTGTTTTTCCTGCACGAAAAGCCTCTAGTACTGGGTTTCTTCCCTCAATTGTAAATTCTTGGTATCTCATATTTTCCATCCTATTCTGCCTGCTTTGCAGGTCCCATTCACTATAGTATCTCTATAGTTCTCCAATGTCTTCTAAACTTATTTTAATTAATTCTATCATTCGCTCATATCTACCAAGCAAATATAGATATCCTATCAGTGCTTCAAAACCAGTTGCTCGTCTATAGTCATTCACTGAAGCGTTCTTTGCAGTTGAAGCTGACTTTGCATTACGTCCACGCTTATATACTGCCCGTTCTTCATCTGATAATATTGGTTCAATCACTCGCACCATCTTCGATTGCGTTTCAGCCTTAACAATTGAATTTGCCCTCTTATTAATCTTATTCACTTGCATATTACCCTGATTAACAAGAAATGTCCTTATTACTAAGTCATAGGCATCATCACCGATATACGCCAAAGTAAGAGGTGAATATGTTAATATATTCACTTCCTTAAGTCCAAGACCATTTTTCATAGCTGAAATAAAATCTTGTCCATTTTTATTATCTAACTCGTCTTCTGGAATATTATATAACTCATCTTCCGAAATATTATCTAGATCTTCTTCAAGTATGTTATCCAGCATTTTTTCAACCATATTTTCTATCTTCTTTTCAAGTATATCGTCTAGCTTCTCTTCCATCTTACGCCTTCTCTAGTATCCTCTAAAGTAATACCTTTGCTAATTAACAAATCTCTGATTTCATCGCCTCTTGCAAAATTCTTATCTTTTCTTGCTTGTTGTCTTTCAGCAATCAAATTATCTATATCTGTATCTAATATTTCCACTTCTTTTACTATGATAAGTCCTAATACACTACTCAACTTAATAATATCACTAATCAGAACATTTAAATATTGTTTGCTATTATCACCTGTACTATTCGAATTTGCATATTTCACTAATTCAAATATCGCTGATATAGCATCTGCTGTATTAAAGTCATCATCCATCGCTGCTTCAAACTTATCAAAATATTCTTTCGCAGCATCAATTTTTGCTTTTTCATTATCTAAAATATTATCAACACTTGATGTTTCCACTAAATGTTTTAAATTTACAACAGAAGTGATTATTCTATCCAGACCATTCTTAGATGCTTCCATTAAATCTCTACTAAAATTAATTGGAGTTCTATAATGTGCACTTAACATGAAAAATCTTAACACCTGAAGGTCATATTCTTCTGAAATGTCTCTAACAGTAAAAAAATTACCAAGAGACTTTGACATCTTCCTGTTATCAATATTAAGAAATGCATTATGCATCCAATATTTTGCAAAATGAACTCCGTTGGCTGCTTCACTTTGTGCAATTTCATTTTCATGATGAGGAAAAACAAGATCTTCTCCGCCTGCATGAATATCAATTTTATCACCAAGATACTTCTTTGCCATCACAGAACATTCAATATGCCATCCTGGACGTCCATCACTCCATGGTGATATCCAGAATGGTTCATTATCCTTCTTTGGTTTCCAAAGAACAAAATCCATTGGATCTTCCTTCTCTGACTCCCCTGCTACTTTGATATCCCTATGTCCTGCCTGTAAATCATCCAAATTTTTCTTTGACAACTTACCATAATCTTCAAATTTGTTAGTTCTAAAGTATACAGTACCATTTACATTATACGCATATCCTTTTTCAATCAACTTGCCTATCATATCAAGCATACCACATATTTCTTCTGTGGCAAGGGGATGTTTTGTTGCTGGCAAAACATTTAAGCTTTCCATATCTTTTTTGCATTCTGCAATATATCTTTGCGAAATAACAGAAGCATCTACGCCTTCTTCAATTGCTTTCTTGATTATTTTATCATCTATATCTGTAAAATTCGATACGAAATTAACATCATATCCTTTGTACTCCATATATCTTCGAACAGTGTCAAAACAAATCATTGCTCGTGCATTTCCAATATGAATAAGATTATATACTGTTGGTCCACATACATACATCTTAACCTTTCCAGGTTCCAATGGCACAAATTCTTCTTTTTTTCTTGTAAGTGTATTATATATTTTCATTTTACTTTTTTCCTTCCTCAATCATTTTAAATATCTCTTCTATTTGACTCTTTAGTACAATATTCTGTCTTTTTATGGATGCTATCTCATCTACAATTGGATCTGGAAAATGAATTTGATCAAGATCATTCTTATTATTACAATCGATCTTCACTCCATTTTTACCTTGTATATTCTGCTTAACAATTCTACCAGGTACCCCAACTACAGTTGAATTCGGTGGCACATTCTCGAGTACAACCGAACCTGCTCCGATTTTTGAATTATCTCCAATTGTAAACGATCCTAATATTTTAGCGCCTGCGCCAATCATAACATTGTTACCCACTGTAGGATGTCTCTTCCCATGTTCTTTACCGGTACCACCAAGTGTGACCCCCTGATACAGTGTAACATTATCTCCTATAATTGCCGTCTCTCCAATTACTACACCATAACCATGGTCAATAAATAGTCCTTCGCCAATCTGAGCACCCGGGTGAATTTCTATTCCTGTTTTTCTTACTGTTCTTTGTGACATGAATCTGGCCCAGAAATAATGCCCATTTATATATAACTTATGTGCAAATCTATATCTCATAATTGCTTTAAAACTTGGATACAAAAATACTTCCATACTAGACTTAATTGCTGGGTCACGATCTTTGATTATTGCAATTTCTTTCTTTACATAATTAACAAATCCCATAATAGTCTCCTTTCTATATTAGACGAAGACTCGCTCCGTTCACTGTCTGTATAGACTTGATCCAATATACGCGAAGCCTTGTTTTGCTATTACCTTCCTCATTACTTCGCGTAAAAAAAATTACCCATCCCAATATAAGAGACGAAGTAATCCGTTGTTCCACTCTAATAAGAGACAATGTGCCTCTACTCAATGATTCTTAACGTAATCACACGTACTTGGATACTTACACACTTCTAATTCAGATGTTATTTCACCAAATATGCTCCCGAATGCACTTCATAAATGTCCAGATAAAAACTGATTTCAGCCTAGGTCAGTTTATCTCTGTTATCTTTCCAAATATTACTTTATTCGTTCAACGCATTTTAATATATATAGTTTAGTTTATGCAACTTGAATTTATTTGTCAATAGTCTATTTTTTCTGACATCCTGAACACCCTGTGCATTTGTCACAGTCTTTCACATCAGTAGACTCTAATTTACTAGTAGGGTTTAACACATCTGTAGAATTGTCATATACATAATTAAATATTGGAGATATACTTGCAATTGCTTGTGAAGAAATCCCTTCACAAGTGCCTGTAAAACCTAGACCTTCTTCAGTAGTTGCCTTAACATTTACTTGATTAATATCCAATCCTAATGCATCTGCAATATTTTTTCTCATATCATCAATATAAGGACTCATCTTAGGCTCCTGAGCAACAATAGTTCCATCAATATTCTCAATAATATAATTATTACTATCTATTAGTTTTCCAACTTGCTTTAATAACTCGATACTAGAGATACCTTTGTATCTGTCATCATTATCCGGGAAGTGTTTCCCAATATCCCCTAACGCTGCTGCGCCTAATAAAGCATCTATAATAGCATGTAAGATTACATCTGCATCTGAATGTCCTAGAAGCCCTTTTTCATAAGGTATCTCCACACCACCCATAACAAGTTTTCTACCTTCAACTAACCTATGAACATCATATCCCATACCAACTCGCATAAATTCTCCAATCTGCCACTGCTGTAGCACTTAAAATATCATTACATATCACTTGTAAAACAATAAGGACCTAAGAGCAAACTCTTAAGTCCTTATAACGCATTGGTTAGTAGCGAGAAAGGGATTCGAACCCCCGACACCATGGGTATGAACCATGTGCTCTAGCCAACTGAGCTATCTCGCCATTTTTCTTAAAGATATGGGACCAATAGGGTTCGAACCTATGACCCTCTGCTTGTAAGGCAGATGCTCTCCCAGCTGAGCTATGATCCCATATATAAGCTCGTCAGCGACGAACTCGCTTTGCTATTATATTATAAAGTCCTCTTTTTTGTCAATACCTTTTAGCTTTTATTTTAATATTTATCTCTTTTTATCTTGTTTTATCTTGTAAATCCCTATAAACCCCTTGTATTTATATACTCATACCACATAATTCACATCTTTTATCTTTTAGCTTTTAGCTTTTAGCTTTTAGCTTTTAGCTTTTAGCTTTTAGCTTTTAACTTTTAGCTTTTGGCTTTTGGCTTTTGGCTTTTGGCTTTTGGCTTTTGGCTTTTGGCTTTTGGCGCCCCCATGAGTATCAAGTGAATATGAATTCATAATGATTCAGTTTGCGCAGACCGGCTGAAAGCAGCGCCCATGTTTTTTTCAAGACTCAGATAAAAAAACGAACGAAGTGAGTCTTTTTATCATCCCTGAGGCTTGCAAAAAAACATGCTGCTTGAAGGAAAGGCAAGCAAAATGAATCGTTATAAATTCATATTCACGCCCGTAAGTGAGTCTTTTCATCATCCCTGAGGCTTGCAAAAAAACATGCTGCTTGAAGGAAAGGCAAGCAAAATGAATCGTTATGAATTCATATTCACGCCCGTACTCACTCCCCAACGCCCTCCCCAATAAACTTCCAAGTGCTCCCACTATCAGAAGATTGATACTTTGCGACTGTGTCACCACCATTATAATCTCCACCGCTTCCTTGCGTCACTATAAGTGTAAGAATACCTTCATCATTAATTGTTGGAACCTGAATATCTTTGTAAATTGAATTCCATATTAATTTTGTATTCGCATCCTCAAACGGCTGACTGCCTAAAATCACTGGTGTAAAGGTAACACCACCATCCGTCGTTCTATAAAGATTACTTTCCATACCGGTCAAATATTCATATCCAATATATCCAATCTTACTATCTATAAAACTTACACCACTAACAATATTATTTATCTGTCCACTTCCTACTTTAGTCCAAGATTCCCCGCTATCAGTAGTTTTCATTATCATAGTAGTTTCTTCATTATCTTTTTTATTATATGCGACTACAACAAATCCTTCTTTTTCATTAATAAAATCAACATAATAAAAGTTGACGCCTGTAATATCTGAAATCATAGCACTAGTCCAGTTCGCACCCTTATCATTAGTGTAAATTATAGTAAGTGGAACCGCCTTCCCTGAAACAGTATTCCCACCATATAAAAAAGCTGATTTTTCTAAGCCTACTTGATAGCTTCCATCAGGCAAAGTTGTTTTATCACTACTATTAGTAGTCAAATTACTTATATCAACCGGTACCGCACTCCATTTTTCACCACCATTAAATGTAACTTCTAGCTTTTGGTCCTTGATTTCATACTTATACAAATTACTTCCGGAAGCATTCTGACTATCAGATGCACTGGATTTTGTTTGTTTTTCTGCAACTGTTGATTGAAATGTTGATGTTGTCAATCCATAAGCCTGTGGCAATTGAATTGATTTTGCAAAAATCCTTGCAGTATTATCAAATAAATCTTCGACTTGAAACTGTATAACCCATTCACATACCAATTTTCCTTCATTCATATATCCATCCCATGAAGAAAAATAATCAGTAACATTACTCCTAGGTTCACAACTAAATGCTATTAGTACATTATTTTCATCTGAACTAAGCACTTGAACTTTTGATATATCAACACCGGTTATTGATTTTGACATTGAAAGATATTTCTGTTCAAATTGATTTGTAAATTGTTCAATCCATATTTGAGCGATTTGTTCAATACCAACATTGCCAAATTCTATATTTTTCGCAGACTCATTGCTGTTGTCAATACTTTGATCATCCTTAATCACATTACCATCGCTATCAATGCGTACACTAAATGTATACTGTGTGTTTAATACAATGGAGTCTTGTTTCTCCTTGTAATATTGGGTGTAAAAAAGTAAGAACACAACTAATAAAAAGGCTGCCAATATCAAAACTCCGAATATGATTCTCTTGATTTTAATGTAATCTTTCATATTGGCTCCTTCCTCTTGCTTGAAAAGATATATTATAATTTATCTTCTCTTCTAACATATACAGCATCTTGAGCAACTTTCTCATATTTTTTATAGGTCCATAAAAGCCACATGGTTGCTATACTAATCACTAATATACCAATTAAGAAGTATGGATTAGAGACTTTGTACCAAGTATTAGATATCGTTCTATACTCATAAGGTAACACATATGCAGTTATAAAAGCTCCTGCCATAATCAGACCGTTGATAGAGGCTCTCATATCATGTATCTTTCCCGAATTGTTATAAATCAATAGACTAATAAATTCACCTAAGGGCCTCATCGCCATTGTGAAAAAGCTAACTGCAATACTATATTTAAAACTAACACCTAGAATCAATAAAATAATTGTAAAATACACTAGCTCCGTAATCATCTTATAAAATATTCTACCAAAATAATGAATATTAGATTTCACCAAAATCACTCTTAACATGATGTAATCTCTATCTGACATTGTAAACATAGTATTATTTGTAATACTTCCGCAAAATGTAGTCATTATTATGAAAAAATAAATTATTGATAACTCTTGATTATTTAATACATTGATAACCACTTTGCCTATTAATTTATAAGGAATATACACAAAAATAACTGCATAAACTAACTTCTTCAAAAATTCCAGTATTAATGTGCATATAAGTGCAAAAACACCAAATTTAGTTCTTTGTTTTATTTTCTTTTTATCAAACAAATCATCATTCACTTTATTACGGACTTTTGGGATTCTTTTTAGTATGTAGATTACAAAATTAGCACCTTCGCAAAATTTTAATATCTTCTCTTGAAATAAATTCTTGCAACCCTTAATACAATTCTTAGCGCAAATACATATGCCACTTTTAATGAAATTAATGCTGTTTTTCAGGCTATTTTTTATTGCATTCAGACAATTCTCAATTCTAATTTGAGTGCTATTTTGAGTTTTAGTTTGAATGCTATTTTGAGTGCTATTTTGAATGCTATTCATACGCCTCTTAATGCAATTCTCCATCATCATCCTCCATTAATTCAAGTACAGCCTTTTTATTTGCTTTTTTCCTTAAATTTTCTTTGCTAAAAACATTACTCTTTCCTGCATCAAGTATAATCAGATCTTTTGACATCATTTTAGCAATATCAAGTAAGCCCGTTGATACCAATATAATATGATCCTCTTTACACGAAATAAGTACTTTCAAGAATTCTTTCATGTATGTTTCATCACGATAATCAAATGGCTCATCAAACATTATAACGTATGGTTTCTGTACTAGAAACTGAGCTAATTGGAGTTTTTTCTTACTGATAAAATCATATTCTTTTATTAATGTTTGTCTAGTCTCTTCGTCGATCTTTACAGTTTTAAAAGTTTCATCAATCAACGCATCTATCGATTCAACTTTTTGTTCTGCATTTTCACATATAAATTGCATAAACTGGTACCCTGTTAAATTAACCGGCAATAATCCATGCTTATGTGCTAGCATCGTTTTGCAACCTTCTTTGATTGTAATATCTCCGCTTTCGTACTTTAAATCACCAGAAATACATTGAAACAATGTCGTCTTACCAGATCCGTTTTTTCCAATAATAGGGTATATCTGACCTTCATTAAACTCCAAAGATATATCTGATAATATTTTCCTCTTATTAATTATCTTATTTAATTTTCTTATGTTTAACACACTTTTTCTCCTCATTATATTAAATTGAAAGTGATTATGTATATATTAATATTATAGTACATTTGATTACTTTTTGTAAATATAAATATGGTTGCATTGGCTTCTATTCAATGCTATAATGCAATAGTTATTTTATTATTGTCCCAAAAGAAAGGTTGATTACTTTGAAGAATTTTCTTAAGAAGAATTGGCGCCTCTGCTTTCTAATGTATGTACTCATATATTTGCCTTGGTTTTGTTATATAGAAAACACTATTATTCCTGGTTTACCTATAATTCATATCATACATTGTTCATTAGATGATTTAATCCCGTTTAATGAGTATTTTATTATACCTTATATGTCGTGGTTTTTGTATATAGTATTTGCTTGCTTGTTTGTTTTATATAAAGGTTCTGATTCAGAATTTAAAAAGTTAGCGCTCTCATTAGTAATTGGTATGTCATTATGTATGACTATCTGTATGATATATCCTAGCGGTCTCAACTTAAGACCAGTTGAATTTCCAAGACACAATATATTTTCAACACTAGTTTCCTTCATATATTTATCTGATACACCTACTAATGTATTTCCAAGTGTACATGTATATAATTCATTAGCAATTCATGTTTCAATATCAAAATTAAAAGTCTTAGAGAACTATAAATGGGTAAAGAACTGTTCACTCGTAATATGCATTTTAATATGCTTATCAACAGTTTTTATAAAACAACACTCATTAATAGATGTAGCAGGTGCAATTGTTTTAATGATAGTGTTATACGTAGGAATTTATGTTTTAGATTATAACAAGCTATTTGCGAAAGCAAAAAGGAATAAGGAAATATTGGAATAGGGCGCAGGTGCAATACGGGAAGGTGTAGACAACCTAAAATTATTCATTTGCGTTTACTTCCTAGTTGAAGAATATGTAAGTTACTAATGGATTCATTTTATGCTAAAAGCAAGATCCAAAGTTCTAAACTCCTCACTTCGTTCGTCAGACAGTAGAACTTTGGCTCTTAACGCATAAAATGAATCCAAAAGTAACTTATCACATTCTTCAAGATATACAGCAAACGCAAATGAATAATTTTAGGTTGATTTACGTTTGCGTGGTTGCCTATTCAAATATTGGGGTGGCGAAAAGATGCCACTGCCAATATTTTGGTCTGTGTATGTATGAAAATATGTCGAGCGTTATTGGCGTAAAAAGTGGCGGTAGCACAACTAACGATTTATGTTAGTTGTGCTACCGCCACTTTTACGTTATGAATAACTTAAAGTTTTTTTACAGCGCTGGAGTATTTTTTCGGAATTTGGTGCTAAACGTAGCCAGTGAAGATTCATTTATGATTATTTATTTTTACGCAGACCGGCTGAAAACAGCGCTTTCTGCTGTTTGAAGGAAAGGCAAGTCAAAATGAATAATCATAAATGAATCTTCACTCACCACCTTTATCACCCGCAATTTCCAAAAAATCTCCCTTACCGGGCGAGCCAGCCGCCGTCTACTGCAACGGTAAAACCGTTAACATAATTTGAGGCATCTGATGCAAGCCATACAATCGTACCTTGCATATCTTCTGGAGTTCCCCATCTTGCGGCAGGTATTCTTTCTAGAATTGCAGAATTTCTTTCTTCATCATCGCGAATTTGAGCAGTATTGTTCGTTACCATATATCCTGGTGCAATTGCGTTAACATTGATATTATGCTTTGCCCATTCGTTAGCAAGTGCTCTTGTAAGGCCCATAAGCGCACTCTTGCTTGCTGTATAAGCAGGAACTCTGACTCCACCCTGATAGGAGAGCATTGAAGCAACGCCGATTATCTTACCACCACTATTTTGTTTCATATATTGTTTTGCAAATGCTTGGCTGAGGAAGAAGACAACCTTTTGATTAACTGTTACTACATCGTCCCAGTCACTTTCTGAATAATCTATGGCATCGCATCTTCTAATAAGGCCTGCATTATTTACAAGAATATCAACTCTTCCAAATGCTTTAACAGACCCTTCCAATATGCTCGGGATTACTTCAGTTGATGATAAATCAGCTATAACCTCAGCAAATTCTCCACCAAATCCATTAATTATTTTTTTCGTATCATCACAACTTCTTCTAGCAACGCCAACAACTTTCGCACCAGCCTGTGCTAATGCTACTGCCATGCCTTGTCCAAGTCCTGTATTAGCACCTGTAACAACTGCAACTTTACCATCTAACTTAAACATATCTAATATCATATTTTCTCCATTTCTGTTCATGTCAAGGTTGTTCTACATGCAAAAATCTTTCATCCTTATCTTCACTTTTGCGCATCTTTTAATGGCCCGCTCTGCGAGACAATGTATATATCAAGTATGTGCATTAGGCGCAAATATTGTAATAAATAAGAATGCTTAACTTCTGCTTGCCACTTGGCTATGTCCTGAAATTAGGATTGTGAAAAATAAGATACATTTTCCACAATCCCAATTTTAATAAACTTTGTATTTAAAAATCTAGTATTACCTAGTTAAATCCAATAAACTTATTAACAATTTTGTATCCCATTTTTGAAACCTTACGTCCGCTTCTTCCTGGAAGATTTACAGAATTTCCAAGGAATGAATATCTTAGTTTCCTATAAAGCTTCACATTAGCAGCCTTAACAAATCTCCATAATTCTTTCTTCTTTTCGAATGCCTCTTCTGTATCAGATAATATAAGCATAATCGAAGATACTTCCATCATTATTTTCAAATAGTTAATCATGTAATGTCTGCATTTCTTGTCCTTAACTGCATCAAAATCAAATAAATCAACCATAATCTTATTGACTCTAATCTGTTGGTCAATTCTTTGAATCATTACCTTTTCATTAACCGACTGGTCATCTCTTCCAATAAAATATCTGTAGAAATTAACATCAACATAGTACATATCCTTAACAAATGGAAGTGGCTCAAATACAAATATATTATCAACATAAAACGTATGTTTCGGCAAATTCAGCTTACATTCTCTAAGCAATTCAGTTCTATACACAACAGAATGCATTAATATATACTGATCAACCTTAAAGTGTCTAATATCTTGCCAAGAAAACATCTTCTCAACAGGCATTGCATTTCTGTAACTCATCACTCTCTTACGTCTAACGCCAACTTTTTCATATACATAATTGGCAATCAGCATATCGAGATTCTTGTCTTCTTTACTAAGCATTTTAAGTGTTTCAAGAATCTTCTTGTAACTGTCTTCATCCAACCAATCATCACTATCCACCACTTTAAAAAACAATCCCGTTGCATTTGCAATACCCGTATTAACAGCTTGTCCATGTCCACCATTTTCTTGATGAACTGCTTTAATTATGGATGGAAATTTTGCAGCATACTCATCAGCGATCTGGGCTGTGTTATCTTTTGTTGAACCATCATTCACAATAATAATCTCTACATCTTCTCCACCTAAGAGTGCTGATTCGATGCATTTTTTCATATATGCAGCTGAATTATAGCAAGGTATCGCTACTGATAAAATTTTCATTTATTATATATCCTCCCAAAAATCTGATTTGACATAAGGCCCGTTGCAACCTCTAAAGATTTACCGACGATTGCATCAATGTTATAATATTTGTACTCGGCCAAACGTCCTAAAAGAACTAGATTGCCAAATTCTTCGGCTTTCTTTTTATACTTATTATACTTCGCTATATTATCATTATTTATAATTGCATAATATGGTGTTTCACTTGTATCCCCTGTGTAAGCTTTTGGAAATTCCTTTACAATAGTAGTACTTTCATCATTCTTCTGGTTCGTTAAATACTTAAATTCAGTGATTCTAGTGTAATCCTGGTCGACTGTATAGTTAACAAGCGCTCTGCCCTGATAACTTTTCTCCTTGAAATTTTCAAACTCAAAATCAAGCGTCCTATATGGAAGCATGCCATATTCATTATCAAATAAATTATCTACTTGACCAGTAAAAATTACATTCCCTTGGAATTCTTCTCCTTGGTAATATATTTTACCATCCTTAAATTCCATGCACTTCTTAGCATCAGTGCCAAGTTGTACAGTGATATTCTTATGATTTAGCATATTTTCAAACATTGAGGTATAACCGTCAAGAGGCATTCCTTGATATTTATCTTGGAAATATCTATTATCATATGAAATAAATACTGGAACCCTTCCAGTTACTGTTGGATCAATATCCTCTGGCTTTTGTCCCCATTGCTTCATTGTATATCGAAGAAAGATACTATTATATACGTAATATGCAATTCCATTGATATCCTCATCATCACTATTCATTAATTCTAATATTGGAACCTTCGTTTCCATACCGTACTTATTAATCAGCTTGGTGGTGAGCTCAGCGGCCTTTTCTTCGCTGTATACCAACTTTAAAGTATTCAGATTAAATGGCACAGGAATTAATTTCCCGTATACATCGGCAACCACTTCATGCTGATAATCATACCACTTTGTAAATCTTGATAAGTAATCATTCACTATTTTGTCATTTGTATGGAAAATATGTGGTCCATATACATGTACTAAAATCCCATATTCATCTAATGCATCATAACAATTACCAGCAATATGATTTCTCTTTTCTAAAACCAGTACCTTTTGTCCGCCGTCTTCTGCTAATTTTCGAGCAACAGTCGCTCCTGCACATCCAGCCCCTATGATTATACTATCGTACACTTTATAACTCCTGTCTGTCCTCTTCAAAGGACTTGTAATTCGCTGATTATAGGTTTGATCTTTCGATCAACCTTGTAATCAATCATCTTATATATAACAAATAGTACTGCAGTCTCTAAAACTAACAGTGCTAATTTTATCCAGATATAATGAATACCATCGATTACGTCTGTGCCAAGCATAGATACTGCATTCGCACAAACATGGAATATAATTGGAGCCCATATATTCTTATACTTCTCATACACATATGCCAAAAACATTCCCGCCAAAAATGCGTATACAAACTGAACTAAGTTTCCATGGGTGATTCCAAATGCCAAGCTTGAAATAATAGCTGCTACAAAAGGTTTACATAAAGTCCTTAACCTTTTATAAATCAAGCCTCGAAACAACAGTTCTTCTAAAAGAGGTGCCATGCATACTGTCGTCAAAAATGTAATGAAATAATCACCACCAAAAATTTTGCTAGCCATTTCTTGATACATTGGTGAATAATTAACGACTCCCGTTAGATCAATAAGATTATTAAGTGCTAGACATGCAAATATTCCAAGCAATGCAGAATAGAGATACGACCGAAATGGTAATGATACATAGCTTACGACCATATGTCTATCTCCATATTTTTTCTTATCTAGGAAAAAAAATAAATATAATACTGGGATTGTGATCAATCCACTTACAAATGTTAGAAACATTGCTTTATCATATATAAGTTGATTAAGTTCCTCATATATCTGTGAAAAGTCAGTTGAATTAGCACTTCCAATTATCCTAATACAATCAGGAATAATTAAAACAATCTCAATGGCAACTGTAATCATAAAGTATAATATATATGGATATAAAACTCTCCATATCGTTTTTAGCACGCTATCTCTTTGCATATATTCACTACTTCCCCTATATTCTATACAAATATTCTAACCATATAATCCATTATATTATACCCATTAATTTCCATGATTATAACAAAAGTATATCTTAGTAATTATACGACTATCGCTGTTGACCGTCAATCAAATGTTTTTCAAGGGCAGTACCACTGTAATTCGCGTTCCAATTTCTTCACGGCTAAGGACTTCAAAATAGCCTTCATGTTTTTCTATTATCCACTTTGCAATAGAAAGTCCCAAACCAGTACCACCAGTTTTCTTATCTCGCGCTACATCTGATCGATAAAACCTTTCAAATACATGACCCACATCGAGTTCCTTCATTCCAATCCCATTATCTTGAACAGAAAAATATGATATACCCTCATTATTAATTCCACATCGAAGTGAAATCACATCTTTTTCTAGTGTATATTTTGCTGCATTATCAACAAGAATTCTGGCCGTTTGCTTAAGCATTGACATATCTGCATAAACAAAGGCTTCACTATCACCCTTAAATTCATACATATGATTTTCATCTATCATTAATGATTCTTCATATACTTCCTGCAACATATCATTTAATGAAAAAGTCTCAAAATTAAGCTGGTTTCTACCACTGTCACCTCTTGCAAGGAATAATAATTGCTCCACCAGTTTCTTCATTTGTTCAGACTCATTTTTAATGGCTTCAATTGACTCGTTTAATATTGTTTCATCTTCTTTTCCCCATCTATCAAGCATATTTACATATCCTTGAATTACAGCAATAGGAGTCCTAAGTTCATGTGAAGCATCTGAAACAAATCTTGACTGCTGCCTGTATGATTCTCTCATTCTTTCTAACAAACAATTGATTGCCGCTTCTAATCCCTTTAAATCTTCATCGGTTGTATTTAGCGTACCATTGGGGCCAGTTGGGGATATCTTAGCAATTGCATCTTCTAAACTGTGTACTTTACTCTCATCAAATGAAATATTACTTAATCTGCTGGTCGTCTGCGCTAGTTCATTAAGAGGTTGTAGCGTCCTTCTAATCTGTCTCGCACTTGTAAAAAGATCTCCAATAAGAATAAATAATTGAATACACAGTAGCCATATTACAACTGTATTTAAAATGCTAATAACCATATCTAGACTAGTGACATCATGTAAACCTTCATTATCTATAACTTGATATGTTACACTTTTCAAATCATTAGTAATAAACAGTCGCACCTTTTTATTACTATCTTCTCTGCTATATGCTTCATATATCGTATTATTACCTTCATTATATACAGCTCTATAATTATCGAATTTAAAATTTCCAAGTCCTTGCTTTTCAGTGAAATATACGCTTGCACCAACAAATACAAAAGCTATCATAATATCAACGGATAAAAATGCAGAAAATAGCTTTGCAAGCCACATATATTTAATTTTTCTAGCTGTGGATGTTACTCTTTTTCCTTCATTATTCATAAAAACCCCGCCTTATAACTTATACGTCACTTTTAATCATATATCCAACGCCTCTTATTGTATGAATAAGTTTAATTCCAAATGTATCGTCAATTTTACTTCTCAAATACCTTACATAGACATCTATTACATTCGTTTCGCCCATATAATCATAGCCACATACTTTTTCAAGAAGTGTATCTCTCGAAAGAACAATATCTTTGTTTTCCAAAAGTACCTGTAACAAAGTGAATTCTCTGTTCGTTAATTCAACTTCTTTATCATTTACCTTAACTTGATGTCTAGTTTCATTCAAAGTTACATTGTTGCATTCCAATAAATTACTATCAACTGCAGTTGTAGTTGATAACTGATTTGCTGAGGATTGATGTTTTTTCAAAGCTGTCCTTATTCTAGCAAGAAGTTCTTCTATCGCAAATGGTTTTGTTATATAATCATCCGCCCCAGAATCAAGTCCTGAAACCTTATCCATGACTGCATCTCTTGCCGTCAGCATAATGACAGGCAAATTAGAGGTCTTACGCAACCTGCGCAAAACCTCCAATCCATTCAGTTCAGGCAACATAACATCCAGTAGCATCAAAGAAAACTCTCTATTTTGAGCCATTTCAAGCCCTTCTCTACCATTAGATGCTTTTTCCACAACATAGCCCTCATGCTCTAACTCAAGCTCCACAAAACGAGCAATCTTCTCTTCATCCTCTACTATCAAAATCCTAGTCTCCAAAGTTTCCATATCAACCACCATCCCGCCGCCAAGCGCCCAAAATTAATCAAATAACTGAAGTATCAAAACTCTCCTAAACGTGTAAATCATGAATATTATTTTATGTTTTGATTTTTCCAAAAGTAACTCGTGAATATTAATTTATAATTATGCTTTCCCGCAGACCGGCTGAAAGCTGCGCTTATGTTTTTTATAAGACTCAAATGAAAATCGAACGAAGTGAGGTTTTTCATCATATCTGAGGCTTATAAAAAACATGCTGCTTGAAGGAAAGGCAAGGAAAAGTATAATTATAAATCAATATTCACTCACCACCTCCCGCAAAAATCAATCTAAACCAATATTCATCCAACCCCTACCGTAAAGTTTTTACTTAAATGATTTTATTTATTTTTTACTTATTTAAACCTGATTTGAAATCGCCTTTGATATTTTCTGCTGTTTCTGAAGCCTTATCCATGAAATCATTTACTGGTTTCCTGTCAACATCAGGACCTCTAAACGAATACTTAAATCCAAAGAACAAGCCAATTACTAACAGCGGAATTGTTACCCAAAATATAAATATTACAAACAGCACAAATACTGTAACTGGAATACACACTGGCTTTTCATTATTTCTTTCTATTTGAAAAGAGTTTTCATTCCCTTTTTTTATTACTTTTCCACACCAACTGAAGAATTTACCAATGATTTCCCCAAAACTAGTATCATTAGAACTGTATGATGTGGAATTGTGTGTACTAGTATCATCCTCACCATTCGTTGTATATGATGTAGCTTTTGGTCCATTTACCTTGCCTTCCTTTTCTAAATACACCATAGCATCAAGAATATTCCAGTCATTGGCCTCCAATGCTTCTTTTGCCTCTTCGTAGCTTACATTCGCTTTCTCTCTTAACTTCTCTACCTTTTCAAATTGGTCCATATCTACACCCATCCTTTTTACTTATTTTCTTACATCTAAAACTGTTTGTTTACTATGGGTATATCATACAACTACAAAATTAAACTAAAATGTAGTAAAGATTAAAATCAGATTAAGAACAAATAATTATATATCACCAACCACATTAAATGATTTGATTTTTATCTGATTTTGTTTTCATTATATATCCTATTTGCTTCTATGGCAATACATCTTCTAGGACTCTGCCTTTTCGAATTTCATTATCCATATATAACTCGTCACACCTATTTATGTATTAAGTTTTATGTTTTAAGTTTATCTATTAAAAAGCACCCAAATAATGGATGCTTTTTAATAACTTGCAATAAATATATTATTTAGTAGATCCTTTTGATACGTTCATGGTTGAATTACCATTGCCTTTAAATGAATTATTGGCTCCATTTACTGCACTTTTATTTGATGCACCTTTATTTGATGCACTTTTATTTGATGCACTTTTTTCAATCCCATCAGAAGTTGCATTACTATTAGCTTCATCAGCTGCATTTTTACTATTCATTCCACTGTTTCCCATAATTAATTACCTCCTACATTTATTTATATTTTTTTACTTTAATATTTTAAGCAAAAATGATTTTATTATTCGTAATTTAATATGGTAAATTGGTTAGAATTTTATTTAAATGAATATTTATTTTTTAAAATTGTAACACTATTTATTATAGGAGTTAATATTAAGATTTTAAGTTTCATCTTTTCTTCCTATTAAAATAAATTTATTAACTCCTATATTTATACACTCACAATTGTAAGCACATCTTTGCGATGGTACTAATTTAAGGGAACAGCCAAAGCTGCTCCCTTAAATTGTAAATATTTGTTACCAGCCGATTTACATTCTATCCGGTGCTTCAATACCGAGTAAATCAATGCAGCATTCCAAAACGCTCTTAGTCAATGTGATTAATGATATATATCCTTTTTGCTTATCCGCATCCTCTTCCACTAATATTTTCGTATCGTGATAGAATCCGTTAAATGCATCTGAAACATCATAAATAAATTGACAAAGCTTATGTGGTGCTTTTTCTTCTTCTGCAACTGTTATTACGTCACTCATTTTGGTAAGTGAAAGCATAAGAGCCTTCTCTTTAGAACCTTCTGGTGTAGCAATTTTCAAAGCCTTAATACTTCCACCATTTTCAATATATTTTGTTAAAATCGACTTTATTCTTACGATTGTATAGAGAATATATGGACCTGTATTTCCTTCAAACGAAGTAAATCGATCAATGTCAAATGCATAATCTTTCGCAGCTTGATTTGATAAATCTCCATATTTCAATGCTGCAAGCCCTACTATCTTAGCAGTATCTTTCGCTTCTGAATCTTCTACCGTTCTATTTTCAATAATCTTATTGTAAACAGCTTCATTAATATCAGCAATCAAATTCTCAAGACGCATAACACCACCAGATCTTGTCTTAAATGGTTTGCCATCTTTGCCATTCATAGTACCAAAGCCAAGAAATGTGAGTTCTGTAGTTTCCTTTACTAATCCAACCTTTTTAGCAACTCTAAAAACCTGCGTAAAGTGAAGTTCTTGACGTTTATCAGCAATATAAATGTATTTGTCTGGGCTATATAACTTTTCTCTTTCAATAATGGTCGCCAAATCGGAAGTTGCATAAAGAGATGCCCCATCCGTTTTTCTTACTATACAAGGTGGCAACTCATTTGAATCGGTGTCAAGTGAAATATCAATAACCATAGCGCCTTGGCTTTCATACGCAAATCCTCTGTCAATGAAATCTTGAACCATATCTGGAATATAAGGCTGAGCATCACTTTCACCTTTCCACAAATCAAACGTAACATTAAGATTACTATAATTCTTAATCAGATCCACTTTTGATACATTCATAATATGTTTCCATACTGCTGTAAATGCTGGATCTGAGTTCTGAAGTTTCAAAGTTGTTGTATGCGCACGTTCCTTAAATTCCGGATTTTCTTTTGACTTTGTACTAGCCGCTGGATATATCTGTTCAAGTTCTGAAATCGTAAATGGTGGCTCAAGTGGATATTCTCCACTAAAACTTTCATCAAAGTATACTAGTTCTGGCTTCCTGTCTCTTAATTCTTCAATAATCAAGCCCATCTGAAGGCCCCAATCACCAAGATGAACATCACTAATTACATGATTACCAACAAACTTCTCTATACGTTTTACACTTTCACCAATTACAGCTGAACGTAAATGTCCAACATGAAGAGGCTTCGCAGCATTAGCGCCTCCAAAGTCAATCATAACAGTTTGTGGTTTTTTAACTGACTTATATCCAAAAGCTTCTGAGCTTCTCATCGCTTCTAAATATGTGCCTAAATATGCTTCATCCAAAATAATATTAATAAATCCGGGATTTACACATTCAATATTCTTAAATATCTGATTACCCTCTAACTTTGCAACAACTTCACTTGCAATTATAAATGGTGCTTTCTTATATTCTTTTGAAGCTGCCATCGCTCCACTGCACTGATACTCGCACAAATCCGGTCTGTTAGAAACGGTTACCCTTGCATATTTTTCATCATATCCACATTCATTGAATGCAGATATTAGCTGCTCCCCAATTAATTCTAAAATCGTTTTCATGGATTCTGCTCCTTTTAAACTTCTAAACTTCTTAAACTTCTTAAACTTCTAAACTTTCGCTTTAATATTCTATGCTTTTTAAAAACATACCATAACTCTCAACTGGTAAGCTTAAGACGGCATCATTCTTACCTTCTAAAACAGCTAAAATCTCTTCTGGTTTTCTCTTTCCATTTCCTACATCAAGTAAAATTCCAACCATTAATCTTGCCATATTATGAAGGAAATCATCTGCTTTAATTCTGATTTCTATTTTTTCACCACTATCATAAATTTCTACATTTTCTACATTTCTTATTGTGGACTTTGTCTTCTTAGCTGTTGAAAAAGTCTTATAATCATGACTTCCAACGAAATGTCTTGCGCCAATTTTCATTGCTTCCAGGTCCAACTTACTAAAAGAATGAAACATATACTTTCTTTCAAAAACATTAGCGATTTTCTTCGTATCTATTTTATATACATATGTTTTTGACTTCGCATTCAACTGACTATGAAATCTAAGATCAACTTCTTGTAATTCTAGAACAGCAATATCTCTAGGAAGATATCTATTCAAATAATTCTGTATTTCATATACAGGCATTTTAGTATTAATCTTAAAGTTAGCTATTTGGGCATAGGCGTGAACACCTTTTTCTGTTCTGGCTCCACATATGATTTCAACCTCTTGTTCAGACATTTTTTTTAATACTTCTTCTATTTTGCAATAGATTGTATTTGAAGATTCCTCTTTACCAATTCTTTGCCATCCATCATATCTGCTACCATCGTATTCAATTTTCATTTTATAATTATTCATTTATTTAATATTCCTTTCTTAGTGAGTATCCGTTTAATTTCTGCATATTCATATTTTTATATTAGTGTTATTTGATATTTTCGTATAAACTCCCATAAAACTTTCAATCAAGACTCCGAAAATATGTTTCTTTATTTTCATATTATACACCAATTTCCCCAATACTGACAATACCCCTATTACTTTTCCCAAAAATCAAGTGGCCTGATATCTAAACACAGCATATCAAGCCACTTAAATATGATTCTTTTAATTATTTAATCTTTATCTTTTATTCTCTCACCCCAGATTCGAGTCTCAAACTTATTTTAAGCCGTGTTCCCGTGAATCATAATTTCTAATGATGCATTTACCGCAGACCGGCTGAAAACAGCGAAGCTGTTTTCAGGAAAGGCAAGGCAAATGCATCATTAGAAATTATGATTCACTCGACACCTTAAATATTTTGCCACTCAAATCCTCTTAATTGCTATCATCTATGCTATAATTTGGTGCCTCTTTTGTAATATGAATATCATGAGGATGACTTTCTTTAAGAGATGCAGCCGTGATTTTAACAAATTTACCATTTTCTTTCAAAGATTCAATATCAGGTGTTCCACAATAACCCATACCGGATTTTAAGCCTCCCATTAACTGAAAGATTGTATCTTCCGCAGAGCCTTTGTAAGCAACTCGTCCTTCAACGCCTTCAGGAACAAGCTTTTTTGCATTAGTCTGGAAATATCTATCTTTGCTACCATTTTCCATAGCTGAGATAGAACCCATTCCTCTGTATACTTTATATTTTCTACCTTGATACAATTCGAACGTTCCTGGACTTTCATCACAGCCTGCAAATATACTACCCATCATACATACATTAGCACCTGCTGCGATTGCTTTAACAATATCACCTGAGTACTTAATTCCTCCATCAGCAATAATTGGAATGCCGTAACTTTTTGCTGCTTCATAAGAATCCATAACTGCTGTAATCTGAGGTACACCATTACCGGCAACTACTCTCGTTGTACATATAGAGCCTGGACCAATACCTACTTTAACAGCATCAACGCCTGCTTCTATCAAAGCCTTTGTGCCTTCACCTGTTGCAACATTACCAGCTATAACCTGAAGTTCAGGGTGTTTTGCCTTTATTTCTTTCACCGTTCTTATAATATTACTTGAATGTCCATGCGCTGAATCAACAACGATTACGTCAACCTTAACTTTTACTAAAGCATCCACTCGATCCATTATATTATTCGTAATTCCAACCGCTGCACCACAAAGAAGTCTTCCCTGTGAATCCTTTGCTGACAATGGATACTTAATCTGTTTTTCAATATCTTTAATTGTGATAAGTCCTTTTAGATTAAAATCATCATCAACAATTGGTAATTTTTCTTTTCTCGCTGCTGCTAAGATCTTTTTCGCCTCAGGAATTGTAATGCCAACTTTGGCAGTGATTAGGCCTTCAGTCGTCATACGTTCACTGATTTTTTTAGAAAAATCTTCTTCAAACTTAAGATCACGATTCGTAATAATTCCAACCAATTTCCCATTTTTTGTAATAGGAACGCCCGATATTCTAAATTTGCTCATTAAATCATTCGCATCTTCTAATGTATTATCAGGATGTAAATAAAATGGATCTGTAATAACGCCATTCTCTGAACGTTTTACCTTATCAACCTCATCTGCTTGTTGCTCAATCGACATATTCTTGTGTATAATACCGATACCGCCTTGCCTTGCCATTGCAATGGCCATTCTATGCTCTGTAACAGTATCCATACCTGAACTCATCAGTGGAATATTAAGTTTTATCTTTTTGGTTAAGTGTGTTGATATATCAACCATATTAGGAGTTACATCAGAATACTGTGGAACTAAAAGCACATCATCAAATGTAATACCTTCTCCGATAATTTTACCCATTTTATATTTTTTCTCACTTTCTTTTGTTTTTTCTTATTATTATCTATTTAAATATAGTTTTTTAAGTTTAACAAATAGAAAATAAAAAGTCAACATATTATAAATCCAACTATTTAGTATTATAGATTCACTTTACTTGGTGCTAATTTCCAAATATTTTCTTTCAATCTCTCATCTGGATCCAAAATAATACGTACCATTTCTTTATTACACGGAGCAACCAAAACATAGGTTTTAGTTATATCCACATTTGCAGAATAATTATAGGTCTTAAAATTTCTTTTTTCCGTATCAGTCAACTTATCGGATCCATACTGTGCCATAATTTCAAGTCTAGATAAGTTAAACACTCCACATCTTTTTCTTCTTGACTTCGAAGTAATTCGATCAACTGTCAGCTCTTTTTCAAGTAAAGAATATTCATACTCTGCGTTATAATAACGAAATATAAGCACTGTAGCTATAACAAAGCCTACTGGCAAAAATAGTCCAAATGGAATAAAGATGAAAAGAAGTGACAAAACGCTCAATACGATCATTCCAACTTTCAAAGGTGCTACATACTTAGGTGGATTCACCTTAATAATCTGTTCAATACTAATATTATCCATAAAAATTCCCATCTGTCCGCTTTAGCGGACTCTCAAATCAGAATGCTGATTTAATTAAAATATATAAAAACTATTATAACATTTTAGTAGTTTAAAAACAATTAAAGAAAAAATTAAGTTTTAATATAAATGACACAAAAATCTGTACTTTATTTTTTTAAATCTATCCAGGTTTTCATATGTATCTTTACGAATAGTTACAGCTGATTCAATTACTTTGTTTAACTCCTCTATGGTTATATCATCCTGAGCAAATCTAACTTTTAAAGCAGCTAAAATAATAATGTCAATTCCATCCTTCCTCATATATTCATATTTAGATTTTACCTTTGCATAATAATCAACATATGACATTGAGTCCGTTCTATATATTTTAAGAAATACGCTTATTCTTTCAATATAACTATAAATCATAATTATTTGTAGATCAAAGTCTTGATTATTCATAACTGTCAACATTTTATCTCTCTTATTTTCTTTTAGTTTTGCCGGTATAAAGAACATAATTCCGACAACAGCTAACGAAATTGTGCAAATAAGTATATCTTTCAATAAGGCTACAAAAATATTAATCACATTAATGTGATTAGAATTATCGATGACCATTAAATCTTGCGAGGTGCTATCTGAGTCATCTTGCATCTGCGCAGCTCCAGCAATATAATCGAGGTTATTCGTATCCGTTTCTTGCGTAAATGTGCCATTTAAGGTTTGACCATTATTAAGGACTTCGCTTTTACCAGGTGTAACTTCAATCGGAACCCAACCAAAACCCTCCTCATATATTTCTACCCATGCGTGTGCATCGCTATCCTTTACTGCTATCTTATGTGCGGTATAGTTTTGAATCATATTAAAAGCCAAACTGCTCCTTTTAGATGTTACATCCTCTGTACTAATGATATTATCTTGACTAACATCTATCGCATATCCCTCAACATATCTTGTGGGAATTCCAGCTGCCCTAAAAAGGACTGTTGCTGCCGTTGCAAAATAGGTACAATAACCTTGTTTTTTTTCATATAAAAAATAATCCAAAAAGTCTTTACCTGATGGTACCGCACCAGGTTCTAATGTGTATGTATAATTTTGAGCCAGATAATCTTTGATAGACGCAATAACCTCATATTTTTCTTTTTCATTATAAAACAGAGAATTTTTTGTAGCTTTTTCTAGCTCTTGCTTATATTTTGTATCCACTTCTAAATAAGTTGAATATACAAATTTTCTGTAGGATTTTTCCAATTTCGTATATGTGCTCATATTTCTGTTCGCACCACTATAATTCTCTACTAAATTCTTATATTTTTCATAATCAGGATTCATTATATTATAGCCAGTTGATGAAATGTATTGGTTTTTATTATTGATTGGATATCCATCTAACGAAGACTTTTTATTTGCAAAATACATACTTCCATAAGGAAGATAATAGAATTTACCGCTTACTGACACATATGTAACCTCAAACGCTCTTCTGTAGACACTATTAAGATAACTTTCCGTATCGTCTTTTATGGTTGTAATCAATTCTTGGTCATTATCAATTATTTTCATCAATTCTGACGTCTGATTATATAAATTAAAGGATATAGTACCCAGTTCATTAAATAAAGATGAATAGTTCTGTTCACTTTTTTGTGAAGGATCTGTCCACTTATTATCAGAATAATGTGCTCCAACAAAACTTCTCAAATATACTTTTCCTATATCCCCCGTTTTTAATGTAAGCATAATTTTATTCGCATAAATAACCTTGTCATATTTTCCCAGTTGTCCACCATTAACTCCGCCGGTAGCAACATCGTTTGAATTTAAAATCGAAAGATTATCAGACGTATTTTCTATTTTCATTTTAAGGGATTCAAATAACTCGATTCTTCTATAATTGCCCTCTGGTAATACGACAGATATGATAGCAAATAATACAAATACCAAAACAGCTACTGCACTCGCCATTTCTATGGAGCAATTATTAAATCTTATCTTATCTTCAGACATGGCCGCCATTGCTGCCATACACATCCCGATACATACCAGTGGAAATATTGATGGTACTAATCCAAACGCTAAGCCAAAACATACTATTGGCAAAGAACATATTGCAACAAATATCATTTTGTTTTTTACAATAATGAAATATGCCATTATTATTATAACAATGGCTGATAGTATTAAAACAAACAATTCCGGACTTACAGCGGTTACTTCACTACTGCTTAAATTCATCTTGCTAAGCATTGAATTCATACTCATTGTAAGCATACTTTTAAATGCAAAACAAAAAGCTAGCAAAACAACTGTGCTTACGCCTACTACTATCTTGTAACGTTTCACAAATTGAAATACAATAAATGAAACTATACATAGTAAAAATATTTGTATTGAAATCATAATTGCATTCATCTTAAAATCATAACAAGATAAGAAACTTTTGATTGTTCCGTAAGCCCCTAAATACAATATTAAAAATTTGCATAGATATTTTAAATTACTGTCTTCAAAATGCCCCTCAATTTTGACATTTTCTAATGTAACGCCATGTATACCGGCACTTTCAGTATTTGTCATTTTGCACCCCTAAATTAATATCGTATTTAAGCACTGCTTAATATCATTTCTATCCACATTAAGAAGCATCGCTCCTTTAATTTCTAAAGACTCACATTCCCGCGTTCCATCTTCTATATTATATATAAAAAAATTAGTATCCTTTCTTTCATCTAAAAACTCCATTAGGTCATCGCCTATATGCGAGGTGACATAATAGACTCTTTGTATATCAGGCATATCTGCTATCTGAAACTCATTTAATGCATATGGTTTATCTGGATATGTTCCTTCCTCTATCAGCGTATGAATTGCATCAATAAGCATATCTTTTGATTCAATTTCTATGATTTTCAGCGCTTTTATTTGTTTACTATAAAACACTAATTTAAACGTTCTCTCCTTGATACACGCAAAATTTCCAATCGCATATACTAGCTCATAAACGCCATCTAGATTCTTGCGTTGCTGTTCATTTTCGCCGTCACTCAATTCCACTAATATTACATTTAATTTATGAATAGGCATGCTAAATTCCTTAACAATAAGGTTATCCTGTTTCGCACTTAATTTCCAGTGGATCCTGCTGACATTGTCACCATCTTTGTATTCCCTAATATCAAATATTTCTGATGAGTCACTACCTGATGTTTTCTTTGAAAAATACTGAGAATCCAAGATACTGTTATCCGGTGTGTGCAATGTATAATAATCAGGTTCGACAAGTTTTGGCATCACGATAATATGATTGTAATCATTACATTGAATTGCACACTTAAATATTTTTAGTGGATCATAAATATAGGCGTTTTTGATTCCTATGCTCAAATCACCACAATAATTCAACTTCATATTTCCACTGACTCTTGTTTTTTCAAACCCTTTTGCATTTATAACAAACTGCTTATACATTGATTCATTGCAGTTGTTATACTTATATTCAACCATAACCGTAATATTCGGTGCTGGAAAGAATGATATATTATTTACGATAATTTCGAATTTGATTTTATCTCCACGATCTACTGTCTGGTCTTCCATTTTGGTATGTACTGATATCAGTTTACTCGTAACAAAAATATATATATATAAAGTGAGTGGCAACAAAATCATTATCAACAGCACGATATATGGTGAATACTCAACATACATTATGTTAATTAATATTATGGCAAGCATTGAAATTAAGTAGACTATTTTTCGTGTAAGCATATTCTTCCCCCATAACTCTACTTAATATATGGAACTACTACAGTATCTGCGATTTTTTGAATTACTTGTGCCTCAGATACCTTATTTACTTTTGACTTTGCATTTAAAACAATTCTATGTTCCGTTGTTTCTGGAAGGACTTTTTTAACATCTGAAGCAATTACATAATCCCTTCCACTCATAAATGCATATGCCTTTGCCATTCGTGCAATCGCAATACTGCCTCTAGGACTAATTCCAAGCTGAACAGTTGATTCTGTTCTCGACATTTCTGAAATTTTTGCAATATACATGCAAACTGACTTTTCCATATATACTTTTTCAATCATTTCCCGTAATGTTAAAAGTTCTTCTTTCGTTATCACTTCTTTAATTAAAATACTATGACTATTCTTTTTCCCTTGTATTATTTTCACTTCATCTTCACGGCTCGGATATCCCATTCCCACTTTAATCATAAACCTATCAAGCTGAGATTCCGGAAGATTTTGTGTGCCAATTGAACCGGCTGGATTCTGCGTTGCAATTACAACAAATGGTTTAGGAACTTCTCTCGTTACGCTATCTACTGTAACTCTTCCCTCTTCCATTACTTCAAGTAATGCTGATTGTGTCTTTGGTGAAGTTCTGTTAATTTCATCTGCTAGAAACAGATTGCACATGACAGCCCCCTGTCTATATTCAAAATCACCTGTATTTTTGTTGTAAAGTGAAAACCCAGTAATGTCTGATGGAAGTACGTCAGGCGTAAACTGAATTCTCTTTTCTTGCAATCCCATTGCTGTTGCAAATGCAGCTGCCATTGTTGTTTTACCAACCCCTGGTATATCATCAATTAATATATGACCTCCTGCAATAATAGCCATTAAAACCTTTCTAATAACTTCATCTTTACCAAAAATTACTTTATTGACCTCAGCACATATATTTTCAATTTTTTTATTAAATAGCTCCATATTTTCCATAAAAGTCTCCCCCTTTTTATATTAAAACGTTTTAGTAAATATTACCATAAAATAACTTTCTTTGATATATTTTTATAAATATTTAACAATGTTTCATAACCTTTTATATACAATATAGTACATTGTTGAAAAACAAGCGATTCCTCCAATAAAGTTTGATATTGGCTCCGCCAAAAATATGCCATTTACTCCGAATCCAACTTGTGGAAGAATATAAATGAGTGGTATTACAATAATCCCTTTTCTAAGTATTGAGAAAAACACTGCCTGCTTTGATTTTCCTAAAGCTGTAAATGTCGATTGACCTATAAACTGAAACGCCATCATAAAAAACCCAAAGAAATATATATTCATTGCTGGTACCCCAACTCTAATCAATTCTAGATCACGGTTGAATATCATTATAAATTGTTTTGTAAACACAAGCATGGTAACCCAGGCGACCGCTGTAAATACAAGCAAAGCGATAGCCATATATTTTATAGCTAATTTCACTCTGTCGTTTCTTTTTGCGCCATAATTGAAGCTTATGATAGGCTGAGCACTTCCGGTAATTCCTTGAATGGGCATCATAACAATTTCTCTTATTGAGTTTATTACAGTCATCGCTCCAATATATATATCACCACCATAGGTTTGAAGATTTGCATTACAAACCATCTGCACCGCACTGTTCGTAATAGACATCGTAAATCCTGACAATCCAAGACCCATTATTCCCATTATTCGCTTCATTTTTAATTTTAATTTTGACCGCTTAATTTTTACAATTGTTCTCTTTCCAAATAAAAATTTCAAAGTCCAGATACTCGCAATCATCTGAGATATTATCGTTGCAAGTGCCGCACCTTCCACTCCCATATTTGCACCAAATATTAATATAGGATCTAAAATTATATTAACAACTGCACCGATAGCGACTGTCATCATACCCATTTTTGCAAATCCTTGCGCATTAATAAAGCTATTCAATCCAAGACTCAATGTAACAAATATAGTTCCTATTAAATAAATAGAAATATATGAATTCGCATAGCCAAATGTAGCATCACTTGCCCCTAAAAGATAAAGCATTGGTTTTTTCACGATAAACCCGACGATGCTAAGTAATATACCAAATATGATTAGCAATACGAAGGAATTTCCAAGTATAGACTCTGCTTCATCATCATTACCTGCACCCCTCTGAATTGAAAATAACGGGGCTCCGCCCATACCAATTAAATTAGCAAAAGCAATTGCGATTGTACATATTGGTAAACAAATTCCAAGTCCTGTCATCGCCAACGTAGCATTCTCGGGTAGCATACCAATATAAATTCTATCTACAATATTATATAAAACATTAACGAGTTGTGCTAACGTCATGGGACCTGCAAGACGAAGCATATGCGCTAAAATATTTCCCTTTGAGAAATCATTTATTTCTTTGTAATCAATTTCATTCATGTTTAACTCCATTTTTTTTTATGATGGGATAGGGGTTGAAAGAATATTAATTTATAAGTATGCATTTTGCCGCCTTTCCTTCAAGCAGTATGTTTTTTACAAGCCTCAGGGATGATAAAAAGACTCGCTTACGCTCATTTTTTATCTGAGTCTTGACAAAACATAGGCACTGCTTTCAGCCGGTCTTGGCAAAATGCATACTTATAAATTAATATTCTTGGGTTACGTATAGATAAAAAACTAAGATCGTTAAGGGACTTAAGTGCATTGGTATATTCTTTAAAGAATCAAATTAAGGCGGCGTTTAAGGACTATGTATATATGTCATAAAATTGAATTGAACAGGCGGTTTACAGACATTATACTTATAAAAATGGATTGAGTAGGCGTTTATTGGCATTAATTTATAGTATAAACTTGGATTGAACACGATCTTACTTACATTTATACATTATTGTATTAGATTAATCAAGTTCTTATGAGGGAGATACATGTCAAAAACCGATGAATTAGTTAATTAAAAATTAACTAATTCATCGGTTTTTGTATGATTAAAATTGGGTCTTACGGTTTTAAATTGACTACATCATTCCCATTCCGCCGCCTTGTGGCATTGAAGGAAGATCTTCTTTAATATTTGCGACAACTGATTCAGTTGTTAGAAGTGTAGATGCTACGCTAGTAGCATTTTGAAGAGCGCTTCTAGTAACCTTAGCTGGGTCAAGAATGCCAGCAGCTACCATATCAACATATTCTTCTTTTAAAACATCGAATCCAATTCCTATTTCTGATTCAAATACTTTATTAATAATAACTGATCCTTCAAGTCCTGCATTTGCAGCAATGTGGAATAATGGAGATTCTAGGGACTTAAGAATTATCTCAGCGCCTGTCTTTTCATCACCAGTTAATGTTTTTACTAATGTAACAACTTTCTTAGATGCGTGGATGTATGCTGAACCACCACCTGCAATAATACCTTCTTCAACAGCTGCTTTTGTAGCGGCTAGTGCATCTTCAAGACGAAGTTTTGCTTCTTTCATTTCAGTTTCTGTAGCAGCTCCAACACGTATAACAGCTACACCACCTGACAATTTAGCAAGTCTTTCCTGTAATTTTTCTCTATCAAAATCAGATGTTGTTTCAGCAATCTGACCCTTGATTTGAGCGATTCTTGTAGCGATTTCTTCTTTACTTCCTTCGCCATCAACAATGATTGTGTTTTCTTTTTGTACTTTAACTGATTTCGCACGGCCTAACATATCAATTGTAGCTTCTTTTAAATCAAGTCCTAATTCTTCTGAAATAACCTGACCGCCTGTTAAGATAGCAATATCTTTTAACATTTCTTTTCTTCTATCGCCATAACCTGGAGCCTTAACACCTACTACTGTAAATGTTCCTCTTAACTTATTAACGATTAATGTTGTTAATGCTTCGCCTTCAATGTCTTCAGCGATAATCAATAATTTTGAACCGTTTTGAACGATTTGCTCAAGAATTGGTAAGATTTCTTGAATATTTGCAATCTTCTTATCTGTAATTAAGATGTATGGGTCTTCAAGGTTTGCTACCATCTTATCCATGTCTGTTGACATGTAAGCTGATATATATCCTCTATCAAACTGCATACCTTCAACTAAATCAAGTTCTGTAAGCATTGTCTTAGATTCTTCGATTGTGATAACTCCATCGTTAGAAACTTTTTCCATTGCATCAGCAACCAATTGTCCAACTACTTCATCGCCAGCTGAAATAGCAGCAACTTTAGCGATTTGATCTTTTCCGGTAAGCTTTGAACTCATCTCCATAATTGCTTCAACAGCAACTTCTGTTGCTTTCTTCATACCTTTTCTAAGGATGATAGGATTTGCACCAGCTGCTAAATTCTTCATACCAGCATTTACCATAGCTTGTGCCAATACGGTTGCTGTAGTTGTTCCATCACCTGCAACATCATTTGTTTTAGTTGCAACTTCCTTAACAAGTTGTGCTCCCATATTTTCAAACTTATCTTCTAATTCGATTTCTTTTGCAATTGTAACACCATCATTCGTAATAAGTGGTGCACCAAATGATTTATCTAATACTACATTTCTACCTTTAGGTCCTAATGTTACTCTAACGGTATTTGCTAACTGGTTCACACCAGATTCCAGTGCCGCTCTTGCTTCTGCGCCAAACTTAATTTCTTTCGCCATTATATAAAATCCTCCTAATTTATTACTTTTAATGCTACTGTGATCTTAATTCACAGAAACTACTCTATAACTGCTAATATATCGCTTTGTTTTACAATGATAAATTCTTCATTCTCGACATCGACTTCAGTTCCAGCATATTTTGAATAAATAACCTTATCTCCTGCTTTCACCTGCATCTGTACTTCTTTTCCATCTATCATGCCGCCAGGCCCTACTGCTACGACTTCTGCCTGCTGTGGTTTTTCTTTTGCCTGACCTGGTAATACAATACCAGATTTTGTTGTTTCTTCAGCAATTAACTGTTTAATTACTACTCTGTCTCCCAATGGTACTAATTTCATTATTATTTCCTCCTTCAACTTCGAGTTAATTTGTTAGCACTCCTTTTTATCGAGTGCTAATTTATAGTTTCTATCTTATTAAATTTAAAATTTTTATGCAAATGTTTTAATATTGTAAAATCACTATTTTTTCTTCCACATCCTCTCATTTACTTATATTATCTCTCATTTTCTTTGTTTTTCTATATTTCCACTTAAATCCCCTAAAACCTCAATACATTCCTACGCAATTATCTTAATTTCTATATACTACTGTCCTTCTATTCATTCTATGTTCCTTCCAAGCTCATATGCTTCTATATTTCCAGGTTTCTATACGTCTAAGCTTCTAGTTTCTAACTTCTAGGTTTCTAAGCTTCTTGGCTTCTTGGCTTCTTGGCTTCTTGGCTTCTTGGCTTCTTGGCTTCTTGGCTTCTTTGCTCCTATGTTCTTTGCTTCTATGCTCTTTACGCTTCTATATAAAGCAACCGGATATCAATTTAAGTCCAACCATTATCTCGACAAAGTAAACAGTGAATATAAATTTGTAATGATGCATTTCCCGCAGACCGTCTGAAAGCAGTGCTTATGTTATGTCAAGACTCAGATAAAAAATGAGCGTAAGCGAGTCTTTTTATCATCTCTGAGGCTTGTAAAGAACATACTGCTTGAAGGAAAGGCAAGGAAAATACATCATTACAAATTTATATTCACTCACCACCTCCCCCTAATCCCCCCTTAATTCATATCCCGTTACTTCCCCATCTCACTTCCCCATCTTCATCTCTCTTCCATAATAGAACAAATACTGCTGCGCATAACCACCATATTTCCCAAATCTTTTTTTTGCAAATGCAGCGATCTCATCTTTTGACACTTCGCCTTCAAAATACATAAATTCCATAATTCTCTTAATCCATACATCAATTGGAAATGCTTCTCTTTTCTCTAACCCAAATAACATTACACAATTGCCGATTTTTTCTCCAACACCTTTAATCTGCTGTAAATTTTCAAGACACACATTCATGTTGGCCGCCTTTAGTATTGCCTCATCTATTGTCTTGTCGCACACCTTACTGACTGCATCCATAATATACGGTGCCCTAAAACCTGTTTTACATTCTTTTAAATCTTCTAAAGAAATATCTGACATTCTTTCACAACTCGGAAACCCAAAAAACTCTTCCTCTCCAATTTTCCCGAGATAATTCCCATATTTTCTAGAAATAGTTGCTACTATCTGCTTAATATGAGGTATCTGCTTGTTTTGAGATATAATAAATGAAATTAATATCTCAAAAAATTCCTGATTAAGAATTCTTACACCCCACATAGTATCCATTGCCAGCTTCAACTTATTATCTTTTTTAAGTAGATACTTTTTGATCTCTGAATAGTTTCTATCCAAGTCAAAATAGTTTTTCCAAATGTTTTCATATTCCTCTTCAGTCGTATCATAGAATATAATAAAATTGTTTTCTTGTTTGATATGTAACAGCTTACCAAAAGCCACAACACCATACTCATTTTCATCTATTTTCTTGAAATGAAAACACTGCCCACATTCTAACGTTTGCCCCACATCAAAATCCTCAACACTGTTTAACACATAATTACCTTTTTCCATATTTTCTCCTATCAACTAGCTATGCAACATTTAAAGATATTCTATCACAACCACATTAATTACTCCAATTTAACAAATACTGCTTCTATTTTCATATTTTTTATTGTTGAAACCTTTTAATTTTCTTGTAAATGTATTACAATAAGTATTAATATAAATTATGAAGGGTGGTTTATAATATGTCAAAGAGTAAATTAAGTAAAATAATAGCAAAAATAGCAATCATTGGAGCATCCGCAGGAGCTTTCTTTGCCATTTATGCAAAATATAGAAAAATTAGTAATGAATTAAATGCACAAGATGAATATGAAGAGGATTTTGATAATTTTGATTTTGATAAAATTGATAAGGATACAACTTCAAGAGATTATGTTTCCATTAACATTAACGAGCGAAAATCATCGTCTGAAGCAACAACTGGCGAAACAAAGTAATTAGGGAGAACACCAGATGCCGATAGGAAAAAAAATTATATTTCTTCTTGCTATGACTGCTATGAGTTTTACTTTGGTTGGATGCACTCTTTCTTCCTTAGTTAAAGAATCCGGAACTGATACTACTGACAATTCTGGTATATCTTCTATTGCTTATAATAAGGTTAACACGCAAGATGAAATATTTGCAGTTCTTTTAGATACAATGCAAAGCAACCAGAAAAAGTCTTATTTTTTTGTTACTAATGAAGACATGATAAATGCAGATTCTTGGCTTGCTAAATTGAATGGCATTGAACAAATTCACTGTGATTACAGGAGAATAAAAGATGGGTACAATGTAGTTGTTACCTTAAGCTACTGGGATAACTATTCTATTGTGAATGCATATAAAACTGGTAGCACGAAATTACTAACTCCAAAGCAATTGGAGCTGTACAACAAATATTGTGAGATTCTATCACAGTATACTTCTAAAAGTGCAAGTGCTTGGGATAATGAATTAGCAATACATGACTATTTGGTGTCTAATGTTAAATATGAATTAGGCGATGATGCCATCTATAATGCATATGATACATTAATAAATGGTACTGCGGTATGTAATGGATATGCGGAATGTTTTAAAACATTCATGGATATGCTTGGTATAGAATGTGTTGCAATTTCAGGTTCTGCAAGTGGTGAACTCCATAT
Source organism: [Clostridium] fimetarium (assembly GCF_900111235.1). Taxonomy (GTDB): domain Bacteria; phylum Bacillota; class Clostridia; order Lachnospirales; family Lachnospiraceae; genus Clostridium_N; species Clostridium_N fimetarium. Next base: position 230,186 of record NZ_FOJI01000003.1, read on the forward strand.
TTGGAATTTAGTAAATCTAGAAGATGCATGGTACCAAGTAGATGTTACTTGGGATGACCCAATTAATGGTAATGATCATATCGAGCATGCATATTTTAACATAACAGATTCAGACATGGCAAAGGACCATACGTGGGTCGCCTCAAACTATCCTGCTGCAATAGGGGCCAAACATTCCTATCCGAACATCAAAGGATTGTCTTCTTTTTCGAATGAAAATGATATAACATCGTTTTTGACAGCTTCTCTTAAAAACAACCTTGACATTGTGGAATTTGTAACAAGTAATACAATTGATTTAAAATCAATCATTTCAAAATGTGGAATTAACGTTACATACTCCTATAACATTTCTGATTATGCTAATTTTATTCTCTACAAGCTAGAATTCAAATACTAAAAGTGGCCTTTAAGGTCACTTTTTTTTTATGACTTCATAGTATAATAGTGAATTTAAAAATATATGGAGAGTATATTATGGAATGCTATAAACAAATGGATGCAATGGTAATGGTCCCTGGCATGTGCTATGTTCCTTGGCAGAGATGGGCTGGATTATACAATCTTGATGTAGCTATACTAAAAGGAACGCTTTTTGAAGTTCTTGACAAACCTTTCCTAGGAGGCTGTCGATGAATATGAACAACGATACCCGTAACAATCAAAACAAAAAATTAGATAAAAGGCGCATCATGGTAAATATCTATCAGCTAGGATTTGCGCTAAATGAAGCAGTTCTATTCTTAGATACACACCCTTCTGACCCAGAAGCAATTGAATACTACAATCAAATAAAAGAGAAATATAATGAAGCAGTTAATATCTATGCAGATTACTTTGGACCTCTTTTAGCTTCAAATGTCACTTCTGAAAATTATTGGATGTGGGTTGCTACTCCAATGCCTTGGGAAATGGAGGATTAGCAAATGTGGAATTATGAAAAAAGACTACAATTTCCTATAAACATCGATAAAACTGATCCTAAAATGGCGCTTTTGATTCTTAGTCAATACGGTGGTCCCGATGGCGAAAGTGGTGCTACATTGCGCTATTTGTCACAAAGATACACTATGCCTTACAGAGAAGTTTCAGGTCTGTTAACAGATATTGCTACAGAAGAGCTTGCCCATATGGAGATGGTAAGCACAATGGTTCATCAGCTCACTAAAAACCTTACAATTGAACAGATAAAAGGTTCTGGTTTCGAACCATACTACGTTGACCACACTGCCGCTATATGGCCTCAAGCCGCTGGAGGGATTCCATTCAATGCATGCGAATTCCAGTCAAAGGGCGATCCAATTACGGATTTAATTGAAGATATGGCAGCTGAGCAAAAAGCAAGAAGCACTTACGACAACCTAATTAGAATCATAAAGGACCCAGATGTTCTTGAGCCCTTAAGATTCCTTCGTGCAAGAGAAATTGTACACTTCCAACGTTTTGGCGAAGCACTTCGTATCGTTCAAGACCAGTTGGATCCAAAAAATTATTATATGTATAATCCTAGTTTTGATAAAAAAGATAATTCATGCGATAACAAATAATAACAGTAATAATAGTAATTGTAGTAATAGTAACAATAGTATTAATGCAAATCAATTTATAATATCGAGTTTGCTTTTGTCAACGCCCTTGGAATTGCATCTTTTGCATTTTTCCAAGGCTCGTTGGCATATTTGTAATCATTTTTGTTTATGAACCACTCTAAGTCATCCCTGACACGCTCCATACTCGCAATATAGAGGTTATTTAGTGTATCAATGAATATCATTAGGTCATCACCTTTTAGCTTGTCAGACGCCTCTTTAATCATTATTGCATAATGTGTTGTGCAAAACCCCTTACAACCGTCAAACTTCTTCTTGAAGTTTTCATCTGTTTTCCATAGAAAAATAACAGTATCAATATATCTGTTAAACACAAGCTCTATACGATTACATACAAAACACGTATTGTTAAGATTTTCAACATATTCTAAGATTGGAATTTTTTGTGTTTCTTTCTTAAATAATGACTTTGGTTTAACTGGCTTAACTGACATTGACTTGACGTCACGAATCACTTTATCAAAATTAGTTTTTAGTACAAGTGCCATCCCAAGTCTATTCTCCATATTGTAAACATCTTTAATATGCTTTTGGCAAAATCCCATCGCATCTGTCATTGCTCTCGTATCTTCTTCCATATAACTAGGTCCCATTGTATAACGAACCGCATTATCTTCAAGTACTTTTCGCATGGCGCATATTGGACATTCGCACTCAACCTGAAATGCATCATTTACGGGAATTGAATATAACATTTCTTTCATTGTGGTATTCTCCTTATTCATTCGTATTAATCTCACAAACAATAAAAGTATCATTCATATATTTTTATTATAACTTATCACTGCATTATTCACTATGAAAATATTATTCAAGATCAACACTTCTTTGGAATAACGCTAATAGACCACTTTATCATTTGAAATAAACCGGAACAAATAGGCAACGGCAACGCTTAATAGTAAAATCACTGTGCCACAGGCGCCAACATACATAAATATGTTATCGCTTACCCCTATTCCCATTCCCATTAATATAATTGCAGAAATAAATACCGTTAAAATCAGATTAATAATAAGTGTCTGGTTAATAAATAGAAACAATAACGTCATAATCATGGACATGAGAATATTGATTAGTGTCATCAGAACAAATAAGCCAATTAATACTTTTAATGTAATTGTCTCTTCAGAATGGTTATTCTTACTGAAATAAGTAATCCAACCGAAAATATATCCAATTGCAGATCCAGCCAGACTACAGGTAGCACATTTGCTTAGCAGAACCGCCCTAAGCGAATATACCGTCAGCATTTTTTCAAAAGTTTTGTTTATCTTTTCAAATTCGATTGAATTTTGTATCAGTTGCATACAAATTATCATTCCTGGCACATAGGCACCGATGAACATAACTGAATCGCTTGAATAATCATTGACAACAAAATAGTATACTATGATACATAACGCAAACAATGTAAGTAAGTTTTTTTTCCACTGTGATTTCATAAAATATAATTCTTTTATAACTAAAGCCATTTTATTCTCCTCCAATCTGGGCAACCTCTAAAATTGCATCCTCTAGGTTGTCAACTTCACTCTTAACAGAAATGATTTCAAAGTCATTTAACATTTGCAATAATGACTTTTTATTTGATTCTTCTACATAGATGTCTACCGAGTCCTCAGTATAATTGAAATTATACCCCTGTAATAGATTATCTAATCGCTTTTCCTTATCTAACTGTACTGATACAATCCATCTTTTATTGTGTCTAGAGGCTTCCCTAAGGACTCCTTTTACCGTTGATTCTTTTACAATCTCACCATGCCTTAATATATATATGCGTTCACATAGTTCTTCAATATCCTTTGAATTATGTGATGTAATTAAGATGCCTGTTTCCGGAGAAAGATGCGACTGAATAAATCGAATTATCTTACATTTATTTTCAATGTCAAGAGACACTGTTGGCTCGTCCATCATAACAAGCTTCGGTTTTCCAACCATTGCGCACGCAATCGCAACTCTTTGTTGCATACCAGATGATAACTCACTGACTTTTCTCTTAAGAATTTTTCCAAGATCAAGCTCATCAATCATAGATTGCTTATCCATATCAGATGCATTATAAAATTTCTTAAATACTTCTAGATTGTCTGCAACAGTCATCTCCTCATACAAATTATTAGATGCGCATAAAAATGCGATTTTCTTTCTTTGTATACTAGAAAGTTTCTTGATTTGGGAACCCTCAAAAAATACTCCCCCCCCTTGATACGTGCTTACGCCAGAAATTATTCTCATAATTGTACTCTTTCCCGCACCATTCATTCCAATAAGGCCTACAATCTCGCCAGCTTCGATGTGAAGATTAACATCTTTGAGCACTTCATACCCTTCTTTAAACTTTTTATTGATATTTTGTACCTCAAGTAACATCGCAATTGCTCCCTTCTGCTATGCGAATGCAATTCGCATTATTATCTAACCTACAAACACTTATAAATACATCATTAAATATGCACACATATTGCATTTTACATACCATATTTGTACAATTATTTCACTTATTTCTTTCAGAACTATAAATAACTATAAATAACTATAAATATAATATTTTATTTGATAGACTTCCTCGTTTATAGTAAGATAGCAATAGATGTGAATATGTAAATAACATTCTGATTGGAGCAAATGTCAAACTATGAACGAACTTACAATTAATCTGAATCCTAGTGCTAGCGAGCCGATGTATGCTCAGATATATGATTATATTAAAAATGATATCAAGAATGGGACTCTTTCTTGCGATAGTAAATTGCCATCTACGCGTGCACTTGCAACGCATTTAGATATTAGCAGAAGCACTGCTCAGATGGCATATGATCAGCTTTTGTCTGAAGGATATATTGATTCGATTCCTTGTAAGGGATATTTTGTAAATCAAATGGACGGTCTGTACAATCTTGTTGCCAGCCATAAAGAGAAGTTGCATTTTGAAGAATCAAAACCAGAAGAATATTTATATGATTTTTCTGCGCGTGGAATTGCATTGGATAGTTTTCCTTTCAACGCTTGGCGCAAAATTAGTAAAAACGTTCTTATTGATGACAATAAAGAATTATTTAATATTGGTAATCCACAAGGAGAGTATGAATTTAGGAATACGATTTGCGAATACCTCCACCAATCTCGTGGTGCAAACTGCCAACCAGAACAAATTATCATTGGAGCTGGAAATGAGTATTTGCTTATGCTAATTAACCAATTAATTAATCAATCCGCAACCATTGCAATGGAAAATCCAACTTACAATCAGGCTTATCGCACATTTAGAAGCCTAGAACGTAAAGTTATTCCTATTAATATGGATAAAAATGGACTAAGCATTGAACAACTAGAGCATTCAAATGCATCAGTTGCTTACGTTATGCCATCTCACCAATTTCCACTTGGCATTATTATGCCAATCAATCGCCGTGCAGAGCTTCTTAATTGGGCCAACAAGAGCGTTAACCGCTATATTATAGAAGATGATTACGATAGTGAATTCAGATACAAGGGGAAGCCTATTCCAGCCCTTCAGGGAAGTGATTTATATCAAAAAGTGATTTACCTTGGTACTTTTTCTAAGGCGATTGCTCCTGCCATTCGAATGAGTTATATGGTGCTTCCACATACCTTACTAGAAATATACAATAGAAAATGTAGATTCTTTGCAAGTACAGTCTCAAGAATTGATCAGACAGTTGTGAATTCATTTATCCAAGAAGGTTATTATGAACGCCACCTTAATAAAATGCGTTCTCTCTACAAAAACCGCCATGACATTCTAATGAATGAACTGAAAGCATTTGAAAACAATTTTACCATTGCAGGTGATAACGCCGGAATTCATATTCTACTTACCGCAAAATTCAAAACCAGCGAACAAGAATTGATCGCCTCCGCGAAATCAGTAGGAATAAAGGTATACCCCCTCTCAACCCACTTCATCGCAGGCGATACCGCTCAATCCTTCGCCGCCACCGTAATCATTGGCTACGCCAATATTAGCAACAAAGATATCGTTTCGGGCCTACGCATCCTAAAACAAGCCTGGCTCCAATAAAAACGCATCAAAAAAAGCCTGAAAATGAAGTTCCCCTAAGTAGTGAGGGGTCATTCATTTTCAGGCTTTAAACTACATATATTCTTTGAGTGTCAAATCGCATTCCATAACGTAAATGTAAATAACAATTTAGGTTTCAAGATCTCTAAATGAAGTAAATAGTGAATATTAATTTATAATTATGCTTTTCCGCAGACCGTCTGAAAGCAGCGCTTACGTTTTTTCCAAGACTCAGATGAAAATTCGAACAAAGTGAGATTTTTCATCATCCCTGAGGCTTGCAAAAAAATGTGCTGCTTGAAGGAAAGGCAAGGAAAAGTATAATTATAAATTAATATTCACCCACTACCTCCCGTAAAATCTTAACTCTAAATTGTTATTTACTCCACACCTAACGTAAGATTTCACTCACATCATATATTATTTAACTTCTTTAACCTTACCAAGCCATAACCTCATGGCCTTCCTCTGTTACTCTAACCATGATTTCCCATTGTGCTGATGGCATCCCATCATCCGTATATATTGTCCAACCATTATATTCATCTATGTAGATTTCATCAGTTCCCATATTGATCATAGGCTCAATTGTAAATACCATTCCAGGAACCAATAACATATCAGTACCTTTCCTTGTAACATAGCTTACGTATGGAGTCTCATGAAATTTAAGGCCGATACCATGTCCGCCCACTTCTCTAACTACGGAAAATCCATTCGCTTTTGCATGATCATTAATAGCCTGACCCACATCACCTAAGAATCCCCAAGGTTTTACTTGTTGTAATCCAAGTTCAACACATTCCTTCGCCACATCTACTAGCTTTTTCATCTCTGGTGAAACATTTCCAAAACAAAACATTCTTGAAGAATCAGAAAAATAGCCATCTAAAATTGTCGAAACATCAACATTAACTATATCGCCATCAATAATTTGTACTTTGTCTGATGGAATTCCATGGCATATCTGCTCGTTGATAGAAGTACATACGCTCTTTGGATATCCTTCATAATTAAGCGGTGCCGGAACACCACCCATTGCAATTGTTTTTTCATATACCATTGTGTTGATTTCTTCTGTAGTCATTCCAATTTTGATATTTGCAGACACATAATCCAAAACAGCAACATTTATTATACTGCTTTTTCTCATTCCTTCGAGTTGCACTGGCGTTTTAATAATATTTCTTGGTGGAACAACGTGATTTTTTTTTCTATAGAGTTCAATCTTCTTGTCAGAATTCATATGACAATTCTCATAAACTTCTCCACTGCCACACCAACAAATATCTTCATTTCTTAATTTTTTAGTAACCTTAATCATTTTCACTTACAAGCTCCATACACTTTTTTGCAGTCGCTTCAACTTGAGATTCGATTTCTTTCGTTTCCAAGCCTAGTGCCTCTTCAATCTCTGCACAAACCAGTGTTCCGACTGTATCTAATATTTTAATATCCTGAACAATCATCTTTTTACCAGCTTCTTTTAATTGAAGTTGACGAAGTAAAAGCACTTTGTATAAATTTACATTTAATCTTAAATCTGCATTCTGCGTAATAAGTTTGAATTCCTGATTACGTTTCCAAACATTTTCTGGCCATACTATTTCCATCTCGTCCATTGAATCAAGGATATCTTGTGCTTCCTCTTTAGAAACGATTGATCTGAGTAAGACTTTCTTACTATCAATAGGTGTGTAAATTATTGATTTGCTATCTGCAAGTGGCCTCAATTCATAATACTTCCTGTTTTCACCATTCACTACTTTTTCTACAATACCTGCTACCATACAAATACCGTAAAAAGAATATACTATCCTATCACCTTTTGCAAACATTAATCTTCCTCCTATACTTTCATAAAACGCTGATTTACTGTTAATTACATATTAATGGCTGTAATCACCAAAACAAAGTTTCCGCAACTACAGCCACAATTTATTGAAACCTATATCCTATTATAACACATTTTTGAACTTTTTTTCACTTTTTTTAAAAATAACTTGAATTTAACCTATAATATAGCGTATCATATAGTTTATTTTACTCGATTTATTGTTGTAGAGACTCCATTATTGTTGGAATCAGTTGTTTCTTTCTTGAAACCACACCTTTCAGCTGAGCACTCATACCAACGCATTTTACACTAAATGCACTTTCAATTAACTCTTTCGCATGATTTCCAGCGTAAATCACTTCACTGGATTCAGTCATGATATCTGTAAGCATGAAAAATACCATATTTAGGTTATTGTTTTCTATCATTGTATTAATATATGGAATCAAACGTTCTTTTATTTCTAAAAGTTCATTAGAATTCATTGAATTGATCTGTCCCACCCCTAATATAATATCATTAAATGAGAACTGTTTAAAATCCTGGAAGAAAATTTCTTTTTCTGTTTTTGAAGATAGATTACTTCCGGCTTTGAAAATTTCGCTTGCATATGTTTCCACATCTATCTCAGCGATTTTAGCCAGATCATCCGCGGCTTGCTTATCAACTGCTGTACATGTAGGTGAACGATACATAAGCGTATCAGATATAATTGCAGAACATAACAACATTGCTGTTGTCTTATCGATTTCAACATCATTCTCCTTGTACATCTGATATATAATTGTTGCAGTACATCCTAATGGTTGATTTCTAAAAAATACTGGTGCAATTGTTTCAATCGTTCCCAATCTATGATGATCAATAATCTCTAGAATCTCAGCCTCTTCTATTCCGTCCACTGACTGATTCTTCTCATTATGGTCTACGAGAATTAACTTCTTCCTATTGCTTCCTAGCAAATTACGTCTAGATATCATACCAACATAATTACCATTAGCATCAAGAATAGGGAAATCTCTATAACGTTTCTTCGCCATAACTTGTTGGATTTCATCTGTAAAATCTTCTGTATGAAATGTAGTCAAGTTATCTCTCTTCATAAAATAGTTGATAGGCATACTTTGATTAATAAGTCTTGCAACTGAAAAAGTATCATGTGGAGTAGTTATAATCATACACTTTTTCTGTTCTGCCAACTTCTTAATTGTGATTGATACTGTTGAGCCTTCACAAACTATAATACATCCTGCCTTCATCTCTATTGCACAAAACTGTGATTCATATCTGTCACCTAGAATAACCAAATCATTTGGTTCAATATAATTTTCCATCATATCTGGAGTTGTCGCAGCTATAAGCACTTTACCTTCAGTGAAATAAGTTTCTTCATTACCAACGATTAAAGTTCCTTCTAATGTTGCTACAATATTTTTATACTTCGTATGCGCTGCAGATAAAATTCTACTGTCATACTCCTCCATATATGATTTTGCAATATCACCAATTGTTATTAAGCCTTCTATGTTACGACCAATTGTAATCGGAAGTGTCACAACATTATCGTTTTTCATTAGCGTCCAAGCATCTTTTAATGAAATATTTCTTGAAACACCTGGTGTCTCTCGAATTTCAATATCCTTTACTTGAGTTCTTACATCCTTAATATATCTTGGATGTTTTACTCCAGATTTTTCTAAAACATATTGTGTTTCCTCGTTAAGATGCCCCGCTCTTCTTGCCTCATAATGTTCCTCTGAAATTTTTGATTTCAAATTAGCATAGGCAATGGCTGAACATATTGAATCTGTATCTGGATTCTTATGTCCAATTACAATTATTGGGCTCTTATAATCTGTCATTTAGCTTCTCCTATTTTTCAATGTTACTATTTTTCTAACTGAAATTTCGTTTCAGTAATTTCACCCATACCGCGCATAACATCTTTAACTTTGCTAATTGCTTTTTTGAATCTACCATAAGCATCTAATGCTAGATTGAAATGCTTAATTGCAGCATCAATATCTCCTCTATCTTTTGCGGTCCATGAATCTGTTCCGTGCTTATGTATATCATTATGGCAACTTATTAATTCCTTAAATGCCTGTGAATATGTAAGTCTCGTGTCTGTCTGCGCTGAAATCCATTTTCCAAGTTTACATGCAGTTGGGTTATTTAACTGCGTGATTTTAAGTTCTTCAAAACCTACCGCATTATTGTATATTCTCCATGTTAAAATAAAATGATCAATCTCAAATACTTTCAACCAGTCTAATTTTGTAATCTCCGCAAATCCTCTGACCATATCGCTTCTAACCGTATCAATATAACGACCTGACTTAAACATATGGTTCCCTGCATCCATACAATCTTTCGAAAGTTCTTGATAACTTTCTGAAATATTTTCAATCTGAATACCAAATTCCCTTGTGACTGCTGACTGTGTATCAACAGCTCCATATATACTATCAATTTCTTCTCTAATTGTGTTAATTTGACTATTAATCAACTGAATATCCTTAACCGATTGCTCAACTTTCTGATTGCCGTTAGCTAATCTATTCGTTGTTTCATCCATTGCAGATGCTAAACTTCCTATGCCAACTTGTAATTCTGTTACAGTTCTAACAATATCCTCTGCTGATGCTGATGTATTACTAGATAATTGTCTTACCTGATCTGCGACAACCGCGAACCCTTTTCCTGCTTCACCAGCTCTGGCTGCTTCAATCGAAGCATTTAATGCAAGTAAATTACTTTGGCTAGCAATCTTCTTAACCATATCTATAATTTCACTGATCTTGTTGATTTTTTCCTGAAATGTTTGAACCTGAATATTTATTTTTGTAATGTCCTCTGACGATGCATTAACAACTTTAATACTTTCATTCATATTAACTTCACTTTGCTCAGAAGCTTTAATAACCTCATATGTATTATCTTTGATATGAGCTACTGAATTAGAAATATCTTTAATTGAACTTTCAAGATTTTTACTAGAATCCTTCATATCGTCAATTGATACAGTCTGCAGTTTTACTTGATCAAACATACTTTTGACATAGGAATTATCACCAATAGACATCATAGCATTATTTAATCTCATTATAAACTTATTATTGCTCTCTTTAACCGTTAATATTACAGAATTAAACTTTTCAGCAATTGCAGGGTTTAAATATACACTAGTGTCAACGCTCGCATACTCACCCGCTATCACCTTATCCATTGCCTCCGTCAATAACTCTAAATCGGTTCTTTTCTTCTCACTGTTTTGTACTTTTTTTGAAAACATTTCCATACCTCCAACGTAAGTTTTCCATTACATATCTCTCCTAACCTATAATAAAAATAGTCAAGTTAGTATCTCCAAATGTATTTATCTTATTGTATATTATTATACCATAATTCATATTTATTTTCACTTATTTTCTTATATTTTTAATATAACTTCTCTTATTTATTTTCTTTTGAAATCATATTGGAAATATTAATAATATTATAAGGAAAACCTTACATAGCAACACTTACATCAGCCGAAGCAATTGTAGATGGGCGGTGTGCAATCATAATAGTTGTTCTATCTTTCATCAAATTATCAAGTGCTTCCTGAACTAATCTTTCCGATTCATTATCAAGTGCTGATGTAGCTTCATCCAATAAAAGAATTGGTGCATTTTTGAGTACAGCCCTTGCAATTGCAATTCGTTGTCTCTCGCCTCCCGATAATTTTCCGCCACGTTCACCAGGAATTGTATCGTATCCATTTTCCTGTTTTTCTATAAACTCATGCGCATTGGCCGCCTTTGCTGCTAGAATAATTTCGTCATCTGTTGCCTTCATATTGCCATAAGCTATATTTTCCTTGATACTTACATTATAAATGTATGGTTCTTGAGGAACGTAGGCAATCATATCTCTAAGATTTTTTAGCCCTAATTCTTGCATCGATTTTCCACCAATGGAAATTCTACCTTCTTCTGGTTCATAAAATCCGAGTAAAATCTTAGCAAGCGTACTTTTTCCACGTCCTGAGGTTCCTGTAATTGCTACCGAAGTCCCCTTCTTAACACTCAACGAAAAATGATCCAGAATTTTTCTATCTTCGGTATATCCAAATGTAATATCCTCAAATTCAATATATTCCTTGCCGCTTGCACCAGTAATATTGTATGCATCGGCTTCCTCTTCTTCATCTAGAAATTCAAACACTCGGCCTGCAATTGAAATACAATTAACTAATTCTGGGATATAACGTCCAATCTGTAAAAACTGCCAGCTGAATGCGCCATACATCGCATAGATTGCCGTCAGAGAGCCAATCGTAGTCACACCTTTTTCAACATAAAAAATACCAACACCCAAAAACGCCAATGAGCATATCAAGTCAAAACCTGCATTGATCCCTTCAAGACAAGCTGAAAATATATTTTTCTTCTTCTGTGACGTAGCGAAATTATTATTTGCCTCTTCATACTTTTCAACAATTTGTTTCCCAGCTGAAAATATTTTCGTCATTTCGATTCCTTGCAATAAATTAGACAATCTCTCTGTCATTGCCGAATTTTTCTTTGACAAATCAGAGCCTATGTTCTTCATTGGTTTCACAAATATAGAATTACAAATTAATGATATAATATTCACCCCAAGCAGGCATAAAGTTACCTGCCAACTAAGTGTAAACATTGGAATCAAATATACAATAACAATTATAATAGGCGCTACAAGTCGCCTAAGTCTTGAACGATAAATATCTGTTGCAGTATTTGTGTCATACAACAACTTGGAAATAAAATCACCACTATGATGATTTTCATAGTAAGACATTGGTAATTTCATCGCCTTTGAAAACACTAGCTTTTGAACAACTGCAGTTCCTCTTTTACCTTCAATATTATAGATTATCGTACCCGCCCAGCAGATTAACAATGAAATGAACCCTGCAATTACATTTAAGGTAATTAGTCTCGCTAAACCTGAAGTATCTTTACTTTGCGCTATCTCCAAAACACCTTTTAATAAATATGCAGAAATAACATAAAACAGCGCCCCACTAATTGTCATAATAATAATTACAAAGCTGTACAGATATAACTTCTTATCAAGGAGCTTCATAAATCTAACAAATGTTTTTCTAAGATTCATAATTCACACACCCCTTGTTTTTTTATTTTATCACTTTTATTTAACTCTTTTTTACTTTCATTTAATTCTTTTTTATTTCTATTTAATTCATTCCTCTTGTTATTTAATTTTATTTCATTTTTATTTAATTCATTCTCATTTTCATTTTCATTTAATTCTTTTTCAATATCATTCAATTTATCTGCACTCAACGCTTTTTGATCTTCCTCAGTCATGGTTTTTTCACAACTATACAGCTCTGAATAAGTCCCATTTTTATGTAATAATTCATCATGCGTTCCAGATTCGACAATTCTACCATCAGCGAACACGCAAATCTTATCAGCCTTTTCAATTGTAGAAAGTCTATGTGCAATTATGATTACCGTTTTATTTTCTGATATTTTATCGATTGCATCTTGAATCAAAGATTCCGTCAAAACATCAATTGCGGATGTCGGTTCATCCAAAAGTAGAATAGGTGCATTTTTAAGGAATGCTCTTGCAATAGATATTCGCTGGCGTTCACCACCCGATAACCTTACACCCCTTTCGCCAACAAGCGTCTCATATTTTTCGGGAAGATCTACAATAAAATCATGTATATTCGCTCGTTTACACGCTTCTATTACTTCATCTCTAGTTGCGTCTACACGTCCATAGGCCACATTCTCTGCTATTGTTTCAGGAAATAAGAAAACGCTTTGTGATACCAATGCAAATTGTTCTCTTGCTTTAGAAAGATTCCATTCAAGAAACTTCTTTCCCATCAAGTAATAGTCGCCTGAATCTTGTGTATAAAATCCACAAAAGATTTTGAAAACAGTTGTTTTTCCCTGTCCAGAGCCACCTGCAAAAGCGGTCGTTTTACCTCGTTCGATTTCCACATCTAGTCCATCAAAAATCTTTCTTCCACCTTCCTCATATCCAAATATAAGATTTTTCAAAATAATTGCATCCGTGCATTCCTGTTGATTACTATTTGATTCCTCAATAAAATAATCTCCACTAGGTTCATCTTTCTGTGACATAATCTCTTCAAGCCTGTTTATTGATACATTCATTTCTCTTGCATCATTTATAATAAATGGAAGTTCACTCATTGAATGTGCCAAACGGTTAATTAATATCATGAAGGACATCATTCCACCAATTGTTACCGTGCCAGAAAATGTTTGATACAATATAAACACAGAACACACAATTGTTGGCACCCATGAAATCATCTGTTGCAAAACCCAAGACCCCATTGATATCGTTGTCCTTTGATATTCATTTTTCACAATATCATCAATTGCCTTATCTAGTTTATTCTTGATTACTTCAAATAAATTATAGCTTCTTCCTACGACAATTCCTTGGATACTATCACCCGCTATCGAAGCCATCAAATCAAGTTTTCCTCTTCTTTTCTTTGCTAAAGCAACCATTTTCTTGGCAATGAGATTAGCAGCTATTATTAATATCGGGTAGCAAAGTAAAACTACAATAAGCAATTTGAAATTTAGCCCTGCTATGTATATCATAATTGTAACAATCGTAATAAGCACTGTACATATATCTGGCAAAGTCTCAGAAAAAAATTTTCCGGTTTCTGCAATATCAGAGATAAGTTTATTAATAATACTTCCAGAACCTAAATCATCAAAATATTTGTATTTTAATTTTGCCAACTTCTGGGCTGATTCATTCTTAAATGCCGTCTGTACATTTACGCTAAAAGTGGATGATGAATAACTCTTAATAAAGGCACTAACCAGTCCAATAAATGCCATTATTATAAGTTGCCATATGAATTTGCTCATCATTATGTGTTCGCCTGCAAGTAGCTTATCTACAGCCCCCGCAACCAATGCATTGCCCTGTACAACCACTGACGTTAATACATATGCCATGATAAGATTAATAATAAACCAATGTACATACCTAAATGAAATTTTCAAAAATGTTCTTTTCCTTATCATCACTATATCTCCCGTTTCCAAATTTATCCTTTATTATAACTACATATTATCAACTTTACAATGATTAATTAACTCTAAATACAATAAATGATTAATTAATTCTAAATACAAAAAAAGTCCACCGCTACTTTTAAAAGCGATGGACTTTCTTATGTTGTTATATAACAAATCCTATTAGGTCAACAAAAATACCTATAGTAACACTAATTACATATACAATTGCTACGATTTTAACATTCTCTTTTATATCATAATTAACTTTAAACAATACAAGGAAACCAACTCCAGCTGCCGATAACAATCCTGCAAGCATTGAGCCTGTACTCATAATACCTTGTAAATATAGCTGCGTAATTACTACTGAGGCTGCACAATTAGGAATTAGCCCTACCATACCTGCAATTAAATTACCTAAAAACGGCTGATTTAAAATTATATGGCCTAGATTTTCCTGCCCAATAAAAAAGATCAAAACATTAAGGGCAAATGATATCAAAACAATATACATCATAATAATCAATGTATGTTTTAATGCTGACTTTAGAATGCCGTTTTCACAATGGCAATGTTCATGTTCGCAGATGCCACCAATCGTTTCATTAATATCTATCGCATTCGCAGATCTCCTCATAATTAGATCAATTAAAAAACCAGCTATCATACCAACAACTATTTTGATACCAACGATTGTTAATATAATACTTACGCTAACTTTTTCCGAAATAAATACTGGAATCATCTCATCTGAAGTAGATAAATATATTGAAATCAAAGTACCTAACGTAATAACTCGTCCCGCATATAAGTTAGATGCTGCCGCCGAGAATCCACACTGTGGAAATGCTCCAAGAACACCTCCAATTGCTGGCCCAAACTTGCCTGACTTCTTTATTAAATCCCTAGTTTTAGAACTAGTTCGATGTTCTAGATATTCCATTACAATATAAGTTATTAGAAGAAAAGGAAACAACTTAATACTATCGATAAGCGTGTCCGTTAAAACATGTAACACAATAATCACCTCTATTTTATTCTTTCACTAAAATTGGAATCACTCAATTATATGTCTTTTCCAAGCGTTGGAGTGACCCATTTATAATTCTTTTCCAAGCGTTGGAGTGACCCAATCAGAAAACTTTGAATAGCGCTTGCTAATCGATTTGATTATAAAGTAAGCAATAACACCATATAAACTTCCAAGAATTAAACTGACAAATACATCAGATGGATAATGTACGAACAAATAAATTCTTGAAATAGCAATATTTGCAGCTATAATAAGCGCAATTATTCCCATTCTTTTATGGTACATAAACAATGCAACTGCTGCTGCAAATGATGCTGAAGTATGACCTGATGGGAATGAATAGTCGGTGGGATTCTTAATTAGTAGATGCACTGATGTATCAACCCAACAAGGTCTAGGTCTTGCCACCAAGTTCTTCATAATTCCATTACACATGATCAGGGAAAGTAATAGCGCTAAACCCATAGTAATTCCACATATTCTATATTTCTTTGTGCACATAAGCACAGCTGCCAATAAAATCCATAACATTCCACCGTTAACTAAATTAGTAAAGCCAATCATAACCGAGTCTAAAACATGATTACTAATTGATTGAAACCAAAATAAAATACTAAATTCCATTACATATCACCATATTTCCTTTTATCTTCAGCTTAATATACTTGTATTTTTTTATTAATTCTTATTAATTCTTATTAACTCTGATTAGTGCTTGCAATTAGTTATCCAAATTACTTAACTTAGCAGCCTGGTCTGCTGCAGTAAGGCTATCTATAATTTCGTCAATATAGCCATCCATAATAGAATCAATCTTGTATAACGTAAGGTTAATTCTGTGCTCTGTAACGCGACCTTGTGGAAAGTTATAAGTTCTTATCTTCTCAGAACGATCTCCAGTACCAACCTGGCTTCTTCTAACTTCTGCTTCAGCGTTATTTTTCTTTTCTTCTTCTAATTCGTAAAGCTTTGCGCGAAGGACTTTCATTGCTTTGTCCTTGTTCTTGAGCTGTGATTTTTCATCTTGGCACGAAATAACAATACCAGATGGCATATGAGTAAGACGAACAGCTGAATCCGTTGTATTTACACACTGACCACCGTTTCCAGATGATCGAAATACATCAAATCTACAGTCATTCATATTAATCTCGACTTCAACATCTTCTACTTCTGGCATGATTGCAACCGTAGCTGTTGATGTATGAATACGCCCACCTGATTCAGTTTCTGGTACACGCTGAACTCTGTGCACACCACTTTCATACTTAAGCTTTGAGTATGCGCCCTGACCGTTAATCATAAACACTACTTCTTTGAAACCACCGATACCATTCTCATTAAAGCTAACCATCTCAACTTTCCAACGAGCTCGCTCTGCATATCTTGAATACATTCTATATAATTCCGAAGCAAATAATGCGGCTTCATCTCCACCTGCACCTGCACGGATTTCAACGAATACATTCTTATCATCGTTTGGATCTTTGGGTAAAAGTAGGACTTTAATTTCTTGTTCAAGTTCTTCCACTCTTGCTTTTGAATCATTGAGTTCATCCTTAGCAAGTTCTCTCATCTCGTCATCGCTTTCCTCGTCTAACATAACGAGGCTATCAGCAATATTTTGTTTGCATGATTTGTACTCTATAAATGCATTTACAATGGGAACCAAATCATTTTGTTCCTTCATGAGTTTACGAAAACGTTCCTGGTTATTAACAACATCAGGATTACTTAATTCTGCCGTAAGATCTTCATTTCTATTTACTAAATCTTCTAATCTGTCGAATATATCCACAACAAATTTCCTCCATATCTATTACCTAATTTATATCATATGCTAATTTAACTTTTGTCCAAGTGCAACTCTATCATGACCCGTAAGGTCTTTCACTATCTCAATATTACTAAATCCACATCGGATTAATATTTCTTTTACATCCTCTGCCTGATCGTATCCAATCTCATATATCAGCCATCCTCCGGCCTTAATATAATCTACTGCCTGAGCTGTTATTGTCTCATAGAAATACAGACCGTCATCATGACCGTCTAACGCCATCATTGGATCATGAGCTCTTACTTCTTCAGTAAGTTCCTCTATAACACTTGTTTTTATATATGGCGGATTTGACACGATTATATCAAATTTATCATTGAAAATTCCTTGCAGCTTTTCAAATAAATCACTTTCAAGGAATTCCACATTCTTAGTTTTTAAAAGTTCTGCATTTTTATTGGCTACTACAAGTGCCTCTTTAGAAATATCTACTCCG
This sequence comes from [Clostridium] fimetarium, assembly GCF_900111235.1. GTDB lineage: Bacteria > Bacillota > Clostridia > Lachnospirales > Lachnospiraceae > Clostridium_N > Clostridium_N fimetarium. The sequence continues at coordinate 248,075 of NZ_FOJI01000003.1, forward strand.
ATTCCCTTAACAAAATTAGTTTCCAAAGCAATACTAATAAGAATGCAACCAGAACCCGTACACATATCAAGTACTGTACTATTTCGATCAATCTTCTTAAGTGCCTCTTCAACAAGAGTCTCTGTATCCTGTCTTGGAACCAAAACATATTCATTTACGAAAAATCTATATTTCCAAAACTCAGTATATCCGATTATATGCTGTAACGGCTCATGACTTGCACGTCTTACAATACGGTTTATATACTCATTGTAAACGGCTTCTAAAACCTCATCATTTTCATGTAAAAAATAATAAGATCTATCTATATTCAATATATCGCTTATAAGCGTAAAACTGTCATAAGCCGAATTCTCGATATTATTCTTACGTAAAATATCTTCACCCGACTTAATGACATCCTTTAATGTTTTTGGTAATTCCATAGCTACAAATCTGTCTTTCTTTGTTTGAAAATCGGGATATCCACGGTAACTGACCCATCATCCTCATCATTATCTGTATCGATGAAGCTAATACCGTCATCCGTTTCATCCTTAGCTTGATCTTCATTCATTAGATTGTTTGAATCATCATCTGAATCATCATCTGAATCGTCATCTGAATCTGAAGCATCTATAATTTCAAAACGAGACATATCATCATCTTCTTCTGATTCTTCTACCTCTTCTAATACCTCAATTTTTTTTGCTTTTTTTGATTTCCTTGGCTTTTGAGGTTTTTTTAATTCTTCTGTAACCGCATATTCTAAATCAGTCCGTTCAACTTGTACGCCATTTTCACTTTGTTTATTTTCACCCTGGTACTCTTCTAAAAATTGCTTCCAATCAAATACTTCTTCAACAGCCCTAATTGCAACTTCAATCATACCATCATCCGGCTCTCTAGTTGTAAGTGCTTGAAGCCACATACCCGGCTTACTAATGATTCTAACGAACAAATTATCGCTCTTTCCTGCCCATCTGATAACTTCATATGAAACACCAGCAATAATAGGAACAAGAAGAAGTCTCATAGCCACCTGCCATAAAGGATTGCTGACTCTAATAAATATAAAGAAAATGACGCTTATAAACATTACAAAGAATAAAAAGCTAGTACCACAACGCTTATGGAATTTAGAACTTTTTCTAACATTCTCCACGTTAAGTTCTAACCCATGCTCAATGCAATTAATACACTTATGTTCAGCTCCATGATACATGTATACTCGTCTAATGTCTTTCATTAAAGAAATCAATAAAATATATACAATAAAAATAAAAACTCTAATAAGGCCTTCAACCAAGTTTAAAACACTTTTTGAAGGAATGTAATTTGAAAGCATTCTTGATATATAATATGGTAAAATCATAAATAATCCAACTGCAAATGCTATAGAAATCAACACTGTAATAGCCATAATAATAGATTCTAACCTATCTTTAAATACAGCTTTTGCAATTTTATCAATATGAGTTGGTTTTTGTTCTTGGGGATCTTCAAAAAAACTAGCAGAATAAGTCAATGTTGACGTTCCAACCACAAGAGATTCAACGAAATTAATTACGCCTCTTATTATTGGAAGATTAAGGATTTTATATTTCTGAGTTAAAAGTTTGTTATCTTTTTTAATTACTTCAATTTCATTATCAGGCTTTCTAACTGCTACTGAATATACATCCTTATTCCGCATCATTATTCCTTCAATTACAGCTTGCCCGCCAATTCCTGATGGTTTCATATAAAACCTCCTATTCACGCTAATCCCTATATACCTGCTTGTGTAGGTAGTGTATTAGTTCTTTTTATAAAAATAGGTTGAGATTTGACAACCTCAACCTTATCTTTAACATTATTTGCTTTCAACGCCATATCTCTTATTGAATTGATCAATACGACCACGAGCTGAAGAAGCTTTCTGTTGTCCTGTATAGAAAGGATGACACTTTGAACAAATTTCAGTATGAATATCAGCTTTCGTTGAACCTGTAACAAATTCGTTACCGCAGTTACAAACAACCTTTGCTTGATAGTATGCTGGATGTATTCCTTCTTTCATGATTCTCACCTCTTTAATTCATTTGTTTTTTGATTGTATAATAATTGGCAAGCCAATCTTATCTGTGATAAACAGCTTTTAAATTGTACCATAATTATTTTTCTATTGCAATAGGGATTTCTAAATAATTCTAGCTTTACTCACCCACTGCAAAAATTCCGCATTATTACGGGTTTTTGAAAACATATTTAAAATTTTATCAACAGCCTCATCCGATTTCATTCCGTTCAAAGCTTTTCTCAAAATATCAATACCTTCTAGTTCTTCACGTGTCAACAGTAAATCTTCACGTCTAGTACCAGATTTTGCTATATCAATTGCAGGAAATACTCTTTTCTCAGAAAGTTTTCTGTCAAGAACAAGCTCCATGTTACCAGTTCCCTTGAATTCTTCAAAAACAATATCATCCATCTTACTTCCTGTATCTACAAGTGCAGTTGCAAGAATCGTAAGACTTCCGCCCTCTCTCATTTTTCTTGCCGCGCCAAAGAATCTCTTCGGCATATAAAGAGCTGCTGGATCAAGGCCACCTGACAAAGTTCGTCCACTTGCTTGAACTGTCAGATTATAGGCTCTTGTAAGTCTAGTAATACTGTCGAGCAAAATCATTACGTCTTCCTTCTGCTCAACAAGTCTCTTCGCTCTCTCAATAACCATCTCAGAGACTCTTTTATGCCTATCTGGCAGTTCATCAAATGTTGAATAGATTACTTCCACATTCTTGCCTTCTATTGATTCCTTAATATCAGTAACCTCTTCAGGTCGCTCATCAATAAGCAGAATTATCAAATGCATCTCTGGGTTGTTCTTCGTTACTGCTCTTGCAATTTGCTTCAGTAGTGTTGTTTTTCCAGCCTTGGGTTGAGATACAATCATTCCACGCTGTCCCTTACCAATTGGGGATATCAGATCTACAATTCTCATAGCTACTGAATTATTAGAATTGGGTTCAAGATGAATTCTTTCATTTGGAAATATTGGTGTAAGTTTTTCAAATGCTGGCCTCTTTGCAATTTCATCAGGTCTTTTACCATTAATCGTATGGACGTTGTATAACGCACTAAACTTTTCTGTACTTGATTTGGATTTTTTCGCACCGCAAATTACATCGCCTGTCTTAAGATAAAATTTTCGTATCTGTGCTGGTGAAACATATACATCATTCTCACCCGGCAAGAAGTTCTCACATCTAATAAAACCGTACCCCTCTGTCAACACTTCAAGAATACCTTCTGCTAACAGATCTTTATCATATTTTACTTCCTGCTTTTGATTTGTTTCTATATTAACAGAATGTTTAATTTGTGAATCTATATTCGAATTTTCATAACTATCTACTTTGGGTTTTTCTATAGTATGTATTTCTTGTGCTCGTTGAGTTTGTTGGCCTTCTGCTTTTATTGGTGCCTGTGCAGCTACTGGTACTTCTGTTTTTACTGATGAGGCTGTATTTCTTGGTGCCTCTGCTTTTACTGATGAGGCTGTATTTCTTGGTGCTTCTGTATTTACTGGTGAGGCTGTATTTCTTGATGCTTCTATATTTACTGGTGAGGCTGTATTTCTTGATGCTTCTATATTTCTTGGTGCTTCTATATTCCTTGATGCTTCTATATTCCTTGGTGCTTCTATATTCCTTGGTGCTTCTATATTCCTTGATGCTTCTATATTCCTTGATGCTTCTATATTCCTTGGCGCTTCTGTCTTTACTGGTGGCGCTGTATTCCTTGGTGCTTCTATAATCACTGGTGACACTGAATCTACTGGAGCTTCTATATTTATTGCTGCTTCCGCATTTACTGGTGTATTTACTGGTGTATTTACTGGTGTATTTACTGGTGCTTCTACATTTACTTTTTCTTCAACTTGTACTACTTCTGTTTCCCCTAATATTGCAAGTATTGTCTCAATCAGATCATTTTTTCGCATTACTGTGACATTCTTAATTTTATTGACTTTGGCAATTTCGCGAAGTGCGCTTAATGACAACGTGTTTAACTTATCTCTCATAAAAAAATTACTCCTCTTCCTATTAGATCTGAACCGTAAAAATGCATTACAGTATTAAATTGTGACTTATTAATTTCATGATTTACATATTTTTTACTTAATTCATGATTCACTTGCTTATTTATTCCAAAATTTATTTACTTATTTAGTTGATAATTTATTTACTAATTTATTTATTTATTTATTTATTTATTTATTTACTTATTTATTTACTTTTTTATTTACGTATATACTTATTGGGATTTGTTACAGAAAAAATTCATCCATTAGAATTATTCTAATCAACTGAATTACTTTAATAATGAATTATACAAGTAAGCAACCAATCGAATAAAAATGGTACATATGAAATACTATAGTAGCATTTAAAGAATAAACAAAACACTTATAATATTGTACTACAATTGCGTAGGAAAATAAAGCACTATTTTTCATTATAGCGCTTTCGCTAAACCTTTCATTCATATTGTATGTTTATAAGCAAAAACATCCTTTACAAACGTAATTTTCAGATCAAAATTTAACCGTTTGTAAAGGCGTATAAGAATCATTACATAATCACATCTATCAAAACGATACATCAAATCTAAATCTTTACTAACAGGGCTTTTTTTATAAAATAAAATATTTCATTTCCCAATCAAATTCCCGGTCATCGAGCCTGTACTTTTCCAATAGTTCCGGTCCACAGGAATTACTTCCAACACCGCTCATCTTATAATCTGTGCAACATATTATATCATCTGATTCTACAAGTTCATAATTATGCTTTTTACGAATCAGTTCCTCACAAGTATAATTTGAAACATGTATCTCAAATGGTTTATTACTTACTGCTGCAAAACTACCAGTTTTCAGATATCTGCATAAATATCGGTTTCCATTTTCTTGTGGCCTTATATACTCTTCATCCATTTGCTCTGCAGACATGCTAAATAAATCCACATATGACGCAAGATGCTTATCAATATAATTTTCATACGGTCCATAACCATAATATTGGGCAGTTTTTCCCTCTGATTTTGGAAGTCTGAATTCAAGCCCAAATCTTGGAAGGTATGGGAAGTCCGTATTTTTTACGACATGCATTTTCACCACAATTGAATCATCACTTCCAAAAATCCATTCAGATTTGATTCTTAAAAATGGTTGAACAAATATTGCAGAAACAGACATATCACATACAACAGTCGCACTATCTCCATCCGTTTCTACGCAACAACTATAGACCTTTGATGTTATTCTGTTATATCCAGCCTTTTCCCATTCAACATTAATAATTGCATCATTATCTATTGGTGCTCTATAAATATTCAATTTAACTGGTGCCTCTATATATTTCTCACCAGTTTTCATGATACTGAGTGGAGTACCTGTTTTCTTACCAAACTCAACCGTCATATGACCTGTCTTTATGATAAAAGACTTCTGCATTTCCACGACTTCTGCTTTTTGGTCAATCGCGTTTCCTGTTAGACCAAAAACCTTACCAGCATTACTACTAGCAATATCATCAAATAATTTCAGTTGATCAAATCCAAGTTCAAAATCTTTTTCAACAAGCCTGTCAGATTCTTTTTTCAAATAGGTAAGCTTCAGATAGCATCCGTCACCAGTAGCATTATTTACATCAATTGTAATATCTATGCTTTCATGTGCCTTAATAAATGTATCCTTTATTACTCCACTTCTAACTGTCTTTCCAAAACATTTTATTTCATATTGGATATATAAATACTCATTTGTATTACAGAAATCCATTTTATTAGACAAACGTATAATTCCTTTGTTTATATCTACCACTTCTGCACGTACAGGACGGATTGCATTCTTCCATTCATAGTATCCAATATGTGGTCTTCTGTCAGGAAATAAAAGCCCATCCACGCAGAAATTACTATCGTGTGGAAATTCATTACTGTCACCGCCATATAGGAATTTCTCCTTTCCATCAGGCGTATTTCCGCCATATACAGCCTGGTCAACCCATTCCCATACGAAAGCACCACAAAAACCGTCATACTTATACAGCTGCTGCATATAGTCTTCTATGTCTCCTGGCCCATTTCCCATTGCATGAATAAACTCACATTGTATTAATGGCTTTTTACTGTCATTCACATTTATATCATTACTATTAAAATATTCATCTATCCATTCCGTTGAGGCATACATCTGACTCTCAACATCAAGCATTGATGCATCATTAATATGACCACCCGTTTGCCATCTTACGCCTTCATAATGTACAAGCCGTGTACTGTCATAATCTTGAACCCATATTCCAGCATCTTCAATATTTTTACCGTGTCCGGCTTCATTTCCAAGTGACCACATTACGATACAGCAATGATTATGATCTCTAATTACATTAAGGACTGATCTGTCAATAAAGGCATCATTAAAATCAGGATTCTGAGCAAGAAGTCCAAATGTCTGCTCTTGTGACCCTTTGTAAATTGTAGATGTTCCGTGTGCCTCCAAGTCTGCTTCTGCTATTACGTAAAAACCATACTCATTACATAACTGTGGAAACCATGGTGCATTTGGATAATGGCTTGTTCTTATTGCATTAACATTTCCTTCCTTCATAAGCTTAAGGTCTATTAACACATCTTGTTTTGTAACCGTCGCGCCTGTATACGGACTGCTATCATGTCTGTTAACGCCCTTAAATTTTATCTGCTTCCTGTTAATATATATAATACCGTTTTTAACACTAATATCTCGTATTCCAACTTGCTCTGAAATGATCTCATTCGCTGTTTTTATTTTAAGATTATAAAGGTATGGCTGTTCTGCATTCCATAGATTTGGATTGTCTATCTTTATGGATATTTCGTCTACAATACCTGACGTGATGCTTGACAATACATTGCCCAACGCATCTGTTAACTCAATTCCAATTTTATCAACCTCGCCCTTTATATCATTGCATCTGATATTGACCATTGCACTTTTAACTTTATCATCTGCATCATATTCAATCGGCGTTGTAACTGTATAATCCCATATATGGCCTTCACCTGGTCTCACGACAAGCCATACATCACGAAAAATTCCTGACACCCTAAATTTATCCTGATCTTCAAGATAACTTCCATCACACCATTTTAACACTAGAACTGCCAGTCTGTTACTTCCACTCACCACATATTGTGTTATATCAAATTCACTTGGGCTATGTGATACCTGACTATAACCTGCCAATTCTCCATTTATCCATACATAAAAGCAGGAATCCACGCCTTCGAAATATAAATACTTTCTTTTATCTATTTCAGTTTCATCAATTTCAAAATCAGTTATATATGCTCCACACGGATTGTCATCAGGAACGAATGGTGGATCAAATGGAAACGGATACTTTACATTTGAATACTGTACCTTATCATATCCTAGCATCTGCCAACCTGATGGCACATATATTTCATCAAATTTATCTGCTTCATAACCAACTTTATAAAAATCATCATCCACATACTCAATACACTCATTGTATGAGAATTTCCAATCCTTGTTTGTAAGACATCTTACAGTTTGTTTGCCATCAAGATTTTGGGGAACATAAAAGCACCTATTTTTTTCTGTTCCTATATGCAATACTGATGGATTTTCATAATACTTTTCAACATTCACAATTTTACACCTTCTTATGTTGCTTTCTACTTATTTCTCTTATGCACATTAAATACGCATTCACTGAACAAAAAGTGAATCCGGAATTATTTTAAATGTGCACGTTACGCTACTTTTGTTTAATTGTCTGCTTTCTTCTAAACAAACAGTCCACCTTAAAATCGTAATCTTTTCCTTTATTCCTGCATGATTAAAATGTTCTTTAACCAACACTTCGACTTGGACTTTTGGATCATCAATGATTATTTTACATTTCGCATCATTTTCCGTCAAAGTAATTATATTATCTTTAATAGAAACAGTTTGCTTTGTAACAAGATTTTCCTCAATGCACTCCGTTTTATCACTTAATATAAATGTATCACGCACATATAATTCGCCTTGATCACCTTCAAAATTAATCTTTCTTTCTATATCATCTATGCAACCTTTTTCATACGCTTCACCAATCTTCATTATAACACTTTTGGCACCATCTGTTTCAAAATAAGTACAACAATATTTTTCTCCATGCAATTGCTGCTTATTGTTAATAATTGGCACATTATGGCTCTCAGTCGTATTACAAAAAATTTTATAACGATTATCATTAAAATAATTCTTGCAATACTCACCGGCTCCTAAGTCTACCAGATACTCTATACCACCATAGACATATACAAAGTTTCCTATATCATTATGATTATGTGGCTCATCATTGTTTCCACCTTTGGCTGCCATACTCGAATTTTTCCCATTGCAAATAAACCACTGCGCACTATCAAATACGTAAGTAGACGATTCAGCTATTGGTTCACTTATATCGTTTTCATCAATAAGCTTCTCCAAATACTCTTTTGTCCATGCATAATCACGATATGCTGGTGCCCATCGATAACATTCATCTTCATCGAACTGCATTACTTTTTTTATATCCGGAAAATGTACATCATCATAATTATCTGCCAGATAAGAAGTTAATCCCATTCTAAATCTGCTCTGCAGACATCCGTCAGAAAAGCTGATACTCGTTCCATCATTAAAATAACATTTCTGTTGAAATGTCATTATATTTTTCATTTTATTACTATCAAGCAAATCCACATTTCCATTTGTATACGCTTTTAAATCTCTTGCATACATCACGTAATATGACATTCCATATGTCCAATAGTCAAGACCTTCCGCACATACGCCATCCTTTGTAAAACCTTTGATGTAATAAGTAAGTGCTTCGTTAATTCTGCTCAAACAACGTTCAAGCAATTCAGTATTATCTTTAAACCTGATGATTGATATAGAGCCAATACATCCGGCGCACACCGCGCACCAGTTCATTTCACAAAATTCCCAGTTATCATATGGTGGCTTTGAGTCATAAAATGGTTTTAACAATCTGCGCGTGACATTTTCATCAATCAATTTTTTTATTTCATCGTTTAACTTTGTATTCAACAATACAGATATTTCTGTTAATGCCTGCGCTGTTTCTGATGCGAATAATTCGATTGTAATTTTCCAATTTTTATTATTTTTTCTGTCTACATGTGCCGGTAATGCCCAGCATTCTTCATTACAGATATCACGTATGATTTCTTCAAGTTTTTCTATGTCTTCTTTTCTATGATATAGAATGCTATTCATAGCGAAAACATTGAGAAACTTTCTTCTCGCAAAATAAACTTTTTCATATTTAATTCTGTTGCCCGTATCTTCATATAATGAAAACAACGCTTCTGTAAGCTTTGGCATATTTGTGTTTCTAAGTTCATCTGCGGTTTTGTTAATATATTCAGTATAACTTTTTAAATATAATTCCATCTGTAGTTTCATAGCGCTCCTTTATCAAGATACATCCCAAGTTTGTGCCACAGGTATATTGCTTTCATACTGTTTACCAAATATCTGCCCATTTACCATTCAGTCTAAACATTCCTTCCATATAGAAGTAATCTCCATATATGATGTTATATTCATGCTGTTTTTCGTCATAGGAAGCTGTACAATTTTCTAAGATGCAATCATTATCTGGTCCAAAATTACAACGTTTTTCAGATAATGTACGAAGAAGTTTTTTAGCTGCCACTTCATAAACTGCCACTTCATATTCGCCCACATGTGAAGCCACTTCAAGTAAGCCACATGCAGCAATTGCTGCTGCCGTAGAATCCTCAATTTCCGGAGTTTCTGGCTGTCTGAAATCAACTGGAATCAATCCACTTTCAGGTATATTTGCTATGAAATAATGAGCAACCCGCTTTGCTGCATCAAGATATTCCTTATTACTAGTATGTCGAAAGCTCAATGCGAAACCATAGATTGCCCAAGCCTGGCCTCTAGTCCAAGAGGAACCATGACCATACCCTTGTCCACCATGGCTACCTATATACTCACCTGTTTGTGGGTTAAATTCAACAATGTGATTCACAGACCCATCATTTCTCACAAAATATTTCTTAGCAGTATCGGCATGTTTTGTTGCAACATTATAATATCTGCAATCTTTCAGTTCTTTATCGGCCCAATACAACAGCGGAATATTCATAAGGCAATCAATAATTGCCCATCCTTTTGTATCTCTTCCATCTCCAAAATCGTTCCATGCTCTTATGAAATCACCCGCAGGATTAAATCTTCCAGCAAGCAAATTAGCAGCATGTAGTCCTCTTCTTTTTGAAGCTTCATTACCAGTTAATCTGTAATCTGCTACGGCTGTTGGAAGCCACATAAATCCAGCATCATGATTAATTCCATAGAAATCATCAAAACATTGATCAAGCTGTTCTTCCGAAAAACGAGCGATATCAATATACTTTTTATCATCAGTAGCCACATACATCTGCCACATCATTCCGGCAAAGAATCCATTTGTCCACCAATTCCGTCCATTATCTGGTGTCCAAGCAACAGTGCTATCTAGTCTATTATCATGAACGCCTTCAACCGTTGTATACGGTATTTTATTTTTTGATTTTTCACTCACCCACGATATTTTGCTTACTATTTTATCAATGGTATCAGCAATCCATTTTTTGTCATTTTCCATATGAATTTTTCCTCGTTCCTGCGTTGCTTTCAAAGTTTTTTGTCTATAACTGCAAGCTGATACGCCTATTAAATTAAGTTTATACCTGCTTTTACATGTTTTCAATCATAGTTTCAATATAATTTTCACCCTTATGTATCTCATAGGTGATCATTGGAATTACAGTTTTTGATGCAATCAAATTTGTATTGGGGTCAGCTTTCAAAATCTCATTTTTTCCATTTCCATCAATACAAATCATTTTGCATTCCTGATCTATATCCGAATCAATTGGTACAGCAAATCCTGTATCATGAGCGATACAATCATATTTGCTTTTTATCACATGAATTCTTTTATGTCCATTTTTAGTTGGGATAATTGTACTGCATACATCAATCCCCTCAATCGGAGACCAATTGGATATAATTCTATCCTCCATAACTTTAAAGTCGTGTGCTTGCGCTCTTACAAAAACATGTCCAAACACTTCAAAAGCCAGCGTACTATCTGGTGCTGCCTCAGCCATTGTAACCTGAGAATGCATTACACTAAAACCATACTTCGTTGAATATGCATATTTAGAATATTTTTCCTCTGTATGCGTATGCTGATGCTCTATTAGCCGTCCACCTGGATACGCGGTAACAGCTCCATTTATTCTTTGTACAATCATATCTGCATATCTAATGCACTTTAAATTATCCAGTTCAGGCAATTTTTCTTCCTTGATCTTCCAAAATTCATTATTTTCATCTAGTAATAGCACTGCAAAGGTTTTCATACTCCAATATGGTGAGCCTGGTGCATTATAACTTTCAGACATCGATAAATTAGGATAGCAATAACCGATAGTCAATATGCCAGCATTGTCAAATATAGGTTTTTCCATCCAATATCTAAGATGGCGCATAATAATACCTTTCATTACCGCTTTGGGTAATGGTTCAATACCGGCCGCAATACATATTGAATAGAACGAACATTGCGCAAATCGATAGGTTAATGAACGTCCGTATGGAAGTGCACTACCGTCCTGCGCAAACCAATATGCGAATTCTTTTCCAAAGAGTTTTGCACGTTCTATAAATCGCTCACTTCTAACTGGATCTATTTCCTTCATAAACATCGCATACATGATTCCATAATAATGCATGCCAAATGGTACATAATAATCCACCTGTCCATTATCACCATCCACATACCATCCATTTTCTCTATAACAAGAATCAATAAAATCCAAGCTTTCATCCATCTGTTTTTGATCATAAGGCATTCCTACACTCTGGAGTGCAACATTAACCATTACCTTAAAAAACATCCAGTTACAACTACAGCATTCATGGCGGTTTATTTCATTGAGCCAGTCAGCGAAATCACCTTTTTGTTGATCGGTGAGTGGCGCCCAGAGCTTATCTGGTATCAGCAAAAGACTAAATGAAATAGCTGCCATTTCCACAAAACGTTGGTCATAATCATGACATTTTCCCCAATATTCGGGACTTTTTGGATTCGTACCTGCAATGATTCCATTTCTATATATTTCATCAAATGCATCATCTTTCCCACCACCCGCAAAAAATGGCGCAAGTGCCCACAACGGACGGGAAAACCCTTCCATCTGAGCACTTTTTTCTTCATAATGCGCACTTGTGTAGCCTATCTTTAATCCTGCTTTTTCCTTTGTATAATATGGTTTAAGTGGATTTAATATTTGAAACATAAGTGTTACAAAATCGCTTCTTGATCCGATATTCAAAACGTCATTCATCATTATATCCATACCTTTCTGTACAAATTTTAATATATAACGGAACACTATTTTAAATTAAGATGATATGGCTCGAAAACTATTTGCAATACTTTTGCATGTATATATGCAATAAGGCCTACACCTATTAACAACAATGGTGCCGCTACAAATATTCCCATTGCAAGCATGCATGCTGAGCATACTATCATAAATAGTGTCCATTTGAAGTTTTTTAAAGACATAACAAAAGCCATTTTTATAAGCTGTTTAACAGTAACTTCACACCTTGCAAGCAAAGGAAATATATAGATTAAAACTATAATATACAATCCTGCAACGATTAATAATACTGGTAATGCAACTGCACTCAGTGAATTATTGATTTTGTAATACCACCATGCGCTACCTATTAATGTTAAGCCAAATGCTAACATAATCATCCAAATTCCCGTTGCCTGTTTAAAATTACTTCGAAATGCCTTGAAAAAATCCTTAAATATGTAGCCTTCTATATCTGATGCCATCTTCATTGTCACATAATATAATGCAGTTGTTGCCGCGCCAATTGTAAATATTGGCAAACAACAAATTGCCCATATAACTGTAAGAAGAACCATATCAAACAATTTATTCATAAACCGCAATATTGGACTGTCTATATCAAAAAGCTTTTGTGCCATCTTTATCTCCATTTCTGTGCCTTACCCATGTAAGACACAATCTAAAGTTTGGGTTATCCCTTAATACCAGTTGCTGCAACACCTTCTACAAAATTCTTCTGAAGAAGAAGGAATACTACAACTACAGGAATAAGTGTAATTACTGAACCTGCCATTATCAAGCCATATTCTGCTGAAAACTGTCCAATAAACATCTTAAGCCCTAACTGAACCGTTTTCTTTGATTCACTTTTTAAATAAATCAATGGTCCAAGATAATCATTCCAGGTATTAACAAAAGTGAAAATTGTCAATGTTGAAAGTGCTGGTTTTGATAATGGAAGCATAATCTTCCACCATATTCTATATTCACTCATACCATCAATTCTTGCTGCCTCACACAAATCATTTGGAATACCAGTGTAAAACTGCTTCATCATAAATACACCAAAAGCTGAAAACGCCTGTAAGCATATGATAGCTGTTAATTTATTATTCAATCCCATTGCCCTCATCATAATAAACTGAGGTACCATATATACCTGCCATGGCATTGCAATCGTTGCTATATACATTAGGAACAATTTATTTCTATACTTGAAATCAAGTTTAGCAAATGCATAGGCAGCAAAGCTACTTGTAAGCAATTGAAGAATTGTGACTACAATTGTAAGAAATGTTGTGTTTCCTATAAATGTTAATAATGGTATCTCCGTCCATATTTCTTTAAAATTAATCCATCTTGGAGTGGTCGGAATTAAGCGAAAAGGAACTGAAAAAACTTCTTGGGTCGCCTTAATTGAGGCTGATAGCATCCATATAAATGGTATAAGCATTATAAATGATGCAAGAGCTAAAAATACATATACAATAATCTTCCTAGTCTTACTATTTTTTAATGACTTCATAATCTTCGTTCCTCCTTCCTATTCTTTTTCTTTTTTCTTCTGACCTTTAAACTGCACTAACGTAATTGTGAGTACTAATGCAAATAATACCATAGCGATTGCACTTGAATATCCGAGATCCCATTCCTGGAATGCTTTCTGATATATATAGTACACAAGAACTGTTGAAGAAGTGCCTAGTCGTCCATCACTACCACCTGCAAGCATAATGGCTACATCATATACTTTAAAGCTACTTATCGTAAGCATTACCGTAACGAAAAAGGTTGTAGCACTAAGCTGTGGCCATGTGATATAACGGAACTGGTTCCATTTTCCGGCACCATCAAGTTTTGCTGCCTCATACAATTCACCTGAAATTCCTTGAAGTCCTGCAAGATATATAATCATATAGTATCCCATAAATCTCCATACACTGAACAAAACAAGCGTAAACATTATCAAATCTTTTCCATACCAGTTTGGTAGATTCTGTACATTAAACACATAATGTAATAATGCATTAACAGGACCTTTGCTTGGATGAAAAATCATGCTCCAAACTGCTGTAACAGCTACAAGTGATGCTACATATGGGAAAAATGCAATTGTACGAAATAGTCCTCTTCCTTTGATCTTTTTATTTAGTAGCATAGCCAATCCTAATGCTGCCATCAAAGTAAGCGGAACGGTTCCTATACAATACATTAATGTATTCACAAATGATGCTTTAAAAAAAGTATCACCAAACATTTTTGTAAAGTTATCTAATCCTATAAACTTTGGTGTTCCATTACCATTCCATTTAAAAAATCCCAAAGCAAATGAAAAGATAATTGGTATTAATGTAAATATCGCAAATCCAATAAAGTTTGGAGCAATAAAAGAATATGCCACAAGATTTCTTTTTGTATTACGACTCAAACCTCTCTTCGCCTGCGTTTTCACGCCTGCAGTATCTTTATCACCCATAATAGCCTCCATTCTGTTTAAAAATGCCGGCAAGTCTTTTCGTAGACCTGCCGGCTATATAACATGTTATTTATCAATCTTGTTATTTGCCTAACACTGCACTAACTTCTTTATTCATTTTCAAGATACCTGCATCTACTGAAATATCGCCATTCATAATATCTTTGTGATACGTATCAAGAATTGTATTAATTTGAGCAATATTCTTATCATATGGAGCTTCAAGATAAACCTTAGTTGTCAAAAGAGCTTTTTTACTTGCATCATCAGTAGGGAAACCTGGTATTGAAGCAATTTGACTAGCAGTATTATCATTCATGATAGCTGGGAAGTTACCAGATTTAGCAACTACATCAGCACCTTCTTCTCCACTTACAAACTTCACGAAATCCCAAGCTGCATCTTTATTCTTAGATGATGTAGGAATTGCAAGTGATGTAACTTGACCTAGTGTCGTTCCTGCTGCTACTCCTGCAGGATGAGGATATTTTACAACGCCCCAGTTACCGCATAAAGCTTTGTCATATTTACCATTTGCAACATTTGCAATCAATGTGCCAATAAACCATGTACCCATATTCATTGTTGCAGTATTGCCTTCTGAGAAAGCGCCTGAATAATGAAGATTTGATGCTGTAACATCTACATAAGTTCTGCAGATACTATCTTTTTGCTCATTGAGTACCATTTCATAATATGGTTTTGTCCAATCATAATTTCCTTCAAGTATCGAATGCTTACCATCAAGAACACCAAAAAGTTGTACTGCACTTCTCCATGAGTGGTAATGTGAACCATAAATTTTGTCGTTACCAAATCCTGTCTTTGCAACTTTTCTTGCGAGCGCATCATACTGCTCTAAAGTCATATCGTTTGTAGGATAAGCTACCTTTGCTTTATCAAAGATATCTTTATTATAATATAGTAACCAGAAATCACTTCTGAATGGAAGTTCATAAAGTTTACCATCTGCTTTTAACTGATCTGTTGATCCATTATATTTTGAAAGATCAATATTTGCAGTCTTAATACGATCATCTAATGATTCCAAAACACCTTTTGCCATCAATGTTGCATATCCCGGAACATCTTTGATTGTTACAACATCGAATTCTGAACCATTACCAGAAAGCTCTGTTGAAAGTACTGTTGAATAATCTGCTGAACCAAGGTCTGTTAGCTCAACTTTAACATTAGGATTTTTCGCCATATATGCATCTGCAAGTTGACCCCAGTAAGGTGTTGTTTTTTCATCCCAAATCGACCATTTTATTGTAGTACTTCCAGTACTATTTCCTGAACTATTATTATTACTTGCACCGCAACCTACCATCAAACCTGCTGTAAGTGCTACTGTAAGAAGTAGACTTGCTACTCTTGTTACTCTTTTCCTCATACGATTTCTCCTCCATAATTTGAAATGCGATTATATTTTTTATTTCTTGAAGCACTTCTTTAATATAAGTTAATTATAGTCTAGATTAAAAATAACTCCATGTCATTATCCTATAATTTCATATACTAATCACACTATTTTTCACAGTTTTAACACACATTATTCGCATAATTCGTTTTTTCATATACTTTTTCTCGAAAACAATGTACTTTTTCTCTATCTTTTTGTATCTTTAAAATTGTGGACTTATAATTTTAGTGTTTTATGTTATAATAACTTCATAAATTAATGTTTCGGAGGGTTTACATATGAGCCACAAATACCGCCACACGATTAAAAGTCGTTTCATTATAATGATTCTTGCTCTTATATTATTTTTGGGAATTGGCATTTCAACTTTATTTTATTATTTATATATGTATAGTTTAAATAAAACCATGTTGCAAAACACTGAGACTAATATTCATTTTATGGCAGATAATATTAATTACAATATAGATAACATCATAAAATATTCACAGTGGTGCCGAAGTAATACGGATATTAACAATTTCCTTATAACGCCTCGTTCCAATGATAACTACGGACAAATCACGTCAAAAGCAACAAATGTATTTAATGCCGATTTTTTAAAAAACTCATCAAGGAATTATATACAGCGTATTGTCATAGGATCACTTGATAAGGACGATTATTTACAGATCGTGCCAAATTCATACTCAAAAGACTGCAATATGCCTGCTTTAATTAAAGCGCTCCCTTATTTTAATAATTATATTAATTATAATCCTATATCCAAATATAATTTCATTCTTGAGAATTCTTCATTTCCATGTGCAAACCAACAAATGGTTCCATTAATACAAACAGTTGAATCTACATTCGGAATTGATAATATAGGTTTTATTTATACAGAAATTTCTATTCAGTTATTTAAAGATGCCATAAAAGCCTATTCTCAGGAAGAGCTTTCAAATGTATATATTACAATTGGAAGCAATACGTATCAATTGTCAAATTCAACAACATTGAAACAGATTACTAACTTTTCAGATTACCATGATATCTCTTCAGATGATCTTCTGTACTCTAATACCAAATACCGTTCAGTATATAATGGGAAAGAGAATATACAACTCGTATCGCTGCAATTATCCATGTCTGGATGCTATATAACGGAAGAATTATCTCCGGCAGTATTCAAACAATGGCATAATCAATATATTATTATTATCATTATGCTCGTTATTATCATACTGATTGTTGGTGCACTGCTTCTTTTCTCATTTGCTAGATTTTTCAACAAACCCGTCAGAAAAATACATCATCAAATCAACGAAATCTCCAATGGCAATTTTGAACCCGACCACTCCATTGAATGGAATAATGAACTCGGTGATATAGGTCACTATATCAATAAGCTTGGAATCGATATCAATGATTTAATGTTGAAGCGAATTGAAAATGAATGTGAAAAGAAAGATTATGAATATAAGATGTTACAAAGCCAGATCAATCCTCATTTTTTATATAACACTCTGAATTCTATAAAATGGATGGCGACAATACAAAAATCTGATGGAATCGCAGAAATGACTACCTCGCTTTCAAGATTACTAAAAAATATTTCAAAGGGAAAAAGTGGAATTGTATCGATTGATTATGAATTAGCTTTGCTAAGTGATTATTTGACGATTCAAAAATATCGATATGGTGGAGCGCTCAATGTTGAATATATCATAGATGATGAAATGCTTCGCAATAACCAGATACTGCGATTTACTTTACAGCCTGTTATAGAAAATGCCATATTTCATGGCATTGAACCGAAAGGAAATACAGGCCATATAACCGTTCACATTTATGATACGGATGATAAAAGCACTAAAATATCAATCACCGATGATGGAATTGGAATGACTCCGGAATTAATTGAAAATGTTCTGAATGATGATTCCGCAAATGATTCTTCATTTTTCAAAAACATGGGAATTAGTAGTGTTAATAAAATGATCAAATATACATTTGGAGATAACTATGGAATGAGTATAGAAAGCGAACTTGGCCTATATACTACTGTGCATATATTATTACCTAAAAAACAATATGAAGGTGGTGGAATTACTTGAAACTAATTATAGCTGATGATGAGCCTCTTGTTCAGGTTGGTATAAATTCCATGCTTGATTGGAATAGTCTTGATATTGAAGTTTGTGGTATTGCCAAAAATGGAAACGAAGCATATGAATTAATCCAAAAATTTCACCCTGACATTATCATATCTGATATTAAAATGCCTTCTATGTCAGGTTTAGAATTACTCCAAAAGTGCCATGAAGAATTCAAAGGTCTTCCTGTATTTATAATGCTTACAAGTTATGAAGATTTTCAGTACGCACGCACAGCTTTAAAATATCAAGCCTCAGACTATCTTATTAAACTTGAGCTCAATACAAATGATTTAAAAAATGCAATTATCAAAGCTAAAAATCGTGTAAATGAGCTTCGTAGCTATGAAGTTGAAAATACAAATCAAAACTCCCAGCTTAGTGTTTTTCAAAATCGTTTTTATCTTCGCTTGATCAATAATCTGTTTGAAAGTGAAGAAATTTTCCACCAACAGCAAGAAGATTTTAAGATAGATTTTAATGCTACATCTTATATTGTTGCTTCCATAAAAATTGCAGCGCAACTATCGACTCACAATCTCAGTGATAATGCGTTTACTCTTTATAGCAGTACCGTTCAGATGTTTGAGCAATTAATACAAAAATATAGTTCTTGTTTTGTTCTTTCACTTGATTTAACATGCTTTGTTGCTATTTTTCATTTGGATGAATTGCATGCAACTGATATTGAATATATTAAGAATGCCCTTAAACAAACAGCCTCACTTCTTCACGATTACTACAATGTAACCCTTTATACAAGCCTAGGTCATTTTGTAACCAATCCTAATCAGATTTCAGAATCATATAATGATGCAAAACAAATTTCAATATACACAACCAAAGAACAGCCTATCTTATATATTAATGATATAGGCGACAATAAATGTAACGCGAAAAATATATTTAATCTAGCAATTTTTAAATATGATATCGTTAAAACATTTGAAAACTATGATATACAATCTCTGAATAAAATAAACGATGCTATTTTTATCTTATTTGAATCAGACACACTCCATTATGCACAGGCAGTTGATATTGTGAGCAGTATGCTTCATTTTGCAATAACGCTTCTACCAAATGGAACAGACGTTGTAGAAAGTATATTCAAAGATGAATCTGATAATTATCTTAGTTTATACAAATTCAAATCCGTACAACAGGTTCTTACTTATTTGAGTAAATTGACCGAAGGGTTGCATTCATTCTTTGAAGAAAAACAGGCCAATCTAAAAAATCAGCTCATGATTCAGGTGAAGCAATATATAAAAGAACACATTTGTGAAAAGTTATCTCTTCAGGGGATTGCCGATACATTTAATATCAGTCAAAACTATTTAAGCCAGCTGTTCAAACAATATTATAAAATTGGTTTCAATGAATACATTACAAAAGAAAAAGTAGAATACGCCAAACATCTGTTATCCAACAACAAAATCAAAATATATGAGGTTGCTGAACAACTTGGTTTTGAAAATGCCTTCTATTTTAGTAAAGTATTCAAAAAAGTAGTGGGACTTTCTCCAAAGGAATATCTGACAAATCTTACCGATCATGATTAATCTTACGTTATACTATTACAATAAGTTTCAATATTCATTGTTTAAAAACATTAATTTCTATTCAAACATGAAAAACCCCCTCTATGACAGAGGGGGTTTTCTGCATCTTTAAAAAAGACACATTATGAAAATTAAATATAGAGGGGGGGGTTATATTAAAGATTTATATAAATCTATAATAGCTTCTACACTGGTAGCTTTTGGATTACCAGGTCTGCAGGCATCGTCAAATGCTGACTTTGCAAGGAATGGAATATCTTCTTCCTTCACAATACCTTTCAAATCTGCTGGAATTCCAACATCTATAGAAAGTTTCTGTACAGCACCTACTGCTGCTTTTCGATATTCTTCCTGTGACATTGCCTCAACACCTATAACACCCATTGCAATTGCGATATCACGGTATCTGGTACCTGTTGCATCAGCATTGTAGGTCATAACAGTTGGAAGAATAATTGCATTTGCGACACCATGTGGGGTGTCATAAAAAGCGCCTAATGGATGTGCCATTGAATGAACGATTCCAAGTCCTACATTGGAGAATCCCATACCAGCAATATACTGTCCGAGAGCCATTTGTTTTCTGCCTTCTGGTTCATTGTTCACTGCACTTCTTAAACTCTTTGAAATAATTTCAATCGCTTTGATATGAAACATATCAGATAATTCCCACGCGCCACCTGTAATATATCCTTCAATTGCGTGAGTTAGAGCATCCATTCCTGTTGCTGCGGTAAGTCCTTTGGGCATAGATGACATCATGTCTGGATCCACAAAAGCGACTACTGGAATATCATGTGTATCTACACAAACCATCTTACGATGTTTTACTTCATCGGTAATAACATAGTTAATCGTAACTTCAGCTGCTGTACCTGCTGTTGTTGGGACAGCAAAAGTCGTAACTGCTTTGTTCTTTGTAGGTGCAACGCCTTCTAAGCTGATTACATCTTCAAATTCAGGGTTTGTAATAATAATACCAATTGCTTTGGCCGTATCTATAGAAGATCCTCCGCCTATTGCAATAATATAATCCGCGCCAGAGTTTTTAAACGCTTCTACGCCGTTCTGAACATTTTCAACAGTGGGATTTGCTTTGATTTTAGAATACATTACATATGAAAGAGCTTTGCCGTCCAATACGTCTAATACTTTCTTTGTAACCCCAAATTTAATAAGATCGGGATCAGAACATACGAAAGCTTTTTTAAGCCCTCTGCCTTGAGCCTCATCAGCAATATGCATAATTGCACCAGCTCCATGATATGATGTTTCATTTAAAATAAATCTGTTAGCCATTCTTTTTCTCCTATTCTATTTATATTATATTTGTTTCTATTTGCTTCTATTTATTTTGTGTATAGAAATTTTTCTGGAAGGGTAACATTAAAGTCCCTTGCTAAATCTCTGAAATCATCTGGTGTAATTGTCTGTAATTTAGTAGGTTGCATAGAAAGCATTTTAACCAAAATTTCTGCGGATTTTTCAACGGTATGCATAAGTCCAAAGGTCAGATCAAAATCTTCACCTGCCGCAAACATTCCATGATGTGCCCAAATAGCAACATCATAGGCTTTCATAAGTTTGCTCGTAGCAATTGCTATTTCACATCCTCCTGGAACCATCCAAGGTACCATACCAATTCCTGCTGGGAAAACCACTGGGCACTCTGTTGCCATCTCCCAAAGTTCTCTTGTAAATACCTCATCTTTTAAAGGAAGCACAAATGTAAGAGCAATGACATTGGTTGTATGAGCATGGTAGATTACGCGGTATTTTCCATCTGTGGCTTTCTTTTTCACTTCATGGTTCATTAGGTGAGAAGGAAGTTCTGAGGTAGGTCTTCCGCCATTAACTAGGCCCCATACAATACGATATTTTTCACCCGTCTGATCTACTTCAAGCATACAGATGGAATCTTCTGGTTTAATAATTACATTTCTAAAATATTTTCCACTACCTGTTACCAGAAAAAATTCTCCTGCAAGATCTGGAACTGTAGCACCTATTGCTTGCCATTCTTTTGCTACAAAATTTTCTTTCACCAATTCTACTTCTTCTGTTTTAACACGATAAGATAGGTTTCCGCCATTTCTTTCATGCCAACCCTGTTCCCAACCATCATTGGCCATTCTCATAAAACCTTGTACATATTCTGCGTCTAAAAAATTCATATAGTCCTCCAACTTATCTATTATTCAAAACTTCTTCTTCGTATTTTTTAATTTCTTCAAACCATCCAGCATCTGGGCAAACACCACTTTCATTACAATACTGCGCCCAAATATCTCCCAATGGAAATGTCTTTAGTTCTTCTTGCATCATCATAAGTTCTGTAAGTCTTTCTTGGTTCTGCATTTCAGTAAAAAGAACATTAGGTGTACATAGAGCATTTAGAAGTGCCTTCTGCCAACTACGGAATCCGATGGTCCATGCAGCGATTCTATTAATACTTGCATCAAAGAAATCCAATGCCATATATACTCTCTCGAGTCCATTACATCTTACAATCTCTTTTGCCATCTCTTTTGTCTCATCATCAAATAATACTACATGATCGCTATCCCAACGAACTGGTCTGGTAATATGTAATGCAATTTCTGGAAAGAAACATAGAAGTGATGGAATTTTATCACTAACAAATTCTGTAGGATGATAATGACCATTGTCCATAAGGGGCAGACAGCCATCATGTGTTGCAGCGAAGCTTAATGTGAATTCAGAAGATCCCACGGTGTATGCCTCAACACCAATTCCAAATACCTTTGACTCAACACATGGCTTCACTAGATTTTTATCATATGGTTCTGATAAAATCTGTTCAATTGAATCCTTATATCTTAATCTTGGGCCCATTCTATCTGCTGGAATATCTTTGTACCCGTCACCAGTCCAAATATTCATAATACATGGCACGCCTGTTTCTTTTGCCATGTACTGCGAGATGCGAATACAGGCTTTTCCGTGCTCAATCCAGAACTTGCGAGTCTTATCGTCAGGGCTTGAAAGGGTAAGACCATCTTTTACTTTATCATGTGAAAAAAATGTTGGATTAAAATCAATTCCCATAGATCTTTCTTTGGCAAAATCAACCCATTTTTGAAAATGCTTTGGCTCTAATTTATCTCTATCTACATGCTCGCCTTCTTCAAAAACTGCATAAGAGGCGTGAAGATTCAGTTTCTTTTTACCTGGCATAAGGCTAATCGCCTTGTCTAAATCTTTCATAAGTTCCTGCACATTGGTCGCTTTTCCTGGGTAGTTGCCAGTCGCTTGTATACCCCCAGTTAATGGGCCTTCATGATCAAATCCTGTTACATCGTCTCCTTGCCAACAGTGAATGGATATAGGAATATTTTTAAGTGTTTCTATTGCGGCATCGGTATCTACCCCAAGAGTTGCATATAATTTCTTGGCTGATTGGTATCTTTCTACGTTCATTTTATTACTCCTTTTCTGGTTCATTTTTAAATATTTTAATAGGGAAAGATTCGTAAACATAATTTCTTGCTTCAGTGAGATCTTTCAATTCATTGTTCGCAATCATCTGACTGCAAATATTACCGATTGCTGTTGCCTCTGTAGGCCCCGCATATACGGTTCTTCCTGTCTCTTTTGCAGTCAGCCTATTTAGGTATTCTGCATTTGAGCCACCTCCCACTATGTGAATGCTATGAAAGATTTTTCCTGTAGCATCTTCAATTTCTTTGATGGCTTCTTTATAACATCTAGCAAGGCTGTTGTAAATGACTGCAGCAACTTCCGCAATACCCTGTGGAATCTGCTGTTTGGTCTGCCGACATGCCTGTTGCACTTCTTTGGTCATACTTTGTGGTGCTAAAAATCTGGTGTCATTACAGTCAACGATTGATTCTACTTCGCTTATTGATGCCAATGCGCAGATTTCTGCAAAGTCCAAATTCAAACCGATTTCTTTTTTTACGGACTGTATCATCCAAAGGCCCATAATATTTTTAAGATATCTAAATCTAAAGTTATATCCACCTTCATTCGTGAAATTATGAAGTCGGCTTTTATCTGAGCAATTTGCTTCTATTAATTCAGTCCCCATAAGGGACCATGTTCCTGAACTTATATAAATGGTATTCTCTTCATTGGTGGGAACTGCCATAACTGCAGATCCTGTATCATGTGTTGCAGGAAGTACCACCTCACAGGAATATCCAATTTCTGATTCCATTTCCGAAGTGAGATTTCCAAGTACCGTTCCTGCCTGCAAGATTTTAGCAAAAACTTTGTTGGGATATCCCAGTTTTTCAATAAGATGCCAGTCCCAATCCTTGGTCGTAGGGCTTACTAACTGTGTCGTTGTTGCATTGGTATATTCTGTCGCCATTACACCAGTTAATAGAAAGTGCAAATAGTCAGGAATCATAAGCAATTTTTCCGTTTTTCTAAGAAGCTCTGGTTGTTGGACTTTTAATGCCATAAGCTGATAGATTGTGTTAAAGATTTGTTTTTGAATACCCGTCCTTTTGTACAACTCTACTTCTGAGATATATTTGTAAACTTCCTCATCCATTCCTTTGGTTCGATCATCTCTATAGGCAGTTGGATTTTCTAATTTCTGTCCTTCTTTGCCTATTAGAACAAAATCTACACCCCAGGTATCTATTCCAACGCTAATAGGGATTTTCCCCAATTCTGCACATTTTTTCATACCAGTTTTAATTTCTTTAAAAAGTCTCTCAATATCCCAGGAAAGTTTTCCTTTATAGTTATCCATAGAATTTTCAAAACGATACACTTCTTCAAGAATAATTTTTCCAGATTCCTTAGAAGCCAGAATATGCCTTCCCCCTGATGCTCCAATGTCAATCGCAAGATAATACTGCATTATAAATTCCTTTCGCATTTGTCTTTGTAATAAAATAATACCATTTTAAAAACAACAAAAAAAGACGACTTTTGTTTAAAAAAGTGTCCTTTTTTGCCATTTGAAAACATTCGGTTTAATGATGTGTTCTAAGTCTATACTTTCTAGGCGTTTCACCATATTTTTTTTGAAAAATCCTATGAAAATAACTAAGATTTTCATAACCAACAGCCATACCAATATCCATAACCGACATCTTGGTATGTTGCAAAAGATAAACGGCCTGACTCAATCGTTTCTCCTGAATCAACTCAATATAGGTCTTTCCTGTTCTTTTTTTAATTTCTTTCGATAGCCAAAAAAGATTGTAATGAAGGGACTGGGCAAGTTCAGATAACTCCCCATCCCTATAATGCTCTTCCACATAACGTAGTACTGATAACACCAATTTCTGTTCTTCAACCGTTTTATTAATCTCAACTCGATCTAAATGGTTCATAAGCTGTAAAAATAGCAATCCCATTGTTACCTGGTTGATACTCCTGTTGTTGGGCTGTTTATTCATAATTGTCCAGATTAAGTTTTCCACTAGATTCTGGATAGGCAGAATATCCGCCACCTTAAAATGTAAAAATGACGAAGATTCCTTCTCACCTCTAAGACAGTCAATTACAAAATTTCTCACAAGATTTTCTTCTTCTCCCATCATTTTTAAAGCATAGTCAAAAAACTCTGGCAAAACAATAAAATTCACGGCGATATCATCTATTCCGGCAGGCGAAATCTCCTGCACAGCTTTCTGGTTCAAAAACATTAATTCTCCCTGAAGTAATTCTATCGATACACCATCTATTTTGTGATGGGTACTTCCGCAATACATATAAATCACTTCTATATAATTATGGGTATGGGCTGGAAAATGAATAAAGCGCGTGTGGGGACGTACCTGAATCAGTTTTCCTGCATCCAATAGTTTCGTTGCATCAACTTCGGATTGTTTATATGTCATATAAAGATTCTTTTCTATTTCCGTACCACCGTTTAGGATGTGTGTTTCTTCTTCAGTAATTTTTTTTAATTCGTTGTAAATTGCTTCAACCATATTACACCTACCTTACCCAAAATGTAGTAACTCTACTATGGAAATTATAACAGTTTTCTGACTATAAGGAAACCTCATATAGCAAATATTATAAAGAGAAACCTGTTATTATCGTTAGTCATTTGGGCAAATGAAAAGTTTTTTATGTCGGTTGTGATTTAATTTTGACGTGTATCTTCCTCAATAGCATGAACATATAAATTGCTTTGCATATGACTTGACTCTAATAATAAAGCTTCACAAAAATACTTTTGAGCGATTTCAGTATTTCCAAGGCCTAAATTTCCAAGTGCCATTAAATAATTGCAATGTGCTTCATTTTTTCTCGTATAATCAAGATCAAATATTAGGAAATCTGGAAGTGATACCGCAAAATACTCAGCCTTCATTTGATCACAAAAATGTTTCTCTCCATAATCAATTAGCTTGTAAAATCTAGCATTCGCGGCCTCCACATCATTCAATTTGAGTTTTGCTAATCCTTGAAATAAAATAGAATCTGCTGGTTGATCGTTATAATACATCATTCCTGCTGGTTTATCATCACCTAGCGTGGCAAGCGAATAGCACTCAGTTGCAGTGGTAGTGTTCTCAAGTTTTTCATTGACTATTCCCAATAAATAATATATTTGATTATCCTTTGTTCCTTCCAACTTCCCCTCCCCAAGATTTGGGGGATATATCAATGCGCTTTCCAACAATGTCTTTGCGTTATTCCAATCTCTATTTTTCATTTTCTTCTTAGCAATTTCTGTTAGTGCGATCGTATATTGTGTCGTTATTTTCCCTTCGCCACCCTCCCACGGATGAAATTTACGTGATTCAATCAACGCAAGTGCATTTTCATGTGCAAACACCATATTTTTCAAAGTAACATATTCTATAAACAAGTCATCTCTACTTTGGACCAGATCCATATGCGCTTCAAATTTATCTAATCTATCTTCATAACTCATCTCAAGTTTTTTATATAATTGATCAAGCTCCAAAAACACTCTGGCATCTGTTGAATCAATGGAAAATGCTTTCTCCATTTCTAGTTTTGCCAGCTTGCCATCCTGTTGTTTATTAAAATAGGCGAGTGACAAATTACGATGTACTGTCGGGAATAGATCATTTAAGTCTCTAGATTGTTCCCATAACTTTATTGCTCTATCAAATTGAAGTTTGTCATAGAATAGGTCACCTAAATAATAATATGCATATGCACCCTTCGGATTTTGCATAATCGCATACTCTAATACTGCTATATCTTCCATTTTATTTGGGAAACAATAGAAAGAACACATTGTTTCTGCTTTTTCTAAAGCAGAAGTTGCTTCTTCTTTTTTTCCTAAACAACCTAAATAATAGGCTCTATAGTAAGCTATCATTGGTTTGTCCTGATTACATATTTTCAATAATTCAATCGCTTCTTCATAACCACCCATTTCAGCGTAATCTCTCGCACACATCAAATAATTTTCATAGAATCTTCTCATAAGCTTTTCCATCATCATAATTGTATTGTTTTGTGCATTTCTGTATTCATTTACTAATATAGTACTTAATTCGAAATGAGAAACATAATCAAAAGGATCCAAATCTAGACTTTCCAAAATATATGCTTTAGCCGTCTTTTCATATCCTAATTTTCTTAAAACATATGCTTTTAATCCCCTGGCTTTTACATTATGTGCATTCTTTACCAGACCTTTTTCAATGTGTTCCAATGCCAACTCGTACTCACACCGTTGCGCATCGATCGCAGCAAGATAATAAAACGACATTTCTTGTTCCTCATTTGACCAAGTTGCTTTATAAAAAGCATCATATGCTTCTTCGTTTTTCTTCTGATAAAACAAGCAAAGTCCCAAATTATAATAAGTCTCACCGTCATATGGATTGGGATTTCGTTTTATCAACCTTTCTAATGCTTTTTTAAAATATTTTTCTGAATCTGTTAAGTTTCCCCTACGCATAAGCAATACACCATATGCATTATTGATTCTAATATCTTTGGCATCTCTTTTTAATCCTTCAAGATAATAGGGATCTGGTAAGTACGTTGCATGACGATATTGTTCAATATGAAGGCCCGCTAAATAAAGCTCTTCATTTGTCATAATTTCCTCTGGTTCTTTTACAGCTTCAGCTGGTTTTGGCATTTTATCAATATTTGTTTTTTTCTTCGGTTTATAAGATACCAGAACTTTTTCTCCATCCTTGATTTCTACCTGGATTTCTGACTCATCACAAGATGGCTCGAATATTTCTTTCTCGAAAATATCATAAGGAGATAATTTTTGTATTTCATCAAAAATAACTATTCCATGATTTTTTACAATAATCTGTGCACGCTCATAAACTGCAGTTGCATACACACATACATATATTTTTTCATTATCAACCGTTAAATTTACAGCCGCATCTATTGTTGCATTTTTCACCTGACCAACCGCTTTATATGGCATAAAATACTGTGTAAATGTTTTCTCCTCAAATGGTTTTAGCCATGAAAAATCTGGTTGATTGTCGGTAAATACCCCTGTCATCAGCTCAATGTAGGGACCATCCTCGTCCGTTAAATTGCGATCCCATGCCTTGCCAAAATCTCCACAGCCCCATGTCCATTGTTTTTTCCCTGGGCAGATATGATGATCAGCGACATGTAAAATACCTGCCGCTTTTTGATAATCATAACCGCCGACAAAATTATAATCCGACTTTTCTGCCATATAGGAAGTTGGAACTGGAATATTTTTATAACGAGAAATATCTACTCCCCTACTATAATCCTTTTTATAATAGATACCGGTCGCTATTGGGAATCTTGATACATCTCGTTTTCCATGATCCATCACCGCATGAACATCTGGTGGGAAAATTGACTGCGTATAATCATTTACTGATACTGCTGGATTTGCCCACCACAAAAAAGTTTGTGGTAACGCAGTTCTATTATAAAGTTGCCCTGTTATTTCTATGTACGCTTTATCTGAATAGAGCGTAATTTTAGCCATCCCTTTTGTTCCATTCATTTGATCCACGTCATTAATCAATACGGATTTACTACCGTCTTTATTTTCTACTGTCATATAATCTACTGGCATAAATGTCGTAGGTCTATGATGTTGTGGCCAATTAAATTCAATGCCTCCTGATATCCAAGGACCCGTTAAGCCGACTAATGCGGGTTTAATTACATGATTATAATATACAAAATCATAACCATTCGTTTTATCATAAGCCCTTTGAATTCTTCCGCCCAGTTCTGGCAAAATCATCACTTTCAAATACTCATTTTCCAAGTATACAGCCTTATATGTTTTATCAACTTTCGTATCAGAAATCGTGTCAATTGTTGGATAAGGATATATTTTTCCGCTACTACCTTGGTATACTCTTTTTTCCAAGAACATCGGGTTCTTATCTGGCTTTCCTATTTCATACGTTGGAATTACTACTTCCTCTTCCCATACTCTTGTATCATGCATTTTGCTTTCCTCCCGAATCATACTTTTCAAGTTTGTACCTCAGTCGCAAATCATATCGTAAACAAGAATGCTTGCACTCTTGCATGTGAATCGAAAATTCGCATTATTCATACTTGTGTCTATCATGAATAGTCTATCATCTGTTCTTAACAAAATCATTCATTATAATTGTCTGATAATTTCAAATTATTGCTTTATTATATTACATCTTTTATTGACGTTACCTATATAGTTTAGTATAATAATTTCAAATAACTGCGTTATATTATGAAATAGCACATTATGAAAGAGGTTATATTATGAAAGGGGTATCCTTATGAAATCTACTGAGAAAAATGTTTTGAATACATCCGACTTTTTTACTTATGAACCCAGTTTACAAGCAAGGACCTGCTTTTTCTATCCAGTTGTTACTGGACATTTTATATATGAAGCAGGCTATTGTCAGCAGCGCTCTTCTTATGACAGTTTTTTGTTGATGGCTATACAAAAGGGTCAACTAATTATAGAAACGAATGGAATATCCTACCCTGTTCATGAAGGTCAAATTGTACTCATTGATTGCTATGCACCTCATTCATACAAAAGTTTTACAGGTTGGGAATCTCTGTGGCTTCATTTTGATGGAATATCATCCCGTAATTATTATGAAATGATTATAGGTAATAATGGCCCTGTTATTTCATTACCTGATTCCTATTCATTCACTCGTAAACTAAACACCATTTATCATTCCTTTCGAGATAACATTTCTATAAAAGAGCCACTTATTTCTAAATATATCAATGATATCTTAACAGAATTATTATTAGTAAATTCAAGCAATTCCAGACTTCCGAATTACACCTCTTTGATTGAAGATGTAATTAGCTATATCACAGATCACCTCAGCGATGATTTATCCATTGAAACATTGTCTTCCTATGCACATTTAAGTACCTATTACTTTATTCGTATTTTCAAAAAAGAAACTGGATTAACCCCACACGAATATATTACAAATGCTCGTATCAGCTCTGCTAAATATTTACTTACCACCACTCAACTTTCTATTTCAGAAATAAGCGATAAGCTTGGATTCTCCTGTAGTAGTGCGTTTTGTACCGTATTTAAAGGAAAAACGGGTAGCACGCCAAATTCATACCGCACTACCCCTGTTATATAATTCATTATCCTGTAAGGTTCTAATGGTATCTGACCTTAGATTTTTTTTCCTCAAATCCCTTCCTCTGGAAACAACTTGGCGCTTATAAATGGGATTTTCACTTCATATACTAGCATTATTTCTGCTAAATATAACTGTCCCGTTATCTCATCCACTTCTTCCTTACGTGCAGCCATTGCTGACTCAACATTTACCTTAGCACCTTTTTTCAAAGGAACAATGTATATTGTTAATGGCGTATCTTTCAATCTGTCCACATACTTTTTTAGTCCAATTTCCCATATGGCTCCATTACAGAAGTTATCATGAATCATGTCTCCATCTATAAATGCCTGTCCAATATCTCCATCATAATGAATCTGAAGAATCGCTTCTTTCACCCCATCCATAAAATTTTGCGGGATTTGAATTGTATATCTTGTTGAGCCTATTTGATTAATAGATACTGGAACGCTCTTCTTTTCAGATATAACTTCGAATTCTTCCCATTTATCATTTACTTGATTTTTCTTAATGACACAATCACTTTCTTTTATGACATTCGTTGGATAAACAAAAATTGTCGTCTTTTCCCCCGTCGTTTCCAGACGAAGTTCTCCATTTCCTTCTAATACAGATGCTTCTGTAATCATAAATATTTTCTTACCGTCATGATCTAACTGATAGCAATTGTTCATCTGTATTCTTGGTAATGTAACTATCACGCACTTATGTGTTCCCTCCGATACTTTATAGACTTTTCCAAATTGATGGTTCATTTCTTCCGCATGGACTTCTTTTTCGAAAACGAATTTTTCGTTCATTCCTTCAGGTACCATAAACAGAAAGTGTTCTATTCCATCCTCTTTCCATCTGGTTACCGGTTGTGCCAACGCATATTTTAGATTGATTCCCCCAAGATCCATATTAAATGGAAGAATACAATTTTCATCTGCTGCAAGAGATATCGGTCCCACTTCTATGGTTTCTTTCTCTAATTCCAATGTAACCATTTCATTATTTTTATCTTTTGTAATCACATGGTCTTGAAAATTATTGATAAACAAAAAACCCTTATTCTCTTTCATTCTAACTGCAAATCTTAGTGTATCTAAATCTGTCGGATCAATCTGTGTTGCTTCTTGTGGTAAATATGTTATTGTATCGCACAATTGGTCTGAAAATTCTGTTGAAAAGAAATGTAACGGCTTTAATCTTTTATAAGACTCTCTTAACTGTCCAAACTCACCAATTGCAGCCTGGTAATCATAGGAAAGTTTGGGTACTTGACCCTCATTTAAAAATTCCGGTGAATTTCCCTTTGGATTCGTTCCACCTTTAAATACATAATAGCCTAAGAAATTACACCCTGATGCCATCTTAATATTCGCCATAGCATCTACACTTTTGTATGCAAATTGAAATCTATAATTATAACTACATTGCATTCCACCACCCATTTCACAACATGCATAGGGTTTGTCTTCTGGATTATAATCGGGTTTGAATTCTCTGCATTCTTTCATTTCGTTATTATGAAAATCAGAGTATACATATTCATCCGTAGCCGGATGTGGTCCTGTGTATGAATTATAAATCCATGGACGATAGGAATAACCTCCCCATAGAGGCATCATTTCCGATGGAGCTACAGCGCCTCCCCATGCTGTACACGTATAAAATGGTACATCAATGCCAACTTCCTTTGCTATGTCACGAAGCTTATACATGTATGCATCACCGTCATTGCCTGCTTTGATCCATTCGTTTGCAACTCCTGTAGTCATTTCCCAGGGTGCTGATGAATGCTGATATTCGTTTTCAATTTGAGCGCCAATGATTGGTCCCCCGTCTTTGTAGTAAAGTCCTTTTAACTGTTGCGCTATTTTTGCATATAGCATTCTTGTACAATTCAAGAATCCATCATTCATCTCACGGACTTCAAATGGCTTTCCATATAACCAGTCAGGTAGGCCTCCATTACGTGCTTCTCCATGATTAAATGGTCCAACCCGAATTATTACTAACATTTCATTTTCTTGACATAATTGAATAAATCTTCTAACATTTCTCCTACCTTCAAAACAAAAAACACCTTCTGTTTCTTCATGGTGATTCCAAAAAATATATGTGGATACAATATTAATGCCACATTGTTTCATTTTACTTAATTCATCATTCCACTCACTATCCTCACATCGAGAAAAATGAAACTCTCCACTTATTCCAAACATTGGTTTTTCATTTTTACGAAAATAATAGTTGGTAAAATCTATCGTTTCTCCCGTTGGATTCTTTCCTGTGAAATTTTTTCCTAATGGATAAATATTTTCGTGTTTTGGAGTTTTTAAATTTATTCTATTCATCTCAATCCTCTTTTCAATCCTCATTATCTGCTATATTTTCACTAACCACATCAGTGATTCGATTATCTGCTATATTTTCACTACCCCGAACCAGTGATTCGATAACCTCATATTCTATATTTTGCATAGGATTAAATTCTTCAGAATCCATATATACATAGATTGATGAAAGCAATGCCCTCGCCTCTGGATATTTTTGCAGATCTTGTAATCCCATTGATGATAAAACCAGTTTTCCATTACCACATCGGCATTCTAATAATTTTGTCATCGGTCTCATGTAGGCGTAACTATCCATTTCAGTGATAATTGACTCAAATCTCTGAGGCAAAATAATTGTTCTTTGTACCGCCATTGGCCACCATTGCCAATTACTGTGCGTTTCGGTTGGAAAATTTGAAAAAATAGGATGAGATGCATCGATAAATTGTCCCATTCCCCCTTCTTGTGCTGTAAATGTCCCAACAGACCAGAAATCTGTCGTAAATTGTGCTTGAATAGAATTTGGTAAATTCTCTTTCGTTGAAGCTGGCGATAAATATACGCTTCCGCCCATTTCCAAAACTTTTTTTGTTTTTTCATCAAATATTTGTGTTTCATAAACCGACTTTGGGCACTTGAGGTTTATTTTAGGATAAACCCAAATCGGATAACTATTTGAAATTCCATCAACTGAAACGATCAAATCCAGTCTTGATGCTTTTTTAAATGTATCTATAGCTATCTTAATTTTCCCAACTATAGTCAACTCTCCCATTGGACAACATTTTTCATCTAAGCTACCTAATACACTATAACTATTTCCACGTAATTCATACTCTGTTGGTCCATGCAAATCTTTTTTTCCATAATTTGCAACAATGACATCAACTGCCAATAATTCTCCATTTTCAAATGTATATTTAGGCAATAATGCCATGATGTGTTGGTCCCGATAAAATTGATGAAATCTTTCTGGCTTTGCAAATGGATAAGGTTTGGGTTGCAAATGAGAATTCAACATTCCCACCAATGCTGTCCCCTGACCTGGAAAGTCTTGTAAACCGAGTAATGATATCCCTGACATCTCTTTGGTTCTCATTACCGCTTCAACTTCTTCTCTATATGCGATGCAAGCTAATTCTCCAGTTGCCTCTACCTGTTTTTCCCAAATATCGCTTGGCAAACCGAGCCTTTTCACCTTATCTTTTATCAACCTAATATTTGCAGGATCCGAAATACCCTTGAATTCTTTTAGCTCACTAAAATCTGGAAGAATCTCAAACTGACCAACTTCAAAACTAAAAACAGGTTTCGCAAACTCTTTTCTAAGATTTTTCATTGAATGATCGTAATTCATCTTACCACTTGGATATTGATTATTTATAAACCCTACTAAACCCGGATTTTCTTTATCCATTGCTGCAGATGTCCCACGTAAATCATCTTCAAAATATTTTACAGAACTATAAAAGTCACTTTCTCTGTCACACCCTATTTCGCCATAATGAACATTTGAACCATTTGCATACATTCTTGTATCATCAAGCAAATGTGCTTGATGAAGTAATTCATCCATACGTTTATGCCCTAAGTCATTCGTTGCTAACTCATTTCCTAACGTTAACATGACAAAGGATGGATGA
Source organism: [Clostridium] fimetarium (assembly GCF_900111235.1). GTDB lineage: Bacteria > Bacillota > Clostridia > Lachnospirales > Lachnospiraceae > Clostridium_N > Clostridium_N fimetarium. Next base: position 282,716 of record NZ_FOJI01000003.1, read on the forward strand.
TTCGCTAACATACGAATCACTTCTTTTAATTCTGCCTTGTAATACTCAAAACTTTCATCTAGAACAAATGCAGTTTTGGGATTCCAATGAGATAATTCTGGTTGCATTAACATTCCAACCTGATCTGCTGCAATAAACGCCGCATCCGGTGGGCAATGTGAATGAAACCGAACGCAATTTACTCCATATGATTGATAGACCTTCAAAATAGTAATCCAATCTTCCACTTTCATCGGTGAATATCCCGTTTCAGGAAATTCAGCGCAATTTGTTTCACTTCTTAAAAAAATCGTTCGATTGTTGATTGCTAATTTTCCTTTTCCATTATCGCCAAAATCACGTACTCCAAAAATCACTTTTTTTGACTCTTCCTCACTCATAATTGCGGTTAATTCGTAAAGATTTCCTTCATATTCATCCCAAAATCGAATACCATCGACCAAGCTCATATTGTCAAATACAACGCTATTTAAACCAGCCAAAAGTGATACCTTCTTCGTCTTCGATTCAAGCAACCCGTCTGATTGGATTGTTATCTCTCCAATATATGGTGCCGCTGCTGATATTTCAATTTCGACTTTTAACATTCCATGTATTGGATAGACACGAATACCAGAAATAAAAGTGCTATTTTCTTCACGCAATCTTATATATCCCAAAAGTCCATTCCAATTCGTCTGCGTTTCGTCTGTTGCTGCAGATGAATTTACGATTTCATCTTGTGGCAATTGAGGATAACTATTGTCTGAAATAAATGTAACCTTATTATTTCCATTTAATAATTTTGTTACTTCAAAAATATGAGGCGTACTTATTGTTTGCTCAGTAAAATCCAGTACTTTTTTATCATCAATGAAAAGCATAAGGCACCTTGCACGTTCTACTTCAAGAAATATACGTTTTTCTACTGGTGGATTATATGATATCCAACGTGTTATCTGTGCTTCCCCCTCATATGTATACTTTCTTGTAAATCTACTTGATATAATTGTCTGACTATCAAGGGACTCATTACCATTTCCTAAAGTCTCATCTGGATGCCAGCTTTTTGTAACTTTATCTTCATAACCAATATGATTTTCATCCAGTGTTCCTGGCAACATCATAAGGTGATTTGTCCCATCTTTTAATTGCACTTGCCAATTTCCACTTAACGAATAATTCACTATGTGTAACCTTCTTCCTTTATAATTACTTATAATATATCACAAATCCAACTTTATACCATTTTGAAAAATTGCTATTATATTAATTAAAAATGCTTTTCGAAATGTATTTAGCTAAAAAAAACAGGGTATATACTTCTATATACTCTGTTCTTGAATCTTATTAAGTATTCTGATACAGCCTCTTTTAAACCCTTCCATCCTTGCGGTTTACATCGATCTTAACTGTCTCAATATGATAACGAAGGTAATAAACCATGAACAAAATAACGAGAAATCCGATTAGGTTCAGAATCTGTTGATTTATTATACAGTAAACTTATTCACTGCCTTTTTTAATAGTGTTGAATGTTCTAAACTAATATTTATTTCATTTTTTACTTGATCTACCATAGTTACAATTTCAGATATTTTTTCTGCAATTTCCTGTGTTCCTGTTGCGCCTTCATTTACAGTGATTGCGACTTCACTCATTGCCTTCATAATACCTTCAATCGTTGCTGTTAATTCTTCTGCAGTTGCACTGAAATCATTTACTAAATCATCAACATATTTCCCATCATTTCCATAGGCTTCGCCTGTGTTTACCATTTCATCGTAATCTTTTAATACTGTAGTGTCAAAGAATTCCATAATTGTTCTAGAACTACTAGCCAAGTCATTTACTGCAGTAAATACTTCTGCTGTAACCTTCTGAATTTCACTTACTGTATTTTTTGAACTCTCTGCAAGATTTCTAATTTCATCTGCAACAACTGCAAATCCTTTTCCTGCTTCTCCTGCTCTTGCTGCTTCTATTGCAGCGTTTAATGCCAGTAGATTTGTTTGTGAAGAAATCGACAATATTGTATCTGCAAGTACGCTTATCTTTTCAATCGCATTTGATTTTTTTAAAGCTATTTCGAGATTACTCTTTGTATTTTCGTAAATCATTTTAGATACTTTTTGTGAATTAATTGCATTTTGTTTTAATTCATCAGCCCTAGTACTAATCTCATTTGCAGAAATAGCACCTTTTTGTGCTCTATCTGACATAGATTCTGTAGCATTCTCAATTTCAAGTGAAGATGAATTCACCTCCTGCGCTGATGCTGCAGTCTCTTCCATACCAGCAGAGAGTTCTTGTATTGTTGCTGCTGATTGTTCCACATTTGAAGTAAGCTCTTTCATGTATTCCACAACACTTAAGACTGCATTCTCTACACCATCCGAGCACTGGTTAACATCAATAATAATACTTCTTATATTTGCTATAAATTGATTCACTGAAGTTGCTAATTGTCCGATTTCATCCTTAGATGTAATATCAATGCTTTGTGTTAAATCTCCACCATTTTGAACGAGATCAGTCAAACGTAATTTCATCTTTTTTATTGGGGTAGTTATGCTGTGAATAATGAATACTTCCATTGTAATTCCCAATATCATTCCTACTAATATACATATCGCGATTATATTTCTCGCTAACGAATACGTTGTATAACCTTGAGCACTAACTGCCGCAGAATTATTCTGGTTGTCTTCAACAAGTGCTGTTAATGCATTTGTGATTTTGTCATATGCTACTTTGCCATCTACCTTAACAACGGTCATAGCCGCTTGCGTATCCAATGCTCTGCTTGCAGTGATTATTTTCTTGTGTTCGCTCACATATTCATTCCAGCTCGTCTCTACTATATTAATATTTTCATTATCATTATATCCTTTGTATTCTTTAATAAGACTTTCTATTTCAGACTGTAATTTATTCATTTTAATTTCGATTGTATCCATACCTGTATTATCAGTAATTATGATATGGTTAAATTCATATGACCGAAAAGTCGTCATATCAAACCTCAAAGTTTGTGCACAATTAATCTGTGGTAATATTTCACTATCTATAACCGTAGAAGTGTTATTGACATTTTTTAATGAAATAATAGATATAATCCCTAATACTCCTAGAAGTAACATTAAAAATGTAAATGATAATATCAACTTTTTCCTAATAGTCATAATTTCATTCTCCTTCGTATTTGCATTTCGATTTTATTTTTTAATTTGATAACTGCAATTCTTCACTTATATTACTAAAGAAATCCTTATGCTTATCAGAGCTGACAAGCGGACTATATGATCCACTGTTTTTTCCATTTCCCGGAATAGTACCGATAAATAGAATATAAACAACCACATCCCCATGACAAAGGCGTAGCTATCCAGATTCCGGTCACACCAAAAGGTATTACCAAAAGATACGCAAATACGATCCTACCAGTTATTTCAGCGACACCTGCTAATAAAGAAGCATTGACATCACCTGCACCACGAATCAGATTTAGGTAGCTGTTCATAACACCTGCAATTATATAAGCAATTACAATAATCGTCATATAGTTACTGCCAATCCTGATTGCATCTGCTGCAATGGCTGGATTCAGAAATATTGATAATATCTGCTTTTTGAAACATAGTACGACGACAACAAGGCTCACACAACAGGTCATCATAATCATCAATGTCTTATGCAGTGCTTCCCTGATGCGCTCAAAATTCTGACTTCCAATATTCTGTCCGGTAAATACAGATAACGCACTGCCAATCGCCACAATAATCTGTATCGTTACAGAATCGATTCTTTGTACTGCTGCATATGCGGACATCGTTTCCATTCCAAATGTATTAACCAGTCCTTGGACGCTCATCCCACCAAGGGAAATAAGGGAACTCTGAACAGCAAACGGAACGCCTGCTTTTACCACGATCATAATCATATGCCACTGGGGCGTGAAATCTAGCTGGGTGAGTCCTATTTTTATACGACCGATATATAACTGCCTGATGCAGATAGCCGCTGCAACCACCTGTGCAATAACAGTTCCATATGCAGCACCTGCGACCCCCATATGAAAGTGCAGAACAAACAGCAGGTTCAAAGCAATATTTGCAAGCGACGAAACAACCATCGCGAGTAATGGAGTCTTCGAATCCCCAACGCTTCTAAGAATGGATGCCGCTCCATTATATACAATCATGCCAAACATCCCGGCCATGCAGATTCGTAGGAACAGGGTAGAGGTTCCGATAATATTATCCGGAACCTGCATCAGATGTAATATGGTGGGTGCCAATAAAAATCCAAGGAGCGGGATGATTGCTGTCAGTACCGACACCAGTTCAATTAATGCTACAATAGATTGTTTTAACTTTTCCTGATTATGCATCCCAAAATATTGTGCAACAACAATTCCAGCACCAACACTAAGGCCCATCATCAAAGAATTCGTGACAGCAATGATATTTCCAGTAGTCCCAACTGCCGCCAAGGCATCTGGCCCTATAAATCTTCCCACAATGACTGTATCAACTAAATTATAAAATTGCTGAAAAATATTGCCAATCATTAATGGTAGTGCAAAACCAATGAGTAATTTCATTGGTTTTCCTTTTGTCATATCTGTTGCCACAATTCATACTCCTTTGATTCACTAATTTATAAAATCCTACCACATGCAATTTCAATTCTTTTTAATTCTTCTTCTGTAAAAGCTGTATGTCCGATAATCTTCACATTTTCACGAATCTGACTTGCCTTTGACGCACCAATGAGTACACTAGTCACTTCATCATCCTTTAAAATCCAGGATAATGACATCTGTGCCAGAGACTGTCCACGTTCTGCTGCAATGCTATTTAATGCACCAATCTGCTCCAAACGCTCTTTAGAAATATCGTTTTCCTTTAAGAATCTTCCATCTTTTGCTATCCTGCTATCCTCGGGAATTCCGTGTAGATACTTATCTGTCAAAATCCCTTGAGCCAATGGGCAGAATGCAATAATTCCACATCCATTTTCGGCAGCGAACTGTTTTAGTCCATCCTCCTCGATATTACGTTCAAATAAGGAATATTTTCTTTGATTAATAATAAATGGAGTCTTTAAATCTCTTAAGATCTTCATTGCTGCTTCTGTCTGCTCTTTATTATAATTAGAAATGCCAACATACAATGCCTTACCACTTTTTACAATTCCATCTAGTGCAAGCATTGTTTCTTCTAATGGTGTTTCAGTATCTGGTCTATGGTGATAATAAATATCCACATAATCCAGGTTCATTCTCTTTAAACTCTGATCCAGACTTGCTACCAGATATTTCTTTGATCCAAAGTCACCATAAGGTCCAGGCCACATATCATAACCGGCCTTTGTCGATATGAGCATTTCATCCCGGTAGGTAAGCATTTCATTATTGAGAATACGCCCAAAATTTTCTTCTGCCGCACCATTTACTGGTCCATAATTATTTGCTAAATCAAAATGGGTAATACCGTTATCGAATGCTGTAAAGCACATCTCTTTCATATTTTCATAACTAGCATTGCTACCAAAGTTATGCCATAACCCAAGTGAAACCATAGGAAGTTTTAATCCACTGTTACCACAGCGATTATAATTCATATTATCATATCTATTTTCATTTGCTTGATACATCATCTTATACCTCTTTCTCAAGTTAAATCGGATATTATCAATCCAATTGTGCTACTTGCTCTTAACCTTATTACTGCTTTCTGGATAAGGTTATAATAATTTTATGTGTTTTTTCAGTTCTGCTTCAATCAATGGCGCATACCACCGCTTATAACCTTCAGCGTTTAGATGCACTCCATTTCCATCCTTCGTTTCAACTTCACCATTATAGGAAAATTCATATCTCATACCTTCAATACAGGTATTGATTCCCCCTTTTTCAAATATATCTATCACCGGAATGGACCACTTTTTACAGACAGTCTTTGCCCAATACTGCAAACAGCGCTGTGTTTCTTCACTCTGCAAGGGCATATGATGAACGGCAATATAGAAAATCTGGCTGTTCTGATATTTCTTTCTTAACTGATAGCATATATTCTCAAAGGCTCCAATAAATGTTGCAGTATCATATCCGTCCTCATAATGATCTGTGATTTTACCAAGATAGTTATCCTTTACCAGTTCAACTGCATCGTTGGTCAATCCATCAAAACAGATAAAATCAGGTACACAATCTGAAGCATTTACAATCTGTTTAGCAATATCCCATACCCAAATCAAATCCGGAATCTGTTTTGCAATATTTGGAATGACCGTTGCTCCATTGACTGCATAATTGGTAAGCTTCATTTTATTCTTTTCTACTAAATGACTCAGCATACCTATTTTTAAGTAATGTCCTGCAACAATAGAATCCCCAAAACCATAAATGGTTTTCTCTTTCAGACTACTCATCACTAATCACTCCACCTTTCCTTCATTAGTGCCAATAATTCGAGATTGGTTAAATGATTTTCCATATTCGTTACCAGTATGACCCTGCGGTCTTCTTCTGCATAAAGGAACTCTCGCTGCCATGCATTAAAATGTGGACCATCTCCCATATTTCTAATATAGCTCATCAAGCCTTCCAGCACCCATGCTGTCTGCCTGATATCTGTCAGACACTCATTTTGGTAGAATCCATTCCACTTTCCATGTTCTCTTTCATGTAGGCAACTGTACGCCTGATCATATTGCTCCCTGGCCAGTCCTGCATGATAAAATCCTAGCTGATAATCCTGATTCAACGCATAAAGTAAGCCTTTACTAGCTTCATATGCACCTGAAAAACAATACGCGTAAATCTTTGCCTGTAACAGGAGGGAATCTTTCATCAATTCCGCTGCATGATGTTCCATAGACAGGACAGCGCCTTCGCACTCCCTGCAATACAATCGGTATCCTTTTGCAGCTTCTTGACAAAGCTTCATATACCAGTCAATCTGACCCTTTAAATCCTTTGCATCTGTCGCCCATAACAAATCCTTTTGTGTAGAATTCCTGTCTTTCATATATTGGGATATCAGCATTCTGGGTACATAATTGGTAAACTGTTCACCCGCATGATCATCTTCATTTGGTCCATAGGATACCGCGTATTTATGATAATCATTCAGGTACTGCTTCACTGCCTGTACATCTTTTTTCCCATAATACGTTGTAATATAATTCTCTTCGTGTTCTTTTATATCCACTTTACCGGATTTCCACATGGTAGCGATCAAATCGAGATAATAAACATGTGGCTTTACATTAGAACAATTAATGATCCAGTAATCCGTGATGCCGTGTGCGACAACTCGATTCAGTTCACTACAAACAAAGTCTACAGAATTTGTCAGCATTGTGATATGATTTGCGGCCTGAAGGTCATAAAATGAAACATGGTAATAGATTCCATGCATTCCATGGTCGCTGTCCGGTGGTAGTGCTTCAATTCTTGGATTATGATTATTCTGTCTTCTAGAAACCATCTTACCATAGCCGTTATCCGCCCATATCTTTATAACATCTTCTGGAAAATCCAAATAACCTTCCTTATACAGCTCCATTGTCTCACCATACAGATTTGTGCAACAGATTGCGTCAGGATCTACTTTCTTTACCATATCATACTGAATTCTAATAAGACTCCCCATCAGCTCTCCACGTGCTTTGGATGTCTGATACTGGGGATCATCTGCCCAAAACGGGCGGTCTCCTTGTCCACGAAATCCCAAATTCCAAATTACATGCATATCTTTCTGGCTTTCAATTCCGGCTTTCCAAAGTCCGATAAATTTATCTGGATACTGAGCATATGACGGAGTTAATCCAGGATATTTTCTTGCAAACATATCGGCTCCCAGGGGTTCGGCATGATGATGGGTAATCATAAGCCCCATGTCAGATGCAAGCTTACGATACTTCGTACCATTCCTGTCCGTTCCCGGTATCACCATATTGCCACCACTGCGAATCAATGCCTCAAACACCATTTCCCATGATTCTTCTTTTCTTCCATTGACACTCCATGTATGAATAAGGACCTCATCATTCACGAACCAGCCTCTTAGTCTGATTGCAAATGGAGTAGATTGATATTCAAAATCAGAGGGAATTTCATATGCATCACGTGCTGTAATCTTCTGATCATTCCAGAACCAGAAAGGCTGAATTCCTAATATGGTGTGGCTTATTTCATATAATCCATAAACAAAACCCAGTGTATCAGATGCATGTATCTGCAAACGTCCATTGCTTATATTCAAATAAAAGCATTCTTTTTCCTGCAAACCTTTGATTAGGACGATTTCTCCTGGCTCAACCTCGCTCTGCATACATGGCTCACTTTTCTTACATGCCTTACTGATATCTCGTTTCAGATTACCAATTGCCAGCTGCACGGCCGTATCGTTCTGATCCGGTGGTATCACTGTATTTTGATTTAACAGAAACATATGAACTCCTTTCTAGCCTTTTACAGCATAGCTAAAGCTACTATCTGTTCGGTTCTTCGTGTATCATAATATCTTTCATAATCAGGTTATTTACATTATTGACTTTCATACCATTCTTTGCAGTTGCCGTAATATGATCCAATGTGATATTCTTTAGATATTGTTCCGGCAACCCATACAAAAAGATTGCATTTCCGGCAAATGTATCCACACTTATATTCTTAATCAATACATTTTGAATAGAAGGTGTTCCTTCTGTCCTAGGTATCTTTTCATCTGTAACAGTCTTGTCATGGCTATAGAACATATCAATGTTGATTGCTCCTCGAAACCATCTGCAATCCTGGAATTCCTTTATGTGGTAATACTGCGTAATGTTCTCATATTTGATGTTTTCGATGATACCGCCACGTCCTCTTGGTGCTTTCAGGCTGACAGCAAAGTAAGTATTTTCACATGTGCAGTCCTGCACCAGAACATTTCTGACACTACCGGACATCTCACTTCCTACGGCCACGCCGAAGCCTTCGACAAACCTACAATTTGAGATTCTGATATTTTCACAGGCGATTCCAACCTGTCTTCCTTCTTCATCTTTACCTGATTTAATTGCAATACTGTCGTCCTGGCTGGCAATCATACTATGAACCACATAGACATTTTTACAGGAATCAGGATCAAATCCATCTCCATTTTCAATGCCCTCATAGCGCTTTCCTTCTTCATCATATTTCACATGAATAGAAACCTGATTCAAGGTCACATTGCTACAATATATGGTGTGTACGCACCATGCAGGACTCTGGCGAATCGTAATATCCTTGAAATAAACTCCATTGACATGAATCAGACAGACTGCCCGTCCAGGTTTTCCCTGAAGTAGCTTTGTCTGCTGCTTCCTGAGTATGCTTCCATTGGCGTCGATCACTCCTTTTCCAGCAATCGTTATATTTTCATAGGAACCATCCCGGATTGTATTGATCAGACTTGCGTAGCAGTCAGTCTCAAGACCCTCAAACCTATACTTTATCACAGGAAAATCCTTGATATTGCTGCTTCCCAGAAGGCGCCCGCCTTCTTTGACATACAGTGTCATATTGCTTTTTAGATACAACGCACCACTGACAAAGGTACCTTCCGGTATGATAACTCTTCCTAACTTCGGGCAGTCATCAATCGCCTTTTGGATAGCCAATGTATTAAGTGATTTCCCATCACCTACCGCACCATATGTAGAAACATCGATGTCCTCTGGTTCCTGTGCTGTGGTAACTTCCACAACATTGCTGGTTACAGACTCCCCCGCTGCAGCGACCGCAATTACATGAAATATATAATTTTGGTCAGGTTCAAGTTGCGCTACCGTGAAATCCGTAAAAAAAGTCTCCCCAATCTTTTGATCCTTACTGTAAATCTCATACCTTGTATCAGCAGGACCATCACATAACTTATTCCATATCAATAATATACTATCATCTCTCCAGGTCTCTTTCAAAGACTCTAGAATCAGTTTTTTCTGCTTTAATTGTTCCAACATACTAATGCCTCCAAAATATTTACTCTGGTAATGTAACAATACTACATTCATATCCGTGTAAGATATGTTCCTTGTCATTTACCATCACAGACCGTTGTTTGGTGCTGAAATTCATAATAAAAAGATACTTCTTTCCATCTTTTTTTCTTTCTTTGACCATGACATCCTCGATATAGTTGCAGTTTAGGACGCGTCGTATTCCATGTGTGTCTATCACATCGCTTAAAAACTGGTAATTGAAATCCTCCTGCATCCTAGATGCTACATAATACGCAGTACCACTACCATAAGTTTGCTTTGTTACCGCCGGCTTACCTCTATAAAAATCCTGCTCAAATTCAGCTAATACTGTAGCACCTTGGTTGCGTAAAAGGTCACAAAAATAAGTTGCCCGGTAACTCCTGCCACCATAGGTGATCTTATTGTCTTCATCACCACACAACACATCCGTCTCTTCTGCGCATACTCCAAACACCTGATGCAAATCATATGGAGGAAAGCTCTCATAAGCCAGATCATTTTCATTTACAAGACCGCTATACGCACTCATTACAAAATTTCCACCAGTCTCTATATAGCTCGTGATTCTTTTTTTTGTATCAGGTTTAAATAAATAAAGTACCGGTGCAACTATCAGCTCATAGGATGAAAAATCATCACATTGACTGATTATATCTACAGAGACATAATTTTTCAGCAATGCCTCATAATATTCAAAGATTATATATTCAAAGTCTTTTCCGTTATTCTTAAGGCTCCTCTGCTCTTCTAATGCCCGCAAATTATCCCAGTCATAAATGATTGCAACTTTGCTATACGTCATAGCTCCTTGAATTTTTTTGATTTCTTCTAGTTTTGCCCCAACCTCACATACATCCTGGAACACTCTAGTATCATTGGTTCCACTGTGTCCAATGACTGCACCGTGGAATTTCTCAGATGCTCCACGACTCTTCCTCCACTGAAAGTACTGGACGGAATCAGAACCTGAAGCCACCGCCTGCATGGAGCTTAACATATGCATCCCTGGTCTTTTTAATTTACAAGCATCAGACCAGTTCGTATTACTTGGTGTGCTTTCCATTAGATAAAAAGGCTTCTTTTTCAGAGAACGGCAAAAATCATAATGGAATGATTCATCCACAGCTGGTTCCCAGTCTGACTCTTCATTCCTGCCACAGTGCCATTTTGGATAGCTGTCCCAGCAGGTTACATCCAACACTTTCGCCAATTCGCTGTAATTAATACCGCAATTGAGATTATGCATATTGGTCGTAACCGGTATATCCTTACAATATTTTTTTATTGCCTCTTTTTCAACATTCACCAGATCAATGCTCAGATCAGAATAGAATCTTTGATAATCCAGTGCCAATGCATGCAATGACTGCTCACCAATCGTAGATGGAGACTCTAATTCACTCCAATCGTTATAGATATGACTCCAAAATGCACCATTATACTGAATATTTAGATTGTCTATTGTCTTATATTTGTGCTGCAACCACAATCTGAAGTTTTGTTGGCATTTTTTGCAATGGCATACACCATAGAGCTCATTAGACACATGCCACATGATCAGAGCCGGGTGATTTCCGTAACGCTGAGCCAAAAGTTCATCCATCTTTGTTACTTTTTCACGAAAAATTTCACTACTATTACACTGATTTTCACGATCTCCGTATTGTAATCTGACCCTGTCCTCACGTACCCTCATAACTTCAGGATATTTTTTCACCAGCCATGGGGGTTTACCTGCACTAGGGGTAGCCAAAATCACATGGATTCCATTTTCATACATCGAATCCATGATTTTATCCATCCAGTCAAATGTATAAACACCATCTTCACGTTCGTAACATGCCCAGGAAAAGATGCCAAGTGTTACTTCGTTAATTCCTGCCTCTTTCATATATTCGATATCCTGTGCTAAAATTTCCGGTCTGCCTAGCCATTGATCCGGATTATAATCACAACCATGCAAAAAACATTCCATTTTCTTCACCATTCCTGTGCATCTTTTATTGGCTCACTCTGCAATGGCTTGCAGCGCAAGACATTGACAATTCTCATATCTAGTTTATGTCTGTTCCTAATTTCCTTTGCGTTTTCTCTCTCTTCTGTAATGTTTTCCATTCACAGGTTTCATTTCTGCTTCATCCTCTTCATCTGGTGGAAGAAACTTTTTATAGATTTTTTCCATCTGCTGTTCAATTCCCAACATATATAAAGTAGGTGCTATAACGATAAGCATCGGAAGCACATACACCATATAGACTGAAATTGCAAACGTAATCAGCATAAAGATCATCTTAATCGGATTTCCAAAGGATAAAAAGAACGCATTTTTAAATATCCTTTTCGTATTGTCTTCAAACCTAGCAATATACGGAAAAACGAAAATAAAAACAATTAATTCAAGCAACAGGAGCAACAGGATTAGATAAAAAACATTTCCTACTTTATCCCCCTGCTGTTTTAACTGATAGGTCAGATATGCATCAGATCCAAGAAATGCTCCCACACACAGCAGTATGAGCCATATGATAGTTGACTTCTTAAAATTAGATATAAATGCATGCTTAAATTCGTGGAATATATACCCGTGCTCCTGATGAATCACCTTATGCACCGTATAATATAATGCAGTTGTGGATGCACCAATCGTTACAATTGGTATGCATCCAATGATCCAAAACAAAGAGACAAAGATACAATCCACCAGTTTACTGATACCTCTGAAAAACCCATTTTCTAAGTTGAATAATTCTCCCATTTGTGACCTCTTTCATTTATTTTCCAGTAATCTATAAGTCTGCAAATTGTGTTTCATAAGGCTGCAATACGAATTTTTTATCTCCAGCATCTGTTTTTACTGAAGTTAGCTGTTCTTTTTCACTGTTGTTGATAACAACTATCTTTTTGCTTGATGGAAAATATGCGCATTCTGTCTCTGGATTGTCTGTTAGATACGACTGATCCGTTTTACCATACATCGCATACATCATCAGGTTCAAAAGCAGCCTTGTATTTGCATTGCTTAACTGGAATGCTGACAGATAAATACCCTTACCTTTTCCAAACTTATTAAGTGTTAGAGTTGGAAGACCGCCATCACTGTCCAGTACAACCGTCTCCCCACTGGTTAAGAAACGGTTTTCACGACTCATTATATCATATCCATTCGGAAGGAGGCCATCAATAGTGGTTTTTTCAAACTGCCATTTACCATGACATACCTTTGCACCTGTATCCTCATCTACTCCAAGAATCTGTGCCATTTTAAAATAATTTGCGAAACCTTCCACTGCAGATGGTTCATTGACACCAATAAAAATACCACCATCTATTACCCATTGATTCAGTTTGCAAACGGCCTCTGAATTCTTCCATGCATCGCCACCACTCCATGCAGTACCTGCTTTGCCTGCATTAATAATAATATCGTAGTTTTTCAGTTCACCAGCCTTCACATCCTCAAAGTCAATAAAGGAAACATCCACTGGAAGGCCAGCCAATGCCTCATTAATATGTATTAAATCATGCATATAGGTTTCGTGAAAATGTCCTGACAGACTCCACGAACGGAGTTTGCCCCAACTGTGCAATACGGCAACCCTGCAGGAAAGACTGTAGACATGACTCCCTGCCTCACGTTCTAACTCATGCATCTTTTTAATCTGTCTAAACTCATCTGCAACATTTTCGATATAATCGCAAAAGTAAGGATAATTTTCTACAAGATGCAGATATCCTCCTAAGCCTATGCGGTCAACCGGCTCTCTAAGCAATGCTCTTCTGATACTTCTCCAATATTTCTTTGCTTCCATAGTTGGATCGCCATCATCACAAAATGTTGAGGCGCCGCCAAGCCCATATGGAAATAAATATGGATGAAGTCTCAACTCATGTGTTTCTACATCCACACCGGCACAAAGCCTAGCTTCATAACCAGAGAAAACACATTTGATCAATCCGTCGAATCCAAATTGTGGAAAAAGTTCACTGTAAGGTTCAATGCCTATCCAACTGTCATCATAAAATACATATGCAAGCTTATTATATCTGTGTACCAAGTCTACCAGTTTCTTACCGTAATCAACAACAAACCGATTGATGAAATCAATATAATCTCTTTGATGTTTTTCGGCAGGCATATGAGTAACATGCAATTTTCCCTGATTGATAAAATCTTCTGCGCAAAGCGCATAACCATATTCTTTCTTGAACTCATCGAGCATCATAGGACTGACCGTGAAATCATAAGATCCCCAATCTGAAAACAGACTTCTGTTTTTTTGATTTTCACCCCAAATCCATGGGAAGTTATAAAACATAGATGTAAAACGAACAACCGTAGTTGCTGGATGTTTCTTACACCAATCTTCCAACCACTGATATAAATAATCCTGAGTTTCAGGGTATATTGGATCAACTGGCACTAAATGTTCTTTATCCCAGCTATTCGTAATATGATTATACATGGAAATTTCTTCCCAAATCTGATACGCCATGAAACTTACTGTATAGGTATGATATAATTCTACATTCTGAATCAGTACATTTCCAGCCTCTGGTACAAATCTCCAGTGAGACCTCGGAATGACTTTTTCTGTTGTCCTGTCATAGACTTGCCAGTACTGTAGTGACTCTTGACTATCATTGATTTTAAACTGCTCCAAAAAATATCCATCAAGTATATGTATTGCTACAACATTATCTACAGCCATAATATGTTTTGACATCAAAAAAGTCTGCTGCAGTTTATCCGGATTTGCTTTTGCCCATTCATTATGATCTCTAATAATACAGATTGTAGAATATATACCATAACCTGCCTCTAGTATCTCATCTGAAAGTACTGTTCCATCGCTGTCTCTTATGACATCTGCTCCCCATTTTTTTGCCATTTTTAATGTTAGTTCTTCATATCCCAATTCTCCCGGAATTGTAAAACCACCTTTTTCTTTATCCATTGTTTTTCTCTCCTCGTTAAAAGTATAGTTTAATTTTAAATCATTACTACAGCATTTTTTTCACCGGGTAATTAAAAGTTTAAATATGAAGTTGCTTACAAATATCTGCTGCTGTTCTTCTTGATATTGTCTGGCAATTTCTAATTGTCTCAAATGATATATCTAACTTCTGATTTCCTTTTCTACTTCGATACCCGTTCATGACAATCTCCATAAATTCTCTGCCCGTGATGAGATTCTGCGGCAGAAACCGGTTGTCCTTGATCATATCTTCTGGAATAAGCCCATTTTGATAAGCACATTCCACAGTACCTGCATACAATTCATGACCTACTATATCGACAAATGCATCATTATAAACATTGGTAGGGAAAAAATGCATCGCAGTAATAGCAAGCTCCAATGCTCCCACTCTCGTCAGATTATCATCTGGATTATCCAAATTCTCAAAGAGTTTCTCTGCATTTGGATCTTCAATAAAATCCCAATCAATTGGTGGAACAATTTCAGGTAAAACTTTAGGGGGATTCCATTGGAATCTGCTCACTTTATGGTCTTCTTGAATTGCTCCGTTTTTTAGGAGTTCATCATAAACGTAAGCGGCAAATAAAAATGCACCATAATCATTACTGTGGGTATAGTCCGAAGGAAAATAATATGACTTTACTTTATCCCTTCCAAGTTGTGTTACCAATTCTTTGCTTTTATGATGTAGGTTAACCAGCGGTATTTGAAACTCTTCTGATATTTTTTTGCATTCTAGTGCATAACCATATAAAAGATCATTATATGTATCATCATTTCCTTTCCAGGTGTTTCTGGCTAATGGTGTGACAAGAACAGGCTGAGCGCCCTTTTCCTGAATCTCCTTTATGTAACGGACCAGATTTTCTCTGTATCCTCCATCTGCCATAAGATGAGCTAATTTTTGATCATTGTGTCCAAATTGAAACAAACAGATATCGCCTTCCTTGATCCGGTCTAACATGATTTTGTAATGACCTTCGCTTCTAAAGCTCTGCGTTGTTAGTCCTGAATGTGCGTGATTTGATACTGCAAATGATGTTTCTAAATAATATGGTAACATCTGTCCCCATCCACTGTAGCTGTGATAAGGATAATATGGATAATCTGCGCTTTGATCACAAATTGTTGAGTCTCCCGCAATATACATTGTCCTGCATTTTACAGCCTCAATTTCAATATGCTGCAGATGCACTTCCTCTCCTATCACGGTTATATCTAATGTAGAATCTTTCATTTCATTAGAATACCCTCTTGGAATGATGGGACAGATATTGGTAACAAATGTTTTCTCAAAGCAATGTCCTGCTTGAATTGTTCCAATATACGCTAACCTTCTACGCCCGAGAAATACGTAAACCTCTTTTACTTCTTTTACAGCATATAATGTGATTTTAACCTGATAATTACCTTCTTCAGGGATTTGCGTGATAAAAGTCAATGGAATCTGGTCTGAACAATTTCCATCAATATAGCAGCCGTATTCATCTGCCTTAATTTCAGTGATATCGCTTTCACGGTACCAGTAAACAACATCAAAGCCACTGTTTAGTTCCGATATCTGTAAGCTATTTTGTTTTCTTCTGTTCTTCTCAGTCAAAAATCCAAAGTTAATCTTTAGCTCACTGTTTGTCATATCATATAGCATATTAGCTGGTACCCTAACGCCATCTTTTTTCTGTAAACAAAAATCATATTTCATTTGAGCCCCTTTCTATCTATGCAATCTTTGTGTGAAAATGCTTTTCATTCACACTTTTCAATCATCTATTATCTATAGGGCACTGTCGCTTCTCATATTTTCGTAATCTAACAGCCCGGCAAAAAAAGCAAGTGCCAACCCCTGTCCCCATCCCTGGATCCAGTCTTTCGAAATATTACGATATCCGTCTCTATCCCTCATAACTGCAGTTCCTCCTGATACATCCAGAACGCGGCCATCTTCACTAACATACTTGTTTATGTCTTTTATGAATTTGTTTATATACTTTAAATGCAGTGGATTTCCCTTGTTGAGCATTGCTGCTGCAATACCACAGCTGGCTGATATTTCTTCATATGACTCTTCATCATCTAATATCGTTCTCCAAAGTCCATTCTCAGTCTGCAACGTTTTCAGTACTGCAAGCTGTTCACTTAAAGATCCTACAATATCCATAAACTTTGGATACAAGTAACACTGTGGTAAAATTTTTCCTACTCTAGACATTGTATATGCTGCCCATGCATTTGCACGGCCCCAGTAGAATCCAGACAAATTATCACCTGTAATATTATTATAACCGTGATACCACAATCCAGTTTTTGGATTCTGCAAATACTTGATGTGCCAGTAATACTGGTTCAGTGCATCACCAATAATCTCTTCATCCTTTAGCTTCACACCAACACGGAGTAGAAAATAGGCTGCCATGAACAAAGTATCTGCCCACGCCTGCTGGGGGAAATCATCGTTCGCTGACACTGTATGCTGCAATACCGAGTCTCCAAAACGTAGCGCTTTGTGCCTGATAAAGTCGATCTTGCTCATGACTATATCCCAGTATTTTTCATCACCAGTTGCCTCATATAGCGTAATTAGACAATGTCCCATGGCACAGGTATTTACAGACCATTCAGGTAAACCAAGTTCTATATATTCATCTATTCTTTCTTTCAACAGATTAAGATATTTCTCATTTTTCGTCACTTCATATGCCTTGCTGATTCCATAATAGGCAACACCACAGGACCAATCCCATGTCAGATCCATTTTCATTGTTCTTGTGACAATCCTATCTACAATCTCTTCAATCTCTTGTTTATCAAACTCTAAATTATACATATGCACCTCTATGTCTTTCTTCTATAAAAGGGGGGGCCACAGTTGTAGCAGCCCCCCCACATTTTAACTTATTACTTTGCAATAATATATGAACCCTCGTCGATCAGCTTTTGCTTTTCGTCTAAGATTTCTTGATATCCACCGTCCAGATATTCTTTGCTGTACTTTATGTACTTTGCCTCGAATTGATCTGCTGGACATGTAACAAGATCCACATAAAACTCTTTCCACATTGATTTCAAATCTGGTGAGTATTCAGCTACTGATGCAACTGTCTTTGTGAAAATAGGAGTAATTACACCCAATGGCATATATTTGTCAGCATACTTATTAGCATCTGAAATAAGATATTCATAACCTGTTGGTGCCAATACCTTTAAGTTTGCTTTGTATGTCTTTTCTACTGTTTCATAATGAGCAACTTCTTGAACCAAACACCAGTAATCTTTGTTGTTATTCTTTGAAAGAGCAGATTCTCCTTTATATCCTGCAATAGGAGTTGCAA
Organism: [Clostridium] fimetarium; assembly: GCF_900111235.1. Taxonomy (GTDB): domain Bacteria; phylum Bacillota; class Clostridia; order Lachnospirales; family Lachnospiraceae; genus Clostridium_N; species Clostridium_N fimetarium. The sequence continues at coordinate 301,026 of NZ_FOJI01000003.1, forward strand.
TTCCATCAACCATTGTATAATTCTGGCCTTCAACACCATTCTGTAAATAGAATAGGTTATCTGGCTGATCCATCCAGTTAAGTAACATGAAAATTGCCGCACGTTGCTCATCAGTTGTTTTAGAATTGATACCCATAATCATACCGTAAGATGGATTTTGATAAAATGCAGCTTTTCCATCTGCAGCCATAGCACCACCGTCCATAGTAGCAACCTTTGCAGTAGGGTTGTTAGCTAACAAAGAAGAGATGATATCTGTTGAGCTAGTGAGGTATGCGCCATAAATACCAGACTTACCTGATACGAAATCAGCCTTTGTATCTGTATCTTTTTCATTTAAGTAGAATTCTGTGTCGATTAAACCTGCATTGTATTCAAAATTTTGTTCTTTTAAGTAATCCTTAGATGCTTGCCATGTTAATGGAGCAACATTCAAATCAAGGTAAAGTGCCTTATCCTTGTCTGTTATGTTAGCAGGAAGAGTTCCGTACATATAGTTGAAGCCTGTTTGAAGTAAGAAACCACCGCCATTTCCAAGTCCTGCTGCCTTCCATGCTGCCAATACCTTATCAAGTTCAGCACGTGTCGTAGGCATTTTCATATTAACCTTGTCCAACCAATCCTGACGCATCAACTGAACATAGTTATAATAGATTGGTGTACGTTCTCCAAATGTGAATGCATTCTTGCCATCCAACTTGCCGTAAGTTGCAATTGTATCTTTCAGTGTTGCATAATAGTCTGGTGCATAATTAGCAATCTCATTCAAATCAAGATCTTGTATAGCGCCTTCGCTATAATAGTTAACAGCTTGAGGCATATCATAATGAAAAATGATATCAGGTGCAGTACCTGCTGCGATCATCTGCATGTTATCTGCAACTTCAGTTGTACGGCCGATAGCAACATATTGTACCTTTACATTGTACTTATCACCGAACTGTTTTTGTATCCATTGTGTATAGTAGTTGTTTGTAACATCCCATCCTTCAAATGCGCGATCATAAACAGGGATCTTAATTGTAACTTGTTCTGCAAAGCCCTTTGAGAAGTCTTTATATGCTCCATTTACATAGTTACCACTGGCGCCTGGTTCAGTAGTATTTGTAGTCTTGCTTCCACAGCCGACAACGGTCATGGCAGTCATCATTGTTGCCAGCACAATTGATAGTGCCCTTTTAGTAATTCCTTTTCTCATAAAATAAATCCTCCTTTAATATATGTAATTAATTAGAATATAACTACCCTAGTAATTGCAGATTCTACGTTCTGCATCAACCTTTTACTGCACCAACCATAGTTCCCTGTACAAAATACTTCTGTACGAATGGGTAAACAATTACAATAGGTACTGTCGCAAATATAATACATGCGGCTTTCAGTACTTCAGGATTGGTAAGTACACCAACATTTCCTCCCTCAGCCTGGAAGGATTCCTGTGAAGAAACAACCAAATAATATAATTTCAACTGCAAAGGTCTTAAATCAACACGTTGCTTGATATAAAACAGTGCATCCTGATATGCATTCCAACGTCCCACTGCATAGAATAATGCTATAGTTGCGATTATTGGCTTGGAAAGTGGAACGACAATCCGAGTCAGTATTTTAAAATGTCCAGCTCCATCTACAACTGCTGCCTCTACTAGGCTTTCCGGAATGCTTGCACTAAAATTATTTTTCATAATCAACAGATTAAATGGTGCAAAACACAGTGGAAGAACCAGACTCCATATTGTATCCAACATATGTAAGTTTTGTATTAACAAATAATCTGGAATCATACCTGCTGCAAAATACATAGTGAACAAAATCAAAAATGTCATCAACTTTGCGCCTTTTAGTTCTTTTCTGCTTAATGCATATGCTGCTGAAATCGTCAGAAACATTCCAATCACAGTAAATAAAACAGTAATCAAGATTGTGACTAACAAAGATCTAATTATAGAGCTATCCGCAAAAATCTTTTGATAAGCTGTTAAATTAAAGCCTTTTGGTAAGAGGACTACTTTGTTTGCAACTACATATGCCTCATCACTAATTGAAACTGCAAATACATGAACAAATGGAAACAGACATGTTAACGAAACTAAAATTATAATTAGCCAGAAAAAAGCATCCACTATCTTTCCTATGATTCTACTTGATTTTATTTTTTTTGTTTTCACTTTTTTCCCTCCTACAGAAGTCCTTCTTCTCCAATTTTTTTAGCTATCCTATCTGCTACAACAACAAGAATCAATCCAATAACGGACTGGAATAATCCAAGTGCAGTTGCTTCGCTGAACTTACCACTCTCAATACCCCAACGATAAACAAGTACAGGAATTGTTGTTACATATTCCATTGCTTTTGCATTGGATAAAGCCATAATTCGTTCGAAGGAACCCTGCATCATTTTGCCCAGATTCATAATCAAAAGAATTATGATTGTGCTTCGAATGCATGGAAGAGTAACATGTAAGCAGCTCTGCCACCGGTTTGCGCCGTCAATCTTTGCAGCCTCATATAATTCAGGGCTTACATTCGTGATAGATGCAAGATAAATGATCGTGCCCCATCCCATTGTCTGCCAAACGCCAATCAGTACATATGTAATCAACCACCAGGTGTTTTCCTGTAGAAATGGAATCGGACTTGAACCCATATTAGCAATCAGTGTATTTATAACACCATTGCTTAAACTAAATAACTGATATCCAAGAGCTCCAATGATTACCCAAGAAAGGAAATGTGGGAGATACATTAATGTTTGCGTAATTTTTTTGAACCACTTGCAACGTATTTCATTCAAAATCAATGCCAGGATAATTGGCATTGGGAAACCAAATATCAAGTCTAAAACATTGAGTAGCAACGTATTTCTAACTGCGGGCAAAAAATCTCTTTTTGCAAAGATTTTTTGAAAAACTTCTAATCCCACCCATTCGCTGCCGCCAAAGCCTTTCGCAACTTTGTAATCTTGAAAAGCAATCGTCAGTCCATAGTAAGGTATAAACTTAAAAATAATTATAAATAATATTGGAAGAAACATTAGTGCATATAATTGCCATGTCATTTTTAGATATAGTTTTGTGCTACCTTTGCGCTTTACTTTAGCATATTTTTCTATATTGTTTTTCTTTTTCAACTTTATCTTAGCCTCCTTGTATAGTTTTTCAGATATTTTATATTTTTATTATACATTTTAGCTAGTTTAATATCTTGTCATACGAAATCGATTTCTATGCATTTTTGTCCATTTATCCGAATTTCAATTGCAATTTATGACAAGCAATTCTATAATGAATTTATCAGTAACGAAAGGTCGTGAGAATTTTGTCAAAAGCCAAAAAAAAGATCATTGAATTCCGTAATTATAGTTTGCAAACGAATTTTCCAATCTTACTCTTATCTGGAGATGAATGGCATATTTCTGATATTCCATCCACCAGACTGCATTTCCATAACTGCCTAGAAATCGGTCTGTGCGAAGAGGGTAGTGGTTCCCTTGAATTTATGAATAAAGTGCTACCATTTCATACAGGTGATATCACGTTGATTGCTAGCGATGTTATTCATACCACCTATTCCACTCCTGGAACCTCCAGCAAATGGAGCTATATTTTTATTGATGTTGAGGAATTTTTCCATCCTTACTTTTCTTTAGATATACTATCTCAAAACGACATGATTCAAAAGATAATCTACTCTTACAGTTCTATATTTTCAAAGGACAAATATCCCGAGATATATAATATAGTCATACATATAATTCACACACTTAAAAATAAAGACTTGAATTACAAATATGCGATATTTGGAACACTGATGGCATTTCTGGTTGATGTCATGAACATATATATTAACCCTGATGATCCTGAACTCTTTATTATACAGACTTCTGGCGATTCTCTAGCTATTACACCTGCTCTGGATCACATTCGTAAAAGTTATATGTTGGATTTTTCAATGGACTCCCTTGCGCAGATGTGTGGTTTGAGTTCTACACATTTTCGCCGCACTTTCACCACTGTTATGAATACTAGTCCTTTGGACTATCTAATTAAGATCAGGATTGAGAAGGCATCTTTGTTTCTTCAGACAACTGACATGCCAATTCTAAGTATATCAGAAGAGGTTGGGTTTCATTCCTTGTCCAGTTTTAATCGTCATTTTAGCAGTATTGTGGGCGAAACACCACGAGACTGGCGCAAAAAGATGTCATTTGCGCATAATCTTTCCATATTCCAAAATACAGGCTGGATGACTCCGCCCAAAGTATGATGCGCAAGTAAAAGAATGGATGACTCAATGAATCAATAATATCAAGTGTAACCAAAATGCAGTAACTATATGCGCCTGATCAGACCAGATACTCTGGCTGTATCACAACAAACTCATACAGTTACTGCATTTTGATTGCTATCTTTTAATATCTATCTCATCTTTGGCTCTCCTACCACTTGTGATAGGGGCATTTATGTTTTTTTACTGCTGCTCTCACTTCCACAAAACAGCCGCAAGCCTGGCAGGTTGCCAACGAAAGCCACTCACACATTCTACAGCTTTCAAGCCTTTCCTGGAAAATATTTTCTGGCGTCTTCTCTGCTTTCGGTAGTTCACAGATATAACGATATACGATTTCCTTTTCTTTTCCTGCCTCTGCATCAATCAGTAGGCATTTTCGACATTCTCTCTGTGAAGTATTTTGTTCCACTATTTATTTTCCTCTATTCGTAGGAGCACAATACTGCATGGTGGGAGTTCAATGCTTAATTGTCCATCATTTGCTGTATATCCATTAAAATCTGTTTCTGATACTACGTTTCTATCTTCAAAGATATTGTACTCATCGATTTTTCCTGTCAGTATTCTTGCTTCAATTACTTCGAAGTTGCTAATTCCTTCCATGCTTACGCTGACATTTTCAGGCTGGTCTGTGGATACATTGGTGATGGTCAGATTAATTATCCCATCGCTACTTACCGACGCTGTCTGTGTGATTTTAGGTACCTGTTCCTCTTCTTTTATTCCGACATCTGTATTTCCTGTCAAATTCGTATGTAACAAATCTGCACCCTGATGATGACGGTACATATGAAATGCATAATAGGTCGGTGTCAAGATCATATCACTACCTTCCGTAAGTATAACAGATGCGAGAACATTTACAATCTGTGCAATATTTGCCATACGAACTACCTTGCAGTGATGATTGAAAATATCAAAATTAATTGCCGCTACCATGGCATCACGCATTGTATTTTGCTGATACAAAAAGGCTGGGTTTGTACCCGGTTCCACATCATACCAACATCCCCATTCATCCACGATAAGTGAAACCTTATCTTCATCCGCATATTTGCTCATAATCCTGCTATGTTTCTTTACCAATTCTTCCATGAAAAGTGTCTTATGCAATGTTGTATAATACTGTGATTCATCAAAATCTGTAGCACTGCCCTTGTGCTGCCAGTCGCCGTTTGGTAATGTATAGTAATGGAGTGATAACCCATCCATGAAACAATGCAGATGATCTGGTGCTTTGTATGCACAGGTCTTCATTACCTCCTCTGTCCATTCATAGTCACTGGAGTTGGCACCACAACATACCTTAAAAATAGGATTTTCATTATCGTAGTTTCGAACAAAGGTCTGATATCTGCGATACAGATTTGCATAATACTGTGGAGTCATATTGCCGCCGCATCCCCAGTTTTCATTTCCAACACCAAAATAATCCACACGCCAAGGCTTTTCCCGTCCATTTTTCTTTCTAAGGCCGGCCATTGGAGATTCCCCATCGAATGTCATATATTCGACCCACTCGTTCATTTCCTGAACTGTTCCTGAACCAACATTACCATTGACATATGTCTTACAACCCAACTGTTCACATAATTCGAAAAATTCATGGGTACCAAATGAATTGTCTTCAACGACTCCACCCCAGTTAGCATTCACCATACGCTTTCTGTCAGATTTCGGGCCTATTCCATCTTTCCAGTGATATTCATCTGCAAAACAGCCTCCAGGCCATCTAAGTACTGGCACTTTCATTTCTTTTAATGCTTCCACAACATCATTACGCATACCGTTGGTATTCGGAATTTCTGATGATTCTCCTACATAAATCCCCTGATAGATGCATCTACCTAAATGTTCTGAAAAATGTCCATAAATCTCAGGATTGATAAAGCCTTCTTTTTGCTTGCTGTCAATGTATAATTTCGTCATATTTTTATTCTCCTTTTTTAGTGAAACGCGGATATTTACTATTCCTTCTCCAGGAATTTATACTGTGACATATATAGCTCATAATAGCTGCCTTTTAAATCAAGCAACTCATCATGGCTGCCCATTTCTTTAATGGACCCACCATCTACATACATGATAAAGGTGCAGTTCTTAATCGTTGAAAGACGGTGAGCAATGATGAAAGATGTACGATTTTGAAGTAGTTTGCTTAACCCTTCCTGCAACAGTATCTCTGTCTGCGTATCTATACTTGAGGTCGCCTCATCCAAAATCAAAATCTTCGGATCTGCCACCAGTGCCCTGGCGAAGCTAATCAGTTGCCTCTGGCCTACCGATAATCGGGTTCCCCTTTCGTTTACCTGTGTCTGATAACCATCTTCCAAATTAATAATAAAATCATGGGCATGAACCGTTTTAGCTGCCTTGATAACCTGTTCATCGGTTGCTTCCATGTTACCGTAGCGGATATTATCAATGATGGTTCCCGTGAAAATAAAGCTATCCTGCATCATGATTCCCATTTGCTTTCGAAGGGACTTGATTGTTGCCTTGCTGATATCCACTCCGTCAATCGTGATTTCTCCAGAATCCAGATTATAAAATCTACTTATCAGGTTGATAATAGTAGTTTTCCCTGCTCCGGTAGGGCCGACAATAGCAACCGAATCTCCTATCGCCGAGTGGAAATTAATTCCATTCAGGATTTTAACTCCATCCTCATAGCTAAATGTTACGTCCTTAAAAACTACTTCACCCTTAATCGCGGGCATTTCTATCGCTTCTTCACAATCCTTGACCAGCACTGGTTCATCGATTGTTTCAAATATCCTCTCTAGATAAGATACCGCAGTAAGTATGGAGTTATAGAAGCTAGCTAAGGTATTAACGGGCGCCCAAAATCTTCCAATATATCCTGTCATCGCAATAATAACGCCAGCAGTAATTCCTTGCATGCTGTTATCTAGCCAGGAGATTCCGACTACATAAACCGCAACATAGCTCCATGTTGAAATATTGTCAATAGCCGGCCACATCAGGAAGTTCAGCTTTACTGCCTTTATCCAGGCCAACCTGTAGTCATTACTTAAGGTATTAAATATTTTAATATTTTCCTGCTCCCTAGTAAAACTCTGAGTAACACGAATTCCATTAATACTCTCCGCTATATATGCATTCAAATTTGAAGACTTGTTGCTGGAAATCTGCCATGCAACTCTTTGCTTTTTCTTGATTATAAATATTATTATAATCAGAAGCGGAAGTCCTAGCAGACAGATTAGTGTCAGCTTCACATTAACAATTAACATAAAGCCTATGATAAATAAAAGGCTAAATAAATCAGTAATCGTATTAACGATACCATTAGAGAGTAAATCACTAAGACTGTTAACATAGTTCACTACCCTAACCTGAATCTTTCCGTGAGGCTTATCGTCATAATAAGAGAACGGTAGCGCCTGAAGATGTTCAAAGATATCACTTCTGATATTATGTATAATATTTTGTCCTATTTTTGAAGTCAATGATATTTTAAAAGACAGAATTACTGATATCAACAAAAAAATAACTAACTGCAGTATGCTTACTAAAATAATTGCCTTAATGTTCTTATTTGGAATATAATCATCCATTATCTGCATAAGAAAGATAGGTGTTAGTAAACCAAGCATGGAAGATATTGATACAAAAAATATAGTGATAAGTAATTCCTTCCTATATGGTTTAATGTAAGCACCTAATCTTTTTAAATGAGAGAAATTAAATTCAGTCTGTAGCGTTTCATCAATGTCGTATTTATTCCGAGCCATATTTTTCCTCCCCTCTAATCACATTAAAGTCACCGTACTGATGATGGAATACGTTATAATAGTAGCCTCTCTTTTTAAGCAGTTCTTCATGATTACCTGCTTCAATAATTTCACCGTTATCCAGAACCAGTATCTGATCGGCATCTTTAATCGAAGAAATACGATGAGCAATAATAAAGACTGTATGCTTTGCATGAATGGAGCCTAGAGCATTTTGAATCTGAGTTTCAGTTTCCATATCTACTGCCGAGGTAGTATCATCCAAAATAATAATGGATGGTTTTTTTAACAGTGCTCTAGCCAAAGATATTCTCTGCTTCTGTCCACCTGAAAGACCTACTCCACGTTCGCCGACAATCGTATCATATCCCTCTGGCATTTGCTGTATAAAATCATGAGCATTGGCTATTTTCGCCACTTCCACAACCTCTTCAAAACTACAGGATGGTCTTGCATAGGCAATATTGCCTTCAATCGTATCAGAAAAAAGGAATACATCCTGCATAGCCATTCCGATATTTCTTCGCAGTGAGAACAAATCCATATTCTTTAAGTTTATATCATCCACTAAAATCTCACCGGATGTTACATCATAAAAACGGCATAATAAGTTCATTAAAGTGGATTTTCCAGAACCTGTTGCTCCGATAATTCCCACCGTTTGCCCCGGCTTCACATGCAAATTAATATCTTTTAGGATTACCTCATCCTTCGCATGATAGCTGACATGGTTGAAGATGATGTCCCCCTTAAATCTCTCCTTCTCGATTGCATTTTCTGGTATCTTGATTTCTGGTTCTACAGCGATAGAGGAATAGATTTTTTCTATGGATGTAACAAAACGTTGGTAATCATTAGCAAGCCAACCTGCCTGGCGCAGCGGGTTATTTAGCATCCATAGATATCCGCTAACAGTAACCAGCTTCCCAATGGTTATATCATTTCTAAAAACCATGATTCCACCAACTAAATAAAGGATTACGGTAAGTATATTGGACATAAATTCAAAAACAGGTACATATTTTTTCCATATCCTAGCTGCATTCAGTTCAGCCTCACGATAACCGTCATTTTCTCTATTAAACTTATCAATTTCAAAATCTTCTTTCGTAAACGCTTTCACTACACGGTTACCACTTACATTTTCCTGTACCGCTGAGTTCAAACTGGAAAAGTGCTGTCTAATATTATGGAAAGCCGGTTTTACACTCTTTAACTGCCTGCTAGCCACAAAGGCTGATATCGGCAATACAACAATCATACAAAGAGCCAACCGCCATTCCACAATAAAAATCATGAAAAGTGCTATTGAAAAAAGCAAGATATTTTCATATATACTATAAATTACATACGCAACAAAATGCCTGACTGCCTCCATATCACCCGTTTGACGTGACATAAGATCACCGGTGCGATTTTTGTTATAGAAATTGAAATCTTGTTTTAAAAATTTTTGATAGACATGATCCCTCATCGAATATAGAATGTTTTGGGATGACCACTCAAAGATGACAAGCGAACTGTATTTCAAGGCAGCACGAAGTAGTGTTGCAAGAATCATAACCAACATCATTAGCGGAAGAATCTTTCGGTTTCCACCCTTGATTACTTCATCCACGATAATACCAGAAATCTGTGGGTTAACGATTGCGATTACACTTGTACATGTAACAAGCAGTAGCGCAAAAATTATTTTGGGACTATATTTCTTAAGAAAACTATAAAACCATTGCATTGCTGTCATTTGTGAACCTCCTCATTAATATGAAACGAATTTTATACCAACGTCCCATATTCCTCTAGTAACTTATGATATCTTTATGAATATATTGATTTTTTGTATATGGTTTTGCTTTTCCAATCCTTAATAAAGGACACTCATCTGTTCGAATAATATTCACAAAGCATTAATTTCCTGCACTTTCATACTTATTACATCCATAGCAGAAATATCGGTATGCAATACCAAAGAATATAACCGCCACTATTATCTCTAATATAATTGTACTATACAGCGTACTTGTCCCAAGAAAAAAACTGGCAGGGATAAATGCAGTAAACCCAAACGGTATTATATAAGATAAAGTAAATCGTATTGGCTTATTATAAATTCCCAAAGGATACTTTACAAAATCCGAAAGGTTATATCCCAAATACAAAATCTGATAAGCATCCATAAAGAAAAAAGCATTGGTAGCAAGTAAAAGCTTTAGTGATAAATAGATAAGCGCACCAAAGATAATTGAAATAGTAAACCAGATAACACTGCCAATCGTTATAGCAATACCCAAATGAGCTGTGGCATATATAACAAGTACCATTCCCACAAGAAATTCACCAATGCCATCCGGACAACATTGCTCTATCAGTATCTGAAATAATGGATTCACCGGTCTAAGTAGATATCGGTCAAACAAACCTTCCTTTACCGTCTTACGCGTAAATATCCATAAATTATTCGTAAAAAAATGATCTATCCCTCTAGGTATTTGTGCATATCCATAAATAAAGACCAACTGATAAAAACTCCATCCGTTTAAATCTGGTATTTGCTCAAATATAAGATATAAAAAAACAATTCCCAACATTTGATTTAAAAAGAAGGAAAAAAAGCCTACCGTAAAGTCTACTTTTGACTGCATCTGTGTTTTCATATATTGCACAAGAAATATTTTATATAAATTCATATAACGCTTACAACTTTTTAGCATATCCATGATTTTCCTCATCCCCCTAAGATTGTTAATCTTTTAATAGCAGAAGACCATAATAATTTTCCCGCTAAATAAAACAACAATATCCATACTATTTGTAGCATCAATGCATATACAACTTCTTTTCCATTTAATTTACCCAGGTAAATCATAATGGGCGTGTAATTCATCGAAGCAAACGGAAATAAGCGAAATATCTTTTCAAGATATTCGGGAAAGAATGTCAATGGTATTAAACTACCCGAAAAAAATTGTACTATAACAGACATTGCCATGCTAAATCCAAAAAAATATGTCGTATAAAAAGAAAACAGTCCAAAAAAGAAGCCAAAACAAAACATACATAAAAATCCGAGGAATGCACTAAACAAATATAAAACAAAATTAAATGACATCGGTATTTTTACAAACCCAATTACCATGAAAATTATAAAGAAAGGAATGATCTGAAAGAAAACATTACCACACAATCCCCCTAAGCTTTCAAAAAATTTGATAATCCTATAGCTGATTGGACGTACAAGTTGAATTGCAATACTTCCATCTGATACATCAAAAGCTATATTCATTGCTAAAGAACCAGTGATTCCCGTAATGAGACCCGTCAAAAAATTCATTGTGATATATGCTGTCATTTCAGTAAAGCTAAACCCCCTAATAATTGAATTTACACTTGACCCATATATTGCTTTCCACAAGAAATATATAACAAAAACTGTAAACAACCTGCTTAATAATGTGATAAAAAATGCTCCTCTATAAGCCATGCTACGTTTAATGGTATTAAGCGCAAATGGGGTATAGCATTTAATTCGATTTATTCTCATCGCTATTCATCTCCCCGTTAATGAATATTTTCTTAACAATGTCTGTCAAATCTCCTTGTTTTAGCAAAACTTGTAGCATATCATCAAAGATGATTTTTCCATTGTCTATAATAATGATATGGTTGCATAGCTCTTCAATATCAATCATATCGTGTGTTGTAAGTATAATTGTCGTGTGAAAATTCCGATTTAATTCTCGTATTGCTTCCCTCATTTTGTCCTTAACAACTACATCAAGTCCGATAGTGGGTTCGTCCAAATAAAGGACCTTGGGATTATGTAATAATGCTGATGCAACATCCGCGCGCATACGTTGACCTAAAGATAAGGTTCTTACTGTTTTATTTTCAAAATCTTTTATTCCTAATATATCATTTGAAAATTCCATTCTTTGTTTATAGTCATAATCTGATACCTGATAGATTCCTTTTAATACCGTAAAGGATTCAATCACTGGTAAATCCCACCACAATTGAGTTCTTTGTCCGAACACTACGCCTATATTTTGGGCATTTTCCATTCTGTTTTTGTATGGTTCTATCCCTCTCACGTGACAAGTTCCCTCTGTTGGTACCAAAATACCTGTAAGCATCTTAATTGTAGTCGACTTGCCTGCCCCATTGCTTCCAATGTAGCCTACGATTTCACCCTCTTGGATAGAAAAAGAAACATCATCGACGGCTCTTTTAATAATCTTTTCATTTGTAAATAAAGATTTTACAGTTCCTCTCAGCCCCGGATATTTCTTATTTGTTCTAAATTCCTTTACTAAATGTTCAGCTGTTATAATCGTTGACATATTTTTTCTCCCCCATTTTCTATGTTTTTTAATTCACTTATCAAATCTGTAACACCCACTCATGTAGCTTTCCCCTTAAAACATTAAATTTAATTGATTTTATTTAAACTGTCCTTTTAACCATTCAATACATAGATTCATCCAGGTAGCAATATGAGGATATACACCCATACCTTGCGCTTTAGTTTCCTCATTTGCCAGCGAAAGACCATGTGGTCCATGGGGAAATATATGTAATTCAAAAGGAATATTATTTTTGCGTAACCCTTGTGCAAATAGTAATGAATTTTCTACTGGAACAGCACCGTCATCGAACGTATGCCATAAAAATACCGGTGGAGTTTTATCAGAAACCTGATTTTCCAGGGACATTTCCTGATATAGTGGGTCATTCAAATCATTACCTATCAAATTTTCAAACGAACCTTTGTGTGCAAATGGACCGGTTGTGATAACAGGGTATGCTAGTATCAGTGCATTGGGCTTATTCAGACCATCTGTAATCCCAGGGCATTCCTTCAGATATGGTTTATCCCAGTGAACAGAAAGACTTGCTGCAAGATGTCCGCCAGACGAGAATCCACACACCGCAATCTTGTCAGCATCTATATTCCATTCCTTTGCATTTTCTCTAATAATATTCATAGCTCTGGATACATCCCAAAGTGGTTGAGGATGCTTATTGGGAGCTACACTATAATACAGTACAAAAGCATGAAATCCAGCAGAATTATACGCAAGTGCAATTGGTTCTGCCTCTCTTTCGGATGTAAGTACATATCCGCCTCCAGGACATATTAGCACTGCTCCTCTTATCATTTCACCTTTCAGTATATAGGTATCTAATGTGGGTCTGAAGTCATCATTACCTTTACCTTCATAAGGTAGATCTTTCCACAAATCAATCGTTTTCGTTATCATTTTATACACTCCTTTTTTATGTAGTTGTAATTTTAAAGTTTAGCTAATACATCATAGGTCTTTTAATTAGAGTGTTTCCATAAAAGGTATGATTTTGTCTGCAAGTTTTTCATGCCCAGCTTCATTAGGATGTAATCCATCTGGCATATAATATTCTTTCATTATTTTGACTTTCGGTTGCATTCCACTTACAGCATACAAATCCAGAACTGGAATAGCGTAATACTCAGCGACTTCTTTTATTATATTTACATATTGTTTTAATGTATTTCCACTTTTATTTGTTTCATAAGAAACATCTTCAGGATAATCCCTATGAATAGGTGTCATAAATGCAATCGTTTTTTTATAATACTTCTCTATAAGCCCCTGCATAAGAACATGACAAGCTCCATAAAATGTGCTGTTACTTCTATCATTAAAATTTCCGATTGGTACGTTATCGTGTCCAAAGTCATTTGTTCCAGCAAAGACAATTACCAAATCTGCATCATCATCCATTTTGGAAAACCTAGCGGACATTGAATTGCCTTCGTCCTGAGAATGTTTCGCAATCCTTGTACCACTAATCCCATAATTTCTCGCTATTTTGAGTCCCAGCTTCTCTTTAATGATTTCATGATAAATGATTGAAGTTAAAAGCCCGGCTGTTATGCTATCACCTAAAAAATTAACTTTTTTACCTTGCCATTTTGATTTTACATTCATTACAATCTACCTCTAAATTTTTTTTTAGTAAATCAATTAATCTACATATTTCTGGGTACCTTAAGCGTTAATACGCTTCTACCAAATCGTTATATTCTTTCATAGTGATAGGAATAACCGTGCCATGCCTAAATATATATGGAGTAATAAATTCACTTGCGCTTTCCACAAAGCTGCCTGTTGCTATATCCGAGGTTATAAAACACTTGTAACCCTGTCCTGTCGCATAAGCATCTAATAGCAGACACCATTTATTTTCACCATTTAACTGATAGCAAGTTGGTCCCTCAAACCCAAGAACAGCTGCCAATGAGAAACTATTTACCGTCTTAAAATCCCCCATTAAAGTATTACAAACTTCCATAAGGATTGATTTCGTAGTCTCGTCCTTTGAAAAACGGTAATATGCACTATTATGCTGGGTAAATGTCGTATCAATAATATCATTCTCTTTTTCTATATAAAGTTGCGCCTCTGTAAAATCTATAAAATCTTTCGTCCTTGAACAATAGATTCTTTGCTTCGCATAATTATCTTCTGACACCATTGATGCCCAAAACACCATATAATCACAGGTATCTTTATCGTAAATGGACTCTGGTGCCCAAGTACAGCCAGCATTTTCTGATGCGATTTTTACCATTCTTTGCTCAGACCAATTCACGAGATCTGAGGATTCCCATATCATTAATGACTTACTTCCGTTTGTTTTTGCTCTTATCCAGTCACTATTTTTGCTTATGCTTAAATCTGTAGCAATTAAATAAAACTTATCGCCTTCAACTGAACGTATAATATGAGGATCACGAAGACCTTTTTCGCCTAATTTGCTTCGCAGTATAGGCTTTGAATTGTTTAAAGCCTTCCACTGCATACCATCTTTACTTACTGAGAAATAGATTTGCTCGGCATCTTCACTATTTCCATGTGCAAAATGTACAAATATATATGCTTGCATTTCATTTGATTCAGGATCTATTTTTTCTAGCATAATAACCTCATTCCTATGCATGCTCTTACAAGACAAAATATCAATTTTAATGGCTTGCTTATTTTCTATTCAAAGTAAACTTCTTGATTCCTATTACAAATCAACTTTCCATCTTCCACCTTTAGTTCAGCTACCTGGATGCTTGTTTTGGCCGCTTCATATGTCATTATCGTATTATGACTTTCCCGCATTTCTTTTGTGAACTCCGGTTGAACAAAATAAAAGATATATGCCTTTTCCCCATGAACTAAAACATCTGCATGATTACCCATAGCGGTATCATCTTTACGTGTTCCTGGTATCTGAAGTAGATTTTCTCCCCATCTGCACCAATTGGTAAAATCTTCTGACTTATAAACTGCCAGCCCGTCCCAACAATCTGTAATCATCCATTTGATCCTTCCAAATTCAAATACATTGGGTCCTTCATGAGCACAATCTGTTATTTCTGCACCTAATACCTCCCAGTGATAAAGATCTTTACTAATCGCACTGTAAGTATAACTATTATTTTTTTCATCCTTATACCACATTTTATATAGATGTGGTTCAATTTCGTATACACACGCATCAATCACATGATCGGAGGATAAATCTAAAATGCTTTCAAACTTCCAATCCCACATGTTTTTTGCAGTATAATGAAGGATATGACGCTTATAGTTCCAGTCTGTGGGTACACCCGTAATATATGAGATATACATGTGATACCTGCCCTCTGCAAATATCACTTCCGGTGCCCAAAACGTATTCAGTCCCGGTTCAAAATCCATATTGGGTAAAGTCCCTCTATAGAGCCACTTTTGTGCATCTTTAGAAGAAGCAATTCCAATTTTTGTTCCATGAATATTAGATACTCCAATAGAAATATCCGAAGAACGTCGCTGTGTATAAAACATCCACCAGCATAGTTCCTCTCTATTCCAAATCACAACTGGATCTGTTGCTCCATCATATATAGGATCTCTAAACAGTGGTGCCGGTAAAGATTTTAGTTCTTTCATATTAGATTCTCCTTTCAGTTATAGTACTAAATTATACTATCTTGTATCAACATCAACAATGATATATAATGTTTAGTAACTGAACTATTGTGCTTTTTATTGGAGGATTAAATATGCTTAGGCTAATAAGAATCGGATATAACATTATTCATCAACACGGTATCACAATTGATCGCCCCTTTGGTTCCGGTGATTACCTTTTTTTATTGTTTAGAAGTAAAATGGAATTAAAATTACAAGGTAAAAAAGTAATTGCAGATAAAAATACCTATATCATTTTCAAAAAAGGAAGTTACCACTTTTATAAGGATTTTGAACAACCCATGATTCATGATTGGTTTCATTTTGATGGTGATGATATTGAACCGTTTTTCAATAAGCTCAATCTTCCTTTTGATACAATTATTAATGCTCATAATCCGTTTTTTATTTCCAGAAAAGTTCAAGATATTCAATTGGAGCAAGTGCAGAATGGTACCTTTAAAAATGAGATTATTGATGCAACTATTCGCTGTCTTTTTATGAAATTAAGTGACATAAGAAATAACATTGAACCGCATAATAATATCAGCAAGTATTACAACCAATTTGTAGAGTTGCGTAACGAAATTTATAATGCTCCACAAATTAACTATTCAATTGATTCTCTCGCATTGAGTGTCAATATGAGCCGCTCCTATTTTCAACATATTTACAAACAAATCTTTGGTATTTCTACAGTAAATGATATTATTAACAATAGACTAGAATACGGAATGTATCTACTAGGCAATACAGCCTACACCATATCCGATATTTCTGAACTATGTGGCTACACAAACGATGTACATTTTATGCGACAATTCAAAAGGATTATAAATGTAACGCCTAGTGAATATCGATTAAATTACAGGAATAAGTAAAACAATGCTAATTGAATCATTCTGACCAATTCATCTGCCTATCGGGAATGCCTAATTTTGTGCATTCCTCACAAACAATTTCTTTTTCCTTACTATTTCCAATTGTATATTTTAGTATTTTATTTCTAAACACAATATATTTCATATTCCCAGACTTGAAATCTACGAACCAATTTCCGCCCTTTTTTTCATCTGAAATAATTACTTTAGCGAGAATTTCAGGAAAATCCTCTTTATCTGAATTAAAATATAGTACTGTCCAATACTTTGGATTCCCAGCAGTCTTCCATATTTCAACTTTATTAATTGAAATATAATCCAATACTGATTCATCATTAATACTTTCCTTTATGAGCACGCCTTCATATATTCCATTTTCTGTCATTTCTATTGCACTATTTCCACATTTTTTAACATCTTTAAGCGCATCTATTTCTAATTCATCTTTTAGCAATACATCTACTGAGACATTAAATAACCTACTTATAATCAATAATTTTTCAGTCTCTGGTATTGCAATATCAGCTTCCCATTTTGATATTGACTGCCTACTAACATTGCAAACCTCTGCCAAATTCTCCTGTGAATAACTATTCTTATGTCTTAATAATTGTATCTTTTCTGAAAGTTTCATACACGACGCCTCCTATAAGTGATTTTATAATGAGTTTATCAAATGGTTTACATATTATCTACCAACTTCAAGGTTCTTTTTCGCAACCACTAAGTGCAATTTTAAATTACCCAATTTCAAATATCGTAGAAATAATCATAAAATCGTCTCCATTAGCCTCTGGAAAATGCTGAAAATGGCTGACTGGATCCACATTCTTCCATTTCTCAATTTCAGATGACTTTTCATCTACTCTTTTAATATTAACCACTTCCCTGTCTCTTGGTGTCTCGAAATATGAAAATAAGATATTTTCATGAACGGCAATACTTTGGTATCTGTCACCTTTGAGCAAACCTTCCTGCGCAATTGCCTGATGATGGCAGATATATGAAAGCAGCTTATCCGGATACAATACTGCAATCCTTCCACATCTCTTATCTGGACTTTGCTTTCTTTTCCACTGTTCTATACTCACTGGAGAATCAAACCAAAATACAGGAAACATTTCTACCCACTCTTTTTCCTTGTCCATCTGAGGCCATTTACACAAAAATTCTGTCAGTTTTGGGAACCATATCGATGGATCATCTATTATGGGATATTGGTCATCTATTATGGGATTCTTATCATCTATTATGCGGTGTTTGTCATCTAATATAGGATGCACATCGTCTATTATTAATTCCATATATAAAAAAACCATTTGCTTATAACGAAACATCCCACAGGTCAATACTCTATCGTTTTTTCTTGCAGCGCATGCTTCCTGTTTGGATTGATTGGCTGCTTGTAAAAAAGCGATTTCATTTATTTCCGACTTCAATGAAGCCCGATACTGACGCCTAATTATTTTCTTCATAGATGAATTCCTTTCCGCACTTGTTTTCAAAATGAATTGCTCTTATATCTGAATTAATAAACTATCAAAAAAACTGATGGCTATCACTACTCACCATAATGTAATCGAGTAGTAGTATTTCCATCAGTTGCGCAAATTTAATCATTCTGTCTGTTAATCTAGTAGCTTTCATGGAATGATTTAATCTTCCACTCAATCAAGATGAAACATCAACTCTAGATCTTTACTAACCGGACTATTATCCTCATTTGTCTCCATAATTGATGCCATGAAATCCCACCATTTTTGATTTACATCTGTTTTCCCAGCCTTATTCCACCGTTCTTCATTTTCTATTTCGATATACCCAAATAAAATATTGGTTTCCTCATCAAGAAAAATACTATAATTTTTCCCACCTTGATTATGAATTATATCTTTCATTTCAGGCCAAAGCTCATTATGCCTCTTTTTGTATTCTGCTGCCATTCCATCATTAAGTTTCATCTTAAACCCTTTTATCATAGTTTAATCTTATCTCCTTTTCTGTGTTTTGCTTGAACAAAATACTTTTGAATCATTAATAGTCATATTACACTTAGCATCATTTTCCGTCAACGTAATTATATTATATAAGCAGAAATATTTCATTTTGTAACATGAATACTATTAAATACTAAGTGTTTTTATAAATCTTCTAAAAGCTTCTCTGCCCTCTGGAGTACACTTATATACTCCGGCATCTTCAAGCACTTTAACAAATACGTTTCCTGTTTCTCTTTTCAATATATCCATTATATTTTCTTCATTCAGATCATTGTAGTTTGAAATCCATTCATTCACCCACTCGTAATGTTTTTCAACTGCGCTATCATTTCTAATTTCTGAAATGTTTCCACCTAGTATATAGTCCGATAGGATTTCCAATTCATCTTTTAGTCTTGATGGAAGA
Organism: [Clostridium] fimetarium; assembly: GCF_900111235.1. Classification (GTDB taxonomy): domain Bacteria; phylum Bacillota; class Clostridia; order Lachnospirales; family Lachnospiraceae; genus Clostridium_N; species Clostridium_N fimetarium. Next base: position 320,346 of record NZ_FOJI01000003.1, read on the forward strand.
ATCGCAAGTCCCATCACTTCTATCAACCCAATATTTTCTTTCTTAATATGATGATATTGTTCATGTGGATGATATACACCAAGTGGATATTCCTCAGTCGTTATATTATTTCGCATTGCAAGGTCAAGTTCATATTCCTCACCATTCATTCTGGCAATTGGTGTAATTGTATTATGAGGTTCGCCATTTGTTTGCGCATATACAAATGCAGCTTCATCTGTATACCCTCTCCAAGTATCCAAAATATGTGTCGCAAGTTCAATTACTCGATCACAATTACTGTTTCTTAAGCGAATCACTGATAATGGCCATTTTACAATTCCAGCCGTTACACCTTCAAATCCTTTGATCGTAAATTCTTCTTCAACAGGCGCTTTTTCCATGGCAAATTGATAACAACCACCCTGATAATGATCATGAGTCAGTATCGAGCCACCTACTATAGGAAGGTCTGCATTTGAGCCAATAAAATACTTAGGAAACTGTCTAATAAATGCGAATAGATTTTCAAATGTCTGCCTTCCAATTGACATAGGAATATGCTTATAATTTAGCACGATACAATGTTCATTATAATAAACATATGGGGAATATTGAAGTCCCCAATCCCCACCATTCATTTTCAATGGAATAATTCTGTGATTCTGCCTTGCCGGATAATTAAGTCTTCCTGCGTAACCTTCGCTTTCACGGCAGAGCAAACATTGTGGATATCCGCTACTTTTTATAAAACGTGCAGCAGCAATTGCTTTTGGATCCTTTTCCGGCTTTGAAAGATTAATTGACATATCAATTTCGCCGTATATGCTTGGCTTTATCCAACGTATATCTTTCGAGACTCTGTAACGTCTTATATAATCGCTATCCATACTTAATTTATAAAAATAATCAGTTGCGCTTGATGGTGTGTCTTCATATCTTTTCCTGAATTCATTTATTATCACACTTGGAGCTGGCATGATACATCCCATTATTTTTGTGTCAAATAAGTCTCTATATACAACTGAATTTTCTGCAATCAATCCTTTATCAATCCCATAATCCAGCATAGGCTCCAATATTTTTCCCAGATTTTCTTCTCTTTCGCATGAGACATTCTCATAGTCATCAAGTTGCAACACTTCGAGTAATCTATTGATTGTATACACAATATCTGTTTTCTGAATCAATCCATTTTCTACACCATATAAAACAAGTTTTTTAATTGCTTCATTCAACATAATTAACCCCATCGATATCTATTTTGTGTGCTCCATCACCTACACCGGCAACATAAAAATCTGCGCTATAGCCAATTTCTTCTTCATACGTTTTGCCAACTTGTTCAATAAATGCATCAATGCAGTCATCTCTTACGATGCTCACTGTACATCCTCCAAACCCTGCACCCGTCATTCTTGAACCTACTACACCTTCACACTTTTGGGCTTCTTGCACAAGTAGATCAAGTTCTACCCCTGTGACTTCAAAATCATCACGAAGTGAACGATGTGACTCATTCATAAGCTTACCAAATTCTACAATATCATTAATTTCAAGTGCCGTTACTGCATTTTTTGTACGTTCATTTTCATATATCACATGTTTTGCACGGGCGAGTAAAATATCATCTGCAATTACATCTTGGATTTCATTAAAATCAGCCACTGTTAAATCGCACAGACAACTCACTTTTTTTCTTGTCTGTAATAACGCAAGTGCTTGTTCACACTCACTTCTTCTTTCATTATATTTCGAATCAGCAAGACTTCTCTTCTTATTACTGCTGATAATAACGATTTTATATTTGCCCAACTTTAAAGGTACATATTTATATGACAGATTGTTTGTATCCAGAAATATTGCATAATCTTTTTTTGCCATAGCTACTGCAAACTGATCCATGATTCCGCAATTAACGCCTACATATTTATTTTCTGCGAACTGTCCGATTAGCGCAATATCTTGAAGTGATATCCCATGAATATCATCATTGGAATCACTGTTATCAATGCCATTCCTGCTATCAATATCCTTCGTGCCATTCATATCCTTCAGCATAATTCCTGTTAACACCTCAAGTGATGCTGAGGATGATAAACCAGAGCCATTGGGTATATTTCCATACACTAGAAAGTCGTAGCCATAAGTAAGTGGATAGCCTTTCTCTTCAAAAGCCCACATAACACCCTTTGGGTACATTGTCCAATTCTTTTCTAACCCATTCACAAATTCATCAAGTGAAGACTGTACCACTCCTTTTTTTTCAAAATTCATGGAATACATATACAGCTTTCTGTCTGCTCTTTTTCTTGCTACCATATAGGTTCCCATTGTCAAGCCACATGGAAAGACATATCCGCCATTAAAATCTGTATATTCTCCAATTAGATTCACTCTTCCAGGTGTAAAATATCCACGAATATCTCCACCCTCTCCAAACTTATCCACAAATTCATTCAATAAATTAATATGATTCATAAAACCCTCCTTAAGCATCAAAAACTATTTGAGTAAAAACCATTTGATTATTCTCTAATTATGATTATAATGAGATATATACTCTTATACAACAACTATATTAGTGATTATTATAACTATATTGCGTTTTTATCATATATATTAAAAATATTCTTACACAAACTTGATATAAGCAAAAAATAGCAAGAAAAAGGAGCGCCTTATGCAGCTGAAAACAAACAATAACCAAAAGGAATTAAAAACACATGGCACTTATGAATTTCCTGTTGATATTAGTCTGGAAATTCTCTCACGTTATGATACTGGTGCTTTTTCATGTCATTGGCATCCTGAAATAGAACTGACACTGGTTTTAAGCGGTGAAATAGAATACATGATTAATGAGAACCTTTATCATCTGCGAGAAGGTGATGTAGTTTTTTGTAATTCCAACGCACTTCACGCCGGACATATGCACAATCATAATGACTGTCAATATATCTCAATTGCCTTTAACCCACGTATTATCTATGGGTTTGAATCAAGTACCATCCAAACAAAATACATAACGCCAGTTGTTTCCAACACAATGTTTAGTTCCTTTCATTTCACTTGCGATAACCCTGATAATAAAAGTATTCTTTCACATATCAAAAAAATCTATACTTTAAACCAAAAGAAAAAAGATGGATATGAACTCAAAATTCAACACCACCTTTTACTTGTATGGATCGCTATCTACCAATATGCATCGAACTATTCGATTTTGCAATCAGATGCAGCATGCTTGGCAAGCACTGTTAAAATCCAGCATCTAAAAGCAATATTTGACTATATTCATCTACACTATGATGAAACGATCACCCTTGATGATATCGGAAACGCGGCAAATCTAAGCAAAGGCGAATGCTGTCGTTTTTTCAAGAAGCATACAAACCAGTCAATTTTTGATTATATTCTATATTATCGCATAGAAAAAAGCCTGCCGCTTTTAATCTCAAAAGACATGACGATTACTGAGATTGCTTGTGCAACAGGCTTTTCAAATACTAGTTATTTTTCAAAAATATTTAAAAAATTAATAAATTTCACTCCTAAAGAATATCAGAAAATATATTTCAAGAATAATATACCGCAATAACTTATACTCATTAAATTCAATTCATTCGTTTTTTCATTAAATTCTACAAACATAAAATTTGTATATTGTTGTTTTATTATAGATCTCTTTTGCTTTCAAAATCGAACTCAGGAAATTATCATGGTGTGGTGCGTCTGGAAAATACTGTGTTTCAAAACATACAGCCTCTTTTGCATTATATACTGCGCCAGATTTTCCTGCGCTATGATCAAGAAAATTTGCTGTATATAGTTGTAATCCTGGCATATCAGTCATTATTTCCATTGTTATACCGCTCACATCCGACACAACTGCTGCTACTTTACAGAGTTGACTATTATTTTTCAGAACATAGTTATGATCATAACCATCTGCAATCTTTAAAGCTTCATAATCATGATTTATATCCTGTCCAATTTCTTTAAACGTTCTAAAATCCATAGGTGTTCCTGCAACCTCAACTAATTCGCCTGTTGGAATAGATTTTGAATCTGTCTTCGTATAATAATCTGCATCGATCATGAGTTTCTCTTTTAAAATACTCCCTGACGCATGTCCATCTAAATTAAAATAACTATGATTCGTCATATTTACGATCGTATCTGCATCACTCACGGCATAATAGTTAATTTTGAATTCATCGTCTTCTGAAAGCGAATAGGTAACCTTAATATCCACATTTCCTGGAAACCCCTGATCCATATCTGGGCTTCGCAAGCTAAATGTGACACTATTATCTTCTATATTTTCTGTTTCCCACATTCTGTTCGCATAATAGTCACAGCCGCCATGGAGATTATTTCCATTATCATTATCAGTGAGTTTATAACTTTTTCCTGATATTGAGCACTGTGCATTACCAATACGATTTGCATTACGTCCGATAAATGCACCGAAGAAAGATTTTCTGCCTTCATATCCTTTCGCATCATCATATCCGAGTACAACATCGATTGTTTTTCCATATTTATCGTTCACAAATATACTTACAACAGTTGCTCCATAATCACTGATTGCTACTTTTGTTCCTTTTTCGTTTTTTATAATAATTAAACTTGTTTTCTCACCTTTTGAAGTGACTCCAAAATCAATTACATTCATAATAAACACATACCTCCTAATATTCGTTTTTTCCATACACTTCTATCTGACTCAGCGCTGGAAACATGGAAGGATCATCTGATTTTATTAATTTATCAATTTTTATCCACTCGATTTTCTTCTGCGCAAATTCACATATATGCGGCTTACATGATTTTTCCATATCAAATTCCATCTGTGTTCCATCTGAAAAAGAAAATCTCACCTGCGTCCACCAATTATCATGTGGAAAATCTGCTCTCGTATACAATACAATTTTGTCTGCTACAATTGTTCTTCCAAAATCAATTTTAAATTCGGCATCATCTTGCATATTAATTCCCCATGATTCATATGGCCAGTTTCCATGCGAGGAATTTTCTCTATTACCATCTATGGCATTTCTTGCTGCAAAAACTGCTTCCCCTCTGGTTTCAACATTTGCCGTAGCATGTGGAAACATTACAGTATTGACATGCTGATCCAAATTGTTAACCGCCAAATTCCTATATCTTGATATTTCCTCTTCTGTCGCTGTCCTGATCTTAATCAAATGTATATTCCCTGCAAATGATTTCGGTGAATATGATACTTTATTTTCATCAAATGGGATTTTATATTCAAACGATTTATCTTTCATAAATACAAACGAACTTTCCATTGCATCATCCACTGATACCACAACATAAATACCACTCTCCGAAGATTCAAATGTAATCGTATCATCATGCAAATATGCATCCTTATACACGAGACAACATTGATCCTCCTGTGATTTTTCAGACATCCTCTTACCTAATTTGTTTTTAATTATTATATTATAATATGCCATATTTCTCCTTGCCATAACTTTATCTTTTTTATCGATACAACTATATTAACGCATTGCCTTTACAAAGTCAAAAGGAACAAAAACACTATTAACTGTATTTCTGCAATCAATAGTGCTCTTGTTTATACCTTTTTTGTATCTCATATGAAATTCTTTTATTTACTATTAATATTTCTTGCTTTTTTTCGTTTGATAAATGACACCAAAACCAATGATGCCAAAATAAATGCAGATACAACCCCAAGCACAATTATTGTACTTACCATCGTTGTGTCCCCGGTTGCTATGCCATTTTCTACGGCAGTGCTTTCACTGCTTGGAGTACTTGGCTCATTTATTGTAGCTTCCGAAATAGGAGTTTTCTTTACAAGTTCAGCTATTGCTTTTTCCAATGCTGTTCCCGTCGCATCTAAATTTTCCTGTATCACTATTTCATTATTAATTTCTGAATTTGCATCATTCAACGCCATCGTCACTTTTTCATAACTTTCATCTGTATATAGACTAGCATCAATTGATCTTGCTTTCTCCATTTTTTCTTTTAGTTTATTGGGGTTTACAATTCCGATTGCTGCTGCTTTCAATGCAGTGTAGGCAGCGTCAATTTCATTCTGGGAAGCCCTTACATTGGCTGATACGTCCCTAGCAGTTTGCAACGCTGTAGTAAATGGTATCCATTTGTCTTCAAACATAGTATCTATATATTTTGTATTTTCAACTTTCTGAATTAATTCGTCGAGTTGCGCTTTATCCATTTCTCCTGATGGTAGAATATCAATGGCATCTAGTACAAAATTTCCTGATTTCACAGTAACCTTAACCGTATGTGCACTGTTCTTCAAACCATCCTGAATATAAGTTGAATAATGCTGGTTGCTGGATTGTGTGGTAACATCTGTAGCTACCTGTTTGCCATCCACACTAATATCCAATGTCGCAGAACCATCATTTCCACCCAGGAGTGCAAATCCTGCCCCTGACATATCAAATTGAAAACTTGAACCTGGTGTAGCGGTAGTACTTGTTGAACGGTACCAGTCATTACTGCTAGCGCCGTTACCTGCAACACGAATATCCCATGTACCATCATAGGTGACTTCATCAGAAGCATTGTCAATTAATTCGGTAGCATAAGGCTCATATCCATCCACTTTTTCTACAAGCAGATTATCAAAGGTAGTCTCATTCCAACTACAGCCCAATCTTACACGGCCAAAGTATTCTGGATTCAAATCCGTATAGGCATTCACCAAAACCCCATCAACCCACGCGCTTATAACTGCTCCTTTTCCTTCCAATGCAAGCTTGTAGGTCCCCGCATCGTTTTTAGTAGCTGTGCCACTTGCCACAACAGTACTATGTTTCTTTAATGTCCAAATACCATCCTTGGTAATACTCAGATTGTATCCGCTTCCTTCAAATCCCATACCTGTCTGTTGGCGGATATTCAAACCTGCATATCCAACACCTACAGTTACATCTATGCTTGCCTTGTAGTTCATCCAGCGAAAATCACCAACAACACTATTGGGCGTATTGTTATTCCACTGGCTAACACTGTTATTAAGCAGTTGCTTCAACTGTCCGTTATCTACAACGAAAGCACCACTAAAGTCTACGGTATTTCGTGGTTCATTTCCACGACTTGTTAGATAATCTTTACCATAGGCACTATAATCATTATATTCGTCATAATTATAATCATCTGCATACAAAATGTTATCAGTTGTATCCAGAGTTTTACCTGAAGCATCCGTATCTAGTACTGCTTTCTCGTTTGATTCTGGCAAAGGATTCGTGTACTGCGCATCCTTATTACAGTCAAGGGTTGTTAAGGTAACTGTTGAATATGGCTCAACTGTTACAGTATAATAACCATTGCTGTATCCAGCCTCACCAATATATTGCATATAACTATCTGTCTTTGTTTCCCAGATTTCCATAGGTGCGCCGTCTGCAATATCCATATTTTGCGCTTTGACACTATATTTTTGCGTCTTGCTGCTGTTATTTACCATTACAACAGAAAAATTCTTTTTGTCAGGTGCTGCAAGCGTCATATAGCTTGGATTGCCTGCTTCGTTTGTCAAATGATCTGAACCGCTGGAATTATTTGCACTGGCACTTGGAATTACACGCCAAATACCTGCCGTATTGTCTTCATTTTCCCAACCAGTCACAGCAAATTTTGAAAAATGTTCCAATAAATAAATCATTGGGTCATAATGTACATAACCTGCCCATGGCTCTCTTGCACTGATCAGTTCTTTGTGGTCATACTGTGCACCTTCATAAAAAGATCCGACTGCCGGCTGAAAAATATAATGGGTCTTGCGTGAATATACAAAACTCTTAATAAAGTTATCAGCAAGCGCTAATGGACTCTGAAATCCACCAATAGTGCCAGCACCATAAGCGATTGTTTTATTTTCCTGATACTCTGAATAACTAAATGTTGCGCAGCCTTCACTGTACCATATTTCTTTGTCGTCAACATCTGCCATTGTACGATAATCACGTGTTGAATTTGTATCACCTGCTCTATAGTGGAAACCAACAGCAGATACAGCATTATACAATGCAGAATCAGCTCTCATGCTTGGCACAATATTTAGGCTGGTATTTTCATCAGACGCAATGATTTTAATGCTGTTATATGCTTTTTGTGCTGCTGCATCCATATAACTTGGGAAATCTTTTTCTTCTGTTAATTTTGTTTTAAACCATTTGATAAAATCTTCATCAGGATTAGATGTTTCATTGGTATCCGGATTGATATAATCTACTATGTATCCATATTTTTCATAAGCATCAAATACTGTTTGGCTATACCATTTATACATTGCTTCATATCCTGCACCGGTGCGATCACTGTTCCATGCACTCGCAACCCAGGTTGGCATTCCCCATCTTAGGAAACTGACTTTTATATCTGGATTGATTTTCTTTGCATCCGCTGCCAGTTGAAATCCAGGACTTCTGGAAGCATCCGCTTCTTCGGTTTCTAAACGCATTGTACATGCATCTGCACCAGTAGAGTTATTTCCATCGTTGCCCATCTCCATTTTTACATGGTTCATCAGTGGATGTTTACCACCGAACAACACCTGCATCATTTGCTGATATACTTCTGGAGATTCTACCTTATAATCCATCAAAAGGTTACTCGTACTGTTACCACTGAGTAGTCCAAACCCTTTGTAGGTTAGTCCATTGACATTTTGGGCTGCTGCTACCACATCAGTTCCATCTACGACCACTTCGCCGTATTGTGTTGTTATATTTGGAAGAGTCACAGTTCCTTTTGCTACAGAAAACCAGCTAAGCGCTGGAGCCTCTCCTGTGGCATTAATATTTTGCACTTTCATAGTAACCGTACATGCAGAAGCTACTGTGAAATGTGTAAGCTTCACATCAGAGCTTCCAACACCAGATACAGTTGCAGTCTGCGAAGTGACGCTCATCATGCCATTACCACTCAGTACGTAGTTCACACTTCGGCCATTCCACCACTCATGTAAACCTGCCCCAAGTGTATACTCACCTGCCTCTAGATAAAGCTGATAGGTAAGTGCCTCTGTTTTACTGCTACTGTACCATCCACTCTCTATTTTTTTTGTAACAGCTATATTACTTGTTCCTTTTTCTCTAAAATTAGTTCCAATTCTTCCCCATTTATCCGTATCGTTATATATCTGATCGGCAACGGTATTTTTTATTGTTGTGCTCAAAGCCTTGATTGAATCAAACGCTTTGGACTCTTTGCCACTATCTCGGCTGGCATCCACAAAATACACAAGTTCGTTTTCCGCTTTTGGAATCACTTCTACTTGTGCTTTTACTACGTCATTTCCTGCTTGTCCTGTTACCTCAACGGTATCAAAAGGCACCGCAAATTTGGTACTTGGCCAACTCCATTTTACACTCGTGCTTGTTCCATTGACATCAACTGCTGCTGGCAGTGTTGTTTGTTTTGTAGCAGTTGCGTCCTGATACGCTGCAGCATAAATAGTAGTGAGCGTTTCTGCCTCCACTGTGCTTGTTCCAATTGCAGGTATACCAGAAACGATTAAACCTGTGCTAAGTACCAATGCCATAATACGCTTACCTAACAAATTTCTCATTTTCATTTTTCTCATTTTTTTACCCTCTCTCAATTTTTTAAATTATATTAGTATATTTCTAATCACCTCTTTCCATTTTGTCGTATTCATAAAATATTGTTAATTAATGGTCTATACGTGTTAATTTTAACAACTATAACTTTTTTTTGAATGTATTTTTCCACATTTTTCATATATAAATTCTCTTATCTTTGTTTTATTAATCAAATACCATATAATAGACTACTATTTCATATATTTTTTCACTATTTTCATATACTTTTAATATATTTTTTATATATTTTTTATATTTATACAAGAAAAATTGCTTTAATATCTAAATTGAATATCAACGAAAAAAAAGATGCTATGAATCTAATTCCAAAGCCCAAAACACCCTATATGAACTTAATTAAACGTTCATATAGGGTGTTTTATTTTTCTTTTTTATAATTGTAGCTTAATATATACCCTTGATGCGAGGTCAATTAATATTCTAACTATTTAGCCTCTTTTATTAAAGTATTAATTTTGGGTTCAACTTCCTGCAATGTTTTCGTTAAATCTGCATCACTGATCCAGATATTTTCTATTGCTGTAGAGATTGTGCGGTTTTCTTCAGTTCCAACAGTTGCATAGGATTTTGCATTTACCAGCTGATTAATTGCCACTTGCATCTGTGGTACTTTAGCGATAAATGCTGTTAGTGCCGCAGATGAATTTGCGCTGATTCTAGTTGGAAGATAACCTGTAGCGATTGTAGCTGCAGCTGAATTATCTGTATTTGTCATGAATTTTACAAATTGCCAAGCTGCTTCTTTTTGGGCATCGCTGATTTTTGTAGTGATGGCTAAATTAGCACCTCCGGTTACAGTCGCATCAATATCTCCTTTTGGCATAAACGATACACCAACTTCAAATCCATATTTTGTTCCCATTGCTGATAGAGAAACAATGGCACCTGTAGACATTGGGATCATTGCCGTTTTCCCACTTGCAAATTCTGTATATATATTATTATATTCTGCCTGTGGAATTAAATGGGCAGATCCGCTTTGCTTTAAATCCAAGAACATTTGTGTAAAGTTTTTTGTAAGTGTACTGTTAATATTTGTAGTGGTATTGTCACTATTATGTAAACCTGAATTATATGATTTTAAATAGCTGTCCAGAATCCATGGCCATGAATATGTAGTTACACCATATACACCTAATTTACTATGAAGTGTTGTTGAATATGTTTTAAAATCATTCCATGTTGTCATTTTTGTACCATCAAGACCTGCTTTATCAAACATTGTTTTATTATAAATCATAACTGCAGTGCTTTTTAAAAATGGAATAGAATAGCATTTACTATTAAAATAAGATTCTGCTAAAAAGCCTTCCTGAAAATCTTTCATATCTACTTGATCTCTTTTGATATAACCATCCAGGGGAAGTAAAACATTATCATTCACAAATGGTGTCTGATCAACGCCCATAAGTACTACAGCAGGCGTATTTCCAGCAACCGCTGCCGCCTGAAGTTTCTGTCCTACAGTAGTGTAATCTTGTTGATTTACTGCATTTACAGTAATTCCAAGTTGTGTTCCAATGGTACTATTAAATTCTGCAACTTTGTCGAGATTGTATTTCTCAACGGTATCCGTAAAGCAATACCAATAATCAATTGTAACAGGTGAAGTTAAGACATCTTCGGTTTTTGGAACAGTTTCATTAATAACCGTCTCATCATTTTTTTGTGTGCCGCATGCTGATAAGGTACCCACCATCGTAAGGATGAGGGCTAAAGAAAGTAATCGTTTCATAATATCCTCCATTTGTACGCGCTTATTTGTGCGCGCTTTTTCGCATAACAATTTTTTGCAACATTTCCATTTAATGCGATGCAGTTTCCTGCTTTATTTTTCACCGGTATAAGTAAAAGCCCGGATAATCTGTTTTTGTGCAATGAAAAACGCAATGATAATTGGAATAATTAACAAAAGGTTTCCCGCCATAACAATATGATAGGTAATTCCACCTTCTACCATTCTAAGACTGCTGATACCTATTGGTAGCGTACGTACATTATTATTTGTTGTAATTATAAGCGGCCAAAAATAATCATTCCAGGTTGAGATAAAACTGAACAATGCCAGCATAAATATGGTTGGTTTTGCAGCAGGTAGCATGATTTTTGTTATTATTTTTAATTCGGTGGCCTTATCCAATCTCGCAGCTTCCACTATTTCTTCTGGAACCTGCATGAAGCTTTGCCTCATCATAAAAATCCCAAATGCACTCGTTGCGAATGGTAAAATAAGACTCAGATAATTGTTGATCAACCCCCATTTACTAAACATCAGATATATAGGAAGAAAAACGAGCTGACTTGGAACCATCATAGTTGCTAAAATAGAACCAAATAAGAATGATTTTCCTCTAAATTTAAGTCGTGCGAATGCATAGGCTGCCGGAATTACCGTTAAAAACTGCAATGCCATTACACTGATTGAAACTATAATACTATTTACCGTGTATTTCATAAACGGAATTGCTTTAAATGCTGTTACAAAATTCTCCCATTGTGGATTACTCACCCAGAAAGAGGGTGGAAACTGTATTGTTTCCTGTACGGTCTTAATTGCCGTAAGAATCATCCAATAGAATGGGACAAAGAAAATGATTATAATCAATGTATTTATTAGTATTCGTATGGATTTTTTCATTATCTGTTTAATCATGTGTTCCTCCTTAACGGTAATATACTTTTTTACTGAGCACTTTAAAGTATAGAATAGTAAGTACGCCAATCAGTATCATCAATACAACACCTAACGCTGATGCATAACCAATTTTATAAAAGCTAAAGCCATATTCATATACATAATAAACCAATGTCTTCGTGGAATTAGCAGGCCCTCCAAGTGTCATTAATTGTATCGTTTCAAATGTTTTTAATGAGACAATGATATTGACAAGCACCAGGAAGAACATAGTTGGCGATATCATTGGAAGCGTAATTTTAAAAAATGTTTTAACTCGGCTCGAACGATCCAACTGAGCAGCCTCGAACAAGTATTGTGGTATTTTTTGTATTGCCGAAATAATAATGAGCGTGTTATAACCAACACCTTTCCAGACCGATACCATTACCAGTGAAATCATGGCCGTATTTGTATTCTGAAGCCACCTAATAGGTGGCAACCCAATGCATTCCAAAAAATAATTAAATAATCCATAATCCGGTTCAAACATCCATAAAAAAATAAATGAGATAGAAACAAAGGAGATGATATAAGGAGCAAAAATTACGCTCTGCAGTATCTGGTTTATTTTTGTGTTCTTTTGCAGATATGCTGCTAACAGTAAGGACAACAAAATACTTATTCCAACCGATAAAAGCATGAAGGAGAATGTGTTTTTTATAACTACCCAAAATTCAGAATTTCCAAACATCTCCAAATAATTTTTGATACCTATAAATTTCATTTTTCCAATCATATTCCATTTAAAAAAGCTCAGATAAATCATATATATCATTGGGTATAAAAAAAACAAAAATAAAATAATCATGGAAGGAGTAATCAGTGCATATGGCTTTAGCAGTGAACCTGCTTTTTTATAATTTATTTTCTTCATGGCAGATCCTTTCTTAGATGTAAATTCGATTTTCATTAGCATCAAAATAATACAATTTTTCATAAGAAACCATTACTGTAACTTGGGAATACTCCATCATCTTGGAACTATAGGTTTTTGCATTAATACTTTCTTTTTCCAGCTGAATTCGGTATAATATCTCATTTCCTAGCATCTCATGCAGAATAATTTCTCCTTTAAAAGATAGGTACTGCTGATTTTCTTGCACATCATCCGTGAATTCTGTATTTTCAGGACGGAACCCTATGTATTTGGCATTTTCGGGAATCACCAATCCCTCAGGCAAAACGAAATCCAACTGCATAATATTCATTGGTGGATTTCCAATAAATTTAGATGTAAATATATTTTGCGGATTATGATAGATTTCCATTGGTGTACTTTGCTGCATTATTTGACCATCTTTTAATAAAATAATATCTGTAGCCATTGACATTGCCTCTGTTTGATCATGGGTAACATATACAAAAGTAGCATTTAGTTTTCTGTGAAGTTCGATTAAATCAGTCCTAATCTGATTTCTTAATTTTGCATCCAAATTAGAGAGCGGCTCATCCATCAAAAATACAGAAGGGTTCTTTACCATTGCCCTTGCCAACGCGACACGTTGCCTTTGACCTCCAGATAATTTTGCAGGTTTCCTGTGAATATATTCTGACAACCCTACTATTTCACATACTTTCTGAATGCGTTCTGAGCGGGATTTTTTTGGCACTTTCATATTGATAAGCCCAAATTCTATATTTTCCCGGACTGTCATGTTTGGGTATAATGCATAATTCTGAAATACCATCGCAATATTTCGCGCACCTGGTTCCACTTTCTTCATATCCTTACCATCAATATAGATTGAGCCTTCTGTCTCTTGCTCCAATCCCGCGATCATTCTTAATATGGTAGATTTTCCACAACCCGATGGTCCAAGTAACACAGTAAAACTTCTATCTTGAATATTGAGTGATAAATGATCAATCACCGGTTGATTACTTTCATAACATTTCTTAATCTGTTTCAATTCAATTTTAGGTATCATATACTGTCCTTTCTATTAGATGAAAACAAAATGGCGTCTTATGTTTCTTATTTCGTTTTCCGTAAACACTTTACCAAATAGTGACGTTTCTATATTTTGTGTATGGAAGTAAAGTATTAAGGCTTCAATATTATCCGCATCAGACCTTAATAAATCTCCATATAATTGTATTGCTTCATACATGATTGGGTTTTTCAAGTTATAGGTATATGTAATCTGATAGTCTGCTGATATATCAACCAGATCTACTTTACATAGATAAAGTAGCAGCGCTGCAAGAATTCCTGTACGATCTTTTCCAGCAGTACAGTGAAATAATACACTTCCATTTTCCAAAGCAGATGCAATGGTTTTTATGATCTGCATAATATTGTGAATATTATTCTTAAATAAAGTCACATACCCTTCACTCATACTTTTTTTAAATTCATCTGGAGAAGAATATTTATGCATCGTGGCTTCTAAAATTGAATTGTTTTGTTTTTCATCGAGCATTGGCATGTGAAGATAATGAATGCTTGGTGTTGTCGTATAAGCCTGACTGACCTTTTCTTTGGTTGACCTTAAATCAATTATAGTTTTCACATTCATGTGCTCTAACCTTTTCCATTCATCCTTTGAAATATTTGCCAGCGAATCAGCTCTATAAAACACTCCAAATCTGGTTACTCCACCGTCATTCGTAGGATATCCTCCCAAGTCTCTAATGTTATAGGCATTTATAAAAGGATACCGTCTAAAATATTTCATTTTGTATTTCCTCATCTCTTTTTCTTTTGCATTTTCAGTATAGCAAATACATATTGAGCACTACTATCAAGTCTCTGTAAACTCTTTGTAAATTGTACGTAATGTTTAAATTTTGACATTGTGTTTTATTTTAACGTGGTGTAGAATGAATTTAAAATGATGAAAGAGGTGGTTTCGTGGAACAAAAGAACAAATACTTAAGACATGGAGAAAAGCAATATAACTTAATTTTGTCGACTGCAGAAAAGATTTTTGTGGAACAGGGGATTGAAAAAGTGAAATTATCAGATATTGTGGAAGAATGCGGAATTATGAGAGCTACTTTTTATAGGTACTTCAAAAATAAAGAAGAACTCCTATGGCATATAATGAGAACGCATACCACAGATTTTTTTCAAAAATTAGAGGATAAAATAGGCAGTAATGATTGCACGACCTTTGATAAATTCGAAAAATTTATCAATTTATTATGTGAGGGATTTGATTGTAATCCAAACTCCTATATATTTATTGATCTATTTAAAGATACTTATCTAAATGCCACCAGTCATGAAGACAGTGAATTGTTAATGACAATATATGAAGAAGATGATTATCACACTGGTGATACTGTAAAATTCTTTCTGGAAAATTTTTATGATGGTTCTGTGAAGGACGTCCTTGATCCCAAAATAACTGCCGTATCAATTTTATATAGCTCCATTATAATTGTTTCTACCATGGCAAAACAAACAGCGACCATTCCAGCCAAGTACCAGATACAGGCAGGGGATTTGGTTCGCTTTAGTTTAAATGCATTATTAGACAGTATTAGACCCTAAAAGGAGGAAAGAAAACATGAGCAGCAAATTAGTTATAATATCTGTAGATGCACTACAGACTCAGGATTTAGAGATAATGAAAGAATTACCAGGTTTTAAGAAAATTCTAGAAAAGGCTTCTATCGTAAAAAATATTAGAGAGGTATATCCTACTCTTACAAATGTAAATCACGTCAGCATAATTACAGGTGTTACACCAGCACAACACGGTGTTTACCACAATCAGTATCCTTATGCTCCTGAGACAGACACTAACTGGAATGTAGTTGGGTATAATTGGATCTGGGAAAGTAGTGCCATAAAAGTCCCAACTTTAATTGATGCAGCCAAAGAGGCTGGACTTACTACCGCAGTTGCTACCTGGCCAACAATGGGTGGAGCTATTCCAGATTACAATTTTGCAGAGATGTGGCCTTACATGTATGGATCACCAAGAGCAAGTTATGGAGTAGGTAGTTCACCAGAAATTATGGATCGTTTTTTTGATAAATATGTGGCAGGTTTTGATTTCGCAAAATCTTTTGAAGTAGATCAGTTTGTGGTACCAATTGCTTGTGATATCTTAAAAGAGAATCAACCTGATTTGTTACTTACACATATTATTTTGTTAGACGGATATCGCCATAAAACAGGTAATGATAGCGAATATGTTGAAAAAGCTCTGATGAAAGCAGATGTGCATATTCAAAATATTTTAAATGCAACAAAAGAAGCTGGAACCTACGAAAACACGAATTTTATTATTGTTGGTGATCATGGTCAGATCAACATAGAACAAGAATTCCAGTTAAATATTCCTTTTATAGAAGCAGGATTGATTTCACTCGATTCTAAAAATTTGGTAAAAGATTATACCGCTTACAGTTTTTCAGCAGGCTTTTCCAGCCAGATTATGCTAAAAGATCCAAAGGATGAAGCCATGCTATCTAGCGTTTACCATCTATTATTAGAGCTTCAAAAACAATATCCAGATTACATAGAACATATTTATACGATAGAAGAAGCCGCAGAAGAAGGTCTTACAGGACCATTTAGCTTTGTAGTGGAAGGAACATTAGGAACTTGTTTTGGTAATCAATATACGGGAGCACTAATCACTAAAGCAAATTCTCCCGACTATCATTCCTATAAATCAAATCACGGTTACCATCCTTCCAAGGGACCCAAACCATTAATGATTGCATTTGGACCTGATATTAAGGAAAATGCAGTAATTGAAAGTGCATCTGTTTTAAATGAATGTCCAACATTTTGCAAATTGCTGGGAATTCAAATGCCAACTGCAGAAGAAAAAGCACTGGATATAATAAAGTAATAGGGCAAAAAGGAAACCTATAATAAATTTATTGTCAAATACTATAACTTGCTTGATAAATACAAAACAGAAGACTACATGTAGCCTTCTGTTTATTTTCTTTGATAGCTTTTATAATTTTCTGTCTGTTTTACTTCTACTATGCTTCAAGAGCAAATTTTGAAAATGACAATCTTAGGTCTCCCGCTATTCTACTACAAATATTAACGACTTTACCCATAACGACTGTATATTGATCTTCCTTTGCGCTGATATTAATAGAAGTATGATCTTTTGTTATTTCTACTTTGTCAACATCATCTAATGCCTTTATTTCTTTTAGAATTAATTCTGATTCTGCATCTGTTATTTTTTTTGATAATTGATAACATCTTCCCATTATACACACTCTTTCTTTACGCTAAATTACGTCATTTATTTCGAAAGGTCAGTTACCGACTATTCTTCTATATTATAACACTGTTATAGAAAAATATGTGCAATTGCTAAGATTTTTATTAATTGCATTACCCATTTGGATGAACTTAAGAGGCCTGATCGATTTATAGCTCTCTTGCTATTTGGTTGGCATCCCATATTGCATACATAATATTATGTACATTACGGGAATCACCAACATTGTAAATAATTTTATTGGTATCTGTCATTGTGTCAAAAAGACCTTTTTGGGAACTATATCCCACCGCAACAATGACCGTATCTGCCTTTATTTCTTTCCCGCCATTTTGTGTTTCAATTGAGACAGCATCATCCATTATCATTTTTATGGATGAGTTACAATACACGTTTACTTCGTTAAACACTAAGAGATCTTTGAGCATATCGTAATTTGCAAAGCACATATCTTCTCCACCACCAAGTATCTGTGGTTTTGCTTCTACAATTGTAACATTTTTACCTTGTTGACGTAGCCACAATGCTGTTTCACAACCGACTAAACCGCCACCAACAAAGACAATATCATCACCTGCTTTTTCTATATCTTTTAATATTTCATCTGCTGTAAATATATTGTTTTTATTACCTAAGTCTAATCTTATCGGTTTTGAACCTGTTGCAAAAATAACAACATCCGCGTTAGATTTTTCAATCATCTTTTTATCCGCTTTAAAGTTGAGCTTAATATCGACCGGAAGTTTCCCTAGCTGTACCTTGTACCATTTCAAAAGTGCACGGTCATCTTTCTTGAAATCAGGTACAGAACCCACAATAATATTGCCGCCTAGTTGGTCACCTTTTTCTAGAAGTGTGACCTGATGACCTCGCATAGCACAAACTCTTGCTGTTTCCATACCTGAAAGGCCACCACCGATAATCAACACATTTTTCTTATCGACAGCTGGTATGATTGCCAAAGATTTCTCTCTACCACAGGCTGGATTAACTGCGCAAGATATTGGTAACCCATGAGCGAGTCTATCTAAACAGCCCTGTTGGCAAGACAAACATGGACGAATGTCTTCTAGTTTTTCAGTACGGATTTTTTCTGGTAGATAAGGATCTGCAAGCAGAGGTCTGCCATATGCGACAATATCGCATGATGTACCTAGTGCTTCACAGGCCATTTCTGGATCATCCATTCTTCCCGCAAGAATAATTGGAACATTTACATTTTCCTTTAGAATTTTACCAAATTTTCTATACATGCCTTTTTCAAAATACATAGGTGGATGATTCCAATACCATGAATCATAGGTTCCTGCATCTACATTCAACAAATCATAGCCTGCATTTACTAGAATCTTAGCAGCTTCAATCCCTTCCTCAATATCCTTACCCTTCTCCACAAAAGCTTCTCCAGGTAACGCCCCTTTACGAATTTCTTTGACATAGCTCTTTAAGCTGTAACGTAATGATACTGGGAAATCCTCGCCGCAAGCAGCCTTAATCCCTTTTACAATATCAGTAGTGATCTTTAAGCGGCCAAGCAAATCTCCGCCATATTCATCTGTACGTTTATTATATAAAGAAATTGCAAATTGATCTAACAGATAGCCCTCATGAACAGCATGAATCTCAACGCCATCAAATTTTGATTCCTTTGCAACAACAGCACTGGCAACAAAAGATGCAACTAATTCTTCGATTTCAGCAACCGTCATAGCTCTATGCATAATGGATGGATCCCATCTATTTTCCTGTTTTGATGGGGCAATACCATTTTCCATTAGTTTTGGAATTATTACTCTACCAAATCCTGCTGTTAGCTGCAGAAATATTTTAGCATCATAAGCATGAATTCTTTCGTTCATAGGAGCACAAGATTTTGCAAACATTAATGGTTTATAGGAAGCACAAGGCATTGCTAACGGTACAAATTCATTATAATTTACATTTGTAACACCTGTTATTATTAGTCCTGTACCACCTTTTGCACGTTCTATATAATACTCCTGCGCATCTTGGGTAAATCCGCCGCAAGGATCTGACATAGCCACCATTCCCAATGGGGCCATAGCAATACGATTTTTCAAAGTAAGTTTACCAACCTTAAGGTGTTCAAAAAGTTTTCCATATTTATTAGTCATTATTAATCCTCCTTATCAGATTAAAGATTAGTGTGAATTTAGTATAAAAGTTTTGTTCTATTAGACATTGAAATAAAATATCCAACGAAATATTTAAAATCATATTTTAATAATTTTTTAGTGAGATGGTACTTGGAAACATCGTGAAATAGATGTCCGTAAACGGGATCTATAAGAAGTACATAATTCAAAAATATCTTGATGAGCTGTAATGTCATACAAATATTCGAGAAACAAGAATTTACCTATGCATAGGTGAGAAATAAAGAACAGGAGCAAGTTTAAAATCGACTTAACGATAAAAGCACAGACACAATTATAATATCGTGTGAGTTCAAGTCTTATTTATAGTATAGCACAATATATACATAAATCCAAGGAACGTCATATAATCCTAGGGTTGCTATAAAAATCAATAACGAAATGTCTCTCTAAAAACATAAGATTTTATATTCTTCAATCCATAAAAACGGTTTTAAAAAAAGGCTATATCACAGTGATTTCCTGGTGATATAGCCTTTTATACTATGCCTTTGTACTATTCTTTCTAATGATTTTTCCGCTGTTTCACACATTCAGAAAGCAGAAATTCAATCTGTCCATTGATGGAGCGGATATCATCCTCAGCCCATGCAGCAAGTTCATTCCACAAGCTAGGGGAAAGGCGAAGTAGTACCTGCTTCTTTTCTTTTTCTTTATCTTTTATAAATTTTTGCTTTTGTAAAATTTCTTTTTCAAGTACACTTAATTGTTCTAAGCGTGCTTTCAGTTTTTCTTCTTTTTGAAGTATCTTTTCTTCCATAATTCATACCTACTATTCTGAAGCTCATTTAGAATGATTAATAAATGGAACCAGTGTTTACGATTGGCTGAATGTCCTTGTTACCGCAAAGAACAACTAGCAAATTACTAACCATGGCAGCTTTTCTTTCCTCATCTAAAACTATAATTTCCTCTTCACCTAATTGTTCAATGGCCATTTTCACCATGCTAACTGCGCCTTCCACTATCTTTTGTCTAGCGGCTATGATGGCCACTGCCTGTTGACGCTGAAGCATTGCAGCTGCGATTTCTTCTGCATAAGACAAATGGGTAATTCTTACTTCCTGGATATTCAAGCCTGCTTCCTCTACCCGTTGTTGTAGCTCTGCTTTCATACTATCCGCAATTTCCTGACTGCTTCCACGAAGCGTTTTTTCATCGCTGTCATCTTCAAACGTATCATATGGATATAGTCTTGCAATATTTCGAATCGTCGAATCGCATTGAATGGACAAAAATAACTTATAATTTTCAACATTAAAAACTGCTTTGGTTGGATCAGCAACTTTCCAGATAACAATGGCACCAATGATAATCGGATTTCCCAAAACATCATTCACTTTTTGCCTTTCGTTACTTAAAGTCATGGTTTTTGTGGATATTTTTTTGCTCAAAGTAGGTGCATCCTGCATACCATTGGTCTGGGAACCATTTGCAGATGCAGTCGATGCTGCGCCCCGATGAGTTGGATTAAAGGCAGATGCAAAAGGATGGGTATAATAAAAACCCTGATGCTTAATGGTTCCGTAATACTGTCCGAAATAAGTCATTACAAGTGCCTCATTAGGATTGACAATGTGAAGACCTGGAATCAGAAAAAAGAATGCAAAAAAAGCCACAATTCCTATCGCAAGCATAAATCCTCCTAATATATAATTCTCATTGTCTAAAAAAATACAACCAAGTACAAAGAAAACAATAGAAAGAGTAAGTTCTAGAAGCAACAGGAGCAACACCGGGCCTCCGTTTAAAGGTTTTAGTTCTTTTTCTTCAATTACATTCTGTTTTGGATTTTCTTCTAAATTCATAATGTTCTCCTCTTTTGCATTTCATACGCTGCTAACTGCATATGTGATATTATTTTAATATCATAATAATATTACTTTTTAGATGTAATGTCAATATAAAGTTAGGCAAATGAACTTGCTCCAAGGAATTCTCACCTAATACTATTTCCTAGTCTTTTTACTAGTCTTTCTTTAGCTTACCAACAACATAATCATATTGAAAATGTGGAAGTAAACAGTTTGTACAGTCCTTACACCCATTTTCAAGTAATACAAAATCTCCACCACAATCATTGCGCTGGTACAGTGGACAATAACAAAATAGACAACTAAAATCTTTCTTTTGGTTTTCACTCATCTTATGGCAAGGAAAATATTCACACTCCTTGTTTTGAAAAAAGCGGTATGACATATGTTTCCTCCTTATAAGCTACACTTGCAGCTCAAATTTATTCACAATTAAAATAACAGTCTCTTTATCTATCCCCAAAAATTATAATCATTATTACTGTTCATATACGAATTAATTCCATAAGAGGTATATTGACTACTTACACTTTCGATATTCGCGGTTGCATTCTGTTCTACTTTGCTTCCTATATATGACATTCTTGATGAAAACACGTTAGAACTACCAAATGCCGCTTTCAAATCACTAACACTCGCACTTTCTAATATGCTTGTATCTAAGCTAATCGTTCCATCTTTTGACTGCGTGATTCCTACCTTCTTTAAGGCATCTGTATTATC
The DNA here is from genome assembly GCF_900111235.1 of [Clostridium] fimetarium. GTDB lineage: Bacteria > Bacillota > Clostridia > Lachnospirales > Lachnospiraceae > Clostridium_N > Clostridium_N fimetarium. The sequence continues at coordinate 342,594 of NZ_FOJI01000003.1, forward strand.
AACTACTAATGATTTCATCTGCTGAAGGTAATATTGATTCAGCGTACTATCTGTCTTTTTTAGCTTATCTTCTGTAGCATTATAAGCTTCCACAAAGCTCTTTACATTTTGAACAATATCTTTATTACTACCGCTCTTTTCTGCCTTGGCAAACAGCGAATCCTCACCTGTTGCAAAAAAATCAGAAGTGTATTCATTTAATTGACCTGCTGATTTCTCAAGTAGCTTATAATTGTTATTTTGTAATTTACTTAAAGCACTATTATTGTTTATTCCACTTAATAGGCTACTATCCGAATCTTTGTTATTAATAATATCCAGCAAAGTCGTCTGATTTAGTTGTATTCCTGCCTTTTGTGCGGTGTTTTGAAGCATCTGATTTGTAATTCTCAAAATAATTTCCCCCATTTTCATGAATATATTTATAAATATTTTTATCTTCTATATAATATATCGTCATCTTGCTTCTAAACTAAAGTACCAAAACACTTATAAGTTTTAAATAAGAAAAATGACGCCAAAATCAAAGGGTATATTTCGCTCCTTCGATTCTGACGCCATCCATAGCTTCATCTTTAATTGTTTTTCTATGCAGAAAAGTCGATATTTTTACCTACCTGCTTTTCATTATCTGTCTCCACATGATTGCTCATGTTCTCATACAGGGTATCATTTATTTTCTTTATCAATTCTTCTATGGAAGAGGCGGTTACTGTTACCGTATTCTTAGAATAATCACCTTCAGTTTTATCTGTCTTATCTGTTTTATCTGCCTTATCTGTCTTGCTTTCATTATCAGCCACTTTCTGTTCTGTAGCCTTTTTGGTAAGCTTTTCCGATGCTTTTTCTGCTGACGTTTTCTTTTCTTCAGCATTCTTGGCCGCATTTTTTTCAATTCGCTTTTTCTGTTCTGTCTGTGATATATCTATAACTGCAAAAAATGATACTGTTCCACCATCATTCACCTGCATGCCATATGTTTTCACACTACTTTCATTACTTCCAAGGCTAGATTTCAACTCGCTCAACTGTGATGTTGCCCCACTAATAATTCCTTCATATTGCTTGCGATAACTTTCATCTGATGCCATTTTCTCGATCTTGTCTGTATCAATCAAAACAACTGTGCGATTCGCATTGGCATAACTTCCGACATTTTCTTGTGCCTGTGATTTTTTTTCCTCACTTACAAGTACAAAATCCATGCCTGAGTATTTCTTCTTTAACTGCTCATAATATTTTGCTGCAGAATCACTTAATTCTGGTGCGCCAACTGTACTGCCATAATTTGCTTTTGCGGTTTTACCCGTTGCTGCGTAATTAGATGTAACTGTGTTATTTTCATTTTGTGTAACTGCATTTGTATTCATATTATATCCTCCTTGAATTACCTGTAGTAGCAAATCCTTTCACTACCAAAATCATTTAGCTATTACGAATTTGATTTATGTATTTTATATCGGCACATTCTTTAATAATTTTAATGAAATTTAAAAATTTCACTTCCTGTTTTAATATCTAATCTATATGTACCATAAATCACTACGCCTGTGTAATCAGATCCTTCACTTTTTGTTCTAACTGCTCTACTTGAAAAGATTCCTCATTCTTCATGGATTTCAGCTTACCTAATACCTGCTGAACTTGACTTTTTGTTTCATCTACACTGTCCTGTGATTTATGTATTTTGGACTGCATGTTCCAGTCAGCAATTAAACCGTCAAAGAAAAAGTCTGCAAATTTAGAAAATCCACTTATTTCTATACCAATGTTATTCGAAATTCTAACATCCGCAAGCTCCGTTCTAAAGTGTAATAATGCCTTCTGCGATTCTTCTACTTCACTTGTTGCCTTATCAATATGCGAATGTTTTGCAATGTCAGCAACCAGACCGCCACCAAGCATATCCCAGGTTCCCCAACCTTGCGCACTGTTCAGGCTGGTGGTCGCATTATCTAGATGTGAAATAACTTGATTTCCCGCCTGAATGGCTTCCTTAATTTCATTTATGTTATTATTTATACTGTTAATCTGATCCGACAACATCAGTATACTATCAACCACTTTAGAAACCGACTGAAGTAACATCTCTTTTTTCTTTTCATAAAGTTCGTGATAGGTACTTTCACAAGATTGGTATTGGGCCATTTCTGAAACAAGCTTTGAAATTTGATCATTTACAGTTTCAAGATCCCTCGCTGCTTGGTCATATTTTAATCGGGCTGCCAACGCTTCTTTTTGTTCTTTTTCTAAATGTTCATTAAAATTACCAAGGATTGCATGGAACATGTGAGACACACTTTTACCTTCCAGATTGTCTACATCAAATTCTTCCTTCTCTAAACTATTTTTCAGCTCTGACACTTTAATTGTAAATGTTGTCTTCTGACTATTTAGTTCGTCTAACATTGAATTAATCTTTTGTAGTCGCAGCATGCCCTGCTGTGCTTCTTCTAGCTTACGGTTTACTTCGTTGTTCATTTTTTAATTTCCCCTTTTCTAATCATATTTGTGCAAATCTTAACTACTATATATTAAATCACAATCCCATCACAATGATCGATTTCATGTTGAATAATCTGTGCCGTCCATCCAGCAAATGAATCTTTTTGCTTTTTGAAATTTCGATCCATATATTCCACTTCTATGAATTCATATCGTGTTGTCTTTCTAACACCTATTAATGATAGACATCCTTCCTGCGTTTCATAGGGTTTTGATTTCTTTATAATAACTGGATTGATCATAGGTACGCATATAACGCCCATACTATACACAATAATTCGTTTCTTTTTCCCTATCATATTTGCAGCCATACCTACACAATGCTGCGCATTCGCTTTTAAGGTGTCTAGCAAATCATCAATAACAGCTACATCCTCCTGCGTTGCAATTTCTGCTTTTTGTCCCAGAAATATGACATCCTTCACAACTGTTCTTACCATCACACGTTCCTCTATTCTACTTTATTCTGTTCATTTTAAAAATGTATTCTAATTACTGTTTTATATACAAAACATCTTCACTGATAATCTGAATCACGATCCCTTTTTCTTGCATTTGCACTGCTTTGCTAACCTTAGCACCATAGTTTCCATACTTCCAATTGCTGCTTCCTTGTCCCCCGACCACTAGATAATCCACATTTTGAGTTAACCCACTACTACAAGCACCTCCATTACCTATGATAAATGCCTCAATATCTGACTTTACACCCCTTCTAAAGGTTCCCGTCAGGCAACAAACTTTGCTGATCAAGTCAAGTTCTGGATTTTGTACCCAAAAACTGCTATTCACCACTTTCTGCACCGGTAATTTCTTAGTTGATACTGGTGTACTTTTGACATTAAGTGAAAACAGTTCAATATCACTGTCCTGAATTCCATACTCCATTGCAAATAATTCATATAGACTTTTGCATGCCTTTGTATCGCACATTGCATCATGATGATTATCTAAATCAATATGATAAGCATCGCATAAAACGTTCAACTTATGACTTCCATAGACTTCTTTGGGAATATGGCGACGAGCCTTTTTGAGCGTACAAATATACGAAAAATCTGGGACTGCAATTTCATAACTTGCCAATGTCTTTGAGATTACTCTAAGATCAAATGTAGCATTATGTGCAATCACAACTCCATTTTCAAAGAAGTGCTTGATGTCATTCCAAACGCTAGGAAATGTTGGCGCATTTTCAACCATTTGTGGTGTGATATGATGGATACTCATATTCATATTGTCAAACCTTGCTTGGGGGTTAACCAAGTACTCTTTTGCAAAAGTAATCTGGTTATCCTCAACATGTAGAATCGCAATTGAACAAATTGAGTTTTGAAAGGCGTTTGGGGTTTCTACGTCTACTACTGTGAAATGGGTGAGGGTTGTTTGGGGTGTCATTTTAATGTTCCTCCTTGTGGTATACCTTGGTTTCAATTTATATGTCGTGTCTAATTATTTAATTGGTAAATGTTCCTTTATCATATGAACTATAACTTAACAATAGTATAACATATTTTTCATAAATTTCATCTTTCATTATAGCTTCTTGCTTTCTACCATTGGATGAAAAAGAGCATCCAAGCTTTGGCTATTAGCTCGGATGCTCTATATAATCAGATCCTATTAATTTTGCTTATTCAGGTGTTATAACCCTAACTTTAACTACCCTCATATGTGGCGGGAATTAGGGGGGGGAGTTTTCTCCTATTTCCCGCACTTAATAATATAACGATTTCCATGTCCAATATCTTTGATCTCTACCTTTGAAAATCCTGCTTTTTTTGCTAAGATAGCGATTTCTTGTGGAGTAAATAGCTTAAAGCCTTTCTTGGTATACGATGTTCTTTGCATCCACTCTTTTGAATAGACTGCATTTAAAAACTCACCATCAGCCTTTAATACACGATAGATTTCTTCTAACCCTTTTAATGTATCTTCCCAAAAATATATAGTGTTAACAGAAGTGATTGTGTCAAATGTTGCATCTGCATAATTTAATTTACAACAGTCTCCTATTGTCAAATGCATCTTACCTCTTGCTATTGCTTTGTGATTTTTCTTCGAAGCTTCTTTTTTCATATCCTCTGAAATGTCTATTCCATAAATATTTCCGTCACTCTTTTTATACAACTTATTAAGCATATAGCCATTTCCGTATCCGATATCTAATACTTTCATATTTTTATTTAAGACCAATGAATCAACTACACCGTTATACATCGTCTTATTAATGATGTTCATAATCAAACAACAGATTATACCTATGATACCTCTAGGATTTCCAAATTGCGATCCAATATATTCTGATAATTTTCTCATGATTTACCTCACTAATTCTACACAGCTCAAACCCATCTGTCCTACATGTTTCATTCTTCTTATCCCTATTCAATTAAGCTATTTAACAAGTGAATATATTGCCAAGCATGCTATTGCAATCAATGTACTCAATAAAGTTCCCACCAAATACTTCTCTGCAAATGCTTTCTTCTCTAATTGTTTATATCTTGCCAAACTCTTTGCAGCTAGCACAAATCCAATTGCACCATATTGTCCGAGCAGTCCAAGTAGCAGGATTATTTCTCTTTCAAGTATTCCAATCCACGAACCAATTTTTATAATTTCTTCATACTCTACATTTTTTTCGTTTATGTTTTTCGCATTCTTTCCTTTATTGGTTTTCTTGAAATCTTCTTGTTCTTCTTTATCACATTCTTGTTCTTCTCTATCTGCATCCTCTACCGTTTTGGGAATCGCTTTGAAAACAAGTGATATAAATAAAGCAGTGGGTTTCGAACATATTAATCCAGCTATCAATATAGTAATCATCTTATGAAAACTAATGTTATCCATCAATTGTAATGAAGAATATCTATCAACATTAAATTGAATCTTAAACAAGAAGCAAATTAGTATTAAAAACACGATATGTATGGCTTGATCTAATAGAAAAACAACATACTCATATTTTGGCGTTTTTAAATCAACTTTCACTTTGATTATATCTACACATATATGCGACAATCCAATTATCACTGCAATCATTAGACTTTGTATAAAATCACCAGTGAGTACAAGTAGTACAATATACATTACAATCATATAAAAAAAACAATGTAATAGCATGTACCAAGCTGATTTTTTCTTTTTATCTGCAATTTTATCGGTCTGGATATAAAAATCACCTAATATATGTCCAAATATTACTAATTCCATATTTCTCCTCCATATTTTTTTTCTACGTACTGTAATGCCATAAAATCTAGTTCTCTGATTTTATTCGCATTTCCTCTTCTAATAATTGAGTCAACATTTTGTCGTGTACACCCTAATATTTTAGAAATGACCGATGAAACATTCTTTTTCAAAATGGCATCTTCTGCTTCAATTGTTTTTCCATCTATGATTATCGAATTTTCCATTGGGATTTCTTGCATACTTATATGTGCTTTTTCAGATAATTTTTCACCTACTCGCACTCTACTATAACCACTAGTACCTATCTTATATTCAAACTTAATTGACAATAGTTCATTAGCAATCTCATAATTTGTTAGTTTCATTTTTTCTGTAACAAATGGATACAACAATTCTAATATTACTAGCACAATATTTTGCATATATATTTGCTGTCTTTTCAGTGAAATAGATGAGTTAATTAAATGATTGGCTAACGTATCATCTCCACCTGAACAAATTCTAACATTTTGTAATTGCATTTTATGCACATCCTCTATTGCCTTCCTTGCATTATGATAAACTGGTCCATCTTGTTGTGTTGATAATCCGTCTTGGACTTTAACAGTCCACTCCCCAATACCTATCCCTGCACGAACTTTTACTGGTTTCATAAGCATTTCAAATAGCCTAAAATATAATATCGCTGTTGTTGCATCATCAAACAATCCTTGTAACTCATCTCCTGCACTAAATGTAACAGAGAGTTCTATATTTTTCTTGAACAAGTTATTCAACCGCTCAACACAATAGGACATATATTTCTGAATTTCATTTCTTTCATCAATGCTATACATCCTTGATTTTTCAATATCTATTATTAACGAAACATAATTACTCATAATACCACCTCCTATTATATTATATATTCTTGCTTTCTAATATGCAATCATTTTTGATTGCATATTAACTTTGCAATTGTTTTTGATTGCATATTAACTTTGCAATTGTTTTTGATTGCATATTAACTTTGCAATTGTTTTTGATTGCATTTCATGTTTGCAACCATATTAAGTAGTAAATAGTACTATCACTACCTGCCATTGCGGTAGGTCTTTTTTTATTTCAATAAATTTTGCCTGTTCTTTTTGTCGTATATCCCAACAGTTACAATTGAAACAAGTACAAGCACAGCATTTGCAGCAATGGTTCCCGCCCAAGTCATAGTCATGGTGCCAAAGATTGGGGATGCCGCATTGAACATGGTGTGGAATAACACACACATAAACACACGGCCTTTTCCTGATATTTTGTAGATTGCCCCGTCGAAAAACCGAAACGCTAGGAGTTGAACTACAAACATCCAAAAGTTAATGAGTCCATCTCCGTGATTCGTCCCCGGAATGAAGAAGAGAGGGATATGCCAAAAAGTCCAAATGATTCCAGCAAAAATAGAAGATAAAACAAAACCATATTTTTTGTCAAGTGCGGGCTGCAAGATGTACATCCAGCCAGATTCCTCCAAACCACCAATAATAAGACCACCAGGCAAGGAAAGGAAGAACGTATAAAATGGAAGCCCCATTGGGGCGCTCCCTGAAACTACAATATGTATGAAAAAATACAGCGCAAGCCCTGCAACTACGAACAAATAGAGTAATATATTATTTTTAGCATAAAAAACAGTTTGCAACCATTCCTTAAAACCTGCTATTTTGTTGTTTTTCTTCAGAACGATATATGAAGCAATCGCGGGCGACAAAATATAGATTCCAAAGGGAATATTCATCGCGAATTGCTGTAACGTGTTAACCCAATTGTAAACCGTATATCCGAAATTCCCAAGAACAATCAACGTACCTGACACAAGATAGGCTATGCAAAATGTCAGAGCCGTATATTGCACTATTATTTTTTTGTCTTTCATGATATTTTCCCCTCACATTTTGAAGTATACATTAATTCCACTATAACTTCATATTAGCTTTCGTTTCTTCATTTGAAATCGTTGTATATTCATCATAATCCGTACTATTGGTATTCTCCAATGTTTTATTTTCATAAACTACTTTTGTTTCATTTGTTATTTTTGAATCAACAAAGGTTCCTTCTATATCACTACTTTTTTTCATTTTAAAGATAACCACAATTACAACTACAATAATAATTACTAATAATATCGATAATGAAACCATTATCTGCTTTTTTCTATTATTCATTTTTCCCATCATTCATACCCCTAACTATTTTATCTAAACATTTAGATCAACTAGGTCAATATGATATAAATGTATTACTATTGTAACTATAAATCACTATAACTATACCAACACTTTCCTCATTTTCAAACTAGTTGCGTTTCAAATAAGCATACATACAAATGATTGGAGACTTTTGTATATCGACTTGGAGAAACGAATCTGCCTGATAAATAATTTTGAATATTTTCTTCTGATTCATTAAAATATACTACATACAATGAATATGGTCCCTTTTTCTGACGGGAATAATCATGATAGCTTACCATATTATAGGATAAATTAAAATCTTCAGGATAACTTATCTGTAATTGTTTCGATAGCTGTTTCCATTTAGGATTCGTGATCTGACTGACAATATCCCCTGCATAGTTAATTGAACTATTGTCTTTGATAATTTTATTCACTTCCACTGATATCTCCTCAATATCATCATGATTTTCATTGCAAAATAAAATCAGTTCCTCAAATCCTTTTTCAGCTTCTAATTTATCATTCTTTTTTATCGCTTCCTGCTCTGCCTTAAAATGTGTGAAACACCCAAGACCAATTATAAATATCAATATGAATATGCTTATTAAAATCAACAAAACTTTTTTCATTATTGCTTGCTCCTTTGAATCATGTATTTCGCTATTTCTTATAAAGAATACTTAAACCTTACTCAACAAATATACTTGTATGCATCATATTTTACAACTAATAAGAAAACATTACCATCTTTTTCCAAGAAGATACTATTTGAGAATCCTTTCACATAAAATAATATAAATCTGTGAAGGGCAGAAAAATATGTCCAATACTATCTCTAATACTTCTAGTTATAATAAGACTCCAATGTGTGACTTTTCCCCTTGTGATCTTTGTAAAAAATACCCGTGTCCTTATTACTATAATGTACTTATGCATAACGCTAACTTACCACAGAACTTAACCTGTTCTATCAATAATGTGGAAAGTAATAGTAATATTACAGATTTTATATCAATATTAGATAACAAAGGTTTTATTGTTCAGGAAGGGAAATTAAGTTATATTGATATTCTAAAGCTGTGTAGCGAGGGCATCGTTGATAATTGTTTAGGAAACAATGTAGGTGCACCATATGCTGTATGCCTGCTTCCACCAGCACCGAACCAAATTCCTTCAGCAGGACAGGATGCTTGGATTGGATATAGTCCTAATGATGCCAATACCTATCCTCCCAATATTAATTATTTAGCACCTGGATTTGCTAATAAGCTTCGTCCCGACGAAGCTATTGTAGTGGTTGGAACCACCCCTCCGCCTGCCTTGTACTATTGCTTTCGAAGTTATCTTGGATTTGTAGAAAACAAACAGAATAAAGATTACAGTGAATATATAACTGGTGGTGATGATGAAACTGGTTTTTACCATATGATATTTGCAAGTTTAGGTGATCAGATAAATAATTATAACATTGGGACCTCTGCTACCCCAAATGGGCAGCCAGGAGATCCATTTAACAGTTTAACAGCCATTGTTAGCACTGCTGATATGAATATAAATAAAGAGATTCGTAAAGCACTAAACGCCGCTGGATATAGTACAGATATCATAAATGATGACAATATTCCTATGGATCTGGTACACATGGGATTGGAAGCGGGTAAGGATACATTTACATTTATGATGAGAATGGCATTATGGGAAAGCCAATCGATTGGTAACCAATATCTGAATCATATTGATAACTATTTAAAGGTTTTTCGAATCACACCTAAAATTCCTCTCGCTAATATTCAACCCTGGCCGATACCAGCCCTTAAAATCAGAGAAACAGGCATTACAGAATACCAGATTGTTCCAAACTCAAGAAATGATTTAGACCATCTACGAAATGAAATCATAAAAAGATACAGCGGTACAGATTACGAGCCAACAGATCTTGATTTATTAATTGGAATTCCAGACAATTTTAATGCCATATTAAGAGATACTAATATTTATGGAGATGATAGAGATGCTGTGTATTTTAAGGCAAAAGATTTTCAACTAACAAATGATGATGATTTTTTGATTATTTATGGTATAAATCATAATCAAACTGGAAAAGCGATCTATTCTAATGCGAGTTTTTACGGAGCCGAATATTTTAATGGAGTTGCTGGGGCATTCAGTACAGTCCAATTTCCTGATTCTGCCACTCCATATTTTCCACCAGAATCTGAATCTGCCAAAAACTATTATGTATATAAAATGGCAAGAAAAGCAGATGAAGAAAACGTCGTTATTATTCCCTACAGCACAGGAAACCCACTTGGGAAAGCCTATGGAGTTGATAATAACAAAGATGCCAGAGTTTTATTTAGAGTTTATTTGGATAAAATTGCTATGGTTGGTCCCTATATCTTTGATATTATATGGGATCAAGTAATTCTTTTTAAGAAAAAGAATTAAAAAGGTTAAAAAATCCCTCTAAAGTAGAACGTGTAAATACACAAAACTACTTTGGAGGGATTAATGCTGTTGGAGAAATATGCGTGGCCCTTCACTATGTATATCTTATTATCTACCCTTGCAGTCATATTCTGTGGAAATGTTTTGTTGTCCAACTTGGAAAAGGTATGTGTCATAGCATGGAATACTATTTTACTTTCTATCAATCAAGCTGACTGCATATTTAATTATGTTACTTGCATTAATAATGCCTATCATGTTTTCTCCTTGTATTACCGGAGCTTTTTTCAATCCATTTTCTGCCAGTTTGTAGCATACCTCACCTAAATCATCTGTTGCATTTACCGTAATCACTCTTTTTTCAGCTATACTTAATACATTTTTTGTTAAAATACTATCTTATGCTGTATTGAATTTCAACTTATCAAAAGAATCCGAATTAACGAAAATAGAATGTTCAGAAGATAAATGTCTAATAATATCTCCATCTGAAATAAAACCTACTAGATGTTCATTTTGATCTACTACAGGAAGTCCACTAACCTTCTTTTCATTCATCATTCGCAACGCTTCTACAATTGATTCATTACTCTTAATCATATACACATCTTTTTCCATAATATTAATTAATGGATTATTATTAACTGGACTCTTTGATTCATTATTTACACCCAGTATTTTATCTCTCGATTTTCCCCAATATTTTGTCATCATTTTTACTTCTGTGCCAACAAGCAGAGCTGCCACTATGGTTCCGATACCAACACTGCCAAGAGAATGAATGGCTATAAGGCAGGTAACTAATGAAATAATAACCATAGCAACGTCACAAATAACCTTAACTGTGGAGAATTTTGTTTTTGTTATTTTGGAAGCTATAAGCAGGAAACCTTCTGGTGCTAATGAAATAAAACCTGTAGGTACATATAAAAAAACTCCAAGTGCTACAAATACTGTACTAATTAACATTATGATAAATTTAATAGTAAAGTTTGTAGGATTTGGCAGAAAAATCATTAATTCACCACCAAAGGTTAAAAAAGCACCAAATAAAATACCTACAGGAATCTGTAATAAATTAATAAGCTTATATTGTTTTCGAAGCAACAATATCTGGAGTAGTACAACAAAAACGGAAAAAATCATCGTTGCAATGCCTAAATCCATTCCAGTTACAACAGTCATTGTATAAGGAATAGAACTAATCGGCGTTACACCCAAATCTGATTTTACCGAAATAGCCACACCCAATGTCATAATAATTAAACCACCAAAATAAAATAAAAGTCTTATACCAATTTTACCTTTTGTTTTCATCTTTTTTCTCCTTTAAAAATAAATCATCTCTAAGCCAGTTTAAAGTACAATACTGAAATCTAGCCACCATAATCACTCCAAATTCCGGGAACTTATTTCTGCATGTAGTCCATCAAGAAAGCATTGGACAGCAATATCACGACTTTTCTTCAAATCGATATCGTTGTAATAATAAAAATAGCCCAAATATTCCTGAGAAATGAATCCGTGAAGAATCGCACGAAATACTCTCTGCCAGTGAGCGATTGTTTCTTCTGTCAAAGCATAGTCTGAAAGAATCGAAACTACAATATTCAATAATGGTACTGCCATTTTCTTTTCCATATCATCTTCTTTGGACGGCATTGACATGATAAGTTGGTACAGACCCTTATTCTCTATGGCGAAAGAATAATATGCGTCTGCAAAGGCTTTTACAGCTTCATCTTTATTCTTATTTTCTGTAGCAAGTATTTGATTAGCTACAAATTTATCAATAGCAAATTGAAAAACCGCATATTGCAATTCTTTTGTGTTTTTGATGTAATTATATAAAGACGGTGTCTTTATTTCTAACCTACGAGCTAATTCGTGTAGAGAAACTTCCGGCTGTCCAGTCTCCTCAATGAAAGCTACAGCTTCAGCAATAATTATTTCTTTTGTTAATCCTTTTGCGCCCATTACTTAAACCCTCCTTCTAAACTAACAGTGTTAGTTTGTCAATTTGATAGAGGAAAAAGATAGCCTAGTTCATTTTCAATATCGTTTCTCATCATTCCTGCCTAATCTTATTCATTTACAAAGGTTTTATTGTTCAGTAAGGAAAATTAAGTTATATTGATATTCTAAAGCTATGTAGCAAGGGCATTGTTGATAATTGTTTAGGAAACAATGTAGGGGCATCATATGCTATTTGCCAGTTTAGGTGATCAGATAAATAATTATAACATTGGGACCTCTGCTACCCCAAATGGGCAGCCAGGAAATCCATTTAACTGTTTAAAAGCCATCATTAGCACTGCTGATATGAATATAAATAAAGAGATTTGTAAAGCACTAAACGCCGCTGGATATAGTACAGATATCATAAATGATGACAATATTCCTATGGATCTGGTACATCCTATTCCAAAAAATGAGGGGATTGATACATAATGGGTAGATATAGAATCTAAGAAACAGAAAACAACATAAGAAAGCGCGACCAGAAATATGATCGCACTTTACACCCCATGGTCCCTCTTCAATTTTTCCTTACGAACTCCATGATAAACAAAGTTATTTTAAAGTTGTGGATATAAAATATTCTTCAAGGGAGTTATATTTCATTTTTATTGAGCTCAAATTCTCTTCCTTTGCTATTATCTCCCCATCATCAATAATGATAGCACGATTACAAAATCTCTCAGCTGCATCTAGCATATGCGTCGACAATATAATTGCATTTCCTTTATTGGCATACTCTATCAGGATTTTTTTTATTACAGCTAAACTTATTGGATCTAAACCTGAAATATATTCATCCATGAGAAGAAGTTTAGGTTTTAAAATAAGAGAACACATAAGTTGTGTTTTTTTCTTCATTCCCAGTGAATATTCGGATATTGTAATGTTTTTATACTTATCCATCTCAAATACTTTCATTAATTCAAGAATCGTTCTCATCTATTCTATAATCCACATTTTCATTCAAATCCGTACCCCTTTTCATAAACAATAACAAGAGAAAATCCTCTCTCATCGCATAATATTTTCCCAATTTTAACCAATTATACCACCTAACCACAAATCTTCATAGTAATATTAGTTGCAAAACATACACACTATCGGTCTTCCCACGACAATATGTCCAATAGCTTTGATTTGTACTTTTAAAAAAACTCATTACAAGCATCTCTTTTAAAGACGAGCGCATGTCAAAGTGTCCCCAGTGAATCATAATTTATGATTCACTGGGGACACCTGACAATAATCCTATTTTTTTTGCAGCGACTCCCAAATCCCATTCAGATAAGCAATCCCTAAAGCTCTGTCATACAATCCATATCCAGGTCTTGCCTTCTCATTCCATATCATTCTACCATGATCTGGCCTTATACAGCCATCAAATCCAGTTTCAAAAAATGCACGCATAATTTCATACATATCCAAACTTCCGTCTGAGGATAAATGTGATGACTCTCTAAATTTTCTATAACCCAGATATTTTACATTTCTTACATGGGCACAGGCAATTCTATTCATTTCACCAAAATGACGAATAATTTCAGGAATATTATTATCTGGTGAAGAACCAAGTGACCCTGTACATAGACAAAGGCTGTTGGCTGGACTATCCACTAATTTCACAATCTTATCAAAACCCTCTTGTGAATGTGCAATTCTTGGTAACCCAAACAATGGCCAAGCGGGATCATCTGGATGAACTGCCATTCTGATACCAGATTCTTCACATACGGGAATTACTCGTTCTAGAAAATATTTATAATTTTCAAGAAGATTCTCTTCATTTATATTTTTATAGATCTCTAAAGTATGTTCAAGTTCTTTTAAGCGTTCCGGTTCCCAACCAGGAAGAGTGAAACCATTACAATTTTTAATTGTATCTTCAACTAATTTTAGTGGAGTTGTTCCTTTTAAATCTTCTTCATCATAAAACAAAGCATTGGAACCATCACCTATTTCATGTGCCAGATCAGTTCTTAGCCAATCAAATACTGGCATAAAGTTATATACGATAACTTTAATTCCACACTGTGCCAGATTTCTAATGGTCTGTATATAATTTTCAATGTATTGATCACGGGTTGTAAGTCCCATTTTTATATCTTCATGAACATTTACACTTTCAATCACTTCTACTTCTAGTCCCTGTTCATTCACATGCTTCACATAGTCTTTTATCACATCTAGAGGCCATACTTCTCCAGCTTTATATTGATCAAGAACACCCATCAACCCAACACAACCAGGAATTTGACGGATTTGTTCTAGGGTAACACTGTCATTACCTTCACCGTACCAGCGAAATGTCATCTTCATAAAATTATCCTCCTATACTCTTACCTTAACTACGATTTTTCTTACTTCGCAAGGTTCATTATCTATGCATCTTGGCTTGTGTGCATCTTCTGGCGCAACTACTGCAAAATCTCCAGTACTTAACAAAATACTACCACCACTACTTGGTTCCTTGAAAAAAACCAAATCATTATCTGCATCATATGGCGCTTGTGTTTCCATACCATGTCTTAAAGCATATCCGAATTGTTCTTTTCCCTTAACTACGTATTGTATGTCAAAATACTTGTCATGAGCTTCATATTTACAGTCACTGGCTGGCATTGTCGTGTACTCTTGCACATTTGCAAATATATCATCACCTTTTATAAGAACTTTTCCCAATGGCAATTCCATTAAATTCTCATTCTTTAAAAAATTAAATGCTATGTTAAATTTTTCTTCCAAATAATTATATTTATCTGCTAATTTTAATGTTGTTGTAAGCATAATTACTCCTTCTAAATTTTATTATTAGTCTTTTACCTATGGATTTTTTAGTTTGTTTTATATTCGGTTTTATATTCGGTATCATTTACTATTTCTATAATACTTTCATATAGGGCTGTGGCTGCTTCCTTGTTATATCCATACATCAGAATTACATCAAAAACAAATGGAGAATAGTTCAATTTCAATAATTCTTTAGCAAAAGACATGCCTGCAATCTCTCCAAGACATATAATTCTAGATAGATTAGAAAATGGTTTTTTCCAAAGTTCAATTTTCTCAGTTTGAGTATATATGGTATTCTTTTTATGAAACTCTATACCATGAAATATCTCATGGGCTAATAATAAATGATAGATATCAATATCTCCTAACAGTTCTTTTATCCCTTGATCCTTAATTAAGGGTTCTGCTTTTTTAATGGTATCCATAAAAATTGTGATCTTTTTGGGTTCCATATATTGAGCAAATATAACATAATCTCCACCATTTGGCATATCCTGGGTATCAACCTCAAGTTCCAAATTGCTAGCGATATCTTCCATTGTATGATTTTCATACTTTGCCGAAATTAAAACCGCCTCATATACACCACATTGGGTTGATTTTTTAATATATTCTCTTTTTTCTGTCAAATCAAATTTTCCGTCTAGTGGTTCTTTTGAAAATGCATACATTCCCCAATCTTCATCAGAAAGTTTTAATAAATTAGTAATGATCATAGTAAGGGGTAACACGGTCTTGCTTTCTTCTAGAATGCTGACAGCCGATGTTGAACTTCCAAAAATTGATTTGATAAGACTTTTTCCATTATCACTTAGCATCATAATAACTCCTTTTGCTATACAAGTTAGTTGAACATTAGCTGTAAATCAACAATTCTTATTTTAACCTATATTTTATTTTTATAACTGATTCTTAGCACCAACAATAATTACATCTTCATTACCATCAACCATTTGCATTTCAATATCCATAAGCATTAAAATCTGTTCTAAATCAATAGAACCATTAAAATCCATTACTCTTGCCCCAACACATATGTAATAATCTGGTCTTAGTATTGCATCAGCTTTGAATATTGACAGTTCTTCCCACATTCCTGTAACAATACTTCTGTAGGAAGTAGCCTTTGTTATACGTACATTACCATCTGTTCTTTGGACTTTAATAAATCCTTTTTTATCAAGAATTCTTAGTGGATTCTTGCTCTTATTTTCAATGCTAAATACATAGAAATTATTCGTCTGTCCTACTAGTTTTACATCTTCCAACTTAGCCCTAAGATCTTCTGACGCAAGTGCTTTCGCCTCAGCTTGACTACATTCTTTAAGAAGATCCGTGGTTTTAACTTCTGTGGAACCAATTGCAATTGCAGTAAGTTTTGATGTCTGTGAATCAATTTCAATATGAACTTCAACTGAACCTGGTTCCGCACCACTTTCAACTGCCATATTAATTGCCTCAATTTTAATACGCTTTATATCTTCTGATGTTGGATTAGGCACAACTCGCTCAACTACATCTCTTACCATTGCAAGTGCAACACCAATTGATGAAATAACTTCTGCATTCTCAGGAACACTATACTTGATATTCATTTTATCTGAACAAAATCCAATCAGTGCTTTCGCACCACCACCTACTCCTACCAAAGAGATTTGATCATGTTCTAACTTATATTTTTCTGCAAGCCCCATAATAACAGGTTTTATTTTTTCATAGGATCTTGAGAGTATCTGAGTCGCAACCTCTTCAACAGTTACTCCAATATAATCAGCAATTGGCTGCATTGCTTTTTTCGCTGAATTGATATTACCATAAGAAAAATCAGTAGGTTCCACTAGACCGAGTACGTTAGCGGCACAACTATTAGTTATAGTAATTCTCTTACCACTGGCTAGTTTAATTGCCACGTAATCATCTGGATCACCTTCTTTGGGTGAGAAAAATTCAAGTTGTGGATTAACTATCTCTGCTTCATCGGTATAAACTGCATAGTCAAGTCCTGCGATATGTGCAGATCGTGGTCCTACATCATGAACACCATTCTTATTCACTCGTATCATACTTCCGCCAGCCACGCCTAACACCTGAACATCAAGTGAACTGATATAGGTTCTGTGTCCACCTACGATTGAGTAATCAATTGCAGGGCGTCCATTTTTGATAACCCCAATATTCGTTGTAGTTCCACCTACTTCAAAGTAGACACCATTCGATGCTCTTAAATACATAAGGGATCCCATTACACTAGCTGCAGGTCCTGAAAGCATTGTGAGAACCGGTCTTTTTTTCATTTCATTGATTTCCATTACACCACCGTCACCACGCATAATCATGAGTGGAACAGATACACCAGCCTTACGAACTCCCTCTTCTGTGGAGTTTGCAGTGTTGAGCATTTTAGGAAGTATGCTTGCATTAATTGCGGCAGTTCTAGTTCTTCTTTTCAGTCCATAAAGTTTTGTGATATCGGAAGCGATTGTAGTTTCAAGACCCATTTCATTATGAGCAACATCATATACAAACTGCTCACCTGCAATATCATCTACTCCAAATGCTTCTGATGCAACGATTACTTCTGCACCCTGTTTTTGTAATTCTTCGACTACTCTTCTTACCGTTTTTCTATCTATGTCTTGAGATTTAATATATTTATTTTTAATAATTATTTTTTTACCTGAACCAAGATCAATATTTCTCAATCTCGATTGCGGTCTTGACAGAATACTTTCAATACCTTTGAAACCCATTCCAATAACACCAACTGTTGCCACATCACCTTCAATCAAAGCATTTGTAGCCTGAGTAGTACTATGTGCAACAAATATTACATCTTCTGGAGCTATATCGTTTTCCTTGAGACAATTTTGAAATGCTGCCACAACCCCAGCTGCTACGCCAGTTTTATCATTATGTGTAGTTTTCACTGATGATTTACCAATAATCTGATGAGTTGCGTTATCAATTGCCACTGCTTTTGTGTGAGTACCACCCACATCAATTCCCATTCTTACCATTTTTCTATCCATGATATAATTCTCCTTTTCATTAACCAAACATCACGTAAGTAATAATCTGTAGGATGCAACAGATTATCCAACCTGTAATAATACTCATCTTCAGAAATTCTTTTGTGGAAATTTTAGCATAACCAATGCCCCATACGATCCATGACTGTGTAATACAACAAGACACATTCATTACAGTTGTGGATGCTATCATTAATGGTGCCAAATATCCTGTAGAAAATCCAATTCCTTTTAATATACCAAGAGTCGCTGCACCACATCCAAATAAGGTAAATGGTCCTCTAAATAATGCCAATGGAGCCAATAGACAAAATACAAGAGTGATTACAAGCGTATTATTAGGAACAATCCCGCCAAGCAATGCATTAAAATATGGAATACACAATTCAGCTGCTTTATTAAACATTGGAACCATAAGAAGGAATCCTACCAATGGTGCTGTATCAACTACACCATCAAAAAAATCTTTATTAAAAACTCTACAGGCACCGCTAAAGGTTTTTAACTTTCCACATACAAATAATGCAAAGAATCCACCCAACAAAAATCCAAGAATAATCGGTACTTTGAAAAATATAAGCAAAATAACTGGAATAAATGGTGTCAAAAGAGATATTCCAGGAGCGTAGTTTCTCTTTTGCCTTACTGGTCTATCAGCTGCCCAAGTATGAACTTTTTTCTTTCTCATACTGAAAAGAACCAATAAGATTGTAAATCCTAACTGTACTGCTAAAGCTATTCCACCCCATTGAATATATGTTTCATAAGTATAGGTTGCTTTTCCACTTTCATTTAGGAAGAACGCTGTATACTGTCCAAATAATACTGGATTAATGAACATACCTGCTCCAATGCTCAGCATAAATACACATACTGACAATACTTTTGGAATTCCAAGTGCCATATAGATCGGTAATATAATAACTCCAATTGCCACAACTGCACCTGCTCCAAATAGAGAAGAGAATACTAGTGTTGTTACGCAAGATAGTAAAATACATGTGATTGCTGGTTTATCACCACCTAGTTCTGTGGTTTTACGAATTAGAGTGGATGCAATTCCTGTTTGAAGTAAAACCCTACCAAACCATGCGCCAAATACAACATTTACAAGAACTGTTCCCCATCCTTCTGGACCACTTTGAAAAACTTTAGTAAATGCTTGAATCCAAGTAATATTTATAATTTTCTGATTCGCTGCAATAAAATCTGGATTCGTTATAAACTTATATCCAATCATTGGTAATACAGTCCAAAGCACTGCCATAACCAACATTCCAATCATTAAGTTCCCACCCCTTGCTGCATAAATCGCTAAGCAAACAAAGGTGATTAATATTAAAACGCCAATAATATATTCCATTTTATGTACCTTTTCCTTCCCATTTATGTTTCGTGTTTTTTATTTTCTATTTTTCTAAAGAGATAATCTTTTCCCAAACCTCGTCAATGACAGGAATTCCATTCGCCAAATTTTCATATCTGGTATTCAGTTCAAGCTCACCTGGATAATACACTTCTCCGCCTTCTGTTACAGCTTCTGAGGATTTGATATCAGCCAAAATCTCATTCACAATGCTATCAGTAATTGCAGTGGTATTCCCTTTACTAGGATCAATCGCAATCATAATCTGTGTCAAACCAACTTCATCACCAAAGGTGCCAATCTTTGAAACAGAATTTTGATTCGTAAGCACTGTTGCAATCAAATCTAATGCAATTGATATTCCGCTTCCTTTCCAATAACCCATTGGAACTACTCTCCATGTTTTTTCAATCTCAGCTGGATCAGTTGTTAAATTCCCATTGGTATCATATCCACCAGGAACCGGAAGTTGATTTCCCTTAAGTCTGGCTTCTTCAATCTTTCCATAAGAGAACTGTGAAACTGCACAGTCAACTACTGCATGTTTTCCATTACTTCTTGGAATTGCCATTATAAATGGATTATTGCCAATTTTCCTGTCTTTTCCACCCCAAGCTGGCATATTAGGCATGGTGTTTGACCAACAGATTCCAATACAACCTTGATCGGCTGCCTGCCATCCATAAGTACCACCTCGCATCCAGTGATTATTATTACCCAATGCAACTAGACCAATTCCGTTGACTTTAGCGAGTTCACAAGCTCTATCCATTGCGATTTTGGCATTGAGTGGTCCAAAACCTCTATGTCCATTCCATCTTTCAAAAGCACCCATCTGAATCTCACAAGTTGCAATTGCTGTTGAATCAATTTCACCTTTATCCAAATATTCTATTACTCTTGCAAATCTATTGACACCATGTGAATAAATACCATCCAAACTATTCTTTGCAAATACTGTTGCAGCATTCATTGCATTCTCTTCTGAAAATCCTCTTGATACCAAAATTACTTTGAATTTTTCTACTAAATCATCATAGTTTACTCTCATTATTAATCTCCTTGTGTAAATTATTAGTTGTTCTTGTGTAATATAGTTGTATGTTGTTAGTTATTTACTTAAGTAATTAGCCATTCTGCTTAAGTGTTTGTGAAAGCGCTTTTTCATATTCCCAATTATATATTATGTATGTGTTATTGTCAACATACTATTAATATTTTTTAATACTTTGTGCAATTTGCACATATATTCTGCAATTATTTTATATATATAAATTATTTATTATGAATATTATCCAATATATGAAAGCGCTTTTCTACTGTTATTAAAAAAAGAGACAAGATGATACATTTTGTCTCTTTTTAAATCATCTATACTTTTATAAATAAAATCTATTTAATAAGCATATAGATTAGCATTATTTTAAGTGTCATAACGAAAACCATACTAGTATTTTCTATGTACTTTCTCTTTCAATAATCTCAGTTTGAATAGATATCCCTTTTTCAGGAGTTTTTCCTTCTGTTATATTGCGTAGAATTTCAGCACATAATTTCCCGAGCAACTCAGGTTTATTATCTATTGTTGTCAACTCAGGCTCGCATATTAAAGTTTCCTGACAGTTGTTACACCCTATTATGGCAATATCTTCTGGTATCTTATAACCTCTTTTTTTGAATTGTTTCATTGCACCAATAGCAGTAATATCCTCACCGAATACTACTCCATCAAACTTAACTCCAGAATCAATTATTATATCTGCTGCTTCTTTTCCGCCTTCAATTCCATATATTGTCTTTATGATTTTCTGATCAACACCTAGGATATCTCTTAACTTCAAAGACTCCTTAAATCCATTTACCTTAGTCTTTGCGCTGGCTGTATCCATATCACACACATATAATAAGTCTTTATATCCTTTGTCGTATAAATAATCTGCTGCACTTCTAATCGCATTTTTATCATCCACCATTACTGAATAAAAATTGCTTCCATCAACATGTCCATTGGCAATAACCACTGGTATATTATTAATTGTACTAATTATCTCTTCACTATTGATTAACTCGTTAAATATTGAGCCAATCAAAACAATTCCATCGACTTGCTTCTCAGCATTTATATTAATATACTTTATACACTCATCTCTTGAATTTCCTGTATTGCATACATTTACATTATATCCACTCTTACTAAATTCATGTTCAATTGCATGTACGATTCTTGCATAATGAGAAACCCGTACATCAGCAGTTAAAACTGCGATGCTTTTCATTGTTTTACTGACCATTCCTCTTGCAATTGCACTAGGTTTATAGTCATATTTCTTAAGAATGTCCTCTACACGCTTCTTGATTTCAGGATTCACATTCGTTTTATTATTAAGAACACGGGATACTGTGGATATGGAAGTTTTAGCTTCTGCCGCTATATCATATATATTCATCAAAATCACCCATCTAACATTATTTTTTGTCGTTTATTATTTTTGACTTACATTATTTCTATTTCACATTCTTTTTAATTTCATATTCTTTTCTATTTCACATTTTTCTATTTCACATTTTTCTATCATACATTTTTCTAGCGTACATTTTTCTAGCGTACATTTTTCTAGCGTACACTATTCTATCGTACATTATTTTCTTTCTCAATACATGTTATAACTTCCTGTAAATCACAGCAGATTTTAAATACTTTTTTCTTAACATCATCTTCAATCACTATCTCGTCGGGAATATGTATTACTCTTATTTTAGCTGCATATCCTGCACCGATTCCATTGGGACTATCCTCTAGTACAAAACATTCATCCGAACTCTTCCCTATTATTTGAAGCGCTTTCAAATAAATATCTGGTTCTGGCTTACTTTTTACAACTGAATCTCCACAAACTACCGTCTCAAAATAATCATACACTCCTGCCATTTTAAGCATTTTTTCTGCCAATACATGATTGGTTGAGGTAGCCACTGCTGCTACAATACTATTAGACTTTAGATAACTAAGTAACTCTATAAGTCCTTTTTTTATTGGTATGCCCGATTCTTTAATCACAAGATTCATATGTTCTGTTCTTAGTGACCTAGCGTATTCAAAATCAAAACTAGGGCCAAACCTATTCTGAAATAGTTGTTTACAGTAAAATGCAGATACGCCTTTTAAACTATTTATAAATTCCATTGGTATATCAATATTTAATTGTGTTGCTGTATGTATCCAAGCCTTTGTTGATAAACGTTCTGTATCAAACATAAGACCATCCATATCAAAGATTACTCCATTAATCATATTTCTTCCTCACTTCAAATCACAAAACGGCTAATAATATGGGTATTATACAACGTAATTATTTAAATTACAACTGTGATTGGATTGTAACGATTCGTAAACACTTACATTAATAAAACTAACCATCTTACTTTTAGGAATAAAACATTTCTCTAAATATTATTCTTTGCTCCTTTGAATCATAATATAAATTGTTCCATATGTTATTTCATACTCTTAAAATACGCCCCTAAAATATGCTTTATGTGATAGTACCTTCTTGCGTAGGAATTTTCAACTCGAATCAGTTCAAACCCATGTGTCCTACATATCTCATTTTTCTTCTTATCCCTACGCATAACTGCTTCATCTTCTGAGTGTTCGTGACCATCCAGTTCAATTGCTAGAATAGGCATTTCCTTCCCTTTTTCAACTTTTTCATATACAACAAAGTCAAATCTTCCGGTGAAAAACAAATCGCTTCCAGCCAGATTTTCTCCAAACACATGATTAATGGCAACCTCATGTTCAACCCTGCACTTGCGGTAACTTCCTATCACGTTGTCCAATGCATGGCGTAAATTTTCCAAGAATACATTTTCAGTTTCTGATGAGTATGGTTTTATCCCCAATGCCCTTGAATTCTGCTCTTTAGACGCCACTGCAGATGATCCATTAGACTTTGTATATTGTACCAAATCATACAAATCGTCCTCTTCCTTTTCATTATGAAGACGTTCAAGATCCTTATCTGCAGACATTATGATGAGTTTTTCCTTTGCCCTGGAAGTTGCAACATTAATTAACTCTTTGTTGCATTTTAACCAATCATAAGTCTGCTTTGTTGTCTTATCTGTAATCGCAAGCGAAAATATTACAACTTCTTTTTCATCTCCTTGGAAAGCATGAACAGTGCCACAGCTGACGTTTGTAAGATTGTTCTCCTTCAATGCGCTATTTATCCGATCTTTTTGATTGACGAAAGGTGTTATTACCCCTATTTCCTTGTCCTTATTTAACTCAGCGAATTTAATGATTTCTTGGATTTCGGCAGGTGAAGTGTTTTTATAATCCGTAGTATTGTCCTTAACATCTACATATAGCAAAGGCTGTTCTTCTTTGGACGCAGACATAATCTTCAACTTACTGTTATAAAACTTCTTATTGTTGAAATCAATAATTTTTTTGTTACACCTGTAATGATTATGCAGTAAAATCTCATCACTGACCGCATCGCAAGCCAAAAATGTTTTATAAATGGAATTTTCTATGTAGTCATATTCATTGGTAATATGATAACGCTTCTTTAGAATCTGATTGTCCCTTTTACTCAACAATATTACAGGATTCAGTTGCTGTGGATCACCTACCAACATCAGATTATTTCCGCGCAAAATCGAAACCAAGGCAACTGCTGAATTACATTGGCTGGCTTCATCCATAATAACCATATCAAAATAAGGTTCCGGTTCGCCAAGTTTATGAGCAGAAATACACGTTGTTATCATAATAGGAAAAATCTTCATGAATTTCTTCAGATTCGTTCCTTTACTCAGATATTTATTAAATTCCCTAACCTGATCTTCCTCTGAATCCATTTCAAGAATCGCCCTTAAATCATTATGCTTTGGCTCGTCTATGCTCTTTATATATTTTGCTGACGTGTAATAAAGATACATTATAAATTGACTTAAATCACTTGGCAGAAGTGCCTGTGCATCGTCATCCGTTAATTCCCCTATGGCTTTTAAGCGTTCATTTAAATGTGCCAACTGCTCACCCTGCAGCTCAGTCTGGAAATGCAAATGCTGATAACTTCCCTCAAGTTTGACGAGTGCTTCCCGTCTCTCTTTTAATTCAATCGATTCTTCATGCAACGCCAGAATTGTCCTTAGTTGCTCTGTTCTTTCTATCTCAAAATCTTTCTTTTTTTCCAATGTCTTATCATAGACTTTAATGTTCTTACATTTTTCATAAATATTTTTGATGTATTTTAATGTTTCTTTCAGCTTTTCATTATTGCCGAGTCTTATGACTGGGAACGGTATATTACGGCCTTCATATTCAAGGCTACACAAGGCATCGAAAACACTATCAATTGGATGGTTATTATAGGAACAAAACAAAACCGTTTTCTCATTAAAAAATGCAGTAGATATGGTATTTATAATTGTATTCGTTTTTCCAGTTCCAGGTGGCCCCTGTATATAGGTTATCGGAAACTTCATTCCATTGTTGATTGCCAACAGCTGGTCCAAATTAACTCTCTTATTTAGAAGAGCAATTGGAATATCCTTCTTTGCCCTGGACCTTTGTGTGTAATTTCCAAAAAATGCTTGGATTGGCTTAGGCGCAGTACCATTTTCGTACATATCTGCAATTGCCTTGTATTCTTCTTCAAGTGGCAGATTAATGTCATATCCAAGTGCAATTAAATAAGGCATATCATCCACACCATTCATATGGCGGCTATACTGGGTTATCTTGTCTTTGATCAGTTCAAGATTCGTTTCGAAATCATTTAAGAGCTCGTAGTCTTCTGCATCTAAAAAACGCCTTATACTCTGCTTATTCCCTTCCACTGTAAATTCCCTCAATACAGAAATATCTTTTTGGGGAACGAACTTTCTATTCTTCACATCCAGATTTAGCAGTCTAAATGCCAGCACATATAATCCGTCTTTTGTATTAATACTCAATACATTCAACGCCAGTTTCTTTATCGAATAAGAACGAGATTTGTTTTTATTACTGAACTCCTTCACAATATATTTGAATTGCTCATCGGAAAGGCTGAAATCATCTCCAATTGCACTTTCATCATCAAAATACTTGAGGAGTGAGTATTCACATTTGTAAGGAGTGGTATCCATGCGATTGCATTCTGAATAGTAATTTAGAATCTTTAGATTTGCGATATTTTGAAATATGGTTTGATATTTTTCAGGATTATATGTGATATCTTCGATTAATACGTTATTAACGGGACAATAGGTTCCATCGATTATAGAAGAAGATATGATGGAATCAATATAGATTGATAGTGATAGCACTGTGTTCTCACCTAGGTGAAGCCCATCAACTAACAAAGTACGTGAAGCTGGCCTCAATTCTCTGATGCCAATCCAGTACTTTGTGACTTCTTCTTTTTTGTTTCTATACTCAATGCTAAGCCATTTTCCCTCGTGGATGGCTTTGAATATGTCTTTGGTGATATTGTTCATTTGGGTCCCCTTGTTGTGAAAATACCTTTGCTATTGCGAACAGGTTCTAACTTTACTTTGTAATAACATATTACCTTTTTGCCATATTATTTATTATCATTACTCCATGCTTTTAAGTACATCTGCGGTACATAATGATTTCTTTTATAAAATTGACTATCCATGGTAACCTTTCCATTTTATAATTATGATTTTAGTGTCCATTTTTCGCCTGTTCGAATATTATTTGAAACTATGATACCTTCTTTTTGTAATTCTTTCAAATCACGTTTAATCGTTGAAAGGGAACATCCCATGTGTTTCGCCATCATTTCTTTCGATATAGAATTGTCTTTAGTAATTAGCTTTATTATTTCTTTTTTTCGATTTATCACTTTACTATTTATATTTTGGGGTTCATTTTGGGGTTCATTTTGGGGTTCATTTTGGGGTCCATTTTGGGGTCCATTTTTTAAATTCAATTGACCCCCACTAATTTTATTCCCAATTTCCTTATCATGAATTGCCCTATATTCCTCATTAATATAAATGATTGCATTTGTATAATTGTCTGTATCATTATCTGGGAGATACTGTACTGGTTTTGAACCATTTTGCTGTAATGAATTTTTTGCTCTACGAACACCTGATCCATATGACTCTATAAGATGCAATGAGAAAAACATGTCCTTGATTTCTGGATTTATATATTTTCTATCATCAAAACTTGTTTTTTTATTCAAATCCTCAATTGTAACTGGCGGCACTGGACGATTATGATTAATAAAAGTTATTCTATCAGGGTACACGTATATTCCAACGTAATAAGGCTCACTATATTCCTTGTGTAAAATACAATTTGTTGCTAGTTCTTCAAATGCACTAAGTGGCCAATTATATATTATCTTATGCTCAATTACATCATCTTTTCGAACAGTATACGAAGCCATTATATTGTCCTCGAAGTATTTAGAAACTTGCTTTGCCTGAATCCAGATTGGACCATCA
Organism: [Clostridium] fimetarium; assembly: GCF_900111235.1. Lineage (GTDB taxonomy): Bacteria > Bacillota > Clostridia > Lachnospirales > Lachnospiraceae > Clostridium_N > Clostridium_N fimetarium. Next base: position 369,644 of record NZ_FOJI01000003.1, read on the forward strand.
AATATTTTTGATTCCATCTTATCTGTTCCATCTTCTGTTTCTCTGATAATCTCTACATGGGCACCTTTAATAAAAACTTCTGGTCTATCAGCAAACATTAATATTGCAAAATTCTTTGCACGAATTCCACCAAATTCACTTTCACTAATTAACCCCATACTTTTTGCCATGTCCCTCTTAGAAAGTTCTCTTATATCTTCTCCTGCTCCTGTTGCAATCAGATATTCTCTCATATATTCATAGTTCAAATCATCCAGTGTTGCCGTTTCATGTAAACTTGAGCTAAATGTATATCCCGCAAACTTCTTCAATAATTCGAATTCCTGCATTACATTAGGTGCAACTGTATCTCTTGATACTCTTATATATCTTGCTGGTTTCAAATTAATATTTTTGTCACTTTCAGCTTTTTCACTTGTTATAAATGGTCCATTACTTCCTGGTTCTACCGCCAGAATAATGTAGTACTTTTCGTCAATTACATCTGATATCAGATGATAGCTTGGCTTTGGGTGGATATTAGATAACAAATTCTTAAGCCTATTTTCAACGTTTTCAATTTTATTCATATCAATACCACTGATAGGCCTAACCGGTACTGCCTTAGCTCCCGTTTTCTTATCATCCACTTCTTCCACACCGATAAATAACAACCCAATTTCTCGATTCATATAATTATTTGCATAAGCACAAACAGTCTTCAATATTTTATCTTTAAATGTATCTGATTTTTTATATTCAATGTAATCATTTTCAACATGGCACTGTTCTAATAATTCATGCGCCATAACTTTAATAGAATCTAAATTCATTCATTCGCCTCCTTTTATTTTATCCCTAAAAGCATAAATCCACGCCCCATTGCATGAAATTTCTTGTTCATTTCAACTACTAGAAATTTAGCATATAAACTTTGTGATGACTTTTTGTATCCCTCCATAAAACCTGCTATATAACAAATTCTTTTATTAAAAAGATTTGAGAATTGACTTAAACTAATAGTCAACTGCTCTTTGTGGACTTTATTACATAGTTTTATATAATAATCATTCAAAAATTTTTCTCTATCTGCACCTAAATTACTAGTCAAATATTCATTTGCAACTAATATTTGATTTATTAGATCGCGTGCACCTTCTCCATTAAACTTTCCTTTATTATGCATTAAATATACGTTATTCTTGTCATAAAAGATCAAATCCGCAATTTCCATATTGTCTTTAAGGGTAGTATGTGCAAATATCACGCTTTTGTCTTGTAAAAAAGACTTATTATAAGTATCTTCATTTTTATAATTTTTCTTTAAATTGAACTTTTCAATAATTGAATTACTTTTTGTTTCCATTTCAAGAAACAATTCTTGAAACTCTACATTCAAATACTCTTTAAATGTAGTATCATACACATACCATCCACCATTAAGAAGATATACCATGGTTCCTATCTTACTAAATTCGAAATATCCCTGCATAGCATTTATTAATATAGTAGGGTACATAACCATATTACCAGCATTATTGTAAGTTACAATCTTCCATTTTTTATCATTATGCTTAATCCGAATAAAGTTCTATTGTATGTCTCATCATATATTTTAATAACGTCAGATAAATTAATAGGATAGCTTTTATCTATAATTATTTCATCATTTTCATTTGATAAAACATATCTAGTTGCATTCGTATAATAGCTACAGTAATCGTCCCCGACAATTGTGAAGTTTTCAAAATGATCATCTTGAAATCTTTTTTGCATTTCCATAACAAGCTCTGAATCTTTAATCCCACTTTTTTTAGTTGTAATCATATAATTCATCGCAAAATTACTTTTCTTATTTTCCAATATATATAATTTTGATATTACCTTTTTTAATTCTTCGATTGAAAATGAGCGTCTGATAATTATAGCATCCTTGTTATCAATCCCTATTTTTTTATCTTTCTCGCTATCCACTATAGAAATCCCTAATTCTCTTGCCAAAATCGTATCAACTTCTATTGATAATTCCTTATAAATACTACTTAAATCTTGCTCAACAGAAATACTTGTATTTGCCCTGTTTGCCCTTTGTGTTGATAATCTATTTCCCATAGTATTATTTTCAAGAACTCTTTTCACAATAGGATCATCTTTTTTTACAATCTTTGGTATTAAATATAATCCATAGTTTCTTTGAATAAATCTACTAATATAGTGATTACCATATCCTCCAGTCATTGCATATATTCCGTCTTTGTAAGGATATAACAAAATATATGAAACATTGACATTTGTAATGTGACTACTACTTATTCCCTCTACACAATTATTAATAATATATGCCAGCATCTCTTGCCAATCAGGTATATGTTCAGTTTTAAATATAACTCCATAAAATCCTTCATAGTTGAATTCCTTTAATTCTAAGCATTTTTTGCCATTGATAATTTTACAAACAGATTTAATTAAAACTTTTGACGTAGTAATATTAATATCTTCATTACTTACCACTTTTATCTGCTTAAACGTATCATTTACTTTTCCAATATCAATTTTACATATGCTAAACTGTGTTTGTGGAATATACTTTTCATCTGCCATATTTGTCACATCCTTTAACTTATATTTTACAACTAATATGAAAATATTACCATATAATACTGTATTATATAAACAAATACTCAATCAACTTTTTACGCGTTTAGTTTTACTTCCACCGTCTTCCATTCATCCCCTTGTCGCTTCCTCCTAACCACAACCCTTTCCACCACTACATCCACCAACTCCTTCGTCAGCTTCTCCACCTTCAAATACCTCCCCAACACTTCCAATCCCGTAACATCCTTAATCTGCAACTCGAATCCATTGACAAGGCGGACCTCCAACAGCTGAATCTTCTCTCTCATATTTGATACTTTCGCCTCAATCTCGACCTTCTGTTCCAAATAATCTTCTCGTAAAATCTTCTCCTCCCTATATTCCTCATACTTCTCCATCAACGCCTCATCTAACTCCACAATCTTCACATCCAACATATTTATCTCATCTTCCAACCCCCGTCTTTTCTCTCCTACAACCTTACCTACTGTATTCTGAACTTCTATCATACTCACAGCCTTCTTAGCCACATCTTCAATGGCACGAATAACAATAACCTCCAGGTCCTCATCACGAATCATATCCGTACACCCACAAGTACAATTACTATCAACACCACTAGCACCAATATCAACTCCACCTGGTCCAACAAAACAATTAATCTCTTGTCTACCAGCCGTACTTCCAAAATCACCAACCATATCATCTGCCCCGCCACCACTACCAAAGAACCGACTATTACATAAAAACTTCGGCCTCCCCTGATAAGAATGCGCCATATTCCTACCACATCCGCCACAATACACTTTTCCAGACAACACATGTGGCTGATACTTACTCTTTCCATAAAAGAACCCATCTGCCCGTAATTCCTTAACCTACAACTTATCGAGTTACAACGATTTTCTTCATGAAATATTGCGAAAACTTTATCGAACAAATATATTTTTTATAGTTTTACCAGTCACATTTGTCACACGCTAAATAATTTCAAAAAAGTAACATTGAAAATCAACTAAAAAAGCAACTGATTTTAGTCAAAATATCAGTTACTTTTTTCATATATTTATTAAGTTTATCATTTATTTTTTTACAATACCTTTTAACTCTTGTTGTATCGGAAACTCAAATAATTTATCTTTACTATAATAATATTTTTTATCATTTTCGCTGCTTTCTTCATAGATTTGACATTTTATCCACTTTTCATCAACCGCACAAATTATTTTCATTTTGCACTCTTTATCACTGTCATAAAACACGAAAGTCAAAGGAACTCTAATCGAAAATAATGAATATAATAATGCCGGTAATATTGAAACAATACTAAGAAAAACAGAAGTGATTGCTATCATTATCCACCAATTCATATCTATTTTATAAATCGAATTGCATATAGCCCACAAAGGTAAAATAATAATTCCATAAACCACAAGAACAGCAATCATTTTGTTCAAAACCAAGCTCACTTTATCTGTTAATGATTTTAATCTAATTGAAATTGTAAATCCTAATATCACCTCAAACAATATAAATAGATAGCATAATATATAATACATAATAAATAATATATTAATAACACTATTGTTAAATCGAATATCTTTACATATAATAAATTCAGAAAAGATAAAGCATGAACAGGCAAATATCAAGACTATAAAATCTGTAATTCGCTTGAATACCTTCTTTTCTATTGTTAACATAAAACTATCTTCATAATTAATACAAACATTTCTAATAATCTTATAAATTATAGTTCCCAAAAAGACCAGAACTGTAATCACTGCTGTGATTGTTGTATTCATAACTACCTCCCTAGAAAAGATTTTGAACCTTTAATATAACTATATTTTGTTATTAAATTCTCTTAATCACTTTTTCCAAATATAATTTCATACGTTCTGCTTGCTTCTCTTTTAACATTTCTACAAACATATATTCATATAATTCTTTATTAATTTCATATAAATACCCTTGATTACCTTTACCATTTTTATTAAAGGGTGCATGCCAAGCTTCATTATCCCATTCTCCACGTTCTTTAAGTTCTTCTGGTCTTTTTTCCTCATGACCATTTTTAATAGCTTCACTAATTGCAACAATACTCTGTTTTACACAGTGTAATATTACATCACCTTTTTTCACTCCTGCTACATTATGCCAATGGAATTCTCCATCACCTTTTTTATTTTTTTGTGGAGCCCAAATATAACCACCATTACTTTCTTCTTTATAACTTTTATTTTGAAACACTAAATAATAATTCATATTATTTCTCCTCTTCTTTTCTTCTGTTTTCACTCCACCAAATACTCAAATAAATCCTCCCTAACCGCCGTCTCCAATTTATAAGTAATCTCCACCGCATTCTTATCCACATTTTTCATAACAATCTCTTTCGGCTCCCCTACTGCATTCATCTCTCCAAGAAAATAGAATTCTTTCGAAGTATTATCATCCTTGTTCTTTCTCACAAACAAATATATCTTCGTCCCATTTTCTTTCGCATTGTAAATATGCTGTATATCCTTAGATTCTGCGGTTCTAGACTGCTTCGAAAGCGCAATCAATCTTGATGGTGAAACAAACCGATCCTCATATTTAATAGAATCATTAATCGATTCATCCTTGTTATAATTGATAAACACTGGAAATGTATTCGTATTTTCATCATACTTATAACCACCAATATTTAACGCCACCATATTATTATCCCAATTCAACAATTTACAAACATCCTCATAGGTATATTTCTGATATAGTTCAAAGTCAGTATTCTTGTAAGTTTTACTATAAATGCTGTTATATCTACAAATCCCAAAGTCCAGAAGCTCATCCAGTAGTATATTAAAGTTTTCTCCCTGAATTGCCTTTTCAAATGTAGCCGAAGCATTGTAATCTTCGCCATCTTTTTCTAAGAAGATACTATTTGAAAACCTCTTTTTTCCAGCTTCATTTGTAACAAAATTATTTGTTAATACTCTAGCCACGTTATCTTGTGCAGCCATTGTAAATTGCTTTCCATAATCTTTTTTCAAATCTGAAGCGACTAATTTCATAATACCTGTTTGGTATTTTAGCAAACGTTTTAGTACCTGCAACTCTTGAATTCTCTTTCCATTTGCAATCTTTTGCGATACAAACGCCAACATCTCTTCCTGGGTTGTCGTTAGCTCTATCTTATAATCATCATCATACTTTTTAAGGAAATTATGATAAGAGCCAAGACTTTTATTTTCAAATATCCTCATAACATCAATAGAACCATATTTTTCAAAATCCGTTAATTTAGGTATTCTTCCTATCATGTTCTTAAGATTCTTATACTCTTCCTTTATTAATTTTACGTCACTGAAGTTAGCCGTATCTATCGTAGCGTATATCCTTTGCTTCGCAATCGTATCAAAATTCACCGTTGAGCACCCAGGTATTACTCGGTTTCCCTCAGCTATATATTTCCTGATTGCATCTTTGTTGTAGGTCCTATCCCCTGACAGTGCAATCGGAATCAAAAAGTTCTTTGCGTAATTTCCAATGAAATCGATTATAACTACATAGTCCTTATTCATCGCTTTTCTAAGGCCACGGCCTAATTGTTGTACAAATATAATTGCTGATTGTGTTGGCCTTAGCATTACTACCTGATTAATTGCTGGAATATCCACACCTTCGTTAAATATATCTACTGTAAATATGTAATCCAAACTACCTGCTATTTCATCTTGCTCAAGTCTGCTTTTGGCATCTTCCCTTGCATCCTGTGAATCATCTCCACACAATGCTATGGTATGATAATTTCTCTCATTAAATAGTCTTGATAACTCTTTGGCTTCATCTTTTCTACTGCAAAACATTAAGCCTTTTACTCTATCGCCACTGTGTCCATAAAACTCAATTTTATCAATTATGTTGTCCACACGTTGTCCTGAAACCAAGTACTTAAATTCGGTTGTATCATCTATCACATTTCCATCGATTATCAATTCTGTAATTCCAAAATAGTGAAATGGACAAAGCATTTTTTCTTGCATTGCCTGCTGTAACCGAATCTCATAAGCAATGTTATGATCAAACTGACTATATATATCGAATCCATCAGTTCGTTCCGGGGTTGCTGTCATTCCAAGTAGAAATTTAGGTTTAAAATAATTAATTATCCTTTGATAACTTTCAGCGCCTGATCTATGGGTTTCATCGAGACAAATGTAATCGAAATATCCCGCTCCAAACTTTTGCATGATATCTGGCTTTGACATCATTTGAACTGTTGAGAAAAGATAATCTGCATCATACTTTTTAGTTGTTCCCGATAACAGACCCGCTTTTATTCCTTCCCCTAAAACGTCCTTAAAACTTTCCATTGCCTGTTTTAATATTTGCTCTCTATGTACTAAAAACAACATCTTTTTAGGCTTGAAATTAGCCACATCAAATGCAGAAAGATACGTTTTTCCAGTACCCGTTGCACTAATCAACAACGCCTTATCTTGCCCAGCTTCCCTAAGCTCCTCAAGATTCCTAGTCGCCTCTATTTGCATCTTATTTGGTTCAAGCGTATGCTGCTTAATTCTTACTATTTTTTGTGCATCTCTAATTTTTTTGCTTTCTCTATAGATTATTTCGTACTCACTTATCCAATTTTCAGTTAGCACTTCTGCTTGTTTCCACATTAAATCGAATTCGCCAAGCGTTTCCTGAATTAACTCGCCCTGCTCTAGTGAAGTAACTTTAAGATTCCATTCCTTATTTTCTTTGAGTGCTGTTTGGGTCAAGTTAGAACTTCCTACAACAAAAGTATTTCTTTCACCCTTTTTGAACATATATCCCTTCGTATGGAAATGTTCTTTTGTAAATACTTTCACCTCTATGTTTGAGAATTTTAACAACTCTCTCAACGCACCTGGCTCATTAAATGCCAAATAATCTGTTGTGAGTATTCGCCCATGAACACCTTTTTCACTTATTTCCTTAAGCGTTTCTTTCAATACTACAAGCCCACTTTTTGTTATAAATGCAACTGAAAACCAAAATGAATCACATTCCGCTAATTCCTTAGTGATATTTGCAAGTACCGTATTACCTTTATCACAATCGTTATAAATCAATTTCGGTCTATACGCTTCTAATGATTCATATGAATTATCTATAAATCCAGTTTTCACTGATTCCATAATTTGTTTTTCTAATACTTCCTTAGCCGAAGTTACTCTTGCCAAATTGTCCATTCGTTCCCCTTATCTTTATGCTTTAAATTTTTATGAACATATAAATATTATCAAGTCACTATTTACTCTATCTAATACTTGTCACACCAGCTTATATCCTTATCAATTTCATTCACTACTCTTCAAATATTATAAAATCAAAAAAGGAACCAAGTCACCAGCCCCAATTAAATCTGCAACAAAAATTTCCTGCAAATCATAATCAACGCTAATAAACTTGATTCCTATTTTATATTCAAACTTTATTATCTTTCCTTTAAATCCCCTAAAATCAGTTCTTCTATTCGTCCTTACATTCATCCCTAAAATCATCTCTAAAACTCCCCCGTTTTATGAAATATTTTATTCTATCTATCTCTATTCTCACTATCTTTTTGCTGTGTTTTTCTCTGAATTTTCGCCATCTTTCGCTACTAATATCTATTATAACCCATTTCCATTAAATGCCAAGATTTATTTCATTTATTTTCATACAGTTGTCATTCTATGTATTGTCTTTAACCAATGTCAAATGGATATAATCTTTCGATTCAAATCCCTTCATCGGAAATGTCTTACCAAAATTCATAATAAATTCTATCATACCAACAATTCTAGTTCATACATCGATCTTAATGATAACATACGCTCTCTCACACCAAAACGAATCGTTATATGCTCAATATCGTGCGATATAACTTCACCAATTCCAAACACTTTATGCTTTACTGTCTTTTTCTGACTAATATCTTCACAAAACTGCTTATAGTTTTCTAAACTCTCACTATTATCAAAAGATGATGGTGCCGTATTATAAGATGAATTCCTCGCAACAGTCGCCATCGATGGCTTCTTTGAAATTGCCACTGGTGTAATAGCTTGCGTGTTCAACAATTCGTTACAAAACGTCGAGACATAATCAGATTTAAAAATACACAATGTATTTTTAGCTCGTGTCACGCCAACATAAAACAAGCGACGTTCCTCTTCATATTCTTTCATTTCTTCTGGAGTTGCACTTTTGGGATCACGCACATTTTCTGGGAAAACGCCATCACATACATCCATCAGATAAACATTATCATATTCAAGCCCTTTACTGGAATGAATCGTAGAAAGGATAAATTTACAATCACTATCATTCTCTTTTTCTTTAATAATCTGCGCTAATTCGTTTAACCGACTAATAAATGCCTGTGGAGTGGATTCATTTTCTGCTATGGACTTTAAGATGAAGATTTTACTATCCTTTATATTTTGCCGTTCTAGATAATCTCCATATCCCATACTATCAACAATTCGACGGATGGCTTTTTCTGCCCTTTCGTTGTTCATAAGCCTAAGGTGCGTTTTCATCGATTTACAACTCTTTTTCGTATTTTCAGCAAGATATCCATACTCGATTGCAACATCCAAAACAGTAATTTGTCTCTTTGCACTAATTTCACATATCTTTATAGCCGTTGCTTTATTAAGATACGTGCGGATCTTGTAGTAAATCTGCATAAATAGTTCCGGATCATATGGGTCTATCGCAAAACGCATAATATTCTGAACATCTAGGACTGATCGATGAGAAAAAAAAGTAAAATCTGCATTCTTTATTCTATAAGGAATATGCCTTTTCTCAAGTAAATCCACTAATGGCAATACACTCTCGTTATCTCTATATAAAACGGCTGTGGTTGACTCGCACTCTTGTGCAACTTTTACAAGATATGCATACTGATCGCACCTATTTGTTATAGGAATTAGATTAATGTCTGATTCTTCGCATCTTGCAGCCACCATATGCTTCTCATGCCGCATCTTATTTTTCTGTATAAATCTATCAGCAGCCAATACAATTTTTGCATTGGAACGGAAATTCTTTTCCATTAGTAAAACTTTCCCATTAGAATGAGTCTTTTTAAAATCAAGCAATGCTTCTGGATAAGCAGCTCGAAACCCGTAGATGCTTTGATCCTCATCGCCGACCATAAAGAGATTCCCATTCGTTTTCACTAATAATGCAATAATGGCATGCTGAATTTTTGACGTATCCTGGGCTTCGTCCACACAGATATACGGATACTGTTCTTGAAAATATTGAAGTATTTCTGAGCTACCCTTTAGCATATTATACGCATATATCATTTGATCATCATAATCCATTAGCGAACGACTTTTCAATTCACTGCAATACTCCCTATAGATGTCCGATATATGTAAATCATCTTGCTCATAGATATCCTCAATCTCTTTATCAGTAAACATCATATTCTTGATGTACGTAATCAACGCACGTAATCCTTTAATATCACTCTCCGTTGGGTATTCATCTAAATACTTTCGATAAATTGATAATAAAATACTACCTATTATTTTTTCATTCGTAATAAGTTCATATGCTTTCTTCCCGATTCTGCGCCCATAATATTGAATCACCTTAGCACATATTCCATTGATGGTTCTAAACTCCAGTCTATTTTGCATCTCGTTACCAAAAATGCTGCAATACCGCTCAGACATATCTATTGTCGCTGCCTTTGTATATGTCAAAGTCAGGATTCTCTCCGGGTGGATTTTGCAACAATAAATCATGTAACCAATTCTTGTAACTAAAACCGTAGTTTTACCACTTCCAGGCACCGCCAATAGAAGAACCGGCCCATCTACTGTTTGCACGGCTTCCATTTGCTGTTCATTAAGACTCACATTATATTTGTTAAAAAATTCATTACTTTTCATATCAATCATCACCTGGATTATTTTCAATCTATCTTCTATTTCGTTCAAAGGCTAACCTTTGTTTGCTTTCTAAATATACCAAAGATATAATATCTAATATATTATATCTTTGGTATTATATCATACTAATGACTCGTATGAACTATCAATAAAGCCTATTTCTAATTCTACAATTTGTTTTTCCAAATAGTTTACCCTATCTAATCCTATTTGTTTAAACTCACATCCCTATCAATACCGCTTACTAATATCTATTATTTATATTTCCATAAAGCACCAGTATTTATCTCATTTATTTTCACAAAGTTGTTATTTTATCTGATTCTTGCTATAATTACATATAGGAAACACGATTAATTCAATCAACCGAAAGCTAGGGTACTGTTCATGAAAACAATAGAAGTAGTTGCCGCAATAATTAAAGACAAAGATACGATTCTTGCCACTCGACGTGGCTATGGTGAGTTTGTTAATATGTGGGAATTTCCTGGTGGAAAAGTCGAAGCTGGTGAAACCAGCGAAGAAGCCTTAATTCGTGAAATCAGAGAAGAATTATCCATCACAATTACTGTTGATTTGTTTGTCACAACGGTAGACTATGATTACCCTAACTTCCATCTTACAATGCACTGTTTCCTTTGCACTCAGGTCAATGGCACGCTCACATTAAATGAACACAATGACGCAAAATGGATTCACAGTTCAGAATTAAATGAATTAAATTGGCTTCCTGCTGATTTAGAGATACTGCAAGAATTAAAAAAATATATTTAAATATTTAACAAAAAAAAACTAATAATACTAGTACAACTAATGAACCAATAGGTTATACTAAAATCCATTAAGTTCTACTAAGAAAAGTCAAATACTTCTAGCGAATCATCCATAGCTTTCTATACTAAGTATTATTTCTACTAAGCAATATTTCTACTTAGTATTAATCTACTAAGCATTAATCCTACTAAGCATTAATCCTACTAAGCTATCTCATAAAGTTATATTCATCTCTTCACTTCTACAATGTAGATTTCAAACTTACTCCCGTCCAGTAAAGTAATATTCATTCTGTCTCCGTGGTCATTCGATTCAATATCTGCGATAGCTAAATTCTCTGTTTCATTCATAATTTCAAAAACTTTGTCTTTAAACTTATCCTTTCTCATAAAGCACCTCCAGAATTTTACTTTTGCAACCTATCAATTGCAATTATATTGCATATTTTGGTTAAAATCAATAGCAGATAGCTATTTATTCATTGCAAACCCGTTTGGAGGGAATTTTGTATGACAACTAAAATAAGACAAGACATTAATATCGGTCATAATATCCGAAAATACCGCATTGCGAACCATTTGACGCAGGAGCAGGTTATTGCAAAACTTCAATTGCGTGAAATCGAGATCTCACGTAGCGCATATTCGCAAATAGAATGTGGTACATATAACATCCGTGTCAGTGAACTTCTTGCACTTGTTGACTTATTTAAAGTGCCCGTTGGCGTTCTTTTTACAGATCTTTCTGCCAGTTCAAAGCCTGTTAAGAATTCATGATAATAATAGAAGTAATTAATTAATGGGCTGTTATAAAACAGCCCATTTTCTTCGTTCTAACACCATCATATTCTAACCCCATCATTCTAACCCCATCATTCTAACCCCATCATTCTAACCCCATCATTCCAACCCCATCATTCCAAACCTTTCTTCCTATACGCATACACAAATATCCCCAAATACAACACCATATTCCCTCCAATAATTGCAAATCGATCCCATCGAAAATTCCCCACCGACAAATCACTAACCAAATAATTAATCTGCTGCGTATATATAATCTTCGAAAATCTCCCAACGCTCTCATTGAACATCGAAATCATTGGCAAAAATGAAAATACCATCATAATCGGAATTGCGATGGAAGTCGCTCCCATTTGATTCTTCGCCATCATTCCAATCGCTGAGCCAATCAGTATTGATGTTATAATTCCAACCATCAAGACAAGAACAAACCTGATAAACACGCCTCCTACGAATCCTCCAATCAAGCCAAATGCGACTGCCCCAACCGAGCAGATTCCAAAGATATAGATGCCCACTCCAATCAGATACTCCGTTGGTTTCACATTTGACATCAAGAGCACCCGAAGTGTGTTATTTTCCTTTTCTTCAGCGATAATGCTAGCAATACTCGTCATCGGTGCCATGCCAACATACATTGTTGCAAACAGGGTCACGAAATATGTTGCGGGAAGTCCATTCGCAGAAATGGTATTTGTCATGACAAGCGCCATCAGTGGGAACATAATGAACTGAATCAGAACCGTTTTATTTTTTAAAGTGTCGTAAATCTGCTTCTTAAATACAGCCATAATCCTTCTTGTTTTCACGCTTCTATCCGTTTCCATATGCTTATTCGATTCCACATTCGAATTCGTTTTCACACTTCTATTTGTTTCCACATTCCTATTCGTTTTCACACTTCTATTCGTTTCCACCTCTGTATTCGTTTCCACATCCCTATTCGTTTCCACATTTATATTCGTTTCCACATCCCTATTCGTTTCCACCTTCCTACTCGTTTTCACATCCCTATACGTATTCACATCCCTCCCAATTTTCATATCTCCAACTTCCTCCCCGTCAATTGAATAAATACCGTTTCCAGATTCGGTTCCGAAGAATGGATGGATTCTACGAATTCATTTTCAAACATCTCTGCAATCTTTTCAGAAGAAGTTCTATCAATTGGAAGGTCTAATATTTGACCATCTTTAAGCAACAACGAAACGATTTTCTTGGGGTTATACTTGCGGCATATTTCATCTGGTGCTCCGTATTCGACTATTTTTCCTTCGTTTAATAAGGCGACATTGTCGCAAAGTTTCGTGGCTTCAGCCATGTTATGAGTCGTTAAAAATATAGTGGTGCCGCTATCCCTCAAATCAAAAATCAATTGATGGATTTCTAATGCGGTTGCTGGATCTAGGCCACTTGTCGGTTCATCAAGAAAAAGCAGTTGGGGGTTATGCATAATTGCTCTGGCAAGTATGAGTCGTTGTTTCATTCCTTTTGAAAGTTGAGAAACTGGCTTTTTCATTGCGTCCATTAATCCTACCTGTGCAAGCACCCGTTCAATGTTAGCCTTATCAATATCATAAATCTCCACAAACATTTTCAAATTGTAATAGCAACTGAGCCTTTCATAAAGTCCCTGATCATCGAGCACCATTCCTATTTTAGAATAAATCTCATCCGTAATATGTCTTGTATCCGTTCCTAATACATATGCCTCTCCATCCGACACCTGAATTTGGCCCGTTAATATTTTTATCATCGTTGTCTTTCCTGCACCAGAAGGGCCAAGTAGTCCAAATATTTCGCTGTAACTCACAGAAAATGAAATCTGATCTAATACCAACTTTTCGCCAAAGTTCTTAGACACATTTTTCATTTCGATGCTCTTCTTTTCACCGAATTCCGTCTCACCACATTCCGTCTCACAGCCTTCCATCTCACAGCCTTCCACCTCAACGAATTCCATCTTCTTCTCCATCCCCCTCCTGGTGTTCCCTCTTATACTTCTCAAACGACTCCTCATACTTCCTACTTTCCAGCCTAGTCCGAATCACCATCGATAACGTGCTAATAATAAAGCAGACTCCAAAGGATACAAAAAACCCAATCCACCCTTCCGCACTTTCTACTGGGAACCAACCAAATGCAATTATGAAACCTATGATAATCACAATAATGCTAAAAAGGAAAATAACTGTTCTCCACAGCGCCATCATATTCTTCAAAAACTTTTCAGAGTAGATAAACTCTTTTAAAGCGGCAATCATGATAGCCACTGCTAAAAACTGCAAAATAACAGAAAAGGAAAGGCCCTCACTTCCGAGGCTAAACATTGTAGACGACTGTTTGGCGGAATCTCCTATGAACCCACCAATTATGGTAAGAAACAAGATTCCTGTTGAAAATATAATTAGTATCTGATTTATGAATCCATATTTAAAAGTTATTTTATTTTCCATTTTACTTCACCCCCAATTTCTCTTTAAAATCACCTGCATATTGCCTGGATATATATAATCTTTCGCCGTTATTCATCGTCACCAGTAGTTTCCCATCCAAGTCCGCTTTGATTGATTGAATCTTAAAATGGATGATGCATGATTTATTTGCTCTCAAGAAATCATTTGCACTCAGCCGCTCTTCTAGCTCATATAGTTTTAACGGCGTTTCATAAACCTCCGTCTTAGTATAGAAAAATGTCCTTTTATCGACCGTATCGATGTATAGTATTTTTCCTACATCCAGTATATAGGTCTGGTTATCTTTCATTCCCGTTAATTTCAGGTCCATTACCCGAAGTAACGAAATTATTTTTTCTATTTCTGGACTGATCTGCTTGCAGTTAATTGTTATTTCCGTTTCTGCAATGTCACCTTGCTGATTAATATGTATTTTCATATAAACTCACCCCCACCACATTTATCAATATACCTAATTATAATCCACATAATCCAATTTTCAAGTGAACTTTTCCAAGTTGCGGATATCCTCACCTAAGTTTCATAAATTATTTTAGAAAAAAAAATAGTAGGAGTTATAATAACTTCTACTACTGATTACTTAATTAATTATTTCAAATAACTACTCCAGTTAATATTTTTATCTAACTTTTTACATATCATATGAATGCTTAAAATCAATAGTAAGGAGAACGCTATTACATAATATCCGTTAATTAACAGATTGCAATACATTACTGTTAATAAAATGAATGGAGCTAAAACGAACATGGAGCCTATCGATATTAGTACTATGCATATAATTTTATTCTTCAATCCTTTAAATTTAAGGCATAATCTTTTGTAAATGAAATTCAATATATAGTGAAACAAGAACCAGCACAAAAAAAATGTAAGAATAGTACTAAGATTAATATAGCCATCAAATACTTGAAACAACAATGTTATGAAAATAAAAACACATAAAAAAAGGTTTAATGTTTTTAAAAACTCTAAGAACTTTGCTCTCTTCGTGTTATGGGTTTTTACTATATCTTCACAAAAAATTTTGATATCCTTCCCGATTATATTATGAATGGGAAGTTGATTCTCTTGGGCTGTCAGAAGCATATCCATCATATCTTCCTGCACTCTAACAGAAAACTCTCCATTTGCAGAAATATTAGAGCCTTGCATATAACTTAATATGTCAAAATAAGCAATTTTATAATCTCCACTTAATTTATTATTAGAATCTCTCAATTTTCACACTCCTTTAGAATTTTATTTACATTTAAATTCAATTTATCCCAGCTTCTTTTAAAATCATCTAGTTCTTCTTTTCCCGTTCCTGTTAAATTAAAATATTTCCTAGTCATTCCATTCTCTTCTTTGCGTTTTTTTGATGTGATTAAATCTTTTTTTTCAAGCCGTAATAAAAGTGGATATATTGTTCCCTCTACCATATCCTCAAAACCATAATCCTTTAATTTGATTAATAATTCATATCCATAGGTTTCTTCTTTTGAAATTATGCTTAAAATGCATCCTTCTAGAATTCCTTTTAATATTTGAGTATTTTCCAATTTTTCACCACCTATAATTACTATGTAATACATAGTATATTTTCAATATACACTAACTTACTATGTATTGCAAGGTATTTTTTATTTCATATTAATGAAACGCTATAAAGCGAAAAGGACTAAATCAACTGCTACAGCTTGATTTAGTCCTTTTCTAAAGTATAATAACCATATTAAATTTTGCTTAACCATTATCTGACTACTTATCTTTCCATTTATCTAGCCTATTATCGGGCCTATTTATCTGGCCTATTTATCTGGCCATCCTATAAATATTCTTTACATCTTCAATATCGAGTGACTTAAATCCACCAATCATTCGTGTATTCTCAAAGGTGCATTTGTAAGCCAACTCATCAATTTGTTCATCTGTTAATTTTACGCCAAGTTCCGCAATTGAGGTTGGCATTGAAATTGAGTGAAAGAAATCTTCCATTGCGCAAATTCCTGCGATTGCTGTCTTTTCAGAATCCATGAAATCATTGGGAACTCCCATAACATTAACTGCAAGTTGTGCAAATCGTTGTGGTTTTTCCTTGTAGACATATCTTGCCCAACTTCCCCATACTGCAGCTAGTCCAGCACCATGAGCGACATCAAATATTCCGCCTAATTCATGCTCTAGTTGATGAGACGCCCAGTCACCTGTTGTTCCACATCCTGTAAGACCATTATGTGACAAACTGCCCGCCCACATAACTTCTGCTCTAGCATTATAGTTTTCAGGATCTTTAATCAATATCTTCGTATTTTGAATTACAGTTTTCATCAGGGCTTCCCCTATTCCATCCGTCAACATTGTATCTTCTTCCAATGTTAAGTATCTTTCCAACGTATGCATAAGAATATCTGTGCAGCCACATTCTGTCTGATAATCAGGCAGTGAATAAGTAAGTTCAGGATTCATAATTGCGAATTTACATCTACTAGAATCGCCATTACAGCCTCTCTTGAGCCAACCATCTTCATTTGTGATTACGGAGGAATTACTCATTTCGCTTCCAGCCGCAGCAATTGTTAAAATTGCTCCAATTGGAATACAACTTTCTGGCGTTCTGACCTTTTCATAGAAATCCCAGACTTCTCCGCCATTTGCAACTCCATATCCAATTGCCTTACTTGAATCGATTACGCTTCCGCCACCAACTGCAAGAATGAAATCAACGCCTTCTTTTTTACACAGTTCGATTCCTTCATGGACCTTACTTAGTCTTGGATTTGGTACAACCCCTCCTAGACTTACATAAGAAATCCCATCTTGATCCAATAACTTATATATACGCTCCAAAAGTCCAGATCTTATTGCACTACTTCCGCCAAAATGAATGAGTGCTTTTTTGCATCCTTGTGCCTTAATCAGTTTTCCCACTTCATTCTCAGCATTTTTCCCAAATACGACTTTTGTTGGTGCATAAAATTCAAAATTTAACATAATTTGCCTCATTTCCGCACTGTTTTCTGTGCACACTTTTCATCATTTCGTTTACAGGTTCTTAGCCTATGCTACAATTAAAAATACAAGTTACAACTTAATATAATTAAATTGTAACTTGTACTGTTCACCATACATGATATTTTGATAATTTACCACTGTTTCTATGCATATATTATATGTATTTCATGATATCTTATGTTTTAATCTTAAATACACGTGATTTCAAACGAAATTCTTCTATACATAAATACGATATCCGTTACATTGCAAATCTTTCAAAATGAATATTTTCTTTTGCCACGCCTAGACTTCTCAAGTTGCTTATCTGACTTTCAATCATAACAGGTGGTCCGCATATATAAAAATCATACTCTCTAATATCATCAATATACTTTTTAATGATATCTCCATTAATATAGCCGGTTTCTCCATCAAATGAGCTGTCATTTGAAAGAACAGGTACAAATTTAAAATTCTTCATTTGCAAACTATAATCTTTGATTTCATTATTACAGATTATATCGCGACTTTCTCTTAATCCCCAGAATAGCACTACATCCTGATCCACATTTTCGAGTGAAAGATGTCTTAACATACCCAAAAATGGGGTAATTCCGATTCCACCAGCCAAAAAGCAAAGCTTTCTATTTTCCTTGTTTTTTAAATATGAAAATGTTCCATACGCGCCATCTATATAGGCTGTATCCCCAACTTTAACCTTATCTAATCGCTCTGTAAAATCACCAAGCTTTTTCGCTGTAATTGACAGATACTCCTGTAATGGTGAGGATGAAATTGTAAATGGATGTTCATCCCAAGGGATTTCTGCATTATTAATTCTTAAATACAAAAATTGACCTGGTAAATAGGAAAATGACTTTCCTGACTTATGTTTGAATTTTAAGGTAACAATATTGTCTGATTCATTGATAACCTCTGTTACTGTATACTTCTTATTCTTATTAAAGAACCCATCATATATTTTATGTTTTAGATACATAAACAGTGGAACCGCAAAATATATCACTAACACAGACTCTAATAAAAGATTTGATTTTACAGAATAAGACATTAAAATGTGCACCAAAAGTACGCATAGCGCAATCAGCACCGCATTATGGACAAGTACTTTATACTGATGCTGGATTCTAAGTGTTTTATTCAGAAAGCCACGAATACTGTCCGTAAATTTTGTTTTAAAGAATAGTTTATTTACCATCATTAGAATGCTCAACACACTAATTCCCAAAAATATATTAAACGCAAGATCCCCTAACGTTGTTTTAAATGATTCTTGATAATAATTTTCTTTTATTTGTTTATGTAAAAACGAAAGCACTAAGCCTGCAACCGCAATGTACATATGAAATCTATAGATTTTATCCATACCAAACTGCTTGTCAATTATCTTAGGCCTTGATGCTAGTAAAAATTGGAATGCAAACAGAACGTATGCTGTAATCCCAAAAACGCCCGATAATATGAAAGGAAAGCTTGAACCCAGATGATCTGATATATAAATAAATGCTGGAAAAAACACTGCCAAACAATAGAAAATAACCCATAAAACCTTTTTAAAATTCATACTTATCCCCATTTCCGCGTATCTTTTTACAAGATACAACCCAAAAAATTATTTTTCACTATATTTATTGTAAACTAATAATAATGAAATTTTATTCAATTATATTGACATTAATAATAATTAAATCTACAATAAACCATACTACAAACAATACCTATTAAAATTTATTAGTTAAATCAAATGAATGGGTTTTTATTTCCATTGAATGATATTATATTTTAATCAAATAACATTTTCTATCAAACTTTATTATATGGAGGACTTATGAAAAAAATAATTTGTGTTGTATCATG
Source organism: [Clostridium] fimetarium (assembly GCF_900111235.1). GTDB lineage: Bacteria > Bacillota > Clostridia > Lachnospirales > Lachnospiraceae > Clostridium_N > Clostridium_N fimetarium. Next base: position 389,066 of record NZ_FOJI01000003.1, read on the forward strand.
TTTTATACTATTTTCAGCTTCAATACTATTGGTGAGCTGTGGAACAAGTTCAACTTCCACTGGCACGAATGCTGCTGCCGCAACCGGTAAGACATTTACCTTGGATGAATTAAAGACATATAACGGACAAAATGGAAATCCAGCATATGTTGCAATTAGCGGAGTTGTTTACGACGTTACAAATGCAAACCAATGGAGCAATGGAAAGCATCAAACGGTAACTGCCGGAACCGATTTAACAAGTGCTCTTGCAAGTTCTCCACACGGTTCAAAAGTTTTAGCAAATTTACCTGTAGTTGGATCATTACAATAATTTTTAATATAACCCTATAAAGAAAACTTTATAGGGTTAATTTTTTTCTTATTTATCATTTTGATCATTTGGGAGAAATAATTTTAATTTCTCAATTCGCTTTTCTTTTACAGATACCAATTCGAATACTAGTTTACCTAAAATCACCTTTCTTTTATCGCTTTCAATAGGAATTGTTCCAATGATATCAATTAGAAGTCCAGATATTGTATCATAGTTTTCAGACTCAATCTCTAAATCAAATTTACTATTAATTTCATCTATTGTAACCAATCCATCAATCAAATAAGTATACTCATCTAGTTTAACTATCTGTGGACCGTTTTTATCATACTCATCTTCGATTTCTCCCATAATCTCTTCAACCAAATCTTCGATTGATACAACGCCTGAGAATTCTCCATATTCATTGATTAAGATGGCAAAATATTTCTTTTGATGTTGCATCTCTTTGAATAATTCATCAATATTTTTACTCTCTGGTACAAGATATGGTTTATGCAAAATCGAACGGATATCTACATTCTCAAATCCTATTTTTTTTGCTATTCTAAAGAAATCTTTGATATATAAAACACCGATAATATTATCGATTTTTCCTTCATATACGGGAATCCTAGAGTAAGTTACATTACATAATTCCTCTATAAATGTATCTTTTGATTCCTCAATATCAATTGCAAATACATTAATTCTTGGTGTCATAATCTCTCTTGCAAGTTTATCATCAAATTCAAAAATAGAATTAATCATCTCCTGCTCAATTTTATTGAATACACCTTGCTCTTTTCCTTGTTCGACGAGAGATTTTATCTCTTCTATCGATATCTCTTCTTCGAGATTTTCTGACTTCATCCCTAATAGTTTTAACGTTAAATTTGTAGAAAAAGTTAACAGCTTTATAAATGGAGAAGCCACTCTAGATACAAATATAACTGGCTTTATACATGCCAAACTAAAAACCTCTGCTTTTTGAAGCGCAATCCTTTTTGGCACAAGTTCTCCAAATACCAATGTAAAATATGATAATATTATTGTAACAAGCACTAATGCGATCTGCTCTGCATAAGGTACATTCAAAGAACTAAGTGTACTTGAAAATTGCTCAGAAATACCAGTCGCTGCTGTAGCACTCGCAAAAAATCCTGAAAGTGTAATGGCTACTTGAATTGTAGACAAAAACTTAGTTGGTTCCTCCACTAGTTGAAGTATTAATTTTGCTCTTACGTCGCCTTTGTCAGCCAACATACTTATCTTGTTTTTATTCACCGAAACCGTTGCCATCTCTGCTCCAGCAAAAAAAGCATTTACCAACGTCAAAGTAACAAGTATTAAAATTTGAATAATTATATCCCCGCCAGGGTCTGAATCCATGATTCCATTCCTCCAAAAATTTATTTTTTATGATTATACATTCATCTTAAATCATACTCTACTTTTTCATATTTTTCAAGTTTTCGAGTGCTATTGTTTGATTTTCAATTATTTATTATTAGAATTTGTATTACGATCTTATTATTTCATCCGTTACAGTTAATAAAACTACCCTAAAATGAACCGACCCCCAAAAGTTAGACCAAAAAATCTAACGATTGAGAGGTCGGTTTTTTATGGCAAAATATAGTTTTGAATTCAAGAAACAAATTGCACAAGAATATTTATCTGGAAAAGGAGGGTATAGTTTTTTAGCCCAAAAATATGCTGTTGGTAATAAGGATAAAAAAATGGTTTGTAAATGGGTTAAGGCATACAAGGAATTTGGGGATGAAGGATTAATGCGTTCTAGAAAAAAAGAAACTTACACTTTTGAATTTAAGCTTCATGTGGTAGAGTTATATATATCAACAGAGGTCTCTTATCAGGAGTTGGCGTTATCTGTAGGAATCAATAATCCTCCACTCATTGCAAAGTGGGTAAATGATTTTCGAATTGCTGGACCTGATGCATTAAGACCTAAAAAGAAAGGTCGGAAGAAATTATTGGGCTTAACAGATAAAGAGAAAAATATACCATCAGCTTTAGATTCCACAGCAATAGATACAAATGTTGAATATGTAAAGCAATTAGAAGATGAACTTTTAAAACTTCGAATAGAGAATGCGTATTTAAAAGAATTGAGGAGGTTGCGTTTAGAGGACGAAGCACGTCTGAGAGAACAGCAAGAGTCATCCACAGCCTCCGAAGAGACTTCAAACTAAAAGATATTCTCTCATTTACAGGGTTTCCAAAAGCTACATACATGTATTGGCAGAAGCGATTTGATAGAGAAGATCCAGATGTTGAACTTGAAAATAATTATAGAGATTCGTAAAGAAAACAAAGATTTTGGATACCGTAGAATATATGGAGAACTCAGAAAAAGAGGGATGGTTATTAACAAGAAGAAAGTCCAAAGAATTATTCAAAAGCTTGGACTTCAAGTAACCTCCTTTACAAGAAAGAGTAGAAAATATAGTTCTTACAAAGGCAGAATTGGACGAATTGCTCCAAATAGAATACATCGTCGCTTTCATACTAGTATTCCACACCAAAAAATAACAACGGATACAACAGAATTCAAGTATTATGAAGTAGATGATAAAGGTCGTATGAATATCAAAAAACTATACTTGGATCCGTTTATGGATATGTTTAATGCAGAAATACTAAGCTATGGTATAGATAAGCACCCGTCAGCATTAAGTGTAATGAATGCGTTAGATGAAGCAATAACAATCACATCTGATTGTGTTTACAGGAGAACATTTCATTCTGATCGTGGTTGGGCTTATCAAATGAACGCATATAGCAGCGCTTTAAAAACCAACAAAATCTATCAAAGTATGTCCCGAAAAGGGAATTGCTATGATAACTCGGTAATGGAAAATTTCTTTGGAATAATGAAACAAGAAATGTATTATGGTTGTGTTTATTATAGTTATGAAGAATTGAAGGACGCAATAGAAAAATATATAGATTATTATAATAATCAAAGAATTAAGCAGAAACTATCTTGGATGAGTCCCGTTGAATACAGGCTCAGTCAAGTAGCATAAAAATAGCGAAGCAGTAAAATACTACTTCGCTATAAAGTCTAACTTATTGGGGTCACATCAAAAGAGTGGTTTTATTAACTATATATTCTATAAATTATTAATTAGTTGCGGTACTAAGTGCCGCCGCTACTGCCTGAATAATACCCTTACTACTGTAGGTTGCACCTGAAACGGTATCAACACTTGCTGTTTGATTACTTACTATGTTTTTTGATATCGTAGAAAATGCACGGTTATAATATTGTTGATCATCCTTATAGGAAACGGTTGTAACACTAGTGATTTTCCCACCTGCCACGACCACTGAAACTTTTGTTGCTCCTGTTCCTCCCTTAAAGCCTGTTCCTGAGCCTGTATAAGTCCCATCTTTATATTGCCCTGTAGCTACCGCTGCTGTTGTTGGCGCTGTTGTTGCTGCTGTCGCTGCTGTTGTCGCTGTTGTCGCTGTTGTCGCTGCTGTTGTTCCCGTGGCAGCTGATGTTGTTCCTGCTGTTGTAGTTCCTGTTCCCGTAGCTGTAGTTGCTGAATCAGTAGCTGTAGTTGCTGCATCTGTATTCTGCGCAAGCATAGCAGAAGAAGTTGCTTGCGTTGACGCAGTCAATGCTGCTTTTGCCTGACTTAGTGCATTTTCTACGGCAGCCATAATACCCTTACTACTATAAGTTGCACCGGAGACAGAATCAACCGTTGTTGACTGGCTGCTTACTATTTTTTTTGTTACTGTTGAAAATGCACGATCATAATATTGTTTGTCATCACGATATGAAACGGTGGTTATTTTAGTAATTTTATCATTTTCAATTGTTACAGAAACTTTTGTTGTACCCCTAAATCCAGTACCTGATCCTTCATATGTACCATCCTGATAAATCTGATTTACAACAGTCGTCTGACTTTGCTCTGCAGCACTTACATTACTTCCAGATAAACCCATTGCAGAATATGTAGTATAATAAGTTCCTGTCATAACTGCGACTGCAACCGCACTTACAATCAGTGGCTGTACATCCTTTTTTGCGACCGTATATGATACATTATGTCTTGGACAAACACTGATACACTTCATACAATTAATACACTCTGCACTGTTCACTACCTCCATTTCATATAATGGAATACCCATCAAACAATTATTTGTACAGATTCTACATTTACCACATTTGTCAGTCGGTTTTTTTATTTTTCCTATCCTGAGTTTAGATGTTATGGCAAAAACTGCACCCATCGGGCACAGATACCGGCAGAAGAACCGTTCTACAAACACTGACGCAATTATAATTAAAATGAAAAATATAAATGCAATTAGTAAATTTGAAATCACAAAATTCAAATCTGGAACAGTTCCGACTATTGCAGTCATCCCAAATACATCCCATGGACTTAAGCTATTGAATATAGTCATGTTTAGACTCCAAGCAAATACGACTAATACTGCAAGCAATGCATATTTCACATATTTTAAAACTGCATTCATTTTCTGATTCACTTTAAATTTCCTTTTAAATAGCTTTCCTGATATGAGGTATATAAAATCTGTAAATGAACCAAATCCACACATCCAACCGCAGAAAAATCGGCCTAATATTATTGTAAGAGGAATAAGTGCTATTAATTCAACCATCTGTGGAAGCAGCGCCGAACTAAATGTCTGGCCCACAATTGCTAGATAAATCTGCTTTACACCATTTAATGCCTGTATAAATAATGCCGGTATAAAGATAAAGAATGTTATTTGTACTAATAATCTTATTAACTGCGTGACTGATATTTTTTTATTTCCTATTTTCATATGATTTTCTCCAGTTATATCTATTGTCGTTTCTATTGTTGTTTCTATTGTCGTTTCTATTGTTGTTTCTATTGTTGTTTCTATTGTTGTTTCTATTGTTGTTTCTATATTTCTCTATTATCTGTAACGTTCTATAGCACTTCAAAGTTACCTACTAATCCATTTGAAACCATAATTGATAAATCTTTCGTAACAAAAACAGTTTCAACCTCCAATTGTTTTAAAAGTTCAATGCTATTTTGAGGTCCGAGTATAAAAATTGCTGTTGTAATAGCGTCTGCATCCGTAGATGAGCTGCCAATTGCAGTTGCACTAAGTAGTTCACTTTGTGCTGGATTTCCTGTTCTAGGGTCCAGAATATGATGGTACCTTACGCCATCTTTTATGAAAAACCTCTCATTGCTTCCTGATGTAACAATAGTTTTATTAGTTGCAGAAAGAACACCTAGATATTCTCCTGTTGGGGATAGTGGATTCTGTATTCCAACTCTCCATTCTTGACCAGGCAGTTTTGTTCCAATTGTCACAACATTGCCGCCCAAATTTATCAATGCACTTTCAATTCCATTTTCTATGAGAATTCGCTTAACTTCATCTGCTGCATAGCCTTTTGCGATTCCGCCTAGATCTATGGATTGACCAGTTTTTTTCAATGCTACACTACATTTTTTCTCATCTAATACGATATCCTTATAATTAACAAGTTTTAGAGTTTCCTGTATTTCAATATCGGAAGGGATATAATCCTCTTTTTCGTTTATTCCCCATAGTTTAATCATAGGTCGCATCGTAATATCAAATGCACCATTCGTTAATGCGCCAAATTCAACCGCTTTTTTTATCAGATTAAAAGTTTCTCTATGAACCTCTTGTGGCCCAAATCCTGCATTCCTACTAATCTTAGAAATGTCACTATCATATTTAAAGGCTGACATTCTGTCATCTATTTCGTAGACTCTTTGAATTGCCTTATCTATTATTTCAAGATTTCCACACTGATTTAGCATAATGGTATTCACTGTCCCAAGTGCAAAAAAAGTTTTATCTATTGTCTTTTGTTCGTTTATTTTATGCTTTTTCATGGTTTTCTCCATTCCTGTGGCTTGCTCTTTTATGCTTGCTCTTTTATGCTTGCTCTTATCTGCTATATGAATGTTATTCGCATTATTTAGTGGCACTAAAAGTAAGGAAATTGTTTTACTGTAAAGTCATATTAACATACACTTGTGAAAACCAATTGAATTCCAAATGAATAATATATGTACAAAATAGCATATTTTTAGTGTTAAAAATACATACTATCGAAGGTATATAAAATAAAATATTAGCGAGGTCAATGATGTTTACAGATCAAAAACTAACAAAAGCTTTCAATAATGCAAAAGTAGAATACTTTGATAATAGCTCCAAATATATATTTTTTAGTGATTGTCATAGAGGCGATGACAGTGTATCCGATGAATTTACACGAAATCAAAGTGTACTGCTGTGCGCACTTGACTACTATTATAATAATGGATATGTATATGTTGAGGTTGGGGATGGTGACGAACTTTGGGAATATACAAGATTTAAATATATCAGAATCGCACACTGCGATATTTTTTCATCGGTCAAGAAATTTTTCGATGCAAATCGATTGATTATGCTGTATGGAAACCATAATATCTTTTTAAAAAATAAAAATTATGTGAGAAATAGTTATTACCAATATTATGATGAATACGATCAAGATTATCATAGCCTTTTTCCAGGACTTATTCCCCTCGAGGCTCTGGTTTTGAGAAACAAAGATACAAAGCAGAATATACTTGTTGTTCATGGACACCAGGGTGATTTTATGAATGACCAATTTTGGCGTGTCAATATGCTACTACTTCGCTATTTTTGGCGCTTTATGCATGTCGTTGGTTTCCAAAATCCTTCTAGCCCTGCTAGAAATCTATTTAAAAGAACCAGAATCGAAAAAAACTATAAAAAATGGATTCAAAAACACAGAATGATGCTCATTTGTGGTCATACACATCGTCAAAAGTTCCCTAAAAAAAGGGAACTCCCATATTTTAATACCGGTTGCTGCACTCATACGAGGGGCATCACCGGTATTGAAATTTTAGATGGAAAAATCATGATGGTAGATTGGAGAATCAAATCAGATAGTGATGGTACTCTGCAGATAAAAAGAACAATTATGAGAGGTCCCGAACCTCTTGAAAAATATATTTTAAAGTAGCTCTTAACACATTTTTTTAAAAGCATTTTTTAGATATCAAGCAATTTTTCATCTAACAATGCTGTATTCTTATCATATGCTTCACGAACTGCTTTAGCCAATTGGTCTGCACAGGATGTAGGCCTTCTTCCGCAGGTAATTCCTAAGCATTTTTCTTCAATCTTGTCTACTGTCCAACCGTCTATTAACATCGGTATCGTTTTTAAATTTCCATTACATCCGCCTGCAAATTCAATATTTGTAATAATATCATCTTCTATATTAAGCTTGATTTGTGTTGAACATGTATTTTCTGTTTTATAAATATATTCCATATTATATAAGCTCCTTTACTTTTTCCACTATTAAATTTATGTCATCCGTTGGTTCAAATCGATCAATGACATTTCCATCTCTATCAATTAGAAATTTAGTGAAATTCCATTTGATATCTGGTTCATTTTTAAAATCAGGATTTATTCTACTGAGCATACTTTCAAGCATTGGTGTAATTGGGTGATCAATGTCAAATCCTTTGAAATCCTTTTGCTTTACAAGATATTTATAAAGGGGTGCGGCATTTTCTCCATTAACCTCAATCTTTGAAAAGATGGGGAATGTTATACCATACTTCGAATCGCAAAAGCTTACAATTTCTTGATCCGTTCCTTGTGCTTGATTTCCAAATTGATTACATGGAAAATCTAAAATTGCAAGATTCTCCTCACCGAATTTTTCATACATATCCTGTAATTCATCATATTGAGGTGTAAATCCACATGCAGTTGCAGAATTGATAATTAGAATGACCTTTCCTCGGTATTGTGCTAATGATATTACCTCATCTTTTTGTCCCATTACATCAAAATCATATATACTCATTTTTATTTCTCCTATTTTCGTTTATCTATTTTCGTTTATCTATTTTCGTTTATCTATTTTCGTTTATCTATTTTCGTTTATCTATTTTCACATTCAATCATGTTGTTCTATAATAAATCAGCAACTTTTGCATCTATTTTTTCTGCAGGTGTTGTTGGTGCAAATCTCTCTACAACATTTCCATTCCTATCAACTAAAAATTTTGTAAAATTCCATTTTATATTTTGTCCTAAAATACCTTTTTGCTGAGACTTCAAAAATCCAAATATAGGTTCCTCTTTTTTTCCATTTACATCGACTTTAGCAAACATTGAAAACGTAACCCCATATCTCGATTGACAAAAACTTTGGATCTCCTCCTCAGTACCTGGCGCTTGATTGGCAAATTGATTACATGGAAAATCTAAAATCTCAAATCCCTGTTCCATATATTTTTCATATAAATCCTGTAATCCATCATACTGCGGAGTAAATCCACATCCAGTCGCTGTATTAATAATTAATAATACTTTACCTTCATAATCTTTTAAACTTACAGTGTTTCCATTTGAATCTTTTACCTCATAATCGTAAATTGACATAATAATTACCTCCTGCTGTTTTGGTTGTGTGCCATTAAATTGTATACAATCTATTGTATTTTGTCAAGCATTTCTTTTTCACATAAATATTCTAAATTCTACAAAACGATATACTTGCTTTTACACATTGATATTCTTACTCCTACTCATAGCTACACTTTAATTCTTACTTCTACTCATTAATCTTGCTTTACGCCACAGCAAACATAATAAACACAACAAAAATAAGGATAAGTCCGCTTAATTAAAAGCAACCTTATCCTTATACTTTGAAATATTGATTATGTTATAAAATAAAATTTACTTATAGTGCCGCATTTCCTCGTTCACCAGAACGAATGCGAATGCAGTCAATTACTTCTGTAACAAATATCTTTCCATCGCCCACTTCACCAGTTTGCGAATTTTGAACAATAATACTAATAATTTCTTCCAATCTGTCATCTGGAACCACTATTTTAAATTCAACTTTAGGTAATGTATTCATAATTATTTCAGTACCACGGTGATATTCAGTCCATCCATATTGATTCCCACATCCAAAAACCTGGTTAATTGTAATACCATTAATCTTAGCTTTCAATAACGCATCTTTCAATATTTCAATCTGCTCCGGCCGAACAATAGCCTCAATCTTCTTCATAATTACCCTCCACTCTTATATCATTATTTTATCTTTCATCTATCTTTATCTTTATCTTCTATCTTCTATCTTCTATCTTCATCTTCTATCTTCTATCTTCTAACGCCCCAAAAATGAGTATCAAGTGAATATGAATTCATAATGATCCATTTTGCGCAGACCGGCTGAAAGCAGCGTTAATGTTATGTCAAGACTCAGATAAAAAATGAGCGTAAGCGAGTCTTTTTATCATCTCTGAGGCTTGTAAAGAACATGCTGCTTGAAGGAAAGGCAAGCACAATGAATCATTATGAATTCATATTCACGCCCATACAATTAATCTTCTAACGCCCTAAAAATGAAACCAAGTGAATATGAATTCATAATGATCCATTTTGCGCAGACCGTCTGAAAGCAGCGTTAATGTTATGTCAAGACTCAGATAAAAAATGAGCGTAAG
>NZ_FOJI01000019.1 GCF_900111235.1 [Clostridium] fimetarium
ATTTGTCAAGCGTTTTCGATAAAAAAGTGGGTGATTTTTAAAATATAGGAGTTGAAACCCTTATAGAATAAGGGCTGGAGATTCCGAGAAGTTATATATATTAAATGGAGGATGGCTAGATATGTTATCAATAAAAAATTTAACAAAAACTTACAAAGGTGGAAAAGTTGCTGTTTCAGACTTGAGTCTAGAAATAGAATCCGGTGATATATACGGATTCATTGGGCCTAATGGAGCAGGTAAAACGACTACCATTAAGGCAGTTGTCGGTATTATGGATTTTGATTATGGTGAAATAACTATTGATGGGCATTCTGTTAAGAAAGAACCTATCTTATGTAAATCTATTACAGCATATATACCTGATAATCCAGATTTATATGACCATTTAACTGGCATACAATATCTAAATTTTATTGGAGATATATTTAAAGTAGAGAAAAAATTAAGACAAGAACGTATCAGAAAGTATTCAGATGATTTTGAAATCACCAGTAACCTAGGAGATTTAATTTCTTCGTATTCACATGGCATGAAACAGAAGTTGGCTCTTATTTCATCACTTATTCATATGCCAAAACTTCTAGTACTAGACGAACCTTTCGTGGGTCTCGACCCGAAGGCATCTATTATTCTTAAGAATATAATGCATGATTTGTGCAAAAATGGAAGTGCAATTTTTTTCTCCACTCATGTACTTGATGTTGCAGAAAAGCTTTGCACTAAAATAGCTATTATCAAAAATGGTAAATTAATTGCTACTGGAAAGACAGAGGATATAACAAAAGACAGTTCACTTGAAGAAGTATTTATGGAGGTATCTGAACATGCTTAAAAATTGCATAAAATTATTTTACATACAATTACTTCATCTTTATAACCTCAATGAACTTAGATATACGAAGGATAAGAAAAAGAAAACCAATGCTATTTTATTATTATGTTGTTTTATAATCATAGGTATCGGCCTAGTCGCATATGTTGGTGCTCTCGCGTATTCAATTTGTTTAGTCGGTATGACTGATCTGGTTCCTGCTTATATTCTTGCAGTAACAAGCGTAGTTACTATGCTTTTTACTATATTTAAGGCTAGCTCAATCATGTTTGGTGCAAAGGATTATGAACAATTGATCACATTACCCTTAAAGGCAAGCACCATTGTTATAAGTCGCTTTTTGACAATGTATATAAGTAATCTAATCTTTGCAGTTATTACCATATTACCAAGTGCTATTATTTATTCGACTTTTACATCCGTTAGTGTAAATTTTTTTCTAATGATCATGATTAGTATATTATTCATTCCTTTAATACCAATGACTATAGCCACAACTTTTGGAGTAATAATTACTGCCATCTCTTCTAGAATGAAACACAAAACTCTCTTTACTGTAGTTATTTCATTAATTGCCACCTTCGGTGCGCTCTTACTTTCCATGGGTGCTAGTAATGTTGATCAGGTTGTGATTTCTGACATATCTGTGACTATGACTAAACAAATAAATAAAATATATCCAATTTCACCTTTATATACATCCGCAATTGTACACGGTAATATATTAGCCTTCTTGGAATTTATCGCATTCTCTGTTGTTTTATTTGTGATTTTTGTAGCAATTGTTTCATGGAAATACGTTAGCATCAACAGTGCTCTAACATCACATGTTACTAAAAGCAACTACGTTTTAACAGAATTTAAGACTGATTCCCCTCTTAAAGCTCTTTATAAAAAGGAAGTAAGGAGATACCTATCCTCGGCATTATATATTATGAATACCGGAATAGGATATATATTGATGATAGTGATGTCAGCTTCAATTTTATTTATTAATCCTGATAAATTAGAAATCACATTGCACATTCCAGGTCTTAAAAATATATTAATTACTATTGCACCACTTATTATAAGCACAATGGCCTGCATCATGTCTACAACCGTTTCTTCTATTTCATTAGAAGGAAAGCAATGGTGGATAGTTACATCCCTCCCCGTGGATACAAAAAAAGTATTTGATAGTAAAATTTTAGTGAATCTCACTCTAGCTATCCCTTCTACACTGCTTTCATCCACTTTATTGGCATTTGCACTTCCTTTTGATATCTTTCGCTGCCTACTCTTATATATAACACCAATTATATATGTCTTATATGTATCGGTGCTTGGTATTACCATTAATGCCAATATGCCGTCATTTAATTGGGATAATGAAGCTTATGTAATAAAACAAAGTGGAGCCACCTTAATTGCTATGTTAATAGGAATGCTAAGTTTTGCAATCCCTATCATTTTAGTTTTCTGGTTTAAATCAGTATCAGCCAATATAATCACTCTGGTAATGACAATTATTATATTTGTAATAACTGATTTGCTCTACGCTAAAAACAATACTATGAATTTGAAAATGATTCAAGAAAATTAATAGTATATCAAATACATATCATATAGTCTAAAAAAAGGAATGCCATAAAGGCATTCCTTTTTAATATTGACTGATTATTAAACTGCAAAATATGCTTGTGCAATAAAGTTTAATATAAATGCGATTGTACAAACCCATAAAATTGGAGTAATCTCTTTTGCTTCTTTCTTACAAACCTTTACGATACAGTAGAATATGAATCCTGCACCAATACCATAAGAAATACTATAACATAATGCCATGAATACGCCTGCAAAGAATGCTGGAATAGCTTCTGCTAAATCATCCCATTCAATTTCTTTAAATGATGACATCATCATAACACCAACGATTACAAGTACTGGGGCTGTAGCTGCCATAGGAATAGCACTTACAAAAGATGCAAAAAATGCACTAAGTGCAAAACAGATTGCAACAACAACACTCGTTAATCCAGTACGTCCGCCTGCTGCAATACCAGCTGCGCTTTCAACGTATGTAGTTGTATTCGATGTACCCAAAATAGCTCCGATTGAAGTAGCTGTTGCATCTGCAAATAAAGCCTTGTCCATCTTTGATTTAAATCCAGAACTTTTTTCCATAGTTTTTTCATCTTCTTCACTAAAGATACCTGAACGACGTCCAGTTCCAATAAATGTACCAATTGTATCAAATGTATCTGATAAACTAAAGGCGAAAATAGTAGTTAATACAATAATGATTTTTGAAGAATCAGCAAATAATGAGCCTAAACCTGCACTTGTAAAAATTACGCCGAATGTTGATGGAAGCGCTTTGCAAGCATCTAAAAAGTTGATAGGATCTTTCACTGGAGAAACACCCAAAGGAATGCTGATCAGTGTAGCAACTGCGATACTAATCAAAATTGCACCTTTTACTTTTAATATTAATAGAATAACAACTAAAACAAGTCCAATCAAAAATACAAAAATTGGTTTTGTATTTAAATAAGCAAGACTTGGAACTGCACCTAATTTAACGATTCCGCCATCTACTAAACCAATGTAAGCAATAAAGATACCAATACCACCACTAATGGCATGCTGAAGGCTACGTGGAATTGCTTTGATAATATACTTACGGATTTTAGTTACAGTAATTAGAATGTTAAATAAACCACAGATAAATACCATAGATAATGCTTGTTGCCATGTGAATCCGAATCCAAAACATACAGTGTATACAAAAAATGCATTCAAGCCCATACCAGGCGCTTGTGCATAAGGAACATTAGCAACAAGTCCCATAACCAATGTACCAATTACTGCAGATATGATGGTTGCCAAAAATACTGCTCCCCATTGCATCCCTGTTTGACTAAGTATAGTTGGGTTGACCGCAATTATGTACGCCATTGCAAAAAACGTTGTTAAACCGGCAATAATCTCGGTAGATACATTTGTACCATTTTCCTTTAGTTTAAACATGATTTTAAAAACCTCCTATTTATATTTTATCCGTTTTTCCGGATATATACGAATTTAATATATGGAACTTACTAATATTTTTGACTATATTAGGTTGTCCACCTTTTGAATTATACACGAAACTTCATAAAATTTCCATAAAAACTTAATATAATTAATTGATAATAATTATAAACAAATTTTATGTATTAATATATATATTACACGTTATTATTTAAAGAATCAAAACACGATTGACTTCCTCGAATTGTTTATATGCAACATTTTTTGCTTTGATGTTTGACACGCGCATCGGTGCAAGAAATCCAAGTTTAATCGTTGTAAAACCTCTCTTCTTTTTCCATGTGTTTGTACTTTGGGATACGCTCTCAATTTGATTCGTTTTTATAAATGTCATCTTTTTTGCTAAAATTCCGCTACAAATAGAAACCACTTTTGTATTGGCATAGATTCCAGAATTTAAATACTCCAAAAATACACTAATTATTGTGATTATTAATAAGGCAACACACGCACCAATCACTTCAAATATATAAGCACTCGTACTTATATGGAGTATCGTACTTTCTATACTTATGCCTACTATAATTCCAATCACAAAGAACAATCTTGTGCAGTAGAAAAAATATCTGAGCGATTTTTTTTCAGCTTTATGATAATTGCGTTCAAAACTCATATCCGGTAAAATCTCATTTAATATATGATTCACTTGATTTAATTTTGCGATAGGGTAAAGAATTGACAGTTCCTTATTATTACCTTCACTGCTATCGCCGTATCCAATAATAAATACTTCAACTGTACAATATCCAAAGACCCGCATCAATATAGATTGCTTAATTGTAACGCCACTTATTTTTTCTTTTTTCAAAGTATAGCTTTTCTTCGTAAAAAGTCCAAACTCTACAATCAACGCGTCCTTTCTATTCTTTACTGTATAATTAAAATAACGAAAGACAGTTACAATTGCGGAGGATATGGCTCCAAGGATATACACCACTAGTACAAGTATTGCAATGCCTTCTGCTGGTGAAAACATGGACATTACCTTTTCAATCAATGCAGATGGATCTACTTCCTCAAATAAAATCGAAAAGATATAGGTACCACCACCAAATACTGCAGAAAATGTAGTAATGATATATAATAATTTCGACTGCAAAACACCTAACAAAATAAAATCAGTAGCTGTGCATGTAATCACTGGTTGTAAAACTTCATCCTTCTGATTTATTATCTCTTCTTGCTCTTTTAAATCTCCTTTTGATTCCAATAACCCTTTGACAAAGAACGCTTCTTCTTTTTTTAACGCCAAAACAACTTCTGCCTGCTTTGCCGTATCATTTGTCTGACTTGAATTATCTGCCTTTATTTTATATACCTGAAATATCTGAAATAATAGATTCTGAGACAAATCTACCGTAGTCATTGCTTTCAATGGAATCTCCATCGTCTTTTTCACAAAAAGGCCAGAATTTATTATCATTTTTTCGTCATCAATACTGTACTTTGTAAATAAATATTTCACAAGTACTGCAATCGGATTAATAAAAACCAATACTACGAATTGCATATTTTCAAACACAATTTCAGGGCCTTTCCAAATTGTTACCAGTAGCAAAAGCAACACCAGCCCAAAGTCTTTTACAAAATGCTCAAATATTAGAAGAATATTTCCCCTTGTTGGTCCAAATTTCATAATTCGCTTTCTCCCATTCTTATTCCTTATTCAGACGTTCCATTACGCTTGATTTGAGACTTTCTGATATGACAGTTGCAGTGTTTTCTAGTAATCCTTCTATATCAAAGCTTCCACTTGCGAGAAATATTTTCACAGAAGATAAACCTAGTTTACGATAAATTGGACCTCTTGATATGGTAATATGTTGTACACGAATAATTGGTATTACTGTTGTTGTTACGAAAAATATTCCATGGCGAATTTCTACCTTATCTTCCGTTATTGCATAACGCCATTGTTTATATTCAATGATTGGATATATAACAATTCCTATCAACTTATATATTAATAGTAATCCAGTTGCTATATATATATAGTTCTTATATTTATTATCTAGGCCTACATTATTCATAATTAAAAGACCCACCACTACTATGATCAATAAAAATATAAAACTTATACCCCTCCTTATTCTCCATGATAAAATAGCATTCTTATCTAATTTTTCATAATTCATATATTACTGTCTCCCTCTCATATTCATTTGCATTTGTTGTTCATCTGTTCCTATTATAATTCATTTTCATCAATTAATAAATCA
Source organism: [Clostridium] fimetarium (assembly GCF_900111235.1). Lineage (GTDB taxonomy): Bacteria > Bacillota > Clostridia > Lachnospirales > Lachnospiraceae > Clostridium_N > Clostridium_N fimetarium. The sequence continues at coordinate 6,130 of NZ_FOJI01000019.1, forward strand.
TTATCTAAAGGACATTGCTTCGCTGAACTTTTCTTATAATTATTGATTGCATTTGTAGCTGTTGTTACCGGCTGCATTGTTCCTGCACCACCTACGCAACCACCAGGGCATCCCATTCCCTCGAGTAGATAACCATTATACTTTCCGGCTTTCGCAAGCATCAACATTTTTCTACAATCGGCTAATCCTTGCGCCGCGACTGTTTTTACTTCTATTTCCGGATTTGTTATCTTAATGCAGTCTACAACAGCCTGCGCAACACCACCACTTGTAGCAAATCCACGGCCTGATGCGCTCGCACCTGTCAATGGGCTTTCCTCTTTGATTTTTTTTAAATCAATCTCTTTCGCTTCAAACATTCCCATTATTTCTTCAAAAGTAAGAACGAAATCAATATCACTTCGAACTGATTTACGACTAGCTTCCAGTTTTTTTGCACAACAAGGACCAATAAATACCACTTTACAATCAGGATGTTCCTTCTTAATTAAACGTCCTGTCAATACCATCGGTGTTAGTGTCATTGAGATATAAGATTCAAACTCAGGGAAAAACTTTTTCGCCATAACTGACCATGAAGGACAACAAGAAGTTCCCATAAATGGTTGCTCTGCCGGAACTTTTTCCAAAAAATCTTTGGCTTCTTCAATCGTACACAAATCAGCGCCAGTGGCAACCTCAATTACATCTTCAAACCCTAATAACTTCATTGCTGCTTTTAATTTTGCAGGAGTTATATTTTTTCCAAACTGACTCACAAACGCAGGTGCAACTGCGGCATATACTTTTTCCCCACCTTTAATTGCATGGATTAGTTGAAAGATCTGTCCTTTGTCAGAAATAGCACCAAATGGACAATTTACAATGCACATCCCACATGATACACATTTATCATAATCGATTTCTGCACGTCCAAACTCATCTGAACTAATTGCATCTACACCACATGCTTTTGCACAAGGACGTTCCATTTTTAAAATCGCACTATACTGACATGCATTTCTGCATTTTCCACACTTAATACATTTTTCTTGGTCAATAAATGATTTACCATGAATAATACTAACAGCTCCTTTGGGGCAAACTTCCACGCAAGGATGAGCCAAGCAACCTTGACAACCGTCACTAACAACGAATTTATCAGGACATGCATTGCAGGCGAATTTGATTATGTTAACCAATGGTGCATCGTAATATTTTTCAGAAATCGCGCTTTTATTGATTCCTTGAGAAATGGGTGAATTTTCGCTAATTGTACGCAAAGGAAGTCCAATTGACAAGCGTAAACGTTCCCCTACAATTGCTCTTTCCAAAAAAATGCTTTCACGGTATGAAGCTAATTCACCCGGTATTATTTTAAAAGGTAGTTCTTCAATTCTCGAAAAATCTCCGCCTTCATATGCAAGTCGAGCCACCTCAGTAAATACTTTTCGACGAATATCAGTTACAGATGTATGAATGCCTCTCATTTTATTCCTCCTTTTAGTTAAGTACCAATATATCAGTACTATTATAATTTATATATCTATTATGGATAATAATTTACTGTCTATTTCACTTTAAACAAAATATCTATCAATTACTTCAACATTAAAGTCCTCTAAGCAAGAAATATGCTTAGAGGACCAAAGATTACTTACACTTATTAAATTGTTCCATTATCGTCAAATTATATTAAATTTTTGTTTTCCATAAGCCATGTAAGTTACAATATTCATAAACTGCAATTACTGTATCTGAGCTTAATTCAAATACTGCTTCCGGTTTTTCTCCAGGTGTTAAATACTTCATCTGAAATCCTTTTTCAGTTTCTAAATAAATCCATTGGATAAAATGTTCTGGTAACATTGGATGTTCTACACTACCTACAACTACTGATACTGTATTACCATTAATTGTTACAACCGGAAGATGCTTCTCAGTTGATGCTTCAACTGCATTAGGAATAATTTCAGACATGAGATCTCCACAACATGTAAGTGGTGCCCCTGATTCTTTAATAAACGTAACTACATTTCCACAATGTTTGCAAATATAAAATTTAGGTTCTTTTTTCATTGTCATATCCTCCTTATAGTTATGTAATAAAATAATTTTTATCACATGCTTAGTTTAACACTAATATTGATTTTATTCAATCAATTCGAAAATTTAAACTGAATTCATTATAGTACGTGAATTATAGTACTTGCAATTTCATAAGTAAAATTCTATTATGTAATTATATATATAACCTTTTAGTTATGTATATATGATTTCCAGGTAGGTTAAGCAGTTAAATCAACCAAATTGAGAAATATAAAATATAAATAAAAATAAGAACATATAATGAGGAGGGCACTATGACTTTAAGACACATGAAAATATTTGTATCTGTATGTAAAGAAAACAGCATTACCTTAGCCGCAAGAAAGCTATATATTTCACAGCCAGCTGTAAGTAATGCCATTAAAGAACTTGAAGACTATTATAACATTCCACTTTTTGACCGGATATCAAAGAAACTATATTTAACAGAAGCTGGTAAACATGTTTACAATTATGCTCTTCACATTAATGCTCTCTTCGAAGAATTAGAAGCAACCATTAAAAATTCAGATTCTATGGGGACAATTAAGATTGGTGCTAGTATTACCATTGGCACTCATTTTATTCCAGATTACATCATGCGCTTTTCATTGAAATACCCTGACATTACGACATTTGTAACCATAGACAGTTCAGATATTATTGAACAGATGGTTTTAGATAATCAATTAGACTTTGCACTTATTGAAGGCGTTATTCACTCAGATAATATTATTTCGAAGGAGTTTATAAAAGATGAGCTGATTGTGATTTGTGATTTAGAAAATCCTCTTCTAAAAAAAGAGACTGTGTCTATTAATGATTTATCTACACAGGCTTTTCTTATGAGGGAAAGAAATAGTGGGACGCGTGAACTTGCAGAATCCATACTACTATTGCATAACATTTCACTTAACCCAATATGGGAAAGTTCTAGTAGCGAAGCGATCATTCATGGTGTTTCAAAAGGAATTGGTATTTCTATTCTTCCACAACAGATTGTACAGGAAGCAATAACGCGAAATCAAGTCAAAAAATTAAGTGTAAATGGTCTTGAATTTAACCGCCAGTACCATATTATCTATCACAAAAACAAATACCTGACAGGTGCAGCATTAGCGTTCATAAAATTATGCTGCACGTCATAACTGTTTTGTTATGCACAAAATATAACATTACCCTTTGTTTGTTTACATCTTTTTTTAACATTCGCTAGATCTTTGGAGAACTCATCTAATTTTTCATAATTTTTATATTTATTCGTAACTGCTGCAATTGATAACGTAGCCATTGGGAAGGTTTCTTCGGATCCATTTCTGTTTTTTGATTGAATATAGCCCCTATCTAAATCTGATTTCGTATATAATATATTGATTTTATCTTGAAACTTATCAATAATAGATTGGCATAGTTCTTCTACATCCCAGTAGTCCGTGATTATAACGAAATCATCTCCACCTATGTGCCCTATGAATTCTTCTTTCAAGCAACATTCCTTCATGCAATCTGCTGTGGTATTAATCATCAGGTCTCCATTTGTAAAGCCATATGCGTCATTATATGCTTTGAAATTATCCAAGTCCAAATATATGAATCCAAAATTCTTGCTTGAATTTATACAACTATTTATCAATTCTTCTATAGCCGTATTTCCAGGAAGTTTCGTCAATGGATTCGCCTCAACAGCTCTACTGACCTGAATAGAAATAGCGGTTTCAAGAAGATCTTTAACGGTGACGATTCCAATGTAGCAATCGTTTTGAGTAACAACAACAGAGTCATATAGACTATTGATTGGACGCGCCAACGCCATTTTCGACACTTTTTCAATCGAAGTCATAGCATCTACTACTAAAGAATCTTTATCTACTAACTCTTTTGCTGTTTTTCTAGCAAAAAGGCTGTATCCAAAGCGTCCACTGAATTTTTCCAAGAATTTTGTTTTTGATAATATTCCTAAAACTCTTTTTTCACTATCAATAACACAAATTTCTGAGATTTCAGGACTACATTCAATATATTCAAACAATGCAAATCCTAGCGTATCTGGTGGTGTAACGTACTTCGGTGTACAAATAGAACCTACATTTCCAAAAAATGATGGCTTATATAGATATTTATTAGATTCTAATTTCATACTTTTAATTAGTTCCTTTATTTCGTAAGAAATATCTATTATTGTTGCGTTTGGCATTCCTAGATAGTAGCCTTGTCCATAAGTGACACCTAATTCAATTAGTGTTTGTAATTCTTCTTTTGTTTCAATTCCTTCTGCAATTAATTTAATATTTGCATTTTCACAGAATAAAACAAAGCTTTCTACCAAAGTTCTTTTCGTATCATCTTTATTAATATCCCTTACAATTGCCATATCAATTTTTAAATAGTTTGTTGAAAGTGCACAAACTCTTCGAAGGCCTGCATACCCACTTCCAAAATCGTCAATTGCAATTTGATAATCCTGACTTTTGTAATGCTGAACAGTTTTTTCGAAGGCTTCCGCATCTCCTATCGAACTTCGCTCAGTTATTTCAAAAACAATATCTTTCGGCGTCAAGCCATACATTTTCAAGTATTTGACTGTAATTCCATTTCTAAATTTCTCATCTCGAATCACCTTAGGATCAACATTGATGAATAATTTTTTCCACTCAGGTTTCTCAACTGCATTTTGTAACGTTTTTATTCTACATAACTCTTCTAATTCCCATACTTTATTTAGTTTTTCAGAAATCAAGAACATTTCTTCTGTATTAAATTCACAGCCTACCAAATCAATTCTGCTTAAACCTTCATACCCATATATTTCTCCATCCTCAAGTGAAACAATCGGTTGATATACTGGACTAATTCTCTTTTCTTTTAATATTGTCAAAAATTGCTCTTGTGCTTTTTTGGAAACTGTTATCATGTTTGCTCCGATCTAAACTTCGAATGTAATTTGCGTTATTATGTAGCCTTTTAAAATACAAGTTCTTATGATTTTATCTCTTACATGTAAATTCTATAATACAGAATATGTAAATAAAAAGTAAAATAAAAAGTAAAATAAAAGTAACACCACATTGAATATTCACTCTTCAATGTGGTGCTACTTTTACTGTGAAACCACTAATACTGGACATGGAGATTTTGAAAGTACTTTATTAATGGCTAAGCAAGAAAATAACCACTTAAACTTTGACATCCCTCTATTGTCCATTACAATCAAGTCAAAATTTTCTTTTTCAGCTGCTTCTAAAATCTTCGTGACAAGCTTTCCAATTAATACTTCTTTCTCGATATCGATATCATATATCCTTAAGCTTTCAACTATTTCATTTAACATGTACATAGCTCTTACCTCAAGGCTTTCTGTTATTTCATTTTTTCCTGATATGATAGAGCCATCTACTTGATGCCATCTTTTACTATATCTTTTTTGGTTCGTTATATCATGTGGATCAATTACCATAATCAGTTTAATTGAATAATCATATTCCTTTGCTATTTTTATTGATTTTTTCACTGTGTTGATTGATCTAGACGAACCATCGACTGGGACTAGTAATTTCATAGATATTCCTCCGTTGGAGATAGGGTAAAATCCCCTTCTTTACGCTTCCTGTACTGCATTTGGAAAACAAAATATCCAATCACAAACATAACAGATATAACTACAATACCTGCCTTAGAGCTGTCGAATATCTGTGTTGAAATTCCCATTAAAGTCGTTCCAACAAATGAAGCGCCCTTACCAAAGATATCAAATATTCCAAAGTACTCACTTGCTTTATCTTTCGGAATTAATTTTGCAAAATAAGATCTTGATAATGCCTGAATCGCACCCTGAAAAACTGCAACTAATACAGCAAGCATCCAAAATTTCCATGCGGTGTCAAGTTGAAGTGCAAAAACTGCTATGAAAAAATATGCTGCAATACAAATCTTAATCAGCTTATCTGCCTCAATTTTTCGAGAAAGCCGTCCAAATATAATAGCGCAAGGAAATGCCACAATTTGTGTCAACAATAGTGCAAACAACATGCTATTATCCGTAATTCCTACGTCTTTTCCATATGATGTTGCCATTTCAATAATCGTATAGACACCATCTATATAGAAGAAAAATGCAATTAGAAAGATTAATACTTTTCTGTTATTCTTAAGTTCGCCCCATATTTTTTGCAACCTACGAAAGCTATCCTTTAGAGGAGTTTTTGATTTCTCCACATAATAGTTCTGCTTGTAATTTCTAAGAAGCGGTATGGTTACTACCAACCACCATATTGCATTTAAAAGAAATGCTAAAGTCATTGCTACTGAAGTACTGATACCAATTTTAGTTGAAAACATTACTAGCAAAAGACTAACTATAAATGGAATACAACTTCCAATATATCCCCATGCATAGCCTTGCGAAGATACATTATCCATCCGATCATTCGTTGAAATATCAATTAGCATTGAATCATAAAAAATCAAGCTCGCAGAAAATCCAACTTTCGCAATTACAAAAACAACAAGAAATACGATCCAAATCTTAGGGATGGATAGACTTGCACATCCGATAACGCCCATCATCATAAAGAATGTAAATAACGGCTTTTTAAAACCTTTATTATCGGCCACTGTTCCTAAAAACGGTCCAAGTAATGCAACTATTATTGTAGATATTGAAATTGCGTAACTATAAAATGCGGTTGAATCTGATGCTGATATCCCACCTTTTGTAGCCATATTTTTAAAATAAATCGGGATAATTGTTGATACCAGTAATACAAATGCTGAATTTCCAATATCATACATAATCCAGTGTTTTTCCTCTTTGGTAAGTCTACTTTCTTTCATATACACATTCTCCAATCTGGTAAGCGAATGTAATTCGCATTATTTAGCACCACTTTAAATCAGGGACATACGATCAATGAGTTACTCGAAATTTCTTTCAAATCGTTTATTCAATTTCACACTTGTATTATTAAAATTACCAAAATATTCTTTTATAAGTAGTGCCGTTGGTAAAACAGCATTTGTAAAACGAGTATGTAATTCTTGGCAGCTATCCATACATTCTGGATTGGGACTATAATTTACCATAAGACCATGCATTTCTTCATAATTCCCTGTCTTTTTCATAAATTTTACGATGATTTTTCGTTTCAATTTTCCAGGAGCAACTAGCAAATTATTAAACCGTTTCATGGACCTCAAAGCCTTTAATACATCTTTTCCTGATATATCATCGTAAAAACTTGATATACATTTTGCAATTTGTCTGTTGGCAATAATATGGTTGGTCAACTTGGATTTGATAGGATTTTTGCCGTCTAGAACTAATAGATATCGATCAAACTCGACTTCAATTTCTGCGTGTGACACTCCGCTCGACTGAATCTTTTCACCTATGTATTTATGACACTCGCTATCTAGCATGTAATGGCAGATAAAGCCTAATATGTAAGCCTTTTTCCCATCATCGCTATAGGAATTACCAATGATATAGTTAGATTTTTCGAAAAATTCACTTGCGATTTTTTCGTGCATACCATATCCGACCTTATTTATTGAATTGCTCTGCAATGGTTTGTAATAAAACAAAATATCTGGGCCGTGCAATCCAATCAAATACAGCTCCTTATTTTGATTAATCATATTTTTTACATTATCTCCAAGATTTTTGTACACTTCTTTACCAAATAAATAGTGTGCGTATGTTGATGGCATATTTCACTCTCCCTTCTAATTGTTCTATGCCTATTATAAATTTTCTATGTAAAATTTACGGGTATAATCGTGTTAAATATTGGTAAAAGTTTATACGACAATATCTATTGGTTATCGATTCGTTATCGATTCGTTATCGATTCGTTATCGATTCGTTATCGATTCGCTATCTATCGGTTATGAAAATGGTGTTTACAAGAAGTTTACATAATGTTTACCGTTTGACGATTACATCTTTTACATTGTAATGTTAAAGTTAAAAGGTATTAAACAAAAAAAAATAGGGAGGTGAAGTAGATGCATGTAGATTTAAATTCTATTAAAAAGATTAACGATTTTGTGAATATCGTATCTAAATATGATGACAATATTGATTTAGTATCCGGTAGATATGTCGTAAATGCAAAATCAATTCTAGGAGTTTTTAGTTTAGATTTATCAAAACCACTTAAAGTGGAATTTTACGGAAGTAAAAGTGAAGAACAAATCAAGCAAATGCTTAGTAAATTTGAAGCTGTTTCATGTTAGCTCAAGTTTACTTTTTTTAGTTACACACTTGTAGACACGTTTGCATTACATACTTAAATATTGTGATAAATCGTATATAAATACAATCGTTACTTCTATATCATTCTTGTTTTGATTTCTCTTCATATTGTAGATTTCACTCAACTGCAAATCGGATTCATTTCCTACTTTCGTTAAAAGATACAGTTTCCATTATTGTTATGATTCTCTATTTTAGAACGCAATAAAGGGCCGATTAATGCATCGGCCCTTTTTGCGAAACTTATATTTAATATTTAAACTCTTTTTCATTATAAGAATTCTTTTAGAGTATTGTAATCTTAAATTAAATTTTGATAATCAATCCAATTTTTCTTCAATAGCTCTGGCGTATCTAATCCATATGGACAATGATTTTTACAATTGTTACAATGGATACAATCCTCAATCTTTTTCATCTTTACTTGCCACTCTTCACTCAGGTACACCGAAGCGGGGGCTCTCCTGATCATCAAAGACATTCTTGCTGCTGTAGGAATTTCGATATTTGCAGGACATGGTAAACAATAGCCACAACCTCTGCAAAATTCCCCACCCAATTCCTCTTTATCATGTGCAATGATAGCCAACAATTCTTCATTTAGAATAGGGGGATTTTCTATATAAGAAATAAATTCATCAAGCTCCATCTCTTTTTGTACACCCCAGATTGGAACTACATTATCGAATTGTGCCAAATACGCATATGCCACAGATGCATTTGTAATTAACCCACCTGATAAGGCTTTCATTGCAATAAATCCAATACCATTTTCTTCACACTTTTTTACAAGACCGATTTCAGCCTCTGTTGCCAAATAGCTAAATGGAAATTGGATTGTTTCGTACAAATGAGATTCTGCTGCCTCCAATGCAACATGAAGTCTATGATTCGTAATTCCTATATGGCGAATCATCCCTTTTTCCTTTGCTTCAAGCATTGCTTCATACAACCCTGTACCATCTCCTGGTTTTGGGCAAAAGCTTGGATTATGAAACTGAAAAATATCCAGATAGTCCGTTTTTAACATTTTTAGCGATGTATGTAATTGCTCCCAAAATTCCTGCGTATTTGAGCACATTGTTTTAGATGCGATATAGATTTCATCACGTACATCACTTAAAGCATAACCTATCTTTTCTTCACTATCTGTATAAAATCTTGCAGTATCAAAGAAATTAATACCGCTATCATATGCTTTTCTTAACAAGAGCTTTGCCTCTTCCATACTAATTCGTTGAATTGGAAGTGCACCAAATCCATTTTTATTTACAATAATTCCTGTCTTACCTAATGTTACTCGTGTCATATTCATATTCCTTTCTTATAAGCTATCCAAAATACTTTTCTGATAATATCAATCACTAAAATCTGTATCATATCTAATCAAAAAAGTGTAGTCAGAATATTTTTTTTGTAATTCTTTTTCTATATCAACAGACTTCTCTTCCTCTTTATCTGCTGAAAGATCTATCACTACATCAAAAGTGATAAGTTTTCTATCTTCCGCTATATACAATGCATGTATCTCTAAAAATTTATTATATGACATCACAATTTTTTTTATGTCATCAGCTATTGCAAGGGTCTTTTCGTCGGAATTTACAATATAAATACCAACCGTTAAAAATATACCATATTTCTCCATAATATAAGTTTGAATTCTTCTGGTTAAAATATATATCTGTTTTGCCGAAGTATTTTCATCTACTTCTATGTGTATGGATCCAATCATATTAACCGGGCCGTAACTATTTAATATCAAGTCATAAGCCCCTTTAATACCATCATAATTTCTAATATCTTCCTTAATGGATTTTGTCAATGTGCCATCCGGCCTCTGACCTAGTATTTCATTAAAAGACTCTATCACCATTTCAATTCCTGCTTTTATTATAACCATTGCAATAATCAAGCCGATATATCCATCTAATGTCACTTTCCAAATAATTGATATAATAATAGAAAGCAGCGTTGTAATCGAAATCAGAGCATCAAAAGATGCATCCGCTCCAGATGCCAGTAATGCCTTTGAATTTACCCTTTCTCCCACTTTTTTAAAATAATTTCCAAGAATAAATTTTGCAATTACTGCAACCACAACAATAATCATTGTTATTGAGGAATAACTAACTTTTTGGAAGTCAAAGATTCTCTTCCACGAAGAAATAAACGAGCTAATTCCTGCCGTTAGAACAATAACTGCTACGCTTATAGCGGTTATATATTCTATACGCCCATAACCATAAGGGTGTTTTTTATTTGCTGGCTTTGATGCGAGTTTTGTTCCAATTATTGTGAGCACAGACGATAAAGCATCACTCAAATTATTAACTGCATCCAATAAGATGGCAACTGAATTTGAAGCAATTCCAATAACGGCTTTAAATATTGTGAGTAGTATATTGGTACCTACACCTATAAAGCTAGTTTTTATAATTTGTTTTTCACGTTGTGACATTATTTGATTCATATATGCTATCCTCCGCCATTGTTTTCTGTTCCATCTTCATCAAAAACACCAACAAATATATTTATTATAATACTTCATTAAAAGCTAAAAATCAAACTGCATTTTGGTTACAAATGTTGCATCTCGTTTACAAAACAGGCATTTCGGATACAAAAGTTGCATTTTGTTTACAAATATTTCGTTGTCAGTTACAAAGATGGCTTTTCAATTTACAAAGTGGCACCTCGTGTTACATGTGAGTAGAGAAAGATTAATATTAATAGTAAAAGAGTAATATTTAATGTTTATCGTTAAATATATGTTGACAATCATAAAATCATATGATATCTTATGGATATAGAAATGAACCCCGGGAAACATAATGAGTTAAAAAAAGTAACTGTAAATCACGCTAAAGTCAAAGGAGACTATTTATTATGAACACATCAAACACAATCACACAAAAGATCAAGTCCATGAGTAAAGCCCTATCTATTATTTTAAAATTTGCACGCATTTTTTGTTATATCGGTATTGGTATTTCAGTTTGTGGACTGATCTACGTATTATTTTTCGGAAATATAGATCTTCTCATTCTAAAAGGCGATGTTATTTTACGCAGTCCGTTTACCGATGCTAGCTTTAAGGATATGGATTTTAAACAGTTGATAGTCACCAGTGTCATTGGAATAATCGGAATGGCTTTAATGGCCAATTTATTTTTACAAGCGCAAAATATTTTCAAAGATATAAGTAAAGATGGTTCACCGTTTGAAATGAAACATGTAAAGAGAATTAAACGTGTCGCAATTTTGTATTTGATTATATCATTACTTGATTCTGAAACTTCTGCACTTTCAATATCAATTAGTTTTAATATGGTTGGAATAGTAGGCGCATTGATGTTCTACTGTATTGCACTTGTTTTTGAATATGGATGTGCATTACAGCAAGAGTCTGATGAGATACTATAAGAACGAGTAATATAAGAACCAGCAATATAAGAACTATTGAATCAAAGATTAAAATCTTTTACAAGCAGTGCAGAAATGAGGATAAATATGGGCATTATATTAAGAATGGATCGAGTAATGGCTGACCGCAAAATGAGTCTTAATGAATTGAGTGAAAAAGTTGGTGTAAGCAATGTGAATTTGTCGAAGATAAAAACCGGTAAAATCAGTGCAATTCGATTCTCCACATTAGAGGCGATATGTGATGTGCTAGATTGTCAGCCTGGTGATATTTTGGAATATCAGCGTAATGATAAATAATCAAGAAAAAAAAGGAGCGTGACAAAATAACTGATTCGTTATTTTGTGACGCTCCTCGTTTGTGTTGCAATTTATTTACTGCACTTAATTTAGTTATTTCAATTTTTTACACATCACTTTTTAATATCCATATTAATTTTTCCATCTTTTATTTCAATGATTCTATCTGTTTTTTCTGCAATTCGCTTATCATGTGTAATTATAATAAATGTTGTTCCAAATTCCTGATTGATATTTCGCAAAAGTTCATAAATTGTTTCCGTGGAATCAGAATCCAAATTTCCTGTTGGTTCATCTGCTAAAATAAGTTTGGGATTATTAATTAGCGCTCTTGCAATAGCCGTTCGCTGTTGCTGTCCTCCAGATAACTTTGTGGACAAATTATTTTTAACATCTTCCAACCCTACAAGTTTCAGATAATCCTCTGCCTTCTTCACAATCTCTTTCGTAACCTTACCATGTTGAATCTCATAAGGCATTAACACATTTTCAAGTGCCGTAAATTCGGGAAGCAGATAATGAAATTGAAATACAAATCCAATTGTACTATTTCTTAACGCTGCAAGTTGATTATTTGACATATTTTTTACATTTTTTCCATCAATTATAACTTCTCCAGAAGTTGCTTTATCCAAAGTTCCCATAATATTAAGAATCGTACTTTTTCCACTTCCTGATTGTCCAATAATGGAATTAAAAGATCCCTGTTCAAATGATAAATTGATGTCATACAATACTTGTGTCTTAATGTCTTCCCCATATATTTTATTGATACCTTTTATTTCTAACATATTGCTCATAATATTCCCTCCTAGTTATTCCTAATAATATCGATTGGATTGAGTTTCGATGACCTGATAGCCGGAATAAATGCTGCCAAAAGAGATGACGCAATCGCAATTAAGCCTGATCCTGCAATAAATGGATAACTTATATATAGGGCAACAACAGGTGCACCATCCGGACCTATTGCGAATTTTGTAAATGCAAAGGATAACCCTAAACCAAATGCAATACCCAACACTGCACCAAAGAATCCCAATATCAACCCTTCAAATAAGAAAATATAACTAGTTGTAGAATTCCTAATTCCCATTGCTTTCAAAATACCAATTTGCCTTGATTTTTGCATAACCGTAATCGCTAATACACTTGCGATTCCAAGGACTACTGATATCAAAACAAATACCTGTATCATAATACTAGATATACTTTGGCCTTGCAAACCACTAAGAAGTTGTGCATTTTGTGCCTTCCAGTTGTCCACTTTAATGGAACTATTATTTAGTTTGTCAGATATTTTCACCCCTATTTGATCTGCTATAAACGTACTATTCGAATTTACTTGAATTTCAATTGAGGTGACACTATTGTTTGTATCAAACATATTTTGAGAAGTTTCTAAAGTTGTAATAGCCCAACTTTTGTTAACACTTGCTACATTAAGATCATAAAATCCAACCACCTTACAATTCATGATTTTCTGATTTGGCGTGGTAATCTTTACTGTATCATTTAATTTCATACCATACTCGTCTTTTAAGTCTATCCCAAGTATAATTTCGTTTTCCTTTTGGGGGTAAGTACCTTCTTTTAATCGATCTATGAAATTATATATTTTATTTGCATCTTCAATATTAAAGCCTCTAACAAGTAATGACTGTGAATTACTACCATATTCTAAAAAAGCTGCATTATCACTTGCAATGGAAACTTTATCAATACTGCTGTCAACTGTTTTAATGTCTGCAATCATTTTATCATAATCTAGAATTCTTTTATCATCTGTGAGCGATGTGATTGTAATCTGTGGTGAATTTCCAATTGTCTTATCAATCAAGCTTTTTTGAAGTCCCTGAATTAAAGAACCTATAAAAATTTGTACGGAAACGCCAATTGCTATTCCCAAAATAATAAAAAAAGTCTGACCGAGATTTGATTTTAAAAATCGTTTTGCTATTTTATAACCCAGCCTCATTTTTCTACCTCATTTCTGGCGATTTTTTGAATATCTAAATAAGAATCCGCATAATAATCTGCTCCAACCAGCTTATAATTTTCTGTACTTGAATCAAATGCATAGCCGCCTACAATTATTTTTAGGGAATTATGATTTGCTTTTCTCAAATCTTCTATTATCTTTTTTGTACATACAAGATTATAGTAATTACTAACACTAATTGCGATTAAATTAGGATGAATGGTATCTATCGCATTTTTAAAATCATTATATGGTGTATTACTTCCCACAAAAATTGATTTGTAACCACTAATTGTAAAAAAATCAGCAACCATCCTGGCTCCCAAATCGTGATATTCCTCTGGTGGACAAAGTACAACTGCCGTTCCACCTGCTGAATAATTTAATTCCTTCTTTTTCTCCATTACATAAGGATAGCAACATTCTACGATTGATCTTACAATTGCAGTTCTAACATGTTCTTTCCAAATACAAATATTTTTATCCGCTAACCTACACTCCATTTTCTCAAGTGCTGGTGTTAAAATATTTTCATATAACTCAATCACATCAACTTCCTTGTTTTCGAGTAATTTCAATGCATATGAAAGCGCTTCTTCTTTATTTTCCTCTTCTAAAAAAGATAAAAAATCCTCGTACATTTTCTTCATACTCATCCCCGTTTCTGCGCATCTTTATGCGCCTTCCAAGTTTGCGACTTTCAAGTTTGAGACTCAGGCATAAACTTGATTCTGAATGATGAAATCACACATTTCCCTACTTTTTGAAAATCAATTTGGTTTATCAAGCATTATATTTATAAACTTGTAACCTGATATAATAATTTATTTAATATTTTATGCAGTAAGGATAACTCATCTAATGAAATTGAAAGACACTCACCTACTGCCTGGGGAATATGAACTGCCTTATTCTTCAATTCCTCTCCCTTTTCAGTAATTGTAATAATCAAATTACGCTCATCTACTTTTGAACGATGCCTACTGATATATTCCTTCGCCTCTAATTTTTTAAGAAGCGGTGTCAGTGTTCCTGAATCCAAATAAAGATATTCACCTAACGTTTTTACATTGATTTCTTTTTGTTCCCACATTACCATCATTGTAATATATTGGGTATAAGTCAAATCGATTTCCTCTAAGAACGGTTTGTATCTTTTTACGATTTCTTTTGAACATGCATATAACGGAAAGCATAATTGATTTTCAAGTTTTAAGGCTTCATATATATTATCACTCATTTTTTATCACTCCCTTTCTATTGAATTTCGCTCTTATTTTTAACCAATATATTCGCTTGCCGCTAATGCAGCAACTGCTCCATCAGCTGCTGCTGTCGTTAATTGCCTGATACGTTTTGTTCTGGTATCACCTGCAACGAATATTCCTTTTATATTGGTTTTACAATCTTCCGTTGCACTAATATATCCGCTCTTATCTAGATTTATCAAATTAGCAAAAATTCCATTCTCTGGTGTTTGCCCAATTGCTATAAAAAGTCCACTGATAGGAATCGTTAACTCTGTACCTGTTTCTATGTTTTTAACTATAATTCCTTTTATCTTATTATCTGCTATCAATTCTTTAATAACTGAATTTAAAACAAATTCAACATTCTGTTTTTCTTGTAATGAATGCAATAATCTATCTTCACCACGAAAAGAATCTCTTCTATGAATCAAATAAACTTTGGCACAAAATGAGGATAGATATAATGCTTCCTCTAAGGCTGTACTTCCGCCTCCGTTAATTGCCACTTCTTTCCCTTTGAAAAATCCTCCATCACATGTTGCACAATAGGAAATGCCACGCCCAACCAATTCTTTTTCTCTTTCTAAACCAAGTGTTCTACTTTTTGCACCCGTTGCTAAAATAATGCTTTTTGCTTCATATTGATTAGAATCTGTGATAACCTTCTTGCCGTGATCTTCAGACTTGATTTCAAGAACTTTTTCGATCCTAATTTCAGCACCAAGTTCTATTGCCTGCTCATACAGATTGGTCGCGAAATCATATCCAGATATATGCTTTATTGCTGGGTAATTTTCGATTTCCGGGGTATTAATAATCTGACCGCCATAAGAATCAGCTTCCAGTATTAAAACACTCTTCCCTGCGCGAACCCCATAAATTGCTGCTGATAGACCAGCAGTTCCCGCACCGATTATAATAATATCATACATCTGTGCACCTCATAACTTTCTTATATATTTTTCAACATTTCTAGAATATCTGCTTTTGTCTTTTTACCTACCGATGTACTTACTACTTTTCCATCCTTAAATATCATAAGTGTTGGAACTGTCATAACATCAAATTGTTCTACTAATTCAGTCTGTTCATCTACATTTACTTGACAAATCTTCACTTCTTCTATCTCCGACGATAGACTTTCAAATATTGGTAAAAGAATCTTACATGGACCACACCAAGTTGCCCAAAAATCAACGATTACTATCCCTTTTTCATTTAACACTTCTTTATCAACATTCTCTAATGTTAATTCTATTGCAGCCATATTTTCCTCATTTCCGCGTATCTTTTAATGTCTCATTCTGCAATGGCTTGCCAAGCTTGACATTAACAATACGCATACCTAGTTTTTTTAACGTGATTTATTTTTGTAAAAGTTCTGCTATTTTTGCATCAATATCAATTGGTTCCGTTGTTGGCGCATATCTTTTAACTACATTTCCTTCTCTATCCACTAAAAATTTTGTAAAGTTCCATTTAATTGTTGTTCCTAATGTTGATTCACTATTTTTCTTCAAATATTTAAATAGAGGGTCTGCATTTTTACCATTTACATCAATTTTTGTAAACCTAGGAAAACTTGTCTTGTATCTTAATTGACAAAAGTCATGTATTTCTTCATCATTTCCAGGAGCCTGGTGACCAAACTGATTACATGGGAAATCTAAAATTTCAAAACCTTTATCTTGATACTTGTCATATAACTTTTGTAATCCTTCATATTGTGGTGTAAATCCACAACCAGTTGCAGTGTTTACTATCAAAAGAACTTTTCCTTCATATTCTTTCATTGGTATTATTTTACCTTTTAAACCTTTTAATTCTAAATCATAAATATTCATCTACATTACCTCTCTCTTTCTTTAAGGAATACGCATATTTAATTGTTCTCTGTTTGATTGTGTTATATTAAATTGTGTGCAATCTTTAATATAATATTACACATTTCTTTTAAGTTTGTCAAGTAAATCTTTGTTTTTCTATGCTCTTTGTAAAATAGTTTATAAATTTTCTAATAAGGCTAAAATGACTCATAAAACTTCCTGTTTTCCATAACATAGTAGCAATAGATATCATACTTAATTTCCTAATATTTACACAATTATTTCCTTGTTAAACTTTAGACAATCATGATATAATAATGATAATCCAAACCAAAATAAAAGGAGGTACCATTTCATGTGTTCTAATCAACAGAGAGACCCGCAATACGCAGAACTTGAAGAATTCATCAATGAAATCCCTGACAAAACCAGCTCGCTTATCGCGGTTCTTCACAAAGCTCAGGAAATTTTCGGTTATTTACCGGAAGACGTACAAAGATTTGTTGCAAAGAAACTAAACCAGCCTGTTTCAGAAGTAAATGGAGTCGTCACTTTTTACTCCTATTTCACAGAAACGCCTACTGGAAAACATGTAATTAATGTTTGTATGGGAACAGCTTGTTTTGTAAAAGGTTCCGCCGACATTCTAGATGAATTTGAACGAAAACTAGGAATTAAAGTTGGCGAGACAACGCCTGATGGAAAGTACACCCTTCAGGTCTTACGATGTGTTGGAGCGTGTGGTCTTGCTCCTGTAGTAACTGTAAATGACAGAGTATATGGTCATTTCACAAAACAAATGGTTGTTAAAACCTTAGATGAATATAATGAATAGGGGGGCGCAGTATTGAATAGGATCAATTCTTACGAAGAACTACAAAATTTATTTCAAGATTATTCTAAAAAATTAAAAATGAGAACACCTTCGCGTGAAGAAGAATTAGAAGCGGAAAACAAAAGATGCAAGCGCCATATTACTGTATGTGGGGGAACCGGATGTCAATCATCTGATAGCCCTAAAATCATTGAAAATCTTCGAAAAGAGATTGAAAAAGCAGGACTGTCTGATGAAGTTGTAGTATCGGTAACCGGTTGCTTCGGATTTTGTGAAAAAGGTCCAATTGTTCATATCAATCCTGATAACACCTTCTATATCCAGGTTACGCCAGATGATGCACAGGAACTTGTATCCGAACATTTATTAAATGGCAGATCCGTACAACGACTTCTATATGAAGAGCCTTCCGTCAAAGGAAAAGTAAAAAGACAGGATGAAATGTCCTTCTATAAAAAACAACATAGAATCGCACTCCGAAACTGTGGATTTATTAATCCAGAAGATATTACGGAATACATCGGTGTTAAAGGATACCTTGCTTTAGCACAGGCAATCATCCAGATGACTCCTGATGAAGTGATCAAAGTCATGATTGAATCTGGACTTCGTGGAAGAGGTGGCGGCGGTTTCCCAACAGGCAAAAAATGGGCTTCTGCAAAATCCTATGAAGCGGATCAAAAGTATATAATTTGCAACGCTGATGAAGGAGATCCAGGCGCTTTTATGGATCGTTCCATTCTAGAAGGCGATCCAAACAGTGTACTAGAAGCTATGGCCATCGCAGGATATTCCATTGGTGCTTCCAAAGGATTTATATATATTCGTGCAGAATATCCACTCGCAGTAAACCGTATCAAAATCGCATTGAAACAGGCCAAAGAACTAGGCCTTCTGGGTGATAACATTCTTGGTACCGATTTCAGTTTTGATATCGAGTTAAAATATGGTGCCGGCGCTTTTGTTTGCGGTGAAGAAACAGCATTAATTCATTCCATCGAAGGAAAACGTGGCGAACCAACGAACAAACCACCTTTCCCTGCCGAAAGCGGTCTCTGGGGCAAGCCTACTAGTGTAAACAACGTCGAAACCTTTGCAAATATACCTGCAATTATCATTAACGGTGCAAAATGGTACAGCTCCATCGGAACTGCTGGTTCTAAAGGAACTAAAGTATTTGCACTTGCTGGTAAAATCAACAACGTAGGCCTAGTTGAAGTTCCAATGGGAACTACATTACGTGAAATCATCTATGATATTGGTGGTGGAATTAAAAATGGCCGAAAATTCAAAGCGGTTCAAACCGGAGGTCCATCTGGTGGCTGTATTACTGCTGAAAATCTTGACCTTTCAATTGATTATGAATCTTTGACTGCAATCGGTTCTATGATGGGATCTGGCGGTATGATTGTAATGGATGAGGACAACTGTATGGTTGATATCGCAAAATTCTACCTACAATTTACTGTAGAAGAATCTTGTGGCAAATGTACGCCTTGTAGAGTTGGTACCAAACGACTTCTTGAAATATTAACAAAGATCACAGACGGAGAAGGTACAGAACAAGATCTCGCAACCTTGAAGTCTCTGGGTCAGATTATTAAAGATACCTCTTTGTGTGGCCTAGGTCAAACTGCTCCTAACCCTGTACTTAGCACTATGAAGTATTTCTGGGATGAATATGTTGCACATGTAAGAGATCACAGATGTCCTGCCGGTGTATGTAAGAAGCTGATACGCTTTGAAATCACAGATAAATGTATTGGGTGTACCAAGTGTGCTAGAAGCTGTCCAGTTTCTTGTATTTCAGGTAACGTAAAAGGAATACACTTTATACATCAAGATAAATGCATCAAATGTGGTGCCTGCTACTCCAGTTGTCCAGTGAATGCAATCAGCAAAATCTGATGTAATCATATTTCAAGAAAGAGGTGAAAATTTTGAGTTTAATTACCATTACAATAAATGATAAAAAACTGCAGGTTGAAGAAGGCACTACGATTCTCGAAGCTGCAAAATTATTGAATATTTTTATTCCAACATTATGTCATATGAATCTTCACAATGGAGTAGAGCATAATCCCGGTTCTTGTCGAGTATGTGTAGTTGAAGTAGAAGGCAGAAGAAATCTTGCTCCTGCATGTAATACTATAATTACTGAAGGAATGGTTGTAAAAACCAGTTCTATCAAGGCTATCACATCCAGAAGAACCGTTGTAGAACTCCTATTATCCGATCACCCTCAGGATTGTCTGTTATGTGAAAAGAATACCTTTTGTGAACTACAAAAACTCGCGGCTGATATGGGTATTAGAGAAATGAAGTACAAAGGTGCTATGTCTACCTTCCCAAAAGATTTCTCCAGCTCTTCAATTGAGAGGAATTTGGATAAATGTATCCTATGTAGAAGATGTGTTACAGTCTGTAGCAAAATACAGACCGTATCTGTATTATCACCAATCAACAGAGGTTTTAATACGATCATTTCCCCAGCCTTTGGCATGCCAATGGTTGATACCAACTGTACCTTCTGTGGTCAGTGTGTATCTGTTTGTCCAACTGGAGCTTTAACAGAAGTTAATAATACGGAAAAAGTTTGGAGTGCCATTAACAATGATGAAAAATTTGTCATTGTCCAAACAGCTCCTGCTGTACGCGCCGCTTTAGGTGAAGCCTTTGAAGATCATAGTGGAAAAGCAGTCACAGGGAAAATGGTCGCTGCACTTCGCTCCCTCGGCTTTGACAAAGTATTTGATACGGACTTTGCCGCAGATTTAACCATTATGGAAGAAGCTGCTGAATTAATGGATCGTATTAAAAATGGCGGAAGGCTCCCAATGCTAACTAGCTGTTGTCCAGGATGGATTAATTTCTTCGAACATGAATTTACAGATTTACTTGATGTTCCTTCTAGCTGTAAATCTCCACAGCAAATGTTTGGAGCAATTGCAAAGAGCTACTATGCAAAAAAAATGAATATTGATCCAAAAAATATGATTGTAGTATCTGTTATGCCTTGTCTAGCAAAGAAATATGAAGCTGCCAGAGAAGAAATGGACAATGAAGTAGATATTGTTATCAGTACAAGAGAACTTGCCAAGATGATCAAAGAAGCGGGTATTGCCTTTCATTCTCTTGCGGATGAAGAATTTGACGATTTCCTCGGAGAATCAACTGGTGCAGCTGTACTATTCGGAGTTACCGGTGGTGTTATGGAAGCCGCACTTCGTACTGCATATGAATGGATTACAGAGGAACCTCTCGACAATGTAGAATTTTCTATGATTCGTGGTATGGACGGAATCCGTGAAGCAACCATTCAGATCAAGGATATGGAAGTGAAAGCCGCAATTGCAAGTGGACTGGGCAATGCCAGAAAGCTCTTAAATAAAATAAGATCCGGTGAAGCAAATTATCATATTATTGAAATCATGGCCTGTCCTGGTGGATGTATCGACGGAGGTGGTCAGCCTTATATGCATGGAGATTATGACATTCTTAAAACAAGAGCCAATGCGCTTTATGAGGAAGACCGTAGCAAAACACTTCGAAAATCCCATGAAAATCCAGCTATTATCGAACTTTATGATAAATTCTTGGATCACCCTAACAGTGATATTGCACACAAGTTGTTGCACACGCACTATTCTTGTAAGCAATGCTAAACATGTGGTATCTGATATATTAAATATAGGTGCTATAAAAAATTTCAAGGCCGGTAGTTGAATTATCAACTGCCGGCCTTTTATAATGTATAATTTAAAATTTATCACTTTTACCTAGTCCATGTATCCGCCCTTCATAGGTGATACAGCATGTCTGGAAAATAATTTCAATACCCCAGATTTGTATTTTTCCGGCTTTTCGTGCCAGTTTTTTTTACGTTCTTCTAATATCTGGTTCATCTCTTT
This sequence comes from [Clostridium] fimetarium, assembly GCF_900111235.1. Taxonomy (GTDB): domain Bacteria; phylum Bacillota; class Clostridia; order Lachnospirales; family Lachnospiraceae; genus Clostridium_N; species Clostridium_N fimetarium. The sequence continues at coordinate 27,979 of NZ_FOJI01000019.1, forward strand.
TTTCGATACTCTATTTCCTTTGACACCAACCAATTGAAGGATTCTTTTTTCTATGTCAATTTCTATCAAATCATCTTCCTCAACTAGTGCAATTGGACCTCCATTTGCCGCTTCAGGAGAAACATGTCCAATCGCTGGGCCTTTTGATGCCCCTGAAAATCTGCCATCTGTAATCAGCGCAATTGACTTGCTCAATTCTTCATCTGAGGCTATTGCTTCTGTCGTGTAGAACATTTCAGGCATTCCGCTACCTTTTGGTCCTTCATAGCGAATTATTACTGCGTCGCCCGGCTTAATGGCCTTACTTAGTACTGCTGCAAGCGCTTCTTCTTCTGAGTCAAATGGCCTTGCTCTAAGTATTGCCTGAAACATCTCTTTCGGAACTGCTGTATGTTTAACCACGGAACCTTCCGGCGCTAGATTTCCTTTTAGAATTGCAATGGAACCATTTGTGCCAAATGCATTATCAAAATTACGAATAATATCCGTTCTTTTTCTGCCAACTTGATCAAGATATTTGTCACAGTTATCATAATAATCGCTATTTCTTAAATCTTCGAGATTTTCACCCAAGGTCTTACCTGTCACAGTCATAACGTCCAGATGAAGCATATCTTTTATTTCTTCCATAATTCTTGGCACGCCGCCTGCATAATAGAAATACTGTGCAGGCCATTCACCTGATGGGCGAATATTTAATAGGTAATGAGCGCCTCTGTGCATCCTATCAAATGTATCCGCATCTATTTCAAGTCCAAATTCATGCGCAATCGCTGGAATATGAAGTAGAGAATTCGTTGAGCCAGAAATTGCTGCATGGACCAGAATTGCATTTTCAAATGATTTCATGGTAACGATATCACTTGGCTTTAGCCCCATTGTAGCCAATTTAACAGCCTGTGCGCCAGCCCGAAATGCAACATCTTCTAAATCCTTGCAGGTTGCGGGCATTAAAGCGCTTCCTGGCAACATCAATCCCAATGCCTCTGCCATGATTTGCATTGTGGATGCGGTACCCATAAATGAACAGGAACCACAAGATGGACATGCGTTGTGCTTATAGTAAGTCAACTGTTCTTCGGTGATTTCACCTCTTTTACACATTGCACTGTATTTTCCAATCTGCTCTAATGTTAGCAAATCAGGGCCGGCATCCATAACACCTCCGGTTACAATAATGGAAGGAATGTTAATTCTTCCAATTGCCATCAACTGCGCAGGAACACCTTTATCACAGCTTGCAATGAATACACCCGCGTCAAATGTTGTCGCCTTTGCATGTATTTCAATAAGATTGGCAATTGTATCTCTAGACACCAATGAATAATTGATGCCATCATGTCCTTGAGCCATACCATCACATATATCCGTTGCAAAATATCTGGCCGCTTTCCCACCATTTTCATTGATTGCCGCTACGGCCTCGTTAACAAATTCCATCAGATGTGCACTTCCTGGATGGCTATCACCAAATGTACTCTCCACGATGATCTGCGGTTTTCCCAAATCACTTTCTTTCCAACCCATTCCCATACGAAGTGGATCCATTTCTGGTGCGATTGCGCGTATCTTCTGACTATTTAATTCCATGTTTCTACCTCGTCTCTATTCTGCCTATCTTTTCTACCTATTTTTTTCTACCTATCTTTTTCTACCTATCTTTTCTAACTTTCTTTTCTAACTATTTTTTCTACCTATCTTTTCTAACTTAAAATGTTCACCTTGATATATTCATGTTTACAGTTATATCTAATTCACAATTATATATTCAATATTTATAGTTATTTCTAATTACAATTATACATCCATATTTAAAGTTATTTACTACTTTAACATATTTACTATATTTTATCATTATTTACAATGTTTCACCATGTTTCATCTTAATTTATTCGTATCTTCTGTAATTCATTTGTTTAATTCCATTCATAACCACTGTGTTTCACCACGTTTCTTTCTTTTCCGCCGTGATTCCCCGTGTTTCATTTTTTCAATATTAGCATTCATAACCGCCAAAAGTCGTTCCAAAAAAGTAACCCGTGAATATTCATTTTTAATTATACATTTATCGCAGACCGTCTGAAAGCAGCGCTTATGTTTTTTCCAAGACTCAGATGAAAAAGCAAACGAAGTGAGCATTTTCATCATCCCTGAGGCTTGCAAAAAAACATGCTGCTTGAAGGAAAGGCAAGATAAATGCATAATTAAAAATGGATATTCACTCATCACCTTCCGAATCCCCTTTTTTCACTTATTGAAAACACATTTCACCCATGAATCTCAAAGATCACCTTCCTACCTTCTCTTGTAACCACTGCATCCGGATAATTAACCGCCTGAACTGTCCATTTCTCATTTCCACCTTGAACTTCAAATACCACAAGATTTTCTTTACGTTCTAAAGTAGCTTTCATCGCTGTTTTTCCATCAGCATCCGTAACAATGCATTCTGTATATGCATCTTTTGTAATCGCAAATAATTTGAAGGTTACTCCATCTGGATAATCATAATCAGGTTTGTTATCACAGGCTCCAACTGCTAATATAGCATTCTCCTTAACCATAAGTGGCAATGAAAAGTAGTCATGGGTTTCTGTAATCCATCTTCCGCCCTCGATGATTTGACCATTTAGGTAATTCGTCCAGGATCCTTTGGGAAGGAAGTATGATACTTCACCACTGCTTTTAAATATAGGTGCTACAAGCAATGATTCACCAAACATATATTGTTTATCTATCGTTTCACATGCGAGTTCCTCTGGAAATTCCATGAACATTGGACGAAGTATCGGTAGTCCTTCTTCATGTGCAATGATTGCCTGTCTATAAATATAAGGCATAAATGAACATTTTAACTTTACGAATTTTCTAAGTACATCACTTGCCTCATCATCAAACAACCAAGGTACACGATAAGAACTAGAACCATGCAGTCTACTGTGTGAACTCAAAAGTCCAAATGCACACCAACGCTTGTATACATCCGCAGATGCAGTTAATTCAAAGCCACCTATGTCATGACTCCAGAACCCATATCCACTGAGTGCCAGCGATAATCCACCTCTTAAGTCTTCGGCCATCGAAGAATAGGTTGCAGTACAATCGCCGCCCCAATGAACCGGGAATTTCTGGCCGCCGGCTGCTGTCGATCTTGCAAATACCAAAGCTTTATCTTTTCCAAGCTTTTTCTCGACTATTTCAAATACCGTTTTATTATAGAGATAAGTATAATAATTATGCATTTTTATAGTATCGGAACCATCATAATACTGAACGCCTGTTACTGGTATTCTTTCACCAAAGTCAGTCTTAAAACAGTCAACACCCATATCTATCAATGCCGCTAACTTACTTTGATACCATTCACATGCTGCAGGATTCGTAAAATCAACCAAAGCCATTCCAGCCTGCCACCTATCACACTGCCATACTGAGCCATCTATGTTTTTTACAAAATATCCGTTTTCTAAACCCTCATCAAACATGCATGATTTCTGGCCAATATAGCTATTGATCCATACACAGATATGAAGGCCTCTTGCCTTATATCTTTTTAGCATTCCCTCTGGATCTGGGAACGTATCTGGATCCCATTTGAAATTACACCATTCATAACCCTTCATCCAGAAGCAGTCAAAATGGAAGGTATGAAGTGGAATATCCCTATCTGCCATTCCTTGAATCAATCCAGTTACTGTCTCTTCGTCATAGCTTGTAGTAAATGATGTCGTTAACCAGAGCCCAAATGACCAAGAAGGTGGAAGTGCCGGTTTACCTGTCATATCCGTATAGAGTTTAACAGTATCCTTAGGCGATCCTCCATTTAAGAAATAATAATCAAGCTGTTCCGTTTTTACACTAAATTGTACTCTCTCTACTTTTTCGCTTCCCACTTCAAAATGTACATCTCCAGGATGATCCACAAATATTCCATAGCCTTTATTCGTAATGTAAAACGGAATATTTTTGTAGGTTTGTTCTGATGCTGTACCACCATCCTCGTTCCATATCTCCACAGTTTGTCCATTTTTGACAAATGGTGTATATCTTTCTCCCAAACCATATATATACTCTCCAACATCAAGTGCAAGCTGTTCAACCATATAATTTGAACCAGTCTCCTTCTCTTTCATGTATGCCAGATTGCGGTAGCTCGATTCTGTCAGCACTTCGCCTGTTATATCATCAACAAATTCCATTTTCCAAGCATTTTGGGCTTTATAAATGATCACGCTTGAATGTCCTGATGTATATTTTATGGTATCAGAATTTTCCGTGATAGATACAAAATCGCCCTCCTGTTTTGCCACTTCAAAAAATGGTCCTTTGTTATATGCTCCTTTAAAATGAACAGCGGATACCTTAATCACATTTTCCATTGGGCTTGTTATGGTAATTGTCAACAATGGTGTATTAAGCGTATTGCCTCTATTTTCAATATGTTTTGTTGTAGCGTAAACTGTCAATTTATCTTTCGTATAATCTGCATCCTCAAATTCTACTGCAAATGCAGGCTCAAAACTCTCTCGAACTCTCCAAAAACCGTTTGTAAACTTCATTTTATATCTCCTTTCTTGTACTTTTTAATACTTAAATTATCACATACAATTGCAAAGCATTCTTGCAAGTCTTTAATTTGAATTTTATTCTTTTACAGCTCCTGCTGTCATTCCGCCCACAATATATTTTTGTAGGAATATAAATGCCAATACAACTGGGATTACAAGCACCAAACCATACGCCATGATACAGTTCCATCTCATGCCATATTTATCCATAAACTTGTAAATATTAGCTGTCAATGGTCTCATATATGCACTTGTATTAAATGTCATTGAATATACCAAATCATTCCATCCCTGAAGGAAGCTTATTGTTAGCACTGTGATTACGCCAGTCTTAACCGTTGGAAGCATGATAAACAAAAACGAAGTAAATGCATTGCATCCATCAATCCGTGCCGCATCATCCAATGTCTTTGACAGGTTCATAAAATATGGTCTAAGTGTAATAATAATAAATGGAATTGAACCAGATGCCACAGCCATTGCTGGTGCCAAAAATGAATTTAATAAATTTACTTTTGCAAAAATCAGATACAAAGGTGTAAGTAATAATGAAGAAGGCATCATCTGTGTTATTAAAAAAGTTAATAAGATCAATTTTTTCCCTGGTATATTAAATCTTCCCATAGCATAAGACGCCGGTATTCCTACTGTTAAAGATATCGTCATTGCTAACGATGCAATAATCACACTATTTCTAAGCGAAATCAAAAATGCTTTATCTTGAAATTGTTCCTTCCAAGCATCAAAACTAATCAATTTTGGGAAATATGTTAAAGTCTTACCCATTATTTCTACATCTGTTTTTAATGATGTAACTACAAGCCAATATATCGGAAATAAAAATACCATTGCAATTAATATCGCAACTACTGATTTAATGGAAAATTTCAATACTGCGTTAGGTGAATTTTGAACTATTTTTTCTTTTACTTTTTTAGCTACCATATTAATTTGCCTCCTCATTCATTGTCAATCTTAAATAAAACAACCCTACTATAAACAAACATAGAAATAGTACGACTGATGCTGCCGAACCCATCGAAAACTTGTACTGACCAAATGAAAGTTTATAGGAATAGGTTGCAAGCACTTCTGTAGCGTTATTTGGTCCTCCGCTTGTCATTATGTATACAAGATCAAATACTTTAAATGTGTAAATCAGTCCAAGCATTAATACTGATAAAATGGATGATTTGAGCAATGGAATTGTCATATAGAAAAGTTTCTGTAATCCATTTGCACCATCAATTGAAGCACTTTCATAAATATCTTCAGAAATATTTGACAACCCTGTTGTAAGCAACAACATATTAAATGGAATCCCTACCCAACAATTCGTGAAAATCACAGCCCATATAGCAGTTTTACTGCTTACTAGCCAGCTAATTGGCTCTTTGATCAAATGAAGATTTAGCAGTAAATCATTAATGATGCCTTCGGAAACGCCAAACATATTCCTTCCAAGTAAAGCGGTTACTGACATTGGCATCATGTAAGCAACTAGTAAAAGACCTCTGATAAAACCTGAAAACTTAAACTTCTTGCTGAAAAAAATTGCAAATATAAAACCTATCGTAAACTGTATTACCAAACAAACTACTGTGTATAGTAATGTATTGATCAAGGATTTAATAAATACTGGATCCGCGAACAATACTTTATAATTGTCAAATCCAATAAAAACTGCAGTGTTTCCTTTAAATGTCTTAACATCTAGATTCTTCATGCTTAATATCAAATTGTAAACTAGTGGATAACCAATCATAACAACCATATATATTAAAGCCGGCAATATAAACCACAAACCTGTATATTTATTATTTTTAAATATGCTCTTTTTCTTCATATTCCTCCAACATTCCTTTCTCTTTTTTAAGATGGGGATATTACCGTTAGATAATATCCCCCTTAAAATAATCATCAAATACTTTTGTATACCTGTTTATATTTTTTTATTTACATCGTTTTATTTATATCGATTTATTTATATCGATTTATTTACATCATTTTTATTTATTTTAATACAGTCGCTGCCTTAGTCGCTGCATCTTTCATTGCCTGTTCTGGTGTTTTTTCTCCTAAAAGTGATGCTTGCAATGCAGTATAGAGTCCTTCTGAAATAACTGGCCATTCTGCGTGTGGCCCACGTGTCACTGCAAATTTCATTGATTCTGTAAATACTTTATAGTTTTTGTCTGTTGTCCAAATAGCCTGCGTTGCCATTGAGTCAGATCTTGTTGGGAATTTTCCAGCTGCAAAATTAAATTCAGCATTTCCATCTTTGCCCATCATATATTTGAAGAATTCAAAAGAAGCTTCTTTGTTTTTATCTGAACATATACCAAAGTTTTCTCCGCCAATTACAGATGCATTCATTTGATCTTTTGGCAAATAAGCGCAGCCATATTCGAAACCTAACGTACCCTCTGTTGAAAGCTTATTTAATGTTGTTATCTGCCATGAACCGTTTTGCATAATAGCTGCTTTACCAGCAATAAAAGCATCTCTTACTTCTGTTTGTCCCCAGTTCACTACTTCTTTACTAACAATCCCTTCTTGCACTAATTTTGTTAAAAACTTCATGGATGAGATTGCTTTTGTGGAAGAAAGTGTTTTAATATCTGCTCCTGCTGAATATAACCATGGAATATATGAAAATGTTCCTTCTTCAGTTCCTTTTGCGCAGAATGCAAATCCATAAGTACCAGCTGTTGTTAATTTTTTAGAAACTGTATACAATTCATCCCAAGTTTTTGGAACATCAGCTTCTGTTAAACCGGCTTTTTTAAATAAATCAAGGTTATAGTAAATAGCTAGACAGTTTGTATTCTGTGGCAACCCATATATTTTGCCATCAGATGTACAGCTATCAAGTGGTCCCTTATAGAAATTATCTAATTCGCCCCATTTTGTTGTAAGGTCTGTAATATCTTGGAATACACCCATTTGGATAAAAGAAGCCATATCAGGGCTGTCTACCATTCCGATGTCAGGAAGTTCTCCTGAAATTGCACCCATTGTATATTGTTTCATTAAATCTGCTCTTGCTATATATGTTGGAATAACTTCTACCTTGTCTTGTGATGCGTTAAATCCTGTAATCATTTTTTCAAGAACTTCTTGATTCGTAGCGCTGAAGTAATGCCATAATTGAACTTTTGTTTTTTCACCTGTAGTTGCATTTTCTTTTGTTGATGCTACACTACCGCATCCTCCAAGTAATGAAAGTGATAGTACAGAAATCAAAACCAATGCTACAATTTTTTTAAATTTCTTATTCATTTGTTTTCCTCCTTCATATTTGTCCTCATTCCGTTAAGTAACTGTTTTTTACAATAGTAATTGTATCTTTTTTTGAATTATTAAGAAAGAAACAAACTTAAGATATGGAATACTATTTTTAGGCATTATTTTAATTTTAATGTATTATTTTAGTGCAATATTTTAATATTTTAGATTATTTTAAGATATTGTTAATAACTTATTTATTTTATCTTAATCAATGACTTTTTAACCAAAGAAAGAGAAGCAACTAGCGCTCCTCTTCCTCGATTTTTTTTATATATTCTGCCGGTGTATCACCAACTACTTTCCTAAAAATCTTAGCAAAATATTTGACATCTGAATACCCAACCGCATATGCCACATCATTTACTTTCATATTGTGTTCAGCTAATATTTTTTTTGAAACATCAATTCTATAATCTCTCAAATAATCCGAAAACTTAATTCCAGTTTCTTTATGAAACAAATAACTGAAGTATTCTGGCGTCATCCCTAGCTGTGTTGCCATATCTTCTTGGTTTAATTTTGTTGCAAAACTAACTTCCACTAAAGCAATTGCTTTTTGAATTAAATAATGTGCATTGGGAAATTTATTCGTTGATATTTCTGATTTCATAAGTGGCTGTCTGCTGCGATTCATACTAGACTCCAATTGTTCTAACACTTGTTCCATTTCGTCGTATGTGACAGGCTTTAACAAATACTGTGTAACTCCAAGTGTAATCGCCTTTTTTGCATATTCAAATTCTGCAAAAGCAGTTGTAATTACAAATCTTGTATTGAGGCCATACTTTCTTACAGCCTCAATCAATTCCATGCCATTCATAAACGGCATTTTTATATCTGTAAAAACAATATCAGGCTTTAATGATATAATTAACTCTAGTGCTTTTTGACCATCTTGAGCGGATGCTATTACTTCATACTTTTCGTCAATGGACTCTATTAAATTACGCAATCCTCTAAGCGCCCTTGCTTCATCTTCAACAATAATAATTCGCATATTATTTTCCTCCAAATCAATCGCTAATTTCTTGTTTTGGCAATTGTATAATAAATTTGCAACCTTTTCCTTCTTCATTTTCCATCTGAACATATGTGTTTTCACCATAATATGACCTGATTCTTGCAACTACATTTGATATACCCATGCTTCCACTTTGTTTACCATATGGATTATTGATTGCATTTCTAACGTTTGATTCCGTCTGTGCGTCCATGCCACATCCGTTATCTTCTATTGTAATTTGAATCATATCTTCATTTAATAATTGTCCTGATATCTGAATCATACCGCCTGATCTTCGTCCTTCAAATCCGTGAATAATAGCATTTTCCACAAAAGGCTGAAGCATCAATTTTCTGAATGACCATTCTTGAAGTATATCTGGAAAATCTATTTTGTACTCAAATAAATCTTCAAATCTAGTTTTTTGCAAAAACAAATACTGTTCCAACCATGCTATCTCCTGTGATAAATACACATTTTGGTGTCTCTGGTCAAATGAATATCGCAAAATATTGGAAAGCTTTTTCAACAATACGGATACCTTATGGTCTCCAACATCCATGGCTTCATAATTAATCACATTAATGGTATTACATATGAAATGCGCATTGATTTGAGATTCCAGCGCCTCTCTTTCCGCATTTCTTTGCATTTTTAAAGCTGTCATTTTATCCTGGTTTTCGATGTCAATGATTTTATAACTTTCATCTAGTGATTTCATCATCTGATTAAATGATTGGGCTACTTGCCATACTTCATTATTACCATAAACATTAATCTTTTTATGTTCTTTTCCAACTCTAGTACGGTTGATTGATTTTATTATAATTTGAATTGGCTTAATAAGTGATTTCTGTATTGAAATGAATAGTAACAATACTAGTAGAACGACCATTACCATAAAAACGATAAAACTACCATTATAAATCGTCTTTACCTGTTTCAATAACTGCGCTTTATCAATATCAATATTAACTACCAAGTCTTGCTTTCCAATTCCACTTTGTAACGTTGTGATATTCTTGCTCTTTAGCGAATCCAAATATTCTTTTTGCGTTTTCCCTATCCACTCAGTTTCGTTATGATAAATAATTGTTCCATTGCTATCTACTAAATAGCCAGTTACTACATTTTTATAGCTTTCATATATTTGGGAAAAATATTGGTTCCATAATTCAGTGCGAATCGAGACAGTTATCATCATTAAATGTTCATTTTCCTTAGTTGTCTGGGATATTGGGACGCTTATATGCATTAATCCAATATCTCGTTGCCCCGGAAAGGTTTTAGGTTCTAGCGAAATGATGACTTTGGGGACTATATTATTTGCCTTAATGACTTTCATCTTCTCATACAAACCCGTCAGTGCTGTATCCCCATTATCATTCCATATCCTAGTCGTTTTCTGCATGCGATCGTATTGACTTAGTACAAGTCCATCCGAACTGATACATACACCTTCAATCCATTGTGAACTATGTGTATAATTGTTTAGCTCCGTCTCTAAATTCAACTCTGTTAACTCTGTCGATTCTCCATTATAGATTTGTTTTGATAACATATAAACTGTATTGTTTGTTGCTGCTTTGCTTCCCACTTCAATAATATCATTTAATGCATATTCTAAATTCATAGAAACAAAATTCAAAATCGTATTTTCCTGTTCCATTGTTTTATCTGTCAAATAATTCAGATACTCTTTCTCGGTATAAACTTTAACGGCAGACATCAAGGAAAAAACCAACAATACAAATATTGACAGTAATGTACACCAAATATGACTTTTATAATAATGTATCGCTCTACGCATATGTGTTTTCATCTTAAAATATCCTTTAAACAAATAATCTCCTCTTTGAAACCGCTTGTTGTATAATATGGATTTGCATATATTATATAAATTTATTCACTAATAAGCAACTGGTATTCTTCTGGAAGAATATAGAAATCCATGTAGGTTTTTTAAAATTAGCAGTAATTGTATTAATGAGCAAGAATTCCTTAAATGAATTTTGGGCATAAAATAAAGCACTCTCAAACAAGCCAAATAATCCACCTGATTGGGTTTATAATACTGAGTATTTGCAGGAAAGATGGCATTTCTGATACTGATACAAATGTTCCACCAAGTAATGACATAATTACCGCAATTGAGGAAGCACAAATATTCGCATTCATATCTTTTTTACTTCGAAATGCAATTGTAACTCCATACACTGTAGTAATCATCGTGATTGTAGCAATGATTTCTGCTGATTTGAACATTGTAAGTGCGAACTCCTTATCAAATGTTTTTAATATCACAAATGCGACTGTAATCTGCACCAATACGATAAGCCCTGTTGAAATGACATATCCAAATGCATATTTTTTTCTACTATTTCCTGAATATGCAAATCTTTGAAATGTTCCGTTATTTTTATCGCTTATGATTTTTGTTGCATATACTGCTGCGATAATCATATAAACAGTCATAAGCATTGACACCATTCTTTGTGTCTGCGATAACTTGTTGGCATTCTTGTCTAGACCACTTGCTGCGAGATTTTCTATTTCATTTAAAATACCCTCGCTATCCGATTTGTCCAAGTAATTCAAGACAAAGTGATACTTATTCATGATTCTATCTGTATGTATTGTTCGAACATCAGCCGGCTCATAATCTATATTTTCATACTTGTCTAAACGTGCTTGAACATCACGAAATACAACCTCATCTGCAATTATACCAACACGAATTGAGCTTTGGGATATCCCACTTGTTATCATTCCAATAACAGCAATCATAATTGGAAGGAGAAACATTATGATGTATGTACTTTTCTTAAAAAGATTCCTTTTTAAATTATTTTTCATAACCAGGTAAATCTCCATTGATATACTCCTCCTTATTAAAAGTCATAATTGAAATCTTTGTCAATACAGCTCCGACAGTTATTAAGACCCCAGTCACAAGCCATAGTAGATATGAATCACTATCATATAGGGCAAGAAAAACACTCCTATTAATCCATGTCAGCGGTGACAGATTCATCAGAAATTGCATTCTAGCACTAACTGTTCCAATAGGGAAAAATGTACCTGCAACAATTGCAAATATTCCAATTGGTACTGTCATTACATTTTTAATTGCAAGAAAGTTTTTCATTCCAAGCCCAATATAAGTTCCTACCGCACTTATCATAAATGACAAGGCTGTGTACAAAAAAAGTAACTCCGTAATACTGCTAAATATTTTTAATCTCCAAAGTACTCCTGCAATAATTAGTACAAACATACTACAAAATGTCAAAACTAAGGTGCACGAAATTATTTTACATAACACGATTGTTTCTACGGATATCGGTGCTACCATAACTCTTTGCGCAGTCTTTGCATATGCGTCATCCTTTCCTGCATAGGCGGCTGTCACGATTGCCATTGCTGTACAGAAGGGGATTGAAACAAGCGTGTAATACTGATAGCTTGTAATCTCACCTCTGAATTGATTTCTGCATAATACACCAAGTAGTAATATAATCAAAAATGGGAATACGATGTTGTATCCAACTGCAAAACCGTCAGTTGCTCTTCTCTTAATGTTAAGTTTGAGCAGTGCCTGAAATCCTGTCATCTTTCTGTTACTTTTTGATTTTTTATTATCTTTCATACCCCTTTTATTATCTTTCCTATCTCTATTCACACCTACACCTCATCTCTTAACTGTGTCCCTGTTATATGTAAAAATATTTCTTCTAGACTGTTCTGTCCCTGAATCTTATATTTTCTCTTAAGTTCCACTTTATCCATGTCTTCAATTACATGCCCTTTATCAGCAATCACCACGCGGCTACACAAGCTTTCTATCTCTTCCATGTAATGAGAAACATATATGATTGTTGTCCCTCTACTGTTAAGAATTTTAATTGCCTCCATTATATTATTTCTAGACTGTGGATCAATTCCGACCGTTGGCTCATCCATAATAAGAAGTTTTGGTGAATGTGCGATTGAGCATGCAATATTTAGCCTTCTTTTCATACCGCCCGAAAATTTTCCCGGTCTCTCTTTTCGTCTGTCCCAAAGTCCTACAAATCCCAGCGCTTCTTTTGTTCTTTCTTCTAATTCGCTTTTTTGATAACCATATAAGGAACAGAAAAATTTAACATTGTCATATGCGCTTAGATCATTATAAAGTGCAATTTCTTGTGGAACAACACCTATTGAATGCTGGTAATCCTTCATGCATGTATTTATGTTTTTCCCAATAAATAATACAGTGCCACTACCATTTGATTCAATTCCAGTAATCATTCGTATTGTTGTACTTTTTCCTGCTCCATTTGGTCCTAAAAATCCCAATATTTCACCTTCATCTACATTGAAACTCATATTATCCACTACCTTTTTCCCCTCATAACTCTTGACAAGTTGCTTTACCTCTAATAATCTGCCCATAAACGAATCCTTTACCTTTCTTTTGATATCAATATTATATTGATAGTTTATATATCCAACCTTGGATATATAGCTTTAAAATTAAGAGAAACACGATTGTGCTTCTCTTATATGAAATACTGGCTGTATTATTGCCATAGTTTCTATTTTTTGAATGTTAAAGCTGAGTTTTCAGTTCTTCAATAACCCGATTGAGCCTATCAATCGCCATTTTGGGATCCTTTTTCATTGCCTCTTTGAAACCACTCGCAAATTCCACACGTTGCTCTACCAACGGAACCTTTACTTGGACCTCATATCTGTCTGCGTCAAATGTCTCAATGATACCTCTCATCAAACTGCTTTCCAGGATATTTTCATCAAGGTTATCAAGTAACTCCTCATGCCACATTATCTGGTTATTAATGGAATCTATAGCCATCTTAAAACTTAACTGAACCAGTTTTGGATCCTTCTCGCCAGCTTTGACTTTCTTCCATATCTCCCAGTATTCCTTCTGCTCCTTTAATTCACTGATGTGTTTTAGAAGAATTGTTATCATCTCTTCTTTTGGTAGTGTACTTATTATTGGTGCTATAATAAACTTCATTGATCCGACATTTGCAATTGGTTCTGCAAGCGCTTCCTGCATTTCTTCTTGAAGTGTTTTCTTTCCCAATTCGGTTATCATAAATATTTTTCTTATTCTTGAACCGGTACTTTCTTCCTTCAAAACAGCAATATTCTTTTCCTTTTCCAGTTTTGAAAGTGCATAGTATATTGAACCTGACTGTATTTTGGCCCATTTATCAACTTCTGACAGTTGTATGAAGCGCTGAATCTCATATCCATGCGTTGGTTTTATATTCAGGTAATAAAGAATCAATCCTCGTATCATAAGTTGGCTTCCCTCTCTGTTTTTCATATTATTTGCTATATAATCTCGCAAGGCAAAAGGCATACCCAACGTTGAGTATATTATATATTCAACGTTGGGTATTGTCAATATGATTTTTTATATTATGAACTATATGATTTTTTATGCTTGAACTATATATGATTTTTTATACTATGAACAATATATGATATTTTTTAATATGAGCTTTACTACTGAATTACACTACTAAACCTTTCTCACCGGAAATTGTATTTCAGACAGCCACTCCGCCTCCAAATCTTTGTTCCATACGCCGTCAATGTATGACTCTCTTGGATTATCTATAATCTCAAAGCCATTATCCTCTGCCCATCTTAATACGGATGCATATGCTTTTGGAAATCCGCTATAGGAACCTTTGTGTAGCACACAGGCTGCCGTTTCTACTTTTTCTATTGTCTGAAATGTTAACATATCAGAATCCTGCTTTTTCTCAGTCACTGCTTCGCATACTTCTACGTCGATATTTTCTTCCTTATATTCACCATCATGATACAAGGTAAAACAGTATTGCGGAACCGCACATATGCATCCTAGCCGTTCCATTTCTGCCCCCATTGGTGGCACGATTGCAAATAGTGCATCATAATCTGGGATCACCGTTCTTAGCGATGCGACAATTACTTCTGGAAGCTCTTTTAAAATAATATGGTAGTCCATATCCTGGTCATTTTGCAGCAGATAGCATTCCACCTGAGATAATTTCATTGTTTCTTCTGCAATTTTCTTTATGAGTTCGCACTTCCTTTTTTGAAGCAATTCCATTTCCGATTTACCACTTTGAACCATCTTGATTTCCTCCAGTGAAAATCCCATCTGACGAAGGGCAAGTATCTGATGAAGAATCGGAAGCTGCTGCGACGTGTAATATCTGTACCCTGTAAATTTATCTATATCCGCCGGTTTTAGCAATCCTAAATCATCATAATGTCTGAGCGCCTTTATTGTGACACGGTTCATCTGCGAAAACATCCCTATCTTGTACAGAATCGTATCTTCTTTTTTTTCACATTTATATATCTCTTTCATGGCAAACACCTCTTCCATTCCTATCTATTCTTATATGCTTATTCCCACCGAAAGGTTTTTACCGATACTCCCAGGCCTACTACAATAGCAACTAGCATAACCACAAGCGGCACAATGAGGTTTCCCTGCTGTAGCCCGAGCGAGTATCCCTTCAATAGCTTGATTCCTTGTGTTAACGGCAAAATATTGGAAACCTGCTGCAATGGCACTGGAAATATTTCATAAGGAATTGTTGCGCCTGACAAAAACACCATTGGAAAATAGACTGCACTGCAAACAACATTTGCTATCTTTACATTTTTGCAGACACTTGCAATCAGCATCCCAAGGCTAAACATGGATACCATAACTAGAAAATATGACAGGATAAATCCTAATATTGAGCCTCGCATCTCATATCCAAAAAACAGTTTCACGGTCAGATATACACATATCGCTGACACAATTGAGATCATCATATTGATTACTCCATGTACCAATAATAACATATCCGGACGTACTGGCGTCACAAAAAAATGTTTCAGGATCTTCTTGTCCCTGTAGTCAGAAATTGTAAGTGGAATCCCCATAAAAGCAGTTGCGCATATTCCAACTGTAATCAGTGCACCAAATGAACTTTCTAACAACGTGTAGTCCGCACCGTCAAATGCAGGTTTTGACCCGCTAATCATTCCAATCAAAAGAATTACACCTACCGGCATACATATACCAAACAATATCCCGTCTATTGACCTTATTGTCAAAATACCTTCTATTTTTAATAATTTAAAAAATCGCTTCATGTTGTGCCTCCTCATGTTCTTCATCTTCATGTCCTGCCTCTTCATGTTCTGCCTCTTCATGTTCTGCCTCTTCACCCATGTACCAAAGATAGGCTTCCTCAAGTCTTTCATATGGACTGTTTTTGATTAATTCCTCAACGGTTCCACTTGCTATGTCTTTCCCCTCTTTCATTATGCAGACTCTGTCACAAAGTGCCTCAACTTCGTCCATATAATGTGACGTAAGAAATATTGTCGTCTTCTTTTCCTTCAGATATCTCAATTGTTTCCAGACTTCTCGCCTAGCTGCAGTATCAAGCCCGGTCGTCAGCTCATCCAAAAATACGACTTCCGGATCCGGTATCAGCGCTAACAAAACAGAAAGTTTCTGCTTTTCACCGCCTGATAGTCCTGAAATCTGCCTTTTCTTAAACGAAGTAAGCTTAAATTTCTCTAGCAGTTTGTTATAATCAGCTGGATTGTCATATAGTGCTGCCATTTCTTCGCACAGCTCTCCGACCTTTAGATTATCCTGATATCTCGATTCCTGCAACTGAACTCCTACCTTCTGAAAAAGTTCTTTCCTCTTTTTTACGGGATCCATTCCAAGGACACTGATACATCCGCCGTCAAATTTCTTTAGCCCAAGTATGCAGTCAATTGTTGTTGATTTCCCCGCACCGTTATGTCCAAGTAGTCCAAATACTTCACCTTTTGAGATGCTGAAAGACAAATCATTTACAGCTGGTTTTCCTTTGTAACATTTTGTGAGATGGCTAATTTCGATGCTGATTTTAATATTACTTCCTATACAATTTCCAATGCTACTCTCCTTGTCATCTTCAATCTCTTTTCCATGCTTTTTTCCCATTACAGATACTCTCCTATCTAATTTTCTCGTCTGATTCGCTCGATTGATTTTGTTTACAATTGTAGCTTACAGCCTCCTGTAGGGTTAGAGTCAATACATCCCGGATGACTTTTTTGTTTTATATAATGGGATACAAGTTTTGATGTCTAAACCTACAAAAAGAGAGCCACTACAAAACTAACTAGCCAGTTAGTTTTGTAGTGGTTCTCTTCCTATATGTTTCATCTTCATACCAACATAACAACAAGATATGACAATCAATTTAATAACAATACCTTACCTTACGGTCCAGATAACAACTTTGTACCCTATACATTCAGTACAGAATTCAAAAACGCTTTCGTCCTTACATTATTCGGATTCGTAAAGATCACTTCCGGCGTGTCCACTTCTAATATAGTGCCTTCATACATAAACACAACTCTGTCCGCTACTTCTTTTGCAAATCCCATCTCATGGGTTACAACGATCATGGTCATGCCTTCTTCTGCCAAATCTTTCATAACCTGAAGAACTTCACCTACTAATTCAGGATCAAGTGCAGAGGTTGGTTCATCAAAAAGCATCATCTTCGGTTGCATCGCGAGTGCTCGTGCAATTGCTACACGCTGCTGTTGACCGCCTGAAAGCTTGGATGGATATGTATCTGCCTTATCACTAAGACCTACCTTCTCTAGAAGATTTCTTACAATAACTTCCGCTTCACTTTTCTTCATTTTTCTTACTTCTACTGGAGCAAGCATGACATTCTCAAACACTGTAAGATGTGGAAATAAGTTAAAACGCTGAAATACCATTCCCATTTCTAGCAGAGATTTCTGTCTTTCCTTCGCTGTCATCTTTATTTGATTCACACTGTTGATTCTGTCATCTAAAAGAACATCTTCTACCCAAATCTTACCACTCGTAATAGTCTCGAGATGATTTAGGGAACGAAGAAATGTGGATTTTCCTGCACCGGATGGTCCAATCAGACATACCACCTCTCCTTGTTCAACAGAAAGGCTACAGTTCTTTAAAACCTTCAATTCTCCGAAATCCTTACACAAATCTTCGGTTTTTATCATAAACATAGCGTAACCCTCCTATTCATATATAGAAAATTTCTTTTCCAAAAACACAAAAACCTTTGAAAATATAGCAGTAATAGCCAAGTATATAGCCGCTGCTAATATAAATACCGTAACTTCTCCCGTTGATGACATAATTGAACTAGTCACTTTTGATAAATCCTTTAGTGCAATGATTGATGTTAGTGCTGCATCTTTGAGCACCATTATGAATTCATTTGCAAGCGGAGGAATAAGCCTTCTATATGTCTGTGGGATAATAACCTTTACCATTGTCTGACTGTAGTTCAAACCGATCGCTTTAGAAGCTTCGAATTGCCCTTTATCAATTGACTCGATTGCAGCTCTTATGATTTCTGCACAGTATGCACCACCATTCAAACTGAAGGTGATCCATGCCGCGAGGAAACTGTCAGAGATAGTCAGAGCCGGGAATATAAGTGGAAGACCAAACCATACAAAATATAATTGCATCAATAGTGGCGTTCCACGAAAGAAAAATATGTATCCCCTACAAAACCAACTGATTGGCTTAATCTTGGACATTTTTCCAAGTGCCAAGAAAATCGAAAGAAAAATTCCAGTTGTCACTGAAAACAACGTCAGTAGGACGGTGATTTTTGTTCCAGCCATAAGGGCAGGAAACCAGCTGATAGAGTTTGCAACGAATTCTGGTATTCCGCCATCAGCAGGGAAAATATGACCGGCTACACCTAAATAAGTGATTCTCTTAACATTTCTACTGTCGATTTGCTTTGTCGCGATATAAGTGCTCATTATTCCGCCATTTTTGAAAACCACAGATTCCATTTTCGCCTCAAGTTGGGTGAATTCTGTTGGGACCTGAGCTGTAAAGGCATCAATTTTGGGTGTTGTCAGTGCCAACGGAATGCATACAACGATAAGTGCAGCAATAACTATGAACCAGACTTTGTATTTATATAAAAAATTACTTAATTTCCATTTCTGCTTCATGTGAATCCTCCGATAATGTCGATTTTATCTTTCTTCTTATCTCAAGAATAATACTAGATATCAATACATCTGGTATATTCTTTATAAGAATCAATTATCTTACTTCAGTTCTTAGAAATTTTTAGAAATACTTAGCAAGAATCTTATCTAGCGTTCCGTCTTTCTTTAACTCTGCAAGCGCACTGTTGATCTTTGTTGTAAGCGCTGAATTCCCTTTTTTGATACAAACGCCGAATTCTTCTGGCGCAGAATCCTGAATCCAAGTTTGTTTAAATAGACTTCCATCTCCAAGGTAGCTTGAAGCAACTGTACTATCACAGAGAACTGCATCCAAACGGCCTATCTGTAAATCATTGAATACATCGAGAACTTTAGGATATTCAGATGTTTCACACTTCACTTTGTTATTATCAATCATATCTGTTAGGAATATATCCGAGGTAGTCTCTTCTTGATATCCTACTTTAAGTCCGGCAAGTTCTTCTGGCTTTGTAGGTTTCACAGTAGCAGTTTTTAATGTAACGATACATTGATAGTTCTTAATATAAGAATCAGAAAAATCATAATCTAAAAGTCTATCTGGTGTAATGGTTACAGCTGAAGTGATACAATCATAATCGCCTTTATCAAGTCCAGAAAAAATACCTTCCCAAGCTGTATCTACAAATTCAATTTCCATACCCATTTTTTCTCCGAGTGCTTTTGCAAGTTCAACGTCAACACCGATTACAGTGGTTCCATCTGCATCATAATACTCAAAAGGTGGATATCCTATCTCCATACCGACTTTCAATGTTTCTTTTTTAGTAGTAGGACTTCCACAACCAACCACTGATAATACAAGTACTGCAATCAAAAACAAACTTAATACTCTTCTTTTCATAACAATCTCCTCCTAGTAATGAGTCCTTCTGGCTCTTCCTCTAAATAAAAAAAAGCAAAGATTTTAAGCGTCTTTGCCTTTTTGTTTATAAAATAATTTATACCACTTTTGAGGCTTTCTGTCAACTATTATATTGAATATTATCTCGGTTTTTACGGCCTTTTTTCTATATTAATTTATTCGAATTTTACCGTTTTAGATTGTCCGATTTCACTAAAAATATTTCTATACGAGTAGGTAATATACTTTTTGCATATAATGGTTCATACAAGCAATATTCTATATGCAAATAATGTTTTATACACGCAATATTTTATTTGCTTGCAATATATATGTTTCATATAATCAATGTTTTATATGTATATAATTTCATATAAGTATTGTACAGAATCGGCAGAATTAATAGCATTATCCAAATTAATAGAGCAAATATGTCCAATATTCTGGTAAATTATGTATATTAAGCCAAAAACGGGCATTTTTTGACATATTATGACACATCTTTGTTGACTCTCAAAATATATATGTTATTATGTAAGGGATTCAAAAATAAATATAGGAGGTAATAATCAAAATGAAACTCAAAAAATTATTAGTTTGTGGTTTGGCTACAGTAATGCTTATGTCAATGTCACTCACAGCATTTGCTGCTACATTGACAGCCGATGAACAAAGTATCATCACTACACTTACTAACGCTGGTGTTCCTGCGCAGTACGTAACACAGGCTCAGAACTACTTAGCAGGTAATGCTACTGATGTTACAGCAGCTCAGGCTACTTCAATTAACGCTCAGATCGCTGTTGCAAAAACTACAGCAGGAAGTGTTACATCATTCGCAGCACTTACTACAGATCAAAAGAACACAATCGCTGCTGATCTTTCAACTGCTGGTCAAGCAATTGGAATTACAGTTACCTTTGATGCAACTGCTAATTCAATCAAAGCTGTTGATGCTTCAGGTGCTACAGTGCTTAGTGCATCTTTAGACACAGCAACAACACCAGCTACAGTTATCAAAGCAACAGGCGTTAACATGAACACAACAATTGCAATCATCGCTGTATTAGCTATGGCTTTAGTTGCTTGTGGCGTTGTTGTTAGCAAAAAAAGATTTGCTGAAAACGTTTAATTAGATTTGAATAAAAAACTCAAGACAATAATGGCATATATATATATGCCATTATTTTTTACTATAATTGGATATGGTATTGTATATGTTGCTGCTCTTCCTTTTTTAGATGTTATTTCATCTTATGGAAGTTTGATTATCAGTTCTGATGCACCAAACTTTGATAACGATGAATTGAAATCTATTTTTGAAGCGCCTGTCAATAAGGAAGATCGCACAACAATTCCAGCTTCAGAAGTAACGATGCCAACCAGTGGAACACTTTACGCTCACATTTCATGTAGCAAAGCCGGATTAGATGCACCTGTATACTTTGGTGACACCGATACAATCCTTAAGAGTGGTGTTGGCCAATATACCGGTAGTAGCATACCCGGTTTTGGGCTTCCAATTCTTTTAGCTGCACATAACACTACTTATTTCCTTCCGCTCAAAAACATTGTAGCTGGAGATATTGTTACGATTACTACCAGCTATGGAGTATATAAATATAAGATTACCTCTACTAAAATCGCCTCTAAGGATGATAAGTCAGCTTATGACTTAGCCCAGAAGAAGGAACAACTGATTATGTATACATGCTATCCTTTCAACATGCTAGGCACTCTTGCGAATCGGTATTTTGTATATGGTGATAGGATATCTGGACCAGTAATTGATTTCAAATAGAAGGAAAGTATGCGCCCAATGAGACGCAGAAATGAGGAAAATTATGAGCAAACACAAAAAAGGGACTTCTTCCTTTTTAATTAGCACCATAGTCGCCCTGCTTCTATCAATTTTTCTTACGATGGCAAGCTATTTAGGCGGAATATATTTTGGTGCATTTAATAAAACCGTAGTTTTAGATTCTATTAATAAAACGTCCTATTACAATGCCGTAATGGACAACACATTAGACAGCGCCGAGTCAATGGCGATTCCTATTGGTTTGA
Source organism: [Clostridium] fimetarium (assembly GCF_900111235.1). GTDB lineage: Bacteria > Bacillota > Clostridia > Lachnospirales > Lachnospiraceae > Clostridium_N > Clostridium_N fimetarium. The sequence continues at coordinate 49,850 of NZ_FOJI01000019.1, forward strand.
AACCTGAAGTATTTTATAATGTATTCACACTTGAGGAGACATCTGCAGAGGGTAAAGCCTTAATTCAAGCGGATCTTGCTGAAAAAGATTATACACCGAATACAAGTAAAGTGGTAGATCGGTTAGTAACTAATATTAACCTTTATCTAAAGCGAAATAATTTGACCGTGACAACGGAACAACAAGCAAACATTACAACCTTTGCTAACGATATCGGTAATGAATATGCGAATAACTTATCCATTCCCTATATAACATACTATACTAGCTTACGTAATATATTCTTAAAATTAGTGTATTTTGGGGTACCTTTATTACTGCTGTTAAGTGCATTTGCAGTATCGCTACTAATTAAAATGCAAAAATGGATTCATAAATCGCTTAGATTTGTTGCATACAGTACACTATCCGCGTCAATTATGACTGCCGGATTTCCAATATTTCTTTTGGTTACTGGGCCCTATAAGCGACTTAACGTAACACCAGAGTATTTTTATAACTTCATAGTCCATTACATTACGGAAAGTCTTTTCACATTTATATATATATCAGTGCTACTATTCGTGATTTCAATTGTGGTTATGATTGTTATCTTCTTCAAGAAAAGAGAACTTATTAGGAAAAGGAACTAAAAGGAAGGGGCTTTTGCAAAATAGATAAGTAATTATCTATGGAGCAAAAGTCCCTTCCTTTTATATCACTTTACTTCACGACAGCCCCTGAAACCTTGTCGCAATACAGGAATAACCTCTGGTCTGTGGCTGAACTGTAATACATTGGATAACAAGTATATAGAATCAGTTTATCGTCTTTGACCGTGAAATCATAGGTTGTAGTATCATTGGCATTGACTACTTTACTCTCTTTCACTTGATAAGTGTACGTTCCATACGGCATTGTTATAGTAACAAGGTCTCCTACAACGACACTGCCTAATTCGCCAAACTGGCCTTTTCCATTGTGTGCTGCAATCAGTTTCAAGCCAGGATATCCAGGCAATGCACTTCCCTCATACATTCCAGCTCCAATTGATAATATAGCGGTCGTATCGCCAAAGTATAGATTCATCTGAATTCCTACCCTGTCAATACTCACCTCCCCCAACCGCTGCGCCGTAATTGGCTTAGTTATAGTTGCAGCAGAAATCGTATTCGCTGCCTCCAATGCCTCAGCCTTAGCCTGTATCATAGCATCAATATCTTGCTTTATCTGATAGGATGATTGTGTTATTGCTTCATCATCCATATTATTCTCTACAGATATATCTGGACCCTTACCACTTACTATCATAGTTCTAACAGTTGCCGGTAAAATTATTAGCATTATACATAACCCAACTATCGTGTATAACAATATTGAAAGAATATGTTTCATATTAGATCAATCTCCTTTCGATATTATGTCGTTTAATCACTCATTACCCTATGATACATGAACCTTAATTGAATTACAAGAATAATAAGGGCAGTATTATAAACGGACAATATCCGGAATAATATACCATTTATATTTTAATCGGAAACACAATTCCTGTGAAAAATTCATGCTATAATAAGTAGTTAATATATTGACATTTTTTTATTCTCCATAAGTTATATTTTAGTAGTTTTATCGCTTACTATCATACCTCTATGGGTCGAGAATATTTACATATATGAGTGAGGAAAACCCATCAAAATGAGTGGGTACGGTTATTTTACAAATACCAATACTATACAATACACGAAGGAGCAAATCAAAATGATAACAAATGAAAAAAATGCACTACCCAACACCGGATTTACGAACGAAACAAACGCAACAAAACACACGAGATCTAAGAATCGAAAGAATTCCGTTCGTATTTTCCATTCTATCCGAACCAGAATAATCGGACTCATCATTTTAGGTGTTGTTTTATCCGTTGTAGCCATCCTGGCTAACACAATTCCAAGAAGCAGCAAAGCAGTCGAATCTGCAATACAGTCTAATATGCATGATGTAGCCACAGCATATATGGATTTACTTGATAAATCTGTTCAATTATCATCAAGTGGAACTTTATCTTCCGATGAGCTTACAAAGATATTATCCAAAGTCAAAATAAACAATGTAGATAGTAGTTTCCTCTTTGTAGTAGATAAAGATGGGAAAATGCTATATAATCCGGATACTTCAAGAATTGGTGTTGTATCAACAAATTCTCTTGTTGTTGAAATCACGAGTGCAATCAAGACGAATACGAATAAAAAATCAGATATAAGTCAATACACAAGTACAGATGGTGTTGAAAAATATGCATCCTATGCTGTATCAGATAACACAAAATGGGTTTTAATTGTTACTGCTAATAAAAAAGATATCCTTTCACCTATTACAACCATAGTAAATACTTCTTTGATTTCTGCGTTCGCAGTTATCCTAGTACTTGGTATTGCTGGATATTTCTTTGCTTCATCAATTATAGGGCCTATTACTAAATTAACAAAGGTAGTTCAAAAAACTTCTGATTTAGATTTTTCAACGGATGAAACAATTGAAAAATTAAGCTTAAGAAAAGATGAAACCGGCGAAATAAGTAGAATGACGGCACGTATGCAGGATAGTTTACGAAATATGGTTGTCAAAATTGAGCATGCTGCAACTGACCTAATCGTAAATGCGCAAAGCCTTACAAGTTTGACAAGAAGTATTGATGAAGCCTGTACCGAAAACTCAGCCACCTCAGAAGAGTTAGCTGCCAGTATGGAAGAAACATCAGCAACTGCTGAAACAATCGATAGCAATGTCGTACATATTCAAACTGGTACCGAAAATATTAATCAAAAATCAATCGAAGGTTTGAATTTAGCGAAGGAAATTATGACTCGCGCTGAAAATCTTCACACAGATTCAATATCTGCTAAAAATCAAACTGTTGAAATGTACAACTCAGTAAAAACTAAATCTGAAGAAGCAATTGAACAATCGAAAGCCGTTGATAAAATAAATGTGTTATCATCAACAATTCAAGATATTGCATCACAAACAAGTCTGTTATCACTAAATGCTTCAATTGAAGCGGCCAGAGCTGGTGAATCCGGAAGAGGTTTTGCAGTTGTTGCTGATGAAATTGGCAAATTGGCAAATCAATCTTCAACTACCGTTAGCAGCATCCTTGAAATTGTTGCCGAAATACACCAATCTGTAGATAATATGAGTGACTGTCTAAAAACAACACTTGAATTTCTTGAGAGCAAAGTAATGACTGACTATAATGGATTTGTTGATGTAAGTATGAAGTATAGTTCAGATGCAAAAACAGTAGAATTATCAATGAAAGATATTAATGAAATGGCAGATGTACTAGATCGCGCATCTAATGAAATAGTTGACGCAATCTCCGGTATTAACACAACCATTTCAGATTCCGCACGTGGCGTTACAGATATTGCAGAAAAAACAACAAATGTAGTAATGTCGACAACAGAAGTAACTGAATTGGTCCATAGGACAAAGGCACTTGCTGATGAATTGGATGCTATATCAAAGATGTTTAAGCTGTAAAGTCTGAAAGATTTTTGTGCAGTATAAGTTGATGCGACCACTTTATTGGTCGCATTTCTTATACACTTTGTTTCTGTTTCTTCTGTTCTAATTCTGCCTTATAGGCTTGTATTCATTTGTTCTCTGATATCGGATATTGATGTGGCTGTTCAACTATTTAATGCAACGTTTCATACATCTTTGGCGACAATAGGATTCCTTTCTCCTCTATACAATTCAGTTGTTCGTTTTACTATCTCATCCCAATTATATCTGCCACATATAAACTTGCTAGCCTCTTGCTTATATCTATCTACTATCTGGGTATTGTTAACTAAATATTCTAATTTTTCACTCAAATCAACTACGTCACTCTTATTAAAAACAACAGCCTTATCTTCAACTACCTCTGCACATTCAGGAATGTTGCTTACCAAGCAGCAATTTCCATAACTCATCGCCTCTAAAAGACTTATTGGCATTCCCTCAAGATCACTTGGAAGTACATACACATATGCATTACTATATAATTCCTCCAAAACTTCTCCTTGAACAAAATCTGTAAATACTATTCTGCTGTCTTCTGCTGCTTTTCTTTTAATATCAACAATATAATCATTCGTGTCACTACTTCCCCCAGCAATTACTAATTTTTTTAATGTAGAAATATTTCTAAAAGCATCCACCAAATAATATAGTCCTTTTTCAGGAACAAGCCTTCCAAGAAATAAGAAATATTCATTTCTTTTTAAATTCCATTTTTTTTCAATAATACCTGCCTCTATAATTTTAGGCTTTGAGATACCATTTGATATAAAATTTGTGTCTCTACCATATGTATCCAAGAAATATTTATGAACATTATTTGAAAGTACAATCACTTCATCTGCATATTTTGCAGCCATTTTTTCACCAAATTTCAAATACTTTGTTGCAAATCCATTCCATTTTGCTCTCTGCCAGTCTAAACCATGAATTGTGGCTACTGTACGGATTCCAAACAGATGAGGTAGCCATATCATTGCACAAGGACCTTCCGCATGAAAATGTATACAATCATAATGCCCAAACAAAGCTATAAATGTAGCTACTCCAGAGTATATAAGAGCAGACAGCCCTTTCTTATCAATTGTCGGTACCATTATAATTCTAATTCCTTCATAAACTTTTAGGTGATTATTGGAATCATCATCAAAATTTTTACCTGAAATATGATGACCACTCCTGTTATATACATATACTGAATGACCTAATTCAACTAATCTTTTAGAAATTTCTTCTACTACAATTTCAACTCCACCCTCCCGAGATGGAATTCTTTTGTGACCAATCATAGCAATTTTCATTTATGTTCCTTCCTATATTACGCCAATAACTTTTAAATCGAGTTCCTCCTGGCAAACGCCACAGCCAACGTTTTACACATCAACTTATATCCAACTCAACCGACCAGCTATCGATATATTCAAGATCATAATTAACAATATGCCCTAATTCATGAATCTGATTTCTATCACTAACATTCTATATATCATTAAGTCCTGGTTTAATGCTGAGCCTTCTTATGTTTTTTACCTCATACTGATTAACTATCCAATTATAGGTGGATGTTGTTTCAATAACGCTCATATCAACTCTTAGTACATTCCAGAACTGCTACAATTCATCGTAGCTTGTCTCTTTCTAATGAACTTTCTATGTATATTGATTAAAACTTGTATATATAAAAAATACTGCCATTCCTCCCACGAAGTTGCTATGAGAAGAAGACAGGACATTTAAATTTCATTTTTATTAATAGTGTACAAATGTTACTGTGAATAGAATTTTAATCAACACAAAAGCACTATCTGTAATTTTAATTGTTTTTTGATTTGGTATATTTCCAAATCATTAGTAATGTTCCAACGGATACTAATCTATATCCGATGAACTCATCTGCAGTCTTATATATATCCTTTGTTGTTGTTGCTGCCTCCTCGATTACTTGCCTCCTCGATTACTTGCCTCCTCTATCACTTGCCTCTAATCCATTTTTAAGTAGCTTATTATAAAAACTACTTGAAAAGCGTTATGCATATCATATTCATAATATGATTCTTGTTGTCTTTAACTAGAAGCAAATTCTTAATATTGATTATACAACCTCCATCTTGTGTTTTTTTGTCACTATATAGTAAGTTGTAAAATTTATTTTTAAATTAATTATTTAGACTAATTGTGTTGTAATAATTAAGCGAATAGCCTTTTCCACAACATTATATATCATACCCCCTCCTCCCATCTCCCATTTTTTTCTCACACAGAATATCTTTTGATCTAGAAGCTTATTCTTTCCAATAATAATTAATCAATTCACTCAACTGATCATCCCAGCTCCATTGTCTAGGATTTTCGTCATAGCGCTTCATCACAAAATCCCTGGTATTCCCAAGTATCTTTGCCGGTGCGCCTCCGACTATTACACCATTTGGTATATCTTTTGTTACAACACTACCACCTGCAACAATAACATAGCTTCCAATTGTTACTCCAGGCATAATAGTAACATTTCCACCTATTGCAACATTATTACATATCTTAATTGGTGAATAATAAGAAGTGCATTTATTATAGTCGCGATATTCATCACTTTTAGATAACATCTCACCGAAAATATCATGAGTATACATCATTACATTCGAAGCAATCGTAACATTATCACCAAGCGATACTAGAAATGGATCACTTGGTAGTTTTCCGCCGAAATAGACATTCTTCCCTATAGAGTACAAAACATTCTTTTTTCTAAGGTATTCACCTACCCAATAGCCGCCTTTTCTTCTATATACTGTCTTTAATAAAATACTAATTATGCTTACGCACCTGCGATCCTGTCTTAATGTAGTTTGTTTTTTCATAGTGTTACCACCCCCTTGTTTATTGTTTTCCTGCTCCTATTGCATGTACAGTTCCCAACGGTATGAAGAATACATCTTCAGGATGAGTTTTATCATATCCCATCTTCCAACCATCAACTCTTTGCCAAGATTAAGTAATTGCTTGGCAGATTTCTGTCTTGATAAAGGCCAAAAGCGTTTGCCACCGCCGCCAACTATAATCACGCCGTATTTTTCATCTTCTCCCTCCCTCGTAAAAACAAATCGCCTTTTATAGTATATTACCAATATGCACCATTCTCTACAACATCAGCATTTTTAGGTTTTTCACTTTTCAGAGGCCTAGTCCAATATTCATTTATAAAATCTGCATACTCAGGCTGGTCAACTGCCCACCTTTGACCATAGATTCCAAACAACATCTGAACCCAACTTGCCATATGAATAGCTATTTTACCATTTCGTTTACAATGAGCCGCAAATGACATACCATACGCGCCGCATCCAATAAGAGCAACATCATAGTCATAGCTATCAATCTCTTCTTCCATTACATGAAGGGCCTCAAACCAATCAGCGAACCCCGTATTTTCACCATTACCTGCAATACTTTGAACTGCTTTAACCAAATACAATTCTTTAAATTCAGGCAGCACATTCGGATCCTCATAGAGTTTTTCTCGTATAGCATACTGTTTTTTTATAGATTCAGTAAATGGATGAACAACTAACACTTTTTTGCCTTTTAACGCACTAGTCCAAGGATTCTCATATGCAAAAGGAGCACAGTAACCATATATATCAATTTTTTTACAGTGTGCTAATTCCTGTTCTAGGTAGCACTCCTGTTCAGCATACGATCCGAGAATATCTATTAATTTTATGTCTTCTAAAACTAAGTCTGTATATTCAAACTCTAAATCAACTGAAGCGGGGAAAAAACCCGCATTTGAACACAAGCCTATCAATGCTTTGTTTGGATATAAACATCCCTTTCCGCGCATATAATCCAAATAGTCCGAAAACTTAAATCCTTCTTCGTATCGTTTACAGGAGCATATTGAATTCAATTCTATTGTACCAAATTTTGTTACCATCAATCCATTTTGAGCAGATAAAATAGCATTTCTAACAAAATCATTAGCTTCCTGTCCTTTATATTTCACTCGAGATGTATCCCAAAATTTTCTTGACTCACCATGAAATATTCGATATATTTTCCAACCCACTCTGAGAATAAAATCACATATAATCATTTTTCTTTTCCTCCACGACGTAGCTTGGTACGCATTTCTCTAATTTCCATCCTATAATGATAAATTATCAATGCTATTCGGCCCTTGTTATTTAAAACTAGATATCCAGGTACCCATTTAATAGTATGCGGAATGTTCTTAGCAAATAAATAGCTACTTTTATATGGTATACTTGGATCTGCAACCTTACGATCTTCTTCAACATCATCATCAAAAAGATTACAGATTATATCTGCAACTTCATAATCTGGATATTCAATCATTTTCTTATATGTTTTCAATGCTCTCAATCCTAAATCTACTTTAACATTGCCGCTCATCCATTCTGTATATCGTAATACTGCTTCTTGTATAGCATTAATAGTAGTATTATTTCGTATTTCCATTCGTTGTTGCTCACATAGAACACCTACACTGCCGTCTTCATTTTTTATAAATTTTTTTGCCGTTCCTAATGCTTGAAACAACACGTGTTCAAATAAAATTGAGTGTTCTCCAAACTCGTGAACAAAATTTCTATAGTCACCGTCGCAAGTCAACCATGCCACACTTCTGTCAGCCAATCGCTCAACACATGTATTCGATTGAATGAATTGCAATCCTAAAATATCGCTATGCCTTCCATCCTTTTCTAAAAATCGCTCCACAAGATACTGACCGGTACCATTGATACTATTATTAATCAAGCCGATCTTTCTAGAAATAGTACAAGCTTGGCTCAAATACTGACGAAGAAATTTCGTCTGTTCTTCAATCTCATTCTGTAAAAGGTCTGCGATTAAATTCAACTGCTCATCTATCTTTTTTTCCTGTATATCTGAATATGAGATTCTGGCCTCTAAAGTAAAATCACGATTCTGACTCTTTAATATCTTTGCTATGTAATCGACATTCTCATTCCCCATATATTGGATCAATTCTCTCCAAGAATAATCTGGCTGACCTGAAATACCCAAAAGCAATTGTTTTGAAATAGTACCTTGTTTAATCATCGGTAATCTGAGAAGATTACGATTTAGGCACACATATTGTGAATCATCTTGCGGGTATAGAATACTGTAACATTTTTTAATTAAGAATCCCTCTCTTGCAACGAAAAGAAGTGTTTCCAGTCCATACAATTCCTTTTTATGATGAATCCATTTACAAAATTCCACGATAAAAGGTGCAAATACCCTAATTCCAATTTTTCTTTCAACAGTAAAATCACAGAAACTTTGTTCGCATCTACTTTGGAAACATTCGAAATGTTCTTCGACGATAGATTTATATATATTATGTGTATCTATATATGGATACTGTATACATTCAACGGCTTCTATTCCAACTTCTTCAGCTCTCTTAATATCATTAACTGGATTATCACCTATATGCAACAGTTGATCTGCTGTAATTCCTAAATCAGAAATAACATGTGTGAAGAGATCTCCAAATAACTTTGTTTTTCCTATCTCATTCGAAATATAAATATAATTATAATTTGCTCCGATCTTACTTAGAATAGAATCTATTGTGATCCTGTCCAAATACATGTCTGTTATAATAATCACTGTTTTACCAATACTCTTACACCACTTCAAAACCTCAATCATAGGAATATTGGGAATACAGTTCTCTACCTCTATTTCCTTTTCCAATTTTATGAGAATTTCTTTGATTTCTTTGTCATACGGCAGTTGCTCATATATTTGATCCATCGTAATTTCATTATGGTTATTTAAACTCCGAGCTACTTGCTCTGCCTTCGTTCTATCTTCCTGAAATCTTTTCAGTTTATGATTACAGCATTGACTAAAACCATCTTCTACCAACTTAAATATCGATTCAGGACTTTTAACCGTACGAAATAACAAAGTATCAAAAATATCGAAAGAAATATATTGATAACATTGCACCTGTTTTTTCATATTTTCAACCAATATCTCCATACGCCTCTTTCTCCTTCTACTTTAGATATCATCCATATATTTTCTTACCTTATTTGTCCAATGTCTAATGAGTTTCAATGCATATTTTGGCTTTAGACTTTTAGCTATTAATAAATCGATTTGATCATAACTTCTTTCATTATTTATTTGTTTGTAATTTTCCCAAAAGAAGTTCCTTCTATCCGCTTTGGGAGTAGGATTAGTAATTCTATAATTATATCTACAAGCATCTTCAACAGATATAGGTATTACTTCAAATTTATTACTAATATCTCCAAATAATTTCTTTCCAGCATCAGTTTGTGTAAAGAGTATAGATACTCCATTTCTATCATTAAATGCTGGAATAACTTTATCGCATCCCCAAAAATCTCCTATTGTGATGTCTGAGGTTGACTTTAAGTTTTTAAATTCACAACTATGACACGATGGTCTAACATACAAATTTCCCAAAAACCCATTTTCATACCAACTACAGTTGGCATAATCTATATATTTGTCATCTTTCCACTCAATAGAAAACCCTGAGTGCGTCCATTCATATTTTGAGTTATCTTTAATCTTAAATGCTATATATTTTATGTCTTCTCGACGTTTATTAAATTTTTTACTAATAGTTTTAAGAAACTCCTGCCAAATCATAGGGCTTGGCACACCATGACAAACAATATCAATTAAAATCAATTGATTTTTATATCTATCTGTATTTAGAAAATTGGATAAAGCAGTAACCTGGCAAGGTGTTCCTGAAAATAATACTAAAAGTCCATTTTGAAGTTGTTTTCTTATTTCAATATATACTGAATCCATCCTGCTCTGAACATATTTGCTTCTTGAAATCTTATACAAGTCGTTCTCGTTTGTGACATAGGAATGCACAACATTAAACTCTTTATCAAACATCGCACCCCATACTATTCCTTTATCTCTTAACACATAAAAGGCAATTTCCGAAAAGACTCCACCAGAAGAGCTTTTTATTTGTATATTATAGTTTTTATTCTTTAAGGCGTAACATTTCGTCTCAGTTAAGCGCTGTATTGGTTGATGTAATACAGGGCAAACATTTTCGCATGCCTTACATTCAACACATAATTTGCCATCTATTACAGGATAATAGAATCCCTCTTCATCCATATTAAATTGTATACATCTTTTAGGGCATATATCCCCACATGCGCTACATCCTGTGCATTTTATCTTTTCTAACATTTAAATTTCCTCTCCATAATGGCTATGCTAATGTTTTCATTATAAACCTTTGCGCTTTATTGCGCTCTTGACTAATTATGTTATCCACTTTTACCCAATCTATTTTCTCCTTCAATTGAATAAGTATTTTTTGATTTCCATCATATACTCTATCTTCTAAACCATAAAGACGAAGTAGTGAAAAGATTCTCTCATTTTGTTTTTCAAATCTTCCTTTTTGAAGAAAGACTAGAAATGGCTTGTGATAAATCAATGCAAATACCGTTCCATGAAATGTATTTGTCAAAATACCTTCTGCATATTTATAACCACTAAGCCAATCTTCTGGTGCAAAATACTCCAAATATTTACATTCGATAAGCTGATCAAATTCACTAACTCCAGCAACTGTTTTAATCTTCGTAGTTTCAGACATCTCATTGATTTCCTCAAGCGGCAAACTTGTGCTATTATTAATATTTAAAAAATACAAAAGCAAATATTGGTTATCAAGTTCTATGTATTTATCAGAACACGGAAAGTCACTTCTATTTAATAGAAAAGTTGGATCAATCATTCTTTCGGCTTTAACATTAATTTTCTCACATATATTTAGGCCTGATTCTTCTCTTACGGAAATAAAGTCAAAGTTTTTCAACCAAGGCTTAATAGTTCGCATCTGGGCATCTGAAATTTCTGATTTACCAAAACTTGCTGCATAAGAAATTTTCTTTTTTCCCTTTGGAACAAAGCACAAGTAATTCGCAGAATCTACCCCACCCCAGACTTGATCACTACCAGTTATATAGTAATCGGCTGCTGGCGGATCCATTTTTAGTTCATCTTCCGAATAGTAAATATTTTTGGAAACTGTCAATTTACTTGAAACGAAGTCGTCAAACGTTCTGAGAATTTTTCGTTCCTGGGGACTAATATCCAATTTTAGTATTTTTTTAATGGCTTGTTTTACACAGCTTATTCCAGAAAGTTTTGGTTCTTTTATAATGTAACGTAACCAATACGGAGCATATCCTAAATTTTTCAAGATTGTTTCTAAGGCATAATATTGAAACAGTGAGCCATAATTTATGTGTTGTTGAATATAAGTATATGCAGATATTACACATACCCTTTTTTCGTTCATATAATCGCCTCCTAGTATAATAATGATATAGCTAAATCTTTTCATAAAATATAATCCTCTAGGATAGAACAAATAATGTTCACCACCTTGGGAAGTCAGTTTCTTCTGATTTATACCTATAATTAAGTCAATTAGTTCATTCAATGAGGTTTTATGATTCGGCTGACGGGGAGCCTCAGGCTATACCTTACCCTTTTTTAGCTTGAATAAATATCAAATATTTTTAAATTTAACTATTGACATTTCTTAGCTGAACTCTTCACTTTTTCAATATTATCCTTTTTATCATCGCTATAATCTCTTGCATTTCATTTTTGAATACAACAATATTAACAATTAAATAAGAAAATGCTGTAAAGGCAAAAACAATTACTACCCACAAGAAAAATTGAACATAACTATGAATCTCAATATAAAACACAGTCCAATTCAATGTTATTAGCAATATTCCCAACAATATATTGACAGCATAGCTCTTAATGATGAAGCATAATGACATATCAAAAACATTTTTTTTCATATAGTAAATATTCGCTATTGTTTTAAATGTCATTGCTGCTATAGTTCCTATTACTACACCGATAATTCCAAATTTCCACACTAATGCAATAGAAAGGAACAGATTGATACAAGCCTCTGTGATTGCAATCCATTCAGTCTTCTTAATATGTCCCGCCGCAATGTATATACTCTGGTAGGTAATGCCCATACAATATATCAACTCAGATACTGATAACAATGTTGCAAATAGTGGCTGATAGTAATCAATATCTGAAACTCCCTTTGTATAGAGCTGAACAAAACGACTTATTAAAATGATAGAAGTAACAAAACAACTACAAGATATTATTTTTGAAAACAAATCATAAACAGGAACTTGTTTCTTCATAATTTCTTGCTCATTTCTCGCTACCATATCCCCAAAAACGGCTTCAACATTCCCTAAAACCACAGTAACAAGATTTGATAAACTACTAATAACATACTTATGAACAGAATATACTGATACCCACAAGAGATTCGTACAGACCGTCAAAACCATTACATCAGTACTTGTATGGATATAAAATGCAATATGTCTTACAAGTGCTGCATTTCTCTGCGATAATAGTGACTTATCTGGCTTTACAGTTTGATTAATCGTGTATTTTCTTTGTACATAAAACAGAAGAACAATTGGTCTGATTGCATATACAATAGCGCTTCCTATTTTAACCAAATGTATCGAAGCCCCCTTATTAACAAGAGCAATTCCAATCAAGGTACTTAGCAACGTACAAATTATCTGTGTTAAAGAAAATATATAATTTTTTTGAGCAGAAACTAAAAGCATTTGACTTGCTTGTCCAAAAAAATATTCAGAAGCTGATGCGATTCCCAATATCAGTACTAGCGAAGCAACATATAAATAGTCAAACCCCGTCTTAACTAACAAAGGATATATAAAGCTTAATCCCAAAAGGTATATAACAAAAATATTAGCAAACTTTTTATAAAAATTGCTAATGGTTTTGTATGCAACACTAATTTTATAGTTGTCATTCTGAGCTAGCGGCTTATAATATGCTAATCGAGCAACTGTTCCCACGCCACCCTGTAGTAACGTTATAAAGCTTAGAAACTGTGTAATAGATGACATCGTTCCATTAACCGATGAGCCAAATGCCTTTAAAATCATTTGTGGTAAAATCAATCCACAAATAACCGTAATTAACTGTTGTATAAGTGATAATGTCCCATTTAAGGCAAATAGCTTACTCCTGCTTTTCACAATACTCCTCCATCATCATTACCTCGTTCAATTTCCTTGAATTTTCTATATTCAAATTCAATAAGAGCTATAAAAATAGGCATTATCATAATTCTATAACTATCCAAAGCAACAAGTGTAGCTGATGATACAATAATGTATACTAGTACTGTGCAATACCAAACAAACGTATCATAGTTCCCATGTTTTTTTAATTCCTTCAATATATGTATCCATCTAATAACCGGAAGAACAAATATTGGGATTAAAAAAATCCCCCAAACGCCAAGCTGTCCTATTATTCCAACATCATCTACATAAGTTACATAAGAGCCTATTGAATTATGCAGAATAAAATAATATTTATCTGTATTAGGGAATCCCATACCAAATGGGAAATTAGATAAAAACATGGACCAATAATACCCTATAGCGTATTGTCTTCCTAGCGTGCTTCCTGCTTCTATTCCTGTTGTAGCGAGTGATTGAAGAAAATTTGACACTAGTTCAGTCTGTGAAATAATGGCAATGCCTAAGGCTATTAAAATTATTTTTTTTATAAAAACGATCTTTGTATTTTTCTCTAATAAAACGATTGTAAATATACATACTAGTATAACTAATGTATATGCTCTTGTTTGTTGATAAAATACAAGTTCAAAAAGACCAACTGTCAAAAGTGTCCATCTAAAAAATGTATTTTCCTTTTTACAATATACTTTATAAAAATTATATATAATCATCAAATTTCCATAGAAATGTATTCCTAAACGCAAGCGTTCATTTCGGAATCTAACAACGCTTTCCATAAAAATTAATGTACCATTTGTTCTATACAAAAAGACCTGAATTAAGATTAGACAATATATAACTATAGCAAAAATATCAAGGAGACGATATATCTGTTTAGAGTGATTACGTAGCAATATTAACACCAAGATTGGGTATACTAGCAAAAGAGCTAAATATGAATAACTACTGTTTATCGTCGCGCTTATATCCTGTGCTGGATAATTTATTAATGAGTAAAAAAACACTACCACAAATGACAAAGCTATAGCAATTACATACCCTATAATAAAATGGTATTTGTGGGAAATGACAGCCATTTGTCTCTGCCCGTGGACAACACACAAAATAAAACACAAAAAAAAACTTCCTATAAATAAATATGTATTGTTCATTGAAGTGCCTATACCGAAAAAATCATCTAAGGCAATAGTGCATAAGGCAATACACAACAATAGCATGCTTGATGTTTTTATCTTCATCTTGCATCTCCCCCCACCATCTAATTTTCATTCAAGAGACGCTATAATCTCATGAACATCTCTTTCAATAGCCTCTAAGCTATAGTTGTCCCTATATAGCTTGCGCTCATTTTCCAAGATTTTTTTTCTATCATCATCATTCATGTTGAAATACGTTTTTATAGCCTCCGCAAATGCAAGAGGATCATCTGTAACATAACCATCCACACCATTTTCAATCGCATAACCGATTACTCCGTGACTTGTGGTAACTACCGGAAGCCCGTACGACATTGCCTCGGCAATTTTAACTTTCATTCCACCGCCGTCAAAAATTGGTACTAAAACCATATCAGTATTCTCAAAATATGGCATCATAGATTTCGGAGATTCTACAAGATGAATATTTTCTTTTTGACAAAGTTTCTTTATTTCCTCTAACGGACTAGCTCCAGCCAAGGTTAAATTGCATATTTCTTTAACTAAAGGCCATACTTTCTCGATAAACCATTTAACTCCTTCGCAATTTGGTCCAAACCAAAGTGACCCTGTAATAAGGCATCTAATCTTTTCATTTAATTCGCCAGTTATTTCTTTTTGATGCTTTGCTTCATTTACTCCCACGGGAAATACGACAATCTTTTCTTTTGGAATCTGATAAATATCAATAAATCTCTGACCATCTATTTCAGTAATCGCAAGAACTCGATCGGCCTTTTGGGTCATATAACGTTCCCGGCCTCCGCCTAATTTATATTTCATAAATCGCAATAGAGACCTATCATTCTCTAATTCTATTCTATAAAAATCCCGTTCTACATTATGCGCTCTGAGGATTATCTTTCCTTTAAATCCAGATACAGCTATATCCTTTACAACATAGTTCATCTTGGTGAACTCAACGTAAATCAAATCATACTGATCTAATGGTATATTTGCATTTTTCCAATTTGGATAATATCTATCAAATTGCAATTGAAGAAGAGTTATCGCCTTCGTAAGTTTACTGATAGACGCATCTAAGTAGTATCTTTTTTTATATTTACATTCAATATCTTTATTAGAAATCGCCGGTCCAGCATAATCTACATCTTCATACAGCTTTGTTAACGCATAATGTGATTGGTAGACACACAATGACCCTCCGGAATTAAATGCCGGTTCCTGCGCACAAACATGTAAAATTCTCATATTTATATTCCACCTTTCTGCGAAAGGCACCGTTGGGATTATGAAACAAGTCAAAATCCATCGTCCTTTCGTTCTTTTTGTGTTATTCTCCATTATCTTCCACCCATCAATCATTTAATACAGGGTTCTGGAAACAGTTGATCAAGCAGCTTCTTTGATATGACATCCCACTTCAATGTTTCTCTAAATTTTTTCATCAATTCAGATTGCCTATTAAATTCTTCAATATTATTCATAATATATTCCATTTTATTAGCCAAGTCTTGAGAATCTCCAGCATCGAACAGGAGACCAATCTCACCGTTGTTCAATTGTTCTTTTAATCCACCTGTATTAGAGGCAATTATTGGTGTAGCATATTCATATGCAATAGGAATTACACCAGACTGTGTAGCATCAATATAAGGGACAACAGTCACTACATTTGGACCATCAAATAGGCACCCAACTTCCTCGTCAGGAATAAACCTGTTGATAATCTTTACATTTTTGATTTTAGAATAGTCTTTCTCGTAGGGTGAAAAATCGCCATTTCCAGCAACAACTATTGAAAAATCATCTCTTTTTTCCAAAATAATCTGTCCTGCTTTTGCTAACACATGCAATCCTTTGTATTCTTCAATCCTTCCAAAAAACAAAAAATTAAAATTTTCACCTGAATAATCCATTTTATGCCTATTGTTTTGTTTCTCTAAATACATGGTCATTCGGCCATGCGGCACAAAATGTATTCTGTCCAAGGGAATGCCATAGTTTTTATTTACTAGTGACTTAAAAGACTCTGTGAGAACAACTACATCATCAGCTTCTTTAATTGAGTTCTGAACAGCCTTTTCAAAATAGGCTTTCTCCCCTGAATGCTTAATCGGATCATGACAAATTGATACAATTCGATCCTTTTTTAAACATTTTTCTATAATTGAATTCCAATGTCCATAATGTGTTCTAAATGTAAAATCAAATTTTATTTTTCTGAACTTGTAACGGATTCTCCATTGATCTACAAATAGCAGATAGAGTGTCTTTAAAATAAAATCAAATTTACTTTTGTCTTTATAATCTTTTACTATAAACAATCGCTCTTCGGGTAATTCTTTCTTCCATTCTTCGATATTTGTTGCAGTATTTGGTATTGTTGCATATACTATGCAACAATTAGCTTTAAAACCCTTAGCCCATTCTATTGCACATACCGTACCTGACCCATCTCTTGCTTGTTGATTTATGAATATCTTTTTCTTATCTAACATTACAATTCCTCCTCATTTTGTAAATTCATTTTCCAAAGAAATGGTCTTCCAACATCAAACATAAACAGTGATACGCAGGCAGATGCAATTCCTGAATCCCATAAGTTTCTGTTTCTGGTACCTTAATTGTCTCATGTTCAACCTGCGAAATAGCCATAAGTCCTCTTTCTAGATAATTAACAAAGTTTTCACCTCTAACTGGATCGATTGCTTTCAGCTAATCTGTGAATGTATCCGGTACAGGACGAAGAATTTAAATTTCTACATCAACTCCCCATCAATGTGTTCTGAGTCAGTTGCCGATCCACCGTTACCAGCAATAAGAAGCATTGGGGCTGTTGTTGGAGCTTCTGCCTTCTTTTCTTTTACATGTAAGATAGATTTTACTATGTTTGATGAATTACCATGCGAATCTGTGCAATAGATATCCATTGGGAAATCGCCCACTTTACTAGCATCATAGCCACTTACAATAATTTTCGTAAAGAATGAGCTTCTGGTGTCTTTGTCATCCGTAATATCATTAATATATTGAACTATATTAAAAATATCACCTTGCGTGATGTTTGCTATATATCTACTCTTAACTTTATTCATTCATAATAAAGTTATACATCGTGTTTGTTTCACTAATAGATTTGTCTAACTTATAAGTGAGTTTATGAATATTTGTTAACCCAAAAATCCAATTCAGCTTTGCCTCATCATAGTCTTCACCCAGACATCTAATTAAGTACTCACTATAGTCCGTATTCATATATGGTATTTTTTTTTCTATTTCAGTCCCCGTAATAATTTCATTAATGATTAAATTTGACAAAAGGTATTCAATTACACACTCCTCTTTTGTCCAATATGCAAAAGCGACATTTCTTATCTGACGAATCGTTTTATCTCTGGACTTTGCATGTAAAAACCACACAGCAAATAGTACTGGGTTATTCACCAGACACATTGAATTCTGCAACGCAAAAAAATTGCAATCTAAAATCACATCTGAAATAGGTGCACTTAACAACACTGTGGAATCAATCCAAGTACCACCGTAATGTTCCAACAGTGCAAAACGCATTAAATCCGTATATCCTGCCATTGGAATATTTCCAGACAACGTTTTATTAACTATGTATTTAGGAAAGGTGATGTATTCGTCGATATTATTCTCGTCAAGAACAATAACTGGTCTGCCACCATACATTAAAACTGTTTTATAACACTTTTTGACAATCTTAGGAGCTTTCTCCATTCCAGTATTCCAAAAAATCCAGATAGGATTTTCCACCTTAAAATCATCATTAAAACTAAGCCCTTGTGGATCTGTGTCTTGGAATTTCAAATATTTACGAATCCTTTTTGATGCATACTTCTGCCATAATACTTTTTTTATTTCATAGTCTTTAATTATATGAACAGGATTTCCAACAAACATACCACGCTTAATAGCATTTACGACTCCGTATCTATCAAAATATCCTTTCATTCCAATATTTTGATAAAACTCATTTAGCATGATCATTCCTCTTTTCATATATTTCCATCAGCTTCGTATAATATGTTTCTGACGTCTCGTATTTAACCTCATAACAATTCTTCGTATACTGCTCCATTGTGCTTTTAGAATCGATAATTCTTCTAATTGCCTTTTCTAATTCAATAGCATTTCCAGCTTCAAATAGTTCGCCTGTTTTTCTATCAACAATCAATTCGGGTATGCCACCTATTCTTGAACCAACAACTGGTGTACCCAACGAAATAGATTCAATCACAGAAAACGGACAATTCTCATACCATTCAGAGGGACAAACACTTATTTTTGCTTCTGCAATAAGCTTATATAACTCATCTCCGCCCTTGAAACCAAGATACTCTATATTAGAAATTCCATTCATCTTCTCCACTGATGGTCCGTATCCAGCGAAAACAAACTTTTGATCAGGCATTTTTTTTGCAACTTCTATTAAAGTATCTGTTCCCTTATCTTTGCATAGTTTACCAAACTCAAGA
Source organism: [Clostridium] fimetarium (assembly GCF_900111235.1). GTDB lineage: Bacteria > Bacillota > Clostridia > Lachnospirales > Lachnospiraceae > Clostridium_N > Clostridium_N fimetarium. The sequence continues at coordinate 69,197 of NZ_FOJI01000019.1, forward strand.
ATATAGTCTTCTTTATTTGCATTTTGCAATGGCACAATATCCATAAAGTTATGAAGTACAATTGTTTTGTCTCTAAACTGAGGCTGAGTATCAAGCTTCTCTTTCAGGAATTTACTAGGACATATAATTGCATTTAAATATGAATAAGCGGAGCTATATTTCCAAAAATAACCATCAATTGTACCCAAAAGACTTTTAGCTTTTGAATTCTTAAGACACTTTGTCTTAAAGCAATGAATATATCTCCCATCTAAACATTTCTCACAGGATTTAACATTAATATCAAACATTCCATGGCTTGGACAAACTAATTGATAGTCGTGAGCTGTATATATGATTTTACAAGATGAATGGTTTTCTTTTCTCCATTTATCAGTTTCAATGATTATTGATGGAGTAAGATGAAATTGAATATTATTTAAATGAACAATGTCCGGTTTAAAATCAACGAGAACTTTTCTAATCTGCTTTTTAGCCTGGAAATTATATACAATCCTAAATAGGGCTTTTAAATTGTTCTTTATGCCAATTGAAAAATCCATATCGTCGACAAGTGCATCCGCATTATTGCCAACAATATTTTTCTCATTTTTTAAACCAAAATACTGAACTTCATGACCTTGCGCTGCTAATATTTTGCCTAAAGAAAATATATATGTTTCTGCTCCACCTTTCGGATACAGGAACTTATTTGTCATCAATACCTTCATGTCTTACCCCCATATATAATCTCAATTTTTTATCTACTACATCATCCCAGTCATATTTATTGCAAATGAACTGGCAGGCTTTTCTTTTATAGTCATCTACCACTTCCGGATGGTCACAAACCATCTGTTGTTTCTCTCTCAAATCATACACATCACTCTTCTTAAAAATAACTGCCTTATCTTCTACGACCTCAGCACATTCCCCAATGTCACTTGTTAAACAGCAATTTCCGTAATTCATACCCTCTAATAAGCTCAGAAGCATGCCTTCCAAATCCGAAGGCAATGTATAAATGCAAGGATTTAAATCCATTTCCTCAAGCTGCTGTTCTTGAACAAATCCAACAAAGATAATCCTTTCATCGCCCTTAGCCATTTCTTTTAACTCAAATCTACCAATAACTTAAATTATGAGTATATGTAAGCGTTTCAATCTGGTCATTAACTACCGCTAAACTATCTCTTGTCTTCCCTAGTTGTCCAATCAAATGAGCATAGTTTTAAAATTGAAGGAGGTTTGACTTAAGCCTGTGAAGATACTATAAATAAAGCTATAAAGGATAAATAATATGAACATTCTGACGACAGGCAGAGCTAGATTTATAGGTTCCAACTTCCTTTTTATGACGATGGAAAAGTATCCAGACTATAGGATGATTTGTGTAGACAGCTTAACTTATGTTGGTAATCTATCCACACTGGAGGAACTTTTTTGCGTGTACTATTATATAATATCTATATCAAAAGCTTATTTTCCTCTTAATATTCACAATAAACAGCCAAAAGATTCTCCTCCATTTGCTGCAACACCTCAACCCTCCTTTAAGCTGCCAAAGCGCCTATATTTCTAGGATTTTTGTTAACTTTCTCAGGTAAGAAAATATGAACTTGTACCGATCATTCACCAGACCCCTTGTCCATATTATGTCGCATTCATATTATGCTTTGTCCCTATTATACCCTATTCAAATAGCTCACCCTCGTTCCTAACATCTTAGTCCGTTCTGATGAGTTTCTGATGAGTTTTCCAACACTTGTAATTCTAGGATCATTCTTCATTTTAAGCATAAATCCACGAATCTCATTTTTAACCATTCATCGTTTGCATTCCTCCGCATTTATGTATATTGAACAAAACATAGATATAAAAAACACTGCCATTACTCCCAATATGTTGCTATGAGAAGTAGACAGTAATTTAAATTTCATTTTATCCCCAGTGCATAAATGTTACGGTTAATAAAATTATAATCAACCCCAAAGCACTATCCGTAATTTTAATTATTTTTCAATTAGTACGATTTGTATAATCATTAATTTAGTTGCAAAGGATACTATGTTATATCCGATGAAATCATCTGTAGTCTTATATGCATCCTTTGTTGTAGTGCCTCCCCTCTAACGCTTTCAGCAAATTCATTTTACCTGTTTTGAATTTGATATTGATTTTGGTATTGATTTTGTTTTTAAATTTGGTATTGATTCTGTTTTTGAATTTGGTATAGATCTTGGTTTCGACTTCTTTTTTATTATGTAGCATATAAATTATTTTTATGATGCTTATTATGAACTCTACTAAAAAAGCATTATGTATATCATATTTATACTATGATTGTTCTTATCTTAACCTAGATGCAAATTCTTAAAATTGATTATATAACATCCGTCTTGTTGTTTTTTGTCATTATATAGTAAGTTATAAAATATATTTTAAATTATGCAAAGTTTATAATAAGAATGTAGGAAAAATACGAAATAAAAATGTCGTATAATCTACATTCTTATTTTGTATTTAAGGCAAATTTGATACACT
>NZ_FOJI01000042.1 GCF_900111235.1 [Clostridium] fimetarium
ATCAGAAATTTTTTCTACTGCCTTTTAAAAATAGATAACAAAAAATCGCTTAGCCACAACCTTGGTAGGCCATCGCGTAGCGATTTTGTTCAATTTGAACTTGTGGAGGATATAATGAACACTTTTGAATTTAAAGATAAATTAGTTTTAGAAATATCGAAATGTAATAAAGTAAAAGCAATCGGTCAGACGGGAGATATGAAAGAAATACTTGTTCCAGGCTTTAGCGATATTGATCTTTTTGTTTTATGTGACAAGATTCCTACAAAGGAAGAGCGGTTAAAAATATATAAAACTCTAAAAGATAATTATTCTACTTTGACGATGGAAGTATGTAATGGTGGTTTTTGGGGATATGGTGATATATTAATATCAGATGATATAGAAGTTATGCCAATGTATTTTGAAATAGATGAGATGGAAAAATATATTGATGATACTTTGAAAGGATATAATATTCAAAAAGAAGGTCGATTCTATCCTACAGGAAGATTAGCAAGTGTAGAAACGATTAATGTGCTATATGAGGATGATATGACTTGGACTAGATTAATAAGAAAAGTAAAACAATATCCAGCACCACTTTTTAATAAATTGTATACATATCATATTTCCCATGTACTTAATGAAGAAGACCTAGGAAGAGTACTATTAAGAAAAGATATTGTATTTTATCATCAAGTTTTAGAGGAAGCTATAGACCAGTTGTTGCAAGCCTTGTATGCCGCAAATTATAAATACTTTCCAAGTAGAAAAAGAACAAAACTATATATTGATTCTATGCCTAAAAAGCCACAAGACTTCTATAATAGATTATTAAAAATAATTGAGAGTGGTTCAATAAGTAAAAAAATAGAAGAATCTGTGATGGATTTAAGAAATGTTACGACAGATCTTAAAAAATTAGTTCATAATGATAAATTTTAATATTATACTTTTGAATTTTTATAAATAATTAAACATCCCATTATATTTATTATATATATAATGGGAGTAGCAATAAGGGGGGAATCTATATTGGCAATATTTCATAATAGAATTCAAGAGATACCTTGTATTAATAATATTCTTCAATTCGAATTTAAAACAGATTAATCTTGTTTTAAACCAGTAATGCAAGACATAGAAAATGTTAAGAATACGTTCGGAGATTATCATGGAATAGGATCTTAATTTGACATACGAGCCTACAAAAAAGAGAATATGAAAGCCGATGAATTAATAAATAAAATAAAAACGAAAAGAAAAGGATGATAATATGAATAAAATATTCGAAAAATTATTAATGCGCAATAAATTAGTTGTAACGGATAGCACAGATATTATCGAATGTAAAATGGTTGAATTTGTAAATGGATCAGATTTATACAATTCAATGAAAAAAGGTTTTGTTGAATCTGCAATAAAGTCAAGTTATATAGAAATACTTTCTCGTGAAAATAATAATTTTCAAATTTTTATGATTAAAAAAAATGGTTTAAATAATATATACCAAAAGAAAGATTATATATTTAATATGGAATCAGATAATGATAAAAATTTGCTACTAATTAAAGAAACAAAGAACATAGAATTATCTATTGATGAGTTCAATTTATACGTACAACCTTTAAAAATAGCATATTTAGCGGATAACACAAAAGATGCTTTGGAAAATTTAAATAAATATGATGTAGCAATAATGATTAGTTAGATAAGTCAAATTTACTAAATAACTTATAATATGGCGAGTATTTAACTTCTCATTATATTTATAAAGTGAAAATAAATTTGAATTTGTTAAGCATGAGGATAGCGATCTTTTTTTATCCCATACTATGTAAAAACTTTTATTAGTACAGGAGGAGTAAACATATGAAGCATACTGGAACACAAGCTATAAAAACTAAAAGATTGACATTACGGAAACTCGAACTTGCTGATACTGAAATGATGTTTAATAATTGGACAAGCGATGATGAAGTCACACGTTTTTTGAGGTGGGACGCACATAAAACAATAGATGATACCAAGAACATGATTCAAATGTGGATTAAAAACTATCAATCTAATTCTACATATTACTG
>NZ_FOJI01000044.1 GCF_900111235.1 [Clostridium] fimetarium
ACTTTATATGAGAGTTTGATCCTGGCTCAGGATGAACGCTGGCGGCGTGCTTAACACATGCAAGTCGAACGAAGTATAGTGAATCGAGTTCTTCGGAACAATTGAAGCTGTACTGAGTGGCGGACGGGTGAGTAACGCGTGGATAACCTGCCTTACACTGGGGGACAACAGTTGGAAACGACTGCTAATACCGCATAAGCGCACAGTACCGCATGGTACGGTGTGAAAAACTCCGGTGGTGTAAGATGGATCCGCGTCTGATTAGCTAGTTGGTAGGGTAATGGCCTACCAAGGCAACGATCAGTAGCCGGCCTGAGAGGGTGTACGGCCACATTGGGACTGAGACACGGCCCAGACTCCTACGGGAGGCAGCAGTGGGGAATATTGCACAATGGGCGAAAGCCTGATGCAGCGACGCCGCGTGAGCGAAGAAGTATTTCGGTATGTAAAGCTCTATCAGCAAGGAAGATAATGACGGTACTTGACTAAGAAGCCCCGGCTAACTACGTGCCAGCAGCCGCGGTAATACGTAGGGGGCAAGCGTTATCCGGATTTACTGGGTGTAAAGGGAGTGTAGGTGGCATGGCAAGTCAGAAGTGAAAGCCCGGGGCTCAACCCCGGGACTGCTTTTGAAACTGCCAAGCTAGAGTGCAGGAGAGGTAAGTGGAATTCCTAGTGTAGCGGTGAAATGCGTAGATATTAGGAGGAACACCAGTGGCGAAGGCGACTTACTGGACTGTAACTGACACTGAGGCTCGAAAGCGTGGGGAGCAAACAGGATTAGATACCCTGGTAGTCCACGCTGTAAACGATGAATACTAGATGTTGGGAGGCATAAGCTTCTCAGTGTCGTAGCTAACGCGATAAGTATTCCACCTGGGAAGTACGTTCGCAAGAATGAAACTCAAAGGAATTGACGGGGACCCGCACAAGCGGTGGAGCATGTGGTTTAATTCGAAGCAACGCGAAGAACCTTACCAAGTCTTGACATCCCTCTGACCGGCACGTAATGGTGCCTTTCCTTCGGGACAGAGGAGACAGGTGGTGCATGGTTGTCGTCAGCTCGTGTCGTGAGATGTTGGGTTAAGTCCCGCAACGAGCGCAACCCTTATCTTTAGTAGCCAGCATTTCGGATGGGCACTCTAGAGAGACTGCCAGGGATAACCTGGAGGAAGGTGGGGATGACGTCAAATCATCATGCCCCTTATGACTTGGGCTACACACGTGCTACAATGGCGTAAACAAAGGGACGCAAGCTGGTGACAGTAAGCAAATCCCAAAAATAACGTCTCAGTTCGGATTGTAGTCTGCAACTCGACTACATGAAGCTGGAATCGCTAGTAATCGCGAATCAGAATGTCGCGGTGAATACGTTCCCGGGTCTTGTACACACCGCCCGTCACACCATGGGAGTCGGTAATGCCCGAAGTCAGTGACCCAACCGTAAGGAGGGAGCTGCCGAAGGCAGGATCGATAACTGGGGTGAAGTCGTAACAAGGTAGCCGTATCGGAAGGTGCGGCTGGATCACCTCCTTTCTAAGGAAAAGAAGAAGTAAAGGTTGTTTTACTATTTAGTCATCAAGGAGTGAGTGCGCAAGCATCACTTTGTGAATGATCGTTGAAAGCTTGCTTTCATAAGAGAATGAACACAGTGATGAATGCATAAGAAGGATTGACTCTAACGAGAGCCGCGAAGCGGGTCGAGTTATAGGCAAGACTCGCACGAACAGTGTAAATTGATGCAAAGTTTTTTGAACATAATTAAATATTTCTGGTGGCGATGCGCATAGGGGAAACACCCGTTCTCATCTCGAACACGATGGTTAAGACTTATACGGCCGATGATACTACGCTGGAGACGGCGTGGGAAAGTAGGTGGCTGCCAGATTAC
>NZ_FOJI01000023.1 GCF_900111235.1 [Clostridium] fimetarium
AGTGTATCAAATTTGCCTTAAATACAAAATAAGAATGTAGATTATACGACATTTTTATTTCGTATTTTTCCTACATTCTTATTATAAACTTTGCACTCAGAATGAAATCGAGGGAGAGCTAGATTCATTAGAAGCAACAGCAGCGTTTCCGGTTCTAAGCGACCCTAATTTTTCACTAGAAAGCAAACTGTCCTTTCTTGCAAGTGAAGTCAAAAGAAGAGGTTGCTATAGTATTTCATACGCAGATACAAACGGAGTTATGTATCTGCCAGATGGAAGTACTGCCAATGTCAGTGATAGAGGATATTTTAAAAGTGTACTGAATGGTAATAGCGTGGTATCAGACCCCGTTCTATCAAAAACAAGTAATGATGGTATAATCGTTATATTTGCAGTACCTATAACCTATGAAGGTAAAATTGTTGGCGCTTTATTAGAAGCAAATTATAGCACTAAATTAAGCGACATAACGAATCAACTTAAATTCGGAACAACTGGTAGTGCATTTATGATAAAAAAAGATGGCGTCATTATTGCTAATCCGAATAATGACTTGGTTTTAAAAATGTATAACCCAATAGAAGAAGCAAAAAAGGATACAAGCCTTCAGCCACTAGCCAATTTGGAAACGAAAATGGGGTCTGGCGGAACTGGAATAGAAAAATATTCCTATGAAGGAGTATCTAAATTTGCAGGTTACGCTCCTATTAAGGGAACTGAATGGTCTGTGGCAGTTGTCATTGATGAAAAGGAAATTTTTTCAGAATTGAATGATTTAATAATTTATAATTCATTTTTATCTGCATTTTTTATAATAACTGGATTTGTACTATTATATATTATTTCAAATATGATAGCGAAAGGAATTAAATCAACTTCAAAACATATGGAATTAATCGCGCAAGGTGATCTATCTAAAGATGTATCACCTAAATATTTAAAATTCAATGATGAAGTTGGAGCTATGTCCAATTCAATGAATATAATGCAAGAATCATTTAAAGTAATGATTCGCCAAATAAAAGAGAATTCTACTAACATTAATTCACAATCAGAAGTCTTAGCAACTGTATCAGAAGAGATTGCAAATGTCTCACAAAATGTTACAGAAGCAATTAGCGATATTGCAGAAGGAACAAGTGGCCAATCACAGAGCTTAGTTAATGTAACAGATATTCTGAATGACTTTAGCAATAAGTTATCTTCAATGCTTAATGAAATAATAATTGTAGATTCTAATTCTAGGGAAATAAGTGTAATGGCAAAAGTGAGTGGAAATGATATGAATCAACTAAATGAATCTGTAACAAAAGTTGGTATTTCATTCAAAACATTTAATAGTAAAATCATCGGACTTGGACAAGATATTAATGAAATTAATGAAATCACTAATATGATAAATAATATTGCAGATCAGACTAATCTGTTGGCATTGAATGCAGCGATTGAAGCCGCCAGGGCAGGAGAAGCCGGTCGAGGATTTTCTGTTGTAGCCGATGAAATAAGAAAACTTGCAGAACAATCTGGATTATCTTCAGTAAATATTAGCAGATTGATTAATGGTATATCTAAAAATACTGAGGGTATTGTTGAAGATTCTGTTGAGATGGACCAGGAACTATTAAGTCAAATAACTATCATTGATAATTCAATTATTTCATTTAAGAAAATTATAGAAGCAGTAAATGAAGTAATTCCTAAAATCGAAGCTGTAAAAAAATCCGCTGAAGATATAGACAATGATAAAAATGTAATTTTACATAGGGTAGATGAAATCTCTTCAGTTTCCTTAGACGTTTCAGCTGCATCTCAAGAAATATCCGCCTCTTCTGAAGAAATGAACGCCTCTACAGAAGAAGTATCCGCGGCCGCACAAACACTTACTGCCATGACAAAGGAAATGATCGAAGAAGTTGATAAGTATACAATTTAAATTTTAATAGATATAATCTAATATTCATAGATATAAAAATAGCTAATATTCAATTAATTTGAATATTAGCTATTTTTATAATATTTAGCCTAAATTATTCTTGATTTTATTTACAAATAATATGATAGATCTATTAAAAAACTGGATTTTATCAATGTTTTCATTTCCACTACTTGTAATGGTAATCTTCGTACTAATCTCCAATGTCCTATTTGAAATTAAAGTATCTCCCCCATTTTTTATAATGTCATCTAACGTATTATCAGAAATATTATTTATATTATTTGATTTCACATAAGCTATATCATATGGATTATACGCTATTGCTATTCTTTGTGACTGTAACTACAGATGATAGCGCAAACAATACACGCAATACAATATTAATAGATGTATTAGATAGTATTTTATTTACACTTCTGTACACTCAGTATATATTCATTATACCTCACTTTACTTCAGCCAAAACATACACCAATTCCAATAAATAGAATTAAATACTGCAATCACAATTGACAGCTCTACAAGCACAAGATACGCCACACGTGACTTTAACAAGCTCATTTTAGGGGTCTTCAACAGCTTAACCAATCCAAGAACGAACATCACAGCCATTCCTAAAGTCACCACAAATATAGCCCCTGAAATCGCCTGAAACGTTGCCGCTGACCAAAGATTTGCAACATTAGGCTGATATCTAAGCAACACTTCCATTATTATCACGGGTACATATGTAAGTACTAACGCACCAGTTGCCCAGCCAGCCAAAGTCTTTTTGCCTTTTTTAAGAATCTTATTTTTGACAAAGCCAACAAATACACTAATTATTCCAAAAGCCATCACTGCAATGTAAAGCCCCAAAGTAACATAATCCATCAAGAAATCTTTTGTATCAACAATCAGGTAGTCGCTTCCCTTTTGCTCTATCTTCTCAACACCACCAACATTAACTTTAGTGTAGAACTCTTTCGACTTAAAAGTTGTTATGCTTGACAAACGTAATATCTTAAGCAATCCCGTCTGATAAGTCTTAGGATTAAACACACGATAAGCTTCGTTCGCATTATTACTTTCATACTGCATAAACAGCAAGTCCGGCAATCCCTTTATATACTTACTTTCCTGACTTACGTTAGTTTGAATAACTATGCCCACACGATTATCCAAATCTATTAATAGATTAGAGGAACAACCAGCTGTGTTACCGTCCCGTCCAACCACTCGTAAAGCATACTTTGTAGAAGCCCACATTCCATGATAATTGCGTCCAACCCCAGAAACGTCATAGTACGAGCTAGGTGTAAACAATTTTTTATAAGTAGAAGGGTTCTTAAAAAGCTTTGTATTCTCATTAAGTAATTCTCTTGCAAATGTAGTCAAATCACCAATTGTAGAAACACAGCCGCCTGCTGGTGATATGTTAATATATGTCACATTAGGCTTTATCTCTTTAAGATTTGACCTATATGTCTTTAATTGTTTTCTATTTTCCTTAACCTTCTGGTTATCGCTTAAATCAGGGGAAATAGCAGCATTTTTCATGCCTAATGGTTCAAATATATTCTCTTTGACATACTGTGCATAATCCTTGTCACTAACACGCTGTACAATATATCCTGCAAGAGCCGTAGACCAGTTCGTTCCCGCACAAACTGTCCCAGGCTCGTAAATTTGTGCTGGCTGATGATTTCGCAAATACTCTTCTAACGATATTATCTGCGTTTCATCGTTAGTGAACATCCCCATAAAATTTTCTTCAAAGCCTGCATCATTATTCATGAGATTAAGCATAGTAACCGGCTTTTCGAACTTAAGATTGTGAAGGAAATTCTCTGGAAGATAGTTACGAATATCACTTTCCAAGTCGATTTTTCCTTGTTCCTCAAGCTGCATTACGCTAACCCAAGTCAAAATCTTAGTAACAGAGCCCCAATCCATCACTGTTGAAGAATCCACTGACACCTTATTAGCCATATCTGAATATCCAAAGCTTCCAGTATATAACACTTTCTTATCATCAAAGACTGACACACTCATGCCAGCAGTAGCATCCTTATTCTTTTCTACGTAATCCTCAATCTGTTTACCTATACTGTCATAATCGACTGTATTAGTCGACTTTACTGAATTATCATCAGACTTGGTTATCGTCTCCAATGCTGCATACACCCTAATCCCCATAATTGACTGTAATAGCATAATCGCAATCAACAACATAATCGTAAATCTTCTATACCTCTTCATAATTACCTCCACGCACATTTAGCACACTCTGTCGTTTTATCTTCTTTTCCAGCAAAACTAACAATCGGACAATTTTTTTTGATATTGGTGTTCTCTTTCTTTAATTTCCATTTCTAATCTATATTTTTCTTTTATAGATTCTTGTGGAGGATTTCTACTGTTATTTGGCAACAATGTTAACTTTCCTATACTTTTTTATCAATATTGATACATAATAAATAGAGATTGTTAGTACTGCAGAAAAATTAGCCACTAAAATTGCGGGTGAATACCATATATATATCAATTTAAAACTATATCCCATTAATGTCGGCCATGCACATAAAAAAGCTACTAGAAACACACATACCAAAGTTTTTAAAAATATACTCATTGATGGCTTAGATTTATGCCTTACTATAATATAAATCAACCTCATAATTGACAAAGCGAGGAGTGCCAAAATTGCAGCAGCGGTTATACTCATTCTATCATCTAATTGTATATTCGTTCCTTTTTGATAATTCAATATCGATCCTCTATTAGATACCATATTTGTAATATTTTTCAGAATACGATCTGCGGCTAATCCATTTGTATTACATAATACTGATATTGCAACGTTATTATTATACAATATCTTATTTACAGATGAATAACATGGCGTAAATCCATTATATGTAAGTAGCATACCATCCTCTGTAATGCCCCAACCATTTGCATAATAGTAGTAATTTCTTTCATTCGAATTTGTTTTAGTATATTGATCAATATCGCATATACGTTCTCTAGTAAATTCCCCAATTTCATGTGTGTTCTTAATCGCATTATTTAGTTCTTCATTATCACTATTTAGTAGCTGTGCTCCAAGCCATTTCCCAATATCTGTTGCACTTGTAATCATATAATTTGCAGCAATGTCCCCATCATATCTTGGCGATATATATTTTATCATATGACCAAATTCTCTTTTATATCCAGACGCCATATTTCCCGTTGTATTTGCCTTATCTGTATCAAAAAAGGTGTTACTCATTGATAACGTTTGCAATATATTTTTCGTGATATACTCGTCATAGTTCTCGCCTGTAACATATTTAATAGTAAGCGCCAACACATCATAATCAACACTTAATATTCGCTTTACCTGACCTGGTATATTATCTAGACTAGTATCAGCAACCATACGTACTGTTTTTTCAAGCATTGTATCACCTATTCCTTCTGGAATATTAAATGAGGTTAAGCTCGTTATTCCACTCATATGATACAGTAAATTTCTAATTGTGATTTTTTGTACAGTCCCGTTATGTTTCATCATAAACCATGGTATATATTTTGAAACATCATCATCCAATGATATTTTCCCCTCATTCACAAGAAGCATCACCGCTGTAGCCGTAAAAGATTCTGTCAATGAGCCTAACTGAAACAATGTATTTTCTGTAACTAGTTTTTCATCTGAAATATCTGAATATCCGTATGTATAATATTTTGTTTCTGCTCCATTTGTCACAGCTACTGATACGCCCGGAAATCCTGATTTTTCCATTAAATTTTGTATCATTTGATTTACAGAATCATCATCAAGATTATTCAAATTATATACTGTAGTTTCTTTTTCTTTTGTGTCAATTGTCACATTTTCTTCTGCTATTACATTACTCTTTGCAATTCCTGTATATACCAATACAATAACTGATATACATATTAGTATTCTTCTCTTCATTGTATTTCCCCTCATTATTATTTCTATAACTCATTCTTTATCAGTGTGCACTCCCAATCTTTTTCTGCATTTCAACATCTACAGCAACGACTCTGGCTGAAAAACAATTTAAAATTTTTAATATAATCTTGTAATAAAATAATTTTTCCCCTTTCACGACTGCTAAGTTTAAAACAACATCATAATACCTTTCCCCTTATTATACATATTTTTCCAATATGTATAATATATTTACAATATAACTTTTTTATGGTAAAATCAACCATTTATATATTTTTTTCTTTTTAATTGTTTATCTATTTTAATATTATTTATAAGCAACCTCTCTTCTTGCTTCTGTAGCGAAAATCTCTGAACTGTATTGCAAAGAATGTCTTCTAACTATATAAGGTTATTTCTTCATAGTATATTAGTATACATAGAAAGCACCTCTCTTGTGTCAATTTAGTTTTCCCAAACTGAATCTTAGCACAAATGGTGCTTTCTTATTTTAATTTACCGAAAATAACTTTAAGCTATTTTTTGTGATACAGAAAATAACACTTGAAAACCCAAATAGATTAGTAAAATCTGGTGCCTACATACCGATACTAAGATGGTTTTGTTCCAATGGTTATCTCCACTCATAAACAATATTAGTATAAATTATATGATTATGGAAGGAGTGTTCATAATTCAAGCTAAATCAAGTACATAAGTGTCACTGACAGTTCCTTAATTTGTGAGTATAAACGTCGCTTAATGCTATCACGTACTAGTCAACATAATCATTACATATTTTTAGTAAAGATATTATTAATTTTTTCCGCAGCATCAAATAAATAATCACATGAAAATGTCTCAAAGTTTCCTTCATCAACTAGTTTTGCAATGGTTGGATCAATAGGAATTCTACCCAAAATATCAACACCTATCTCATTTGAAATTTCATTTAATTTACTTTCACCAAATAAATTTATTTTTTTTCCACAATCTGGACATTGTATGTAGCTCATATTTTCAACTAAACCTAAAATAGGTATGTTCATCATTTTTGCCATATTATATGCCTTCTTAACAATCATAGAAACAAGATCCTGTGGAGATGATACAATTACGATTCCATCTAATGGAATTGACTGAAATACTGTAAGAGGTACATCACCTGTTCCAGGTGGCATATCGATGAATAAATAATCTAAATCTTCCCATACAACCTCAGTCCAGAATTGCTTTACAGTATTAGCCAATATCGGACCTCTCCAGATTACTGGTGAGTCTTCTTTCTCTAACAATAGATTTACTGACATTATTTTAATATTGTTTTCTGTAGATTCCGGTATAATTCCCAATTCATTTCCCATCGCTTTTTTTGTAATTCCAAACATTTTCGGAATAGATGGTCCTGTAATATCAGCATCAAGAATTCCTACCTTATAGCCTTTTCTATTCAATAATACTGCTAGCATAGCAGTGACAAATGACTTTCCAACTCCACCTTTACCACTTATAACTCCAACTACATTCTTTATTGAACTATATTGATTTAAATCCTCAAGCATGCTCTGTTTGCTATTTTCGCAGCCCTCACATGATTCTTTTGTACACTCGCTCTCAGAACAATCTTTTTCTTTTTCTTTCATTTTATTACTCCAATTCTTTTTTTTATTTGATTAAATGAAGTCAATCAATGAAAATTTAATATTACCATTTTCATCAACTAGCTTTGCATCTGCATGCACGTACTCAACTTTTCCAATAAACATTTCGTGTGAACCTGTTATAATAGAATCAACTACTGTACATTCAATGTTAACAGGACAATCTGCTAATATCGGCGCATTTACGATTTTACCTTCTGTTAATTTAACATTCATATCTTTTAACTTATCAGAATCTCTTCTACTTTTTTTACCCAGATAATCAAACGTTTCCTGATAATTCTTATCTGTTATATTTACGACAAAACATCCTGATTCTTTTATCATCTGATAGGAATACCTTGTTGGTACGATTCCAACCATAATCATAGGAGGCGCATAGCTGCAATTGCCACAATATCCTACTGCCAGTGCATTGTTTTCTCCATTTAATCCTCGACATGAAACCAAAACTTTTGGTGCTGGTTGCAATGCACCTTTTTTATTTGCTTCTTTTTTTTGCATGATAATTACTCCTTGCTATTACTATTATCTATTTTTATTACTATTTATAAGGCCCTACAACAACTATATATTCTGGTCTTATGCTCATTAAATATTTTAATTCAATTATGGGCATATGTCAATATTGTATTTAGATTTTAGATTGTTCATAAGTTATTAAGGTGGCTTAATACGATACCAATAATTTTTGATCACCAAAAAGGTGCCCTAAAACCAATGCTTTCTCAGACATTGACCTTATGACACCGTATTCTTCATTATATCCTGTTTTCATATCAAAAATCCATACCTCTATGGCGCCAGCAATTCTTGTGACAAAATTTATCCTTGCAATTATTCTCACAGATTACATTAACAGAGCCACAATCCGGGCATACATACTTACCACTCTTAATTGCTTCAAGATTTTCAAAGCTTTCTTTCCATTCTTTTCCACAGTCTTTACATTGGATTGGACAGATATTACGTGTAAAATTACCGCCTTCTATGTGTATCATCTTTCCATTGATTAAACTGTCTGCTACTTTTTCTCTTGCTGATAATAAAATACGTTGAAATGTCGGTCTCGATACTTCCATTCGCTCCGCACATTCGCCCTGTTCTAATCCTTCTAAATCTTTCAAGCGAATCGCTTCTAATTCTTCCAGCTTCAAAATATTTTCCGGTAATTCAGCTACTTCTGTTTCAGATGGTACGAAATATGGTATCGCTGGTATATGTTCAATTTTTCTTAGTTTTGTAGGTCTCGCCATGTTTTCTCCTTAATAATAACGATTGCTTTATACAGCTATATTTAAATATAGGTTCATTTAAATTGTCATTAAGTTTCCTTACTTATAATAATATCCGATTTATTGTAAATGTCAATAAACTCCTCCACTAAGTGCTAAGTGATTTTTATAAATACAATCGTTGCAAAAAGGGACTCTGTCATATTTCAACAAGGTCCCTCATAATATTTAAGTATTAGATTTCTATCACTTTTCCCGTATTGTTATATAAATATTGTTCTTTCATTTCTTGACTAATAAGACAAATTCCTTCTTCACCAGTACAATGAGACACTGCAACTAATTGTATTTTCATTTCATTAAAAGCATCGATTGTTTTTTTCATTCTAACTTCATCCGCTTCAATCAAATGAGTCCCACCAATCACTGCATAAATTGGGATATTAATTCTTTCTGAGATTGTTTTCATTATATTGACTATACCAATATGAGAACAGCCAACAATTATATGTTCAAATAGTAACTGGCCATTATCATCAGGATTATTTTCAATCAAAGTAGTAATTTTCAGTCCCATCAAATTCTGTCCTCTTCTTCTATTTTGCATTTAGGTTTTCCAAAGGGTACAAAAATGTACCCTCCGGAAAGTCCCAACTTTCTTAATCGTTACAATGATCTTCGTGCGTATGTTCCGTACATACGCTTCCCGTTGATTTTAACGCTCCGCTCATATACTGTTTTATAACATCATCTAAAAGACCCTGTGCTCCAACAACGACTTCAATTCCTTGTTCATTAAATAGATTCTGAGCTGTTTCACCCATTCCTCCAGCAATAATAACGTCTGCCTTCTGTTCTTTTAAAAATACTGGAAGAAACCCAGGTTTGTGTCCAGGATTTGCGACTAAACTCTTGTTTGCTATTTGATTATTCTCAGTTTCATACATTGTAAAACCTTCACAAAATCCAAAATGTCCACTTACCATAATTCCATCACTTGCTATTGCTACTTTCATTTTCATTTCCTCCAATTATTATTTTTCATTCATAACACGATTCATCTGAATCCACATTGCCTCAATGGCTTTTCTTGCAGAACTATTTTCAAATTCTGTAATCGGCCTTAATGTATTAACGGATTCCATAACTTTCTTATCAAACGGTATTTTGCCTACTACAAAAAGATTCTTTTCCTTTGCGTAAGCTTCAATCTGAGAAGCCATTTCCAGATTAATATCATATTTATTGATGCAGATCATAACCTGGGTTTCAAAACGTTCTGCCAGTACTAGTATTCTTTTTAAATCATCTAGCCCTGATTTGGTAGGTTCTGTAACTATGAGCACAACATCTGTTTCGGTAATGGAGGCTATTACAGAACATCCGATTCCTGGTGAACCATCAATAATTGTAATGCCATTATCCTCTTCAAAATGCTTCACATTTTTTCTAAGATACGTTACAAGTTTACCTGATCCATCACTTCCAACTCCCATCATAGCTCTTGAAATGATTCCTTTATCTGTTTTTGTTAAGAATGTATCTGCCGTCTTTTCTTCCACTAGCGAAATTGCATTCTGTGGACAAACGATTGTGCATGCGCCACAACCTTCACAGGCAAACGGGTCAACTACCCAATTTGTAATAGCACCAAATTTACAAACTTCTTCACAGATTTCGCACTCAAAACAAAGGTTCTTATTTATTTCCGCTTTTTTACCGCCGTAAAAATCTTTCTTCTCGACATCCACTCCTTTATAGAATAAATAAAGATTTGGTGCATCCACATCACAGTCTACTTTAATTACTTCTTGGGCAAGTTCAGATAAAGCTGCAACCACGGTTGTTTTTCCTGTTCCGCCTTTTCCGCTTAACACTGATATCACCATGCAAATATCTCCTTTATCTTTTCTGCTATCCCAATAAATAGTTTTTTATAAATTTCATCTTCACACAACATAATTCCTTTTGAGTATAATGCTGCTGCTTCCATACTGTAAGGAACTGTTCCTAATAATGTGATTTTATTTTCTATACAATGGCTTTTTATCATATTTTCTTTTTCATCATCTTTATTAATTATAATTCCATATGGTATTTTATAAAGTTTCACCAATTCGATGGCCATTTTTAAATCGTGAAGTCCAAATTCAGATGGCTCAGTAACTAATATCGCCACATCTGCATATTTCAAAGCAGTTACAACGCTACATGAGGTTCCGGGTGGACAATCAATGAAGTGGTCTTCTGTTGATAAACCGCTGAGCAATTTTCTAATAACAGGTACTGCCATAGGCTCTCCCACATTTAGGATACCTCTGTGGCAAGTAATTTCTTTTGCAACTCCGCTTTCCAGTTTACCTATGGAACGTTTCGCATAAGTTAATGCGCCTACCTTGCAGACCAGACTACATGCTCCACAGTCATGGCATAATTTTTCGAAAACAACGATTTCTTTTCCTGCTTTTGCTAATGCATTGAATTGGCATACTTTTGCACAGGCGCCGCATAATACGCACGTTCTCTGATCAATGACAGGATATTCCATAAAAACATCTTCACTTTTTTGAATAGACGGATTCAAAAAAATAAATCCATTTGGTTCTTCTACATCACAATCAACATAACTAACACCCAATGTCATTGCGAGATTAGTAGATACCGTTGTTTTTCCGGTTCCTCCTTTTCCACTCAGTATTGCTATATGCATGCCAACTCTCCTTATTTTATCTATTTCATTCCATTATGCGCATTTCCTGCAGCATCAATCTTAGAAAGATGTTGTTTTTCAAACATTTCAAGTACTCTAAATACTGGAAGTGCATCACAGCTATAAGCTTTGATTCCTACTTTTTCTAACAGTTCATATGCATTAGGTCCAAGATTCCCGGTAATAATTGCTGCTACATTTTCTTCTATCACCTGACTTGCTGCTGCAATCCCTGCTCCTCCTCCGCAAGATTCACCGTTGTTTTCAATTGCTTTATATTCCGTTGATTCTGTATCATAAATCAAAAAATAATCACACCTACCAAATCTTCTATCCAGTATGCTATCTTTATTCTGACCCGTTGCTGATATTGCAATTTTCATATGGTAACCTCTCTTTCTTATTTTCTTATTATGGGCATATGCCAATTACTATGATACTATTCAATTGTTTTTTTGTCAAACCCAAATAAAAAAAATAAAAGATTGGTACACTTCAACCGTGTAACAATCCTGTTCTATGTTTTAATCTGTAGTTTTATCTATATTTTTAACTTTTTTATCTGTTTTCTTCAATATACTTTTCCATGATATCTGCCGCCATACCAACAAGCTCTACACAAGGTCTCTTTTTATAGTATTCTGCTGTGCGAAGTTCAGGTACTGGACTATCCTTACCTACACCTAATCCCAATAACTCCCTGCATATTATAGAATGATTCTTTTCCTCAAACTCTTTAGCAAGATATTGAATTCTTTTGTAGTGCTCGGTCTTCGAAGTATGATCTTTTGGATCTGTATATCCATATATCATCCCCGCGACCATAAACATACCAGTTACTGCTCCGCATACCTCCCTTAGCCTTCCCATCCCTGCTCCAAAAGAAGAACTGATTTTTAGCGCCATTTCAAGGTCCATATCATAATCATCACAAAATGCCATAAATACGGATTGTGAACAATTATAACCCTCTTTAAAATATGCTATTGCAAGCTCTGAATGAGTCTTTTCTGCTATTTCTAGTTCTGCATCCACGTCTACTATACCCTCATAACTTTCTTATTTTATATTTCATTATCATAATTGTTAGCATATGCCCTTAATATATTGTATCAGAATTAGTTCATATGTCAAATACTTTATGCCTAATTTCTCTTGTCAATTTCTCCTGTCGCTTTACATCAATATGCAATGGTATTACTTTATTGTTTTACATTAAAGTAATTAATATTATTGTTTTATAGCAAATAGCCATAGGTATAAAACCGATTCATATACATATTGCACAAATATTCGAAAATTATATTTAACCATCTATTTTACTTATGACTAAAAAGATAATAAATATATAAATCATCTATAAAAATATGTATGTTACGTTTATTGTAGTAAAAAATATAATCTGATAAAATCAGTTAAATTTAACTATATTCAAAATAATTACTCAATTTTTTTCGGTTACATTTTTAATTAAGAGGTTGTGCCCTATAAGATATGGCGCGGAATGGAGAGATTATGAAAAAGATTAGTGTATTACTTGTATTATGTACCATTTTATTCACTATTACAGGATGTCAAAAAAACACAGATTCTTCTACAGTTAATTCCACTGTCACAGTTGAAAATACGCAAACATTGGTAGGTCACGACTTAATGATTTACTGTGGAGCTGGGATGACGAATCCATTTGAAGAAATTGCGAAAGCATTTAAAGAAAAAACAGGTTGTGAAATCAATGTAACCTATGCTAACGCAGGTCAAATCCAATCACAAATTAATATTTCAAATGAAGGAGACCTTTTTATTGCTGGATCAGCTGATGAATTAGTTCCTGTGCAAAATTACATTACATCAAGTATCGATTTAGTAAAACATATTCCAGTATTAGCTGTTAAAAAAGGAAATCCAAAAAAAATAACAGGATTATCCAGTTTAACTCAGACTGAAATAAAAACAGTATTAGGAGATAATGAATCTACTCCAATTGGTAAAATAGCCAATAAAGCCTTAAGTGATATTGGAATTCTTACCAAAGTAAATGTAATCGCAAGAACAACAACAGCACCGGCTCTTTCTACTACTATAGAAAATGATGAAGCAGATGCGACAATAATATGGAAAGAAAATGCAACTAAATTAGATATAGTAAGTACTACAGAGTTAGATTCATATATTAAAACAGTACCCGCAGCAACACTTAGCTTTAACAAAGATAAAGATGCCCTAACCGAATTTTTAGAATATCTAGGTACTGATGAAGCTAAAAATATCTGGATTAATAATAGCTATGAAATAGTTAAATAACGATATGAAAATAAAACGTAGGAACGTTCATTTTTTCAAAGTAATATGCTATTTCATTACAATTCTAGTCACTTTATTTATTGGTGCTGTAATATTGTCGATACTTATAAAAGGACTTCCTACATTGAAAACTGCTCTTCTTAACGAAGAAACGCAGTTTTCAATAAAGATGAGTTTATATACTTCAAGTATATCAACATTAATATGTATTGCTGTATCTATTCCGGTTGCATACACAATTACAAGAACTGATTTTTTCCTAAACAAAATATGTTGTTTAATAATAGGACTTCCATTGGTTCTCCCATATTTAGTATTAGGATTATGTCTTTTAATTGTTTTTTCATCTCCTCTCGGTAAAATGCTTAAGGAGATGGGGTTTCCGGTTGTATTTAATAAAAATGGGATTATTATGGCACATATTATTGTAAATTTACCATTTTGTATTAATTTAATGATAACCGCATTCTCTCAAGTGAATAAACGTTTAGAATTTATTGCAGGTACTTTGGGTGCATCTTCATTTCGCCAATTTATAACAATTACACTTCCAATCGCAAAAAAATCAATACTTAGTACCATGATACTTACTTGGTCAAGAGCATTAGGAGAATTTGGTGCTACGTTAATGCTTGTAGGATGCACACGTATGAAAACTGAAACACTTCCAACAAATATATACCTGAATATATCTGTTGGAAATAATGATATGGCAATGGCTTCCGCTATTATTCTATTAATGATATCCACTGTTATGCATGGATTAATTTTTTTGTTGAACCATAATCGCGTTGCATACAATCGAATGGAGGTCTGATATAATGGACTCAGCTGTTGAATTAATTGATTTTAATATTAAAAAAGGAAATTTTTCATTAAGTGAAATTAATTTAAAGATATGTAAAAATGAGATTTTTTCTATTATAGGTAAAACAGGAGCCGGAAAAACTTTGCTTTTGGAATCTATATCCGGTGTCTATAGGAAATTTTCAGGTGAACTATTAATTTGTGGAGTTAATGTTTTGTCTATCCCAGTTGAACAGCGTGGTATTGGAGTTGTTTATCAGGATTATTGCTTATTTCCTCATATGACAGTATTCCAAAATATCAGCTATGGCCTTAAAATGAGTAAAGTTCCAAGAGCTATAATCAAGGACAAGGTTTATGAAATTTCTCAAATTTTATTAATTCATAATATACTCAATTGTTATCCAGGAACACTAAGTGGTGGAGAGTGCCAACGAACCGCATTGGCAAGGGCATTAATTGTAAATCCTAATATTTTATTATTAGATGAACCTTTTTCCGCACTGGATCCTATCACAAAAGAAAAAATGTATCAACTTATCAAAGATATTCGTCAAAAATTTGATTGTACTATAATAATTATCACTCATAATTTTCAGGAAGCTGTTAATTTATCTGAACGAATCGGAATTATAATTGATGGGAAATTAATTGAAGTCAGAGAAAACAAGAAATTATTTTACCCATATCAGGATAAACGAGCCAATGAATTTTTAGGAATCACCATATGAAATGTGGTATAATATCAAACATCATATCAAAAGGAGTAATTATATGACAGAAGACCAATTATACAATAAATTAAAAGATGAATTTGAAAAAATTATAATTAATAATAATATACAAGCTGATTTAGTTCTTATTAAATCCCGGTCACTTTCTCCTGAAGAAGCAATAGGCATCACCGAGCGTAAAGATTTTCCCATCCTGACAGGTAAAGAAGTAATGCTTCAGGCCGAGTATCAAGGTTTCTATGGGCAGGCCTTTACTGATGCACCTTCAATCTTTAGCGGAACGTTATCTCAAATACTAGAGTTGGACTTAATGAATGATAATCATAGTCGAGGATTATTTATTTCAACCATGAATGCAGTTATGAGGAAACTAGATCTCGCAGATCATACTATCCATTGTAAAAATGATGGGCCTGAATTATGTGGGAAACAATTTGTACCATATATGAAAGACCATTATAATAACCCTAAAATTGCTTTAATTGGATATCAACCTTCCATACTAGAAAATTTAGCGGCAGTTTTTGATTTAAGAGTGCTAGACTTAAATCCAGACAATGTCGGTCAATTAAGATATTGTATTAAAGTTGAACATGGTATTAATGATTATGATGAAGTAATCAATTGGGCCGATATCATTTTATGTACAGGAAGCACCATCTGTAATGGAACGATTGTAAATTTCTTAAACCTGAATAAAGATGTCTTATTTTTTGGTACATCAATTGCAGGTGCAGCTACTATATTAGAATTAAAAAGAGTATGTTTTGAATCAGAATAGTTATTACTGAACTAAAGAAAACAAGAAGGAAATATTGTAAAATTTCCTCCTTGTTTTTTTAAATAGAATAAGTAGCCATCACAATATAAAAATGCTCGTTTAGTTCAACGATTGATATTTCTTTGAATCCACAATCTATAAGTATCTGTTTCACTTCACCACTATCCAACCGATGACTGATAGGAGGCCCCCAATCACTTTCACGCTTTATCCATTCAACAATAGCAATTTTTCCACCGTCAAACAGAATTCGCTTAGCTTCATTTACAAACCTTACTTTATCTTCTATTTCATGTAGGACCGTACACATAAACGCATATGAGATTGGCTCCCCTTTCAACTTAAAATCATATTCTTTTGTTATAATTGTCTGAATATTAGATATCCCACGCTCATCTACTTTTTTGTTAAGTTCTTCTATCATTTCTGACTCAACATCCATAGCATAGACCATGCCTTCTTGTCCAATTAATTCTGCCGCTGGAATAGAAAAATACCCAATACCACACCCAATATCCGCAAACTTATCATCTGCTTTCAATCCAATTACAGTTAAGACTTTATTTGCAGGCAACATCTCTCTACGTTTCGGATTATCTAGTTTACTTTTATTATTTACATCAAATTTGTGAGCCATCTATGTGCTTCCTCTCTAGTCTGAATAACTTTTCTTCTTATCATAACTTATACAACATATCATATCATAAATTATTATGGTTTCACATAAGCAAAGCACTCAGATTGTTTATTGATTAATTCTTATATTCAACCATGAAATCACTCTCCTTTAGTTTTAACCTTTTAGTTTAAATAAGTTTAAGTATATCATCTTTACAATTATTATCGGTGACCTTATCACATAGTTTTGATTTATTATATTATTTGTGATTTAAATATTTCCCATTGTAATCATTAACTGGTATTTTTCTTTTCATTATAAATCTAGCCAAAATGCAGCCACCAATCACTAATAACAATGATAACATCTGTGATACTCTGATATTCCCAAATAAGTAGAGGCTATCTGTTCTAAATCCCTCTATTATTAGCCTTCCTAATCCATAACCAATAAAATAAGTTGCAAGTAAAATTCCGTTCTTCTTTGTTTTCCTTGCGATTATCAATAATAGTATAAGCAGTATTATATTCCACATACTTTCATAAAAGAAAGTAGCCTGATGCCATTCTGATACAGCTTTAATATATACGCCATAAGGAAAGAATTGAAGTTTTGTATTTGTAATTAATTCACCATACGCTTCTTGATTCATAAAATTTCCCCATCGTCCAATCGCTTGTCCCAATACTAAACTTGGTATTACTAAATCAATTAATTTTAAAAGCGAGAATTTATTAATCTTGCAGAAAACAATTGCTGATAAGAAACCTCCTATGACTCCTCCATAAATTGCTAATCCACCTTCTCTAATTGCAAATATTTTCAATGGATTATTTGCATATGCTTCCCATTCAAAACTCACATAATATAAACGAGCACATATGATTGCGACAGGAAGAGCGATAATCATGAAATCAAATATCAAATCAGATTCATACCCACTTTTATTTGCCCTATAACAGGCCAATACCACACCCAATAAGATACCTAACCCTATTATTACACCATACCAGGCTATATTAAATCCTTTCATTCCAAATAAATTTTCAATAGCGAATCTACTCACGTCTCATTTTCCTCAACTTTATCTTTAAATTAAAAATTTCTATTATACTATAATAAAAGTTTTGAAGCTTATCATTGAAATTATATTAAAGGAATTTTTTAAATAAATAGAACTTAACAAAATCGACACTAACCATAAAAATAATAGCGGTTACCAGTATTATAAATACTTGACTGATTAATAGGTTAGGAATAAACACCCCAAATATACCAAGTAATGCGAAACCTGAAATCGTTGCTATATTTACTAGTAACATATTCTTATTTGGTATGGATGACCAGAAATGTTTTCTTTCTCTTACAATTAGTATTCTACATTGCGTATTAAAAACAAGACTCAACATAACTAAGGTGCGGATTTTATCAAGTTCTAAATGAAAACATTTTAGTCCAATAAAAATCAAGAATAAATCTTCAATGGCAAAAAGCACTCCAAGCATGAAAGCTGCTGATGTAATATTCTTAACATTCCATATATTGGGAGTTTCAGTCGATTTTACATTATCAGTAGCAATCGTCATCGTCACAAAATCATTTGCAAATACCAGCAATGTCATTCCTAAAAGAGAAATAACAATATCATGAAACCAGAAAAATCCAACTGTAAACAATACAACAACTTCAACAACTTTAGTGATTTTATTAATTACCCAGGTTAGCATTCTTTGATATGTTTGTCTGCTTATCTTTATTGCATCTATTATTTCACTTAATCCTGGTTTGGTTAACACGATACTTGCGGAAGCTTTTGCAACATCAGTCGCTTCACTTACAGCAGTTCCAAGTTCTGCTTGTTTTAATGCTGGTGAATCATTTACCCCATCCCCAGTCATACCTACCATATGTCCACTATCCTGTAACAATTTTACTATTTTATACTTATCCTGCGGATATACTTCAGCAAAACCATCACTTTCCTTAATTAAACTTAGCTGTTTTTCATGGTCTAGTCCTTCCAAGTCTTTCGGTCGCATAATCCGATTTCCGATCCCTACTTGTTCTGAGATTTCCTGTGCAATAGCTATACTATCTCCGGTAAGCATGATACATTTTATACCAAGACTTCGTAATTCTGCTATCATGCTTTTTGAATCGGCTCTAGGCGGATCCGCTATCGCTAATAATCCTACAAATTTAATATTATCTTCTTCTGTCATTGCAACTGCAATCGTTCTAGATCCTTTTTGTGAGAATCCCTCCACTGCTTTATTGATCATTGCAAGCGTTATATCATCTATATCTGTGCTTATCCCAATAATTGTTTGCACTGCACCTTTCATTATCTTGTGGCTAACTCCCTTGATTTTTACAACTGCTTGTGTCATTTTATTCGCAGGATCAAATGGAATATAGGAAATTTGTTCATATCCATCAAAATTAATTTTTAACGTTTTCGAATGATGAATGATGGATAAATCTATAGCATCCATTCCTTCCTCTTTTGAATCTAACGCCGCCATTCTAATAACATCTTCACTATTATATTTTCCAAAAGCGATACAATCCACAACTGACAATTTATTTTGAGTGATTGTTCCTGTTTTATCAAAGCAAAATATATCTATAGATGCTGCATCTTCAATTGCATCCAGTTTCGTTACCAATACTCCCTTTTTAGAAAGATCTAATGCTCCGACCGCTTGAACGATTGTAAGTACTGCTGGCAAAGCTACTGGAATTGCTCCAATTAGGAAAACAACGATAAATGATAGAATGAATAAAATATCCTTGTGAAGAAAAATAGCATATATGGATACGATGGCTGATGCTATAATCCCTAAATACATCATGTATTTTACTATAGTAAGCATTAATTCTTCTTGTTTTGATTTAGGCTTGGCAATTTTTACTAGTTCAACGGTTTTACCAAAATAAGTATTTGCTCCAGTATTAATTACTACACATTTGGCTTCTCCACGTTTAATAATTGAACTCGAATAAATAATATCTGATTGATGAATATCCTTAGGCAAAGATTCCCCTGTTAATGAAGATTCATCCACTGATACTTCTCCACTTATAATAGCAACATCTGCAGGGACTAAATCTCCTAGTTTAATATTAATGATATCTCCTAGCACAATGTGTTTTGCATCTTTTAATATCCATTTACCATCTCGCAATACTTTTGCATTAATTTCCAACTTCTTTTTTAGTAGTTCTACTGCTTTTTGTGAATTCTGTGATTGTAAATAACCAATAATCGCATTTAAAGTTAATAACACAAAAATGATTACACTTTCCGTATAATGCTTCAATATGATAGTTAAAACGATAGAAAATTCCAATAGCCATGGCATAGGTCCCCAATATCGTTTGAAAAATTCAATAAAACGATTCTTGCTCGTTTCCTCTATTTCATTATATCCATATTTACTAATCCGAATATCTGCTTCTTTAGTAGACAATCCTTCTTTCGTTGTTTCAACAAATTTCATTGTCTCTTCAAAAGACATTTTTTTATACTCATCCGTTCTTTTTAATTGCTCATTCATAAATATTCCTCCTGTAATCGATTAATCCAATATTTATTTAAGTCTAATATTTTTAAGCCCTGCAAACCTTATTACAAAATTTATTGTATCACTTAGACATTTATTAGTAAAATTCTAATATATGATTATATCTATAACCATTTAGTTATGTATATAGTATCTATTCTAAAATCCATAATAATTTATAGTGTTCCTTTCGTTAAGTCTTTATCAATTTATATTATTACCACTATAGCTTCAGGCGCCAGCGTACCTTCTTATATATTTACACCATTCAAGGATCTTAGCAAATTCTTTATTATCTTAGCAATGGCAGCTATTGGCCTTAATACAAATATTATAAAGCTAGTAAAAAAAGGTGGAAAATCAATCTTTACGGGTTTTTGTTGCTGGATTAGAATCACTACCGTAAGCCTTTTATTGCAACATTTTCTTGGGATTTGGTGATATAAGTATATAATCTTTTAGAAGTAGCACTGATAAGTAAGATTATATACTAGAAAAAATAACAGTCTTCATAAAACAAGGATTGAATTCTCATTTTAGAATCCAATCCTTGTTTTATTTATATTGTAATATAATATCATTAACAAAGCGTAACTCAAATTTAAAAGTTGCTTCTTTTCATCACCTTATTGAATCATTGATAATATAGTTTGTTTGGATTGAAGTCCTACCACACTATTAACTACCTTCCCATTTTTCATTACAGCTAGTGTAGGGATACTCATAACCTTAAAAGCTTGCGCAAGTTCTGGTTCTTCATCAACATTTACTTTACCGATTATAGCTGAATTTCCTGTTTCACCTGCTACTTCCTCAATAATTGGGGCTACCCTTTTGCATGGTCCACACCAAGATGCCCAAAAATCTAACAAAACAGGTTTGTCTGCCTTCAAAACCTCTGTTTCAAAATTATCCTTTGTAATTTTTAATACGCTCATATTGAATTCTCCTTCTGAATTGATTTATTTGATACACTGCTACAATTTTGTATTTCTTATATTTAATTATACTCTCGTATAGTTTCTTATCTGTGATAAGGTCACATAAAGGCTTAGCAATTTACCATCCTTATTCGTTACATTATCTGAAATTATATTCAGTTACAATGCTTTCTCTTTTAATCCTCTTATCATTATAGTATTCATAGAATGATAAGCCTAAAAAGCTTCCAGCTATATTAAAAACATTATGATACCCTAAATTTTGAAGAACTAAAACTGCATTATAACTTCTTTGACCGGTTCTACAATGGATATATACGGGCTTGCCCTTTGGGATTTCGTTAATTCTTTCCCTTAGTTCACTTAACGGAATATTTGTTGCTCCCTTTATATGTGCGCCTGCATACTCGCCTCGCTCTCTAACATCAACAATAAAGCTATTGTTTTCAACGAGGTCTCTAACCTTATCTACATTCACTTGTCTGAAATCTTTATTTAAAAGATTAGAACCCACATATCCAGCATAATTTACTATATCCTTTGCAGTTGAAAACGGTGGTGCATAACACAATTCCAAGTCTTTTAAATCTTCTACCGTGCCTCCAAATTTGATAGCTGTAGCAATAATATCAATTCTTTTTGTGACATCACCCTTCCCAATTGCTTGAGCACCTAAAATCTTTCCTGTTGGAACTTCAAATAATAATTTAAAATGCATTGGTGCTGCATCTGGCATAATCCCAACCTTGTCGGAGAGTATTACTCGAACAACATCATAATTGATTTTTAAGCCCAGTGATTTAATTAATGATTCATTTAAACCTGTAGCTGCGCCATTATAGTCAAAAACTTCAATTGCAGATGAACCGATATATCCCTTGTTTAATGTGCTTTTATTGTTAATGTGGTCTGCTACGGATCTTGCTTGTTTTAGCGCTGGACCTGCTAACGATAATTTGGTCATCATATGAGTTAATGCATGATATACTTCTATGGCATCACCAACTGCATAGATATCAGGATCATTTGTCTGATAATTTTTATCTACCTTAATTGCTCCTGTTACTCCTATTTCAATTCCAGACTCTTTTGCAAGTCGAGTTTCTGGCGATACTCCGATTTCCATAACTACTACATTAGCATCGATTTTTTTGCCCGAAGTAAGAATTACTTTATTTTCTTCGAATTTTACAATTCTATCTTCAAGAATCAAATCTATCCCATTATCACTGATTTCTTTATGAAATATTTGAACCATATCATAGTCGTAAGATCTGAGTATCTGATCGGATCTTACGATCAAAGTAACATTATATTTGGCTTTTCTTAGGTTTTCAGCAACCTCAACCCCTATGAATCCACCACCAATTACCGCGATATTCTTTGTATCAATTTGTTTTACAAATTTGTTTAGACTATCTATATCTACTACATTTCTTATAGTAAAGACATTTACATTCTCCATTCCAGGAATATTGGGCACGATTGGAGATGCACCTGGTGATAATATAAGTTTGTCATAAGTTTCTGTGTAATTTTGACCATTTAAAATATTTTTTACAATTACCGATTTTTTTTCTCTATCTATTACTATTACTTCATTATTGACTCTTGCATCAATATTATATTGCTTTAAAAATAATTCTGGATTCATTAAAACCAAGTCTTCTGCTTCCTTTATTATCCCGCTTAAGTGGTAAGGAAGTGAACAATTTGAAAATGATACATGAGGACCTTTTTCAAACATGATGATTTGATCTTCTTCACTATTTCTTCTAAGTCTTGCCGCAGCTGATGCGCCTCCGGCGACTCCACCGATAATCAATATCTTTCTTACCATGATTTGTTGCCTCCTGTTTTTTATATTTTCTAATTTCTAAGCGTTCCTACATATGATCCCATCCCGCCTGAAACATTTACAACATTGAATCCTTCTTTCGAAAGTTCTCTACAAGCACTTCCACTTCTTCCACCTGATTGGCACATAATATAGTATAAATTATCTTTTACCAAATATTTATCAGGTTCCATTAAGAGATTTCCCATTGGAATATTTTTAGCACCCTTTATGCTTCCACTGTTATATTCGTATACTTCTCTAATATCAATCAATTCTACTTTACCAATTAAACTATCCATATCATTCACATTAATAACTTTAACATTTTCTTTTTTTAATAAATCAAACATATTAATCTTCCTCCTAAGCTCACAAGTAATTTTATTCATCTTGCTTTACTTCTTAATTATAACAACATATCTGCAATTATCCGTGACTGAATCACATATCATATTCTTCAATGATTCGCACCTGAAAATAAATAATTAAATCAATATGGTTTCGTTATTTGTAAAATCTATTTTATTGTAATAAAAACCGAGCATAAGATGAATAACAGCTCCACCTTATGCTCGGTTTAAATTTAATACTCGTTTATAATTCAGTCCTTGATTATTGATTTATACAAGACCCTTGATTACATCCATTTCTGGTTCCTACACCTCTGCCAGAACCATCTTTTATACCATTGGCATTACCTGATCCAAAACCAGCTCCATAAGTTTGACCTATTTTATCAGATCCGCTGCCATCGCAATTTACAGAATTTTCTTCAATTGCTTTCATAACTTCATCTGCTTTTTCTTGCGTTATTGTACCACTAGCAACTTGTTCATTTAAAATTTCCTCTTTTGTTTGAAGCATTTCCGTTTTAAATTCTTCGAGATTAGTTGAATCAGATGATTTATAGATTGAAGCTGCAAATACACTGGTTGACATAATACCCGCTACTAACATAACTGATGCAATAAAAATCATTTTTTTCTTTTTCATAATTTTTGACTCCTTTCAATTTAGCATTTTCTGCTATAACAATAGTTTCACTTTTTATCAATTAAACTCTGAATTTGAGATTTTGTATTTGAAAATTCCATGCCTTTTTCAATACAAAAATCTTTAATCACTACTGATGTATCTGTTATTGCATTATTCATCACCTCCTCAATGTCCTCTTTTTTAATTCCTAAATCTAAAATTTCATTAAATGTTGTTGTACCTTTAATGAATTCTGCATGTTCACTTGCATATGTAGTAGTTGTAGTTTCAAGTACTTCTGTGTTACTTTCGGATTTGATTAAATGGGTTGAGATAAATATTTTTTGCTGTTCTGTCATATTTCCTGCCTTTAGAAGAATTGATTCCAATTGATTTGGAAAATAGGTTGTATCATTTAATGTAATTGGTAACCCTCTATATAATGATACAAAAATCCTAACTGAATCAGTTCCAATCTCTTTCCCGCTTAGATTTGTCGTTTCGTAAATTGTTTCTAATTCTTTGCACTGTATTGATGAAATATTTTCTCTATCTTCTATTGCAAATGCAACTGCCAAATCAACAATAGGAATATTGAATAATTCACTGATTTCCCCAAACGTATATGAGCCTTTTATATCTTGGGGGTTATATTCATCCTGGAAATCACCACTCTTATATTTTTCTGGTATTTTTGTATTTGTCGTTTTCCAAACTCCTAATGCTGTGGTAGTAAAAATAGTTCCAAAAAGTATGATAATGATTATAAATGCTAATGCTTTTTGATTAATTCTCATTTTTACCTCCTCCTATTCTTAATATTACGGTATCTTTAATAGGACATGCATTTTCGCTAGTACACTTTAAGCAGGATATACATTGATGATTATAGATTGTATTTGAGGAACTAACCTCAATATTCATTGGGCATGAACTATTACAAGCATCACAACTAATACAGGTTTTCTGGTTTCGTTTGATTTTAAATATTCTAAACAAATTGAATATGCCTAACGTTGCTCCATATGGGCATATATACTTACAAAATGGTCGTTCAACAAATAATGATGCAATTACAGTAATGGCAAGTATTATATATGCTGCCACCGCAACTTCACTGGTAAACAAATTAAATAATGCATAATATGGATCAACGTTTTGAAAAATCAACTTCGCAGAAGCTGCTGTATTATAAATGACTAGTATAAGTACAAAATAACGTAAATATCTTAAAATACTATCTAACCTTTTTGGAAGAAAATGATTATATCTTTTACCAAAAATCTTTTTACCTATTTTGCCTATAAACTCTTGAAAGGTACCAAAAGGACAAATCCATCCACAAAACACAGGACCAAATAGAAGTGTCATAAAGAACACCGCATACATCAAAATAATTGATGAACTATGTATTTTTTGAATTAATATACCATCTGTCAGGTAAGTATATATTGAAACCACCCCTCCAAATGGACAAATAGCATGTAACGATGCATTTGTGATAAATGGAACAGTCATACCTTCATCACTTAATGCTTTTGCAATAGAAATCAACATAACAATTATAAAAAATGATATTTGTATCATTGGTCTGATCCAATTCCTCATTCTGTTTTTATTCACACTGAAACCTCCGTTTTTTTATTTAATTTTATTATAAATTCCACAGATGGCAAAACTATGGCAAAATTAAGTTTTAATTTATCTATTTTATCTTGTAAAAACATAGTTTTGACATATATAATGATTATATTATCTAGACACGACAGGATGGAGGAACACATGGGAAATATATTAATAGTAGATGATAATAAACAAATCTCTTCGGTATTATCTGAGTATGCAAAAAAAGAAGGCTTTACTCCTATAACCGCGGAAAATGGAATAGACGCTTTAAATATATGCAAAGAACATACTCCGGAAATCATTCTTTTAGACGTAATGATGCCACTAATGGATGGCTTTGAGGTATGCAGAGAAATCAGAAAAACATCTAATGTTCCGATTATTATGATAACAGCAAGGGGCGAGGATTTTGAAAAAATAATGGGGCTTGATATAGGAGCGGATGACTATATCGTGAAACCATTTTCACCAGCAGAGGTCATGGCAAGGGTTCGTGCAATTCTACGTCGTCTTGTGAAATCCGAAGAGAATCCATCACAATTATTTACATTTGATAATTTAAAAATCAATTTAGATGATTATGAAGTAACAATTAATAGTAATATTGTTTCCTTGACAAAAAAAGAGATAGAGCTATTGTGGACGCTCGCTACAAACAAGAATAAAGTTTTTACAAGAGATAATTTATTAAATACCATTTGGGGATACGATTATTTTGGAGATTCCAGAACAGTTGATTCTCACATGAAAAGACTTAGAGCAAAACTAGATCAATATCCCCATCAAACATGGAATTTGAAAACCATATGGGGTGTTGGTTATAAGTTTGAAGTTACATTATGAATATTTCATCATTCATATCCTATATTTTGAGTGATGCTAAATCACCGGATTGGAGCAACGTATGAAAAATAAAATTGTATGGAAGCTTAGCATTTATTTTATCACTTCATTACTTGTCTTTGCCTTTATTATCAGCGGTATATTTATTTACCTTTTCAGAATTAATACAATAGAATTACACAAAAATGAATTGGAGCAACGAGCAACAAAAATATCAAAGACCCTTTCATCCATAACCAGCGATAGCATTCGAAAAAATCAAGGAAGCGGCTATGGTGCATATTTAAAATTTTTAAATGATATAGCAATGTCTGATGTTTGGATTGTAGATGAAAACTTAAATATCATTACCGCCGGAAATGATCAGGTATCCCAATATTCCTTCAGCGATTTGCCTTCAAATGCTGAAGAAATTGTAAAAGAAGTTTTTTCTGGCAAAACAGAATTTAGTGAAAGCTTCAGTAATATTTTGGATACTCCTACTTTAACCGTAGGAACCCCCATCAAAGATGATAGTGGAAATATTTTTGGCGTGGTACTTCTTCATTCTCCTGTAAATGGGATTGATCTTGCCATTTCCAAAGGCATTGTTATATTAGTTTTTAGTATAGGAATTGCTTTAATGATTGCAATTCTTTTATCTATAGGTTTTTCTTTTACATTTACAAAACCGCTTAAAAGCTTGAATCTCACAGCTATAAAATTAACCGAAGGTGATTATACTGTTAAAACGAACGTTAAACAAAGTGATGAAATCGGTACTCTCGCAATGAATATGGATATTCTAGCCCAACGGCTTAATGAATCTTCAATGGAAAGTGAAAAGTTAGAACAGCTAAGACGAGATTTTATAGCCAATATTTCGCACGAATTAAGAACTCCTGTAACTGTTATTAGAGGCTCTCTTGAAGCTTTGAATGATGGAATTATTACAAAAGAGGCACAAGTACTGGAATATTATTCACAAATGTTAGCCGAAAGCAAACATTTGCAACGGTTAATAGGTGATTTATTGGATTTGTCTCGACTTCAAAACACGGATTTTCAACTTGAAATGACACAAATAAGCATTTGTGAAGTGCTTTCAGATGTAATTAGAAGTGCTAAAAGTCTTGCTAAAGATAAGCAAATTGAATTTGTGGTTAATAATAATTTTAAGGATTGTGCTCTTTTAGGCGATTATGGTAGACTCAGGCAAATGATTTTAATTATTGTTGATAATGCCATCAAATTTTCACCTCAAAATGGACATATATATATTAATGTATCACAGGATAAAAACTTGATTTTATCGATACGTGACGAAGGTCGTGGGATTAATAATGATGATTTGCCATATGTATTTGATCGTTTTTATAAAACCAAATCTATTGAGAATAAAAATGGAACAGGTTTAGGACTCGCTATTGCTAAGCAAATTGCGATCCGGCATAATGCGACCATTAAACTTGTCAATGAAATAGGCGTTGGATGTGAATTTGTATTTATTTTTCATGATGATTTATAGAAAGATGACAGACCTTTTTCAAAAAAAAACAGTGTGAAAACTAGGACATACATTCTAGTGTTCACACTGTTTTTCGATTAGCTTACTAAACTGGAGTAACTATAATATGTTCATCCAATTCAAAACCAGCTTTTTCAAGAGTTTTTTTCACACAATTCATTGGGCATCCATGTAAATATATATTATTTTGACAAACTATCATAAATTTCATCAAGATTGTCCGTCATACGTTCTATATATGTTTTATCATCCTCGCTACTCTCAATCGTATAAATAGTTTTCACCTCTGCTCCAACCTCGCTTGCCAATGTCTTAGAAACATCTGGACTAGCCATATCTTCTGCAAAAATGGTTTTTACATTATTTTTTTTGCAATAATCTACAAGTTCTGACAATTGTTTTGCAGTAGGTTCACCCTCTGCAAAGACACCTTCCACACTATTTTGTTGCAAGCCAAAATCCTGGCATAGATATGCAAAAGCAGCGTGTCCAGTCACAAAACTTTTGTTCGCTACAGACTTGAATTTTTCATTATATTTATTATAAAGGCTGTCTAGTTCAGCGTTAAAAGTATCACTATTTTTTTCATAATAATCTTTATTGGTTGGATCAGCTTTTACCAATGCCTCTTTTATATTATTTGCCTCAATTTTAGCACCCTTTAGACTAATCCAAAGATGTGGATCATATTGTCCATGTTCTTCTTTTTCTGCTTCCGATACGCTTGATATTGGTGTTGCTCCATCAGATGCTTCTACCGTAATAAGATTTTTATTATTTGCATTTGAAATAGCATCATCAACCCATGTTTCCATACCAAATCCATTATATACAAATACGTTGGCATTACTTATACCTACTAAATCCTGCGCCTTTGGTTCAAAATCATGTGGTTCAGTCCCATCAGGAATAATGGTTGATATTTCAACTTTATCCCCTCCTATTGCTTCAACAAACTCCTTTATTGCATTAAAAGTAACTGAGACCTTAATTTTATCCCCTGTTACACTTTCCTGATTTTTATTGCCACATGCTGTAAAAGTTGCAATTGAAATCAAACATAAAAATAACACAATACTTTTCTTTACAATCTTCATAATATAATTATCCTCCAAATTTTACTTGCAAATAGTTCCCATTTGCATTTATAATATAATATATCTTATCAAATATATTTGTCAAGTGTAAATACTTTTTTACAAATATATATATTGGATAGACAGAAAGTAGGATGATTATGATTAAAATAGAAAATTTGTTTTTCTCCTATACAAGTTCTCCCCCATATATTCTAGATGGTATTAATCTAGAAATACAAGATGGAGAATATGTATCAGTGTTGGGGGAAAACGGTAGTGGAAAAAGTACACTCATGCGATTATTATTAAAACTAATTAAGCCAACAAAAGGAAACATCCAGTTGCAAGCAAAAAGGATTGGATACGTTCCACAAAAGAATGATTTTTCTAATTCCAATTTTCCAATAACAGTTTATGAAATGTTGGATTCTTATCGGAGAATTTTGAAAATCAAAAGCAAAAATGTTATTATGGAGAATCTGAAACAGGTTGGAATGTCCGAATTTGCAAAAGCATTGGTAGGTACTCTTTCTGGAGGTCAAAATCAGAAGACACTTATTGCAAGGGCATTAATTGGTGATCCAGATTTATTAATTCTAGACGAACCCTCTACTGGAGTAGACATTAACAGTCAAAGAGAGATTTATGGATTTTTAAAAAAAATAAACAAAGAAAAAAACATAACCATAATTTCTGTTGAACACAATTTAGATGCTGCCATATCAAATTCAACCTTAATATATCATCTTATCAATGGACAGGGACACCTCTGCACTCCTAAAAAATATGCTGATGAATATTTAAATATTAAGAGAAAGGACGATACCATTGCTTAATTATACGTTTATGCAAAATGCAATTTTTGTTTCAATTTTTATTTCAATTTTATGCCCATGTATTGGTGTGTTTTTGGTTCTACGACGGTACTCTATGATAGGAGATACTTTATCTCATTCATCGCTTGCTGGAATCACAATTGGATTGTTATATCACCAAAATCCAATACTTGGTGCATTTGTTTTTACATCAATCTGTGGTGCGTTAATTGAATTTCTACGGATTTATTTCAAAAAGTACACTGACTTGATTCTTACTATTGTACTTTCCCTAAGTGTAGGTACTGCAATTACTATTATAAGTTCTGGAAAGCTACATGCTAACGCAGATTCATTTATGTTTGGAAGCATCCTGACTGTCACCAAATTCGATATGATTATGGTTCTAATCCTTAGCATCATTTCAGTCATATCACTTATTCTCTTATATCATCAAATGATATATATCGTATATGATGAAGAAGCAGCTAAAATTGCTGGTGTAAAGGTCAGGCTCATTAATTATGTTTTCTCAATCCTTGTAGCCTCTGCTATCTCTATCTCTATCCGAATAGTAGGCGTATTGGTACTTAGTTCCATGATCTCGCTTCCAGTTGCAACGGCACTACAGCTTGAAAAAGGGTTTAAAATCACACTCATATTTTCTATTGTTTTTAGCGTAATTGACATTATGCTTGGATTGTTTGCTTCTTATTATCTTAATGTAGCTCCTGGAGGATTTACTGCTCTTTTATCTGTAGCTGTACTAATATTAGTATTGATAGGAAAGAAAATATATATAAATGTCAGTAAAATTCATAGCGATCAAAACGAAATACCTTGCTAAGTAAGTTGACTTCATTATATTACTACTCTATAATGAATTTATATTATATAAATGTGAATGAGGTGAATATACATTGAAAAAATCACTGACTGATTGGCCCATTGGTATTAAAAAGACAAATCAACGTCAAAAGGTTCTTTTAATACTTGAAAATTCTGATAAACCATTAGGTGCAACTGAAATATTCTCGCAGATTGCAGATGATGGGGATTCAGCTTGGTTATCAACCGTTTATAGGACATTAGATCTCTTTGTTAAACACGGTATAATCAATAAAATCAACGTGATGAATAGTGAAATAGCAATTTATGAACTAAATCGTCTTAACCATAAACATTATGCTGTTTGTTTAAACTGCCATAAGATAATAAGTATGATTAATTGTCCAATGACTGAATTTGACCCAAAGCTTGAAGAAAGTGATTTTCAAATTATGGGACATAATCTAGAAATATATGGTCTATGTAAAGATTGTACCTCAAAAAAATAGTAATAAATTAATAAAAGACGTAATCTATTTCTAAGTAAATAGATTACGTCTTTTATTATATATAATTATTATAAAACTGCAAAAAAATGAATTAAAATGGATACACATAAACATCTTTTGGAGCAGATGCATTCTCTATCGTTTTTACATTTATCTGGAACTCTTTGTTACCTTGAAAATCACCAATCTGAATAACACCATGAATAGTTATCCATGAGTCAACTTTCAGTTGCGAAGCATTATCATAATTGCAGATTGGTCCCGTAGGCACAAGATCTGCAGTGCAACATGACATAAGCATTCTTACGGAACCAAATTGGCTTGATGTAAGTGTTTCATCCTTATAAACCTGACCTGTAATATTAATATTATAGCCTGCATATTTGTCTAAATTAGTATATATTTCAACCATCCAAAAGTAAAATTCATCATCCGCAATTGTTATTATTTTATTCTTCTCATCATAACCACTAAGCTGAACGGTATTATCGATTGTAGCTGATGTAGATGCTGTAGTTTGTTTCTGACTCGTTGTAGCTGATGATGTGGATGCTGTAGTCTGTTTCTGTCCCGTTGTACTTGCCTGTGATTGACTATTATCTACTGAATTTTTTGTTTCCTTTTCAGATGCAATAGCAGTGTTCTGTTTAAAATATTGATTAGAATATGAATTAGCAGAATCACTTGCTGAGATTGTCTTTTGCGGTAATAATAACAATAAAATTGGTATCAAAAAAATAAGAAAACGGCTATGTTGTTTTTCATATTTTGCCTTTCCTATTTGTATCATACAAAAAAATCCCCATATAAAAAGTACTATAGTCATAATATATAAAAAAGGTTTTACTTTCACTGTTACATATAAACTATACTTCCCGGTATACAAAAGCCAATACATAATAAAAGAAAGACATAAACAACTTATTCCTTCTAAGAATGAACTCATATCAAAATATTTTTTACCCATTGTATGAAATACCTCCTGATCCCATAAAACTGAATAGCATAATAACCAATAAACATACCACAAATACAGTTAATGCAAGTCTTATAATAAACTTCTTTTCAAAACCGCTCGACAATAATAATATATTTTTAATATCCATCATTGGTCCAAAAACCATAAATCCCATTGTGGATGCAAATGGAAATGTTGATGCTAAACTTCTTGCGATAACTGCATCTGACGTCGAACATAACGATAGGAAAAAGGCCATTATCATTAAAAGTATGATTACTGTAAACGAATGGCTCTGTACTACATTTTTTAGGATACCACTCTGGACAGCCTGAAACATTGTAGATATAAATGCACCAATCAATAAATATTTTGCGACCTTTACAAACTCATAACGTGCATGTCTCATAAATTTAATTAGACCAGATTCCTTCTCGCTGCTCCTTGCGTCATCCATACAACAGTAACAGCTGCAGGATTGAATATTACCAGAATATTTCAAGACACTTTTACTTTTAAAAATATAGAATGTTCCACCAACTATTATGGAGCATACAATACCAAGTGCTATTCTATAGCCTAAGACTTTAATATTCCCATTAAATGCATAGTAAGTAGACAAAAGCACCACTGGATTTACAATTGGTGTCACTAACAGGAATGTTACTGCCGAACATAACGGGACATTCTTTTTCAAAAGGCTTTGAAATACAGGCACTGAAGCGCAGTCACATATTGGCAGACAAAATCCCATCCCGATGGCTGTAATCATTCCTATTACAGGATTTTTGGGATAAACACGTGCGATCCAATCTCCTGACACATATAACTGAATAAATGTTGAAAGCAAAACTCCTATAACAAGAAATGGCATTCCTTCGAGCAACATTCCTGTATATATGATTAGATCATTATAAAGCCATTTTATACTGCTAATATTATTTCTTAATAAAAGATACACACAAATCAGCATAATAAACCATATAAATCTACTGCCTCCAGTCATTTTTTTTAAATCTAACTGTTTTAAGTGTTCTTGGAAATCATTTTCGTAAACTAAATCTAATTTTCTATTATATGATAATAATATTTTTTTCGTCTTTGCCTTATTCTCTTTATTGGCCGAATATATATACGCGATATCACTTGCATATAACATTGTAATAGGATTAATGCCTGTATTTTGTATCATAATTGGAAAACTATCGGCATCAGCAATATAGATCACTCTCTCTAAATGAGCAATTGCTTTCATTCTTATTTGTAGGAATATTTCTTCAGCTAATTTGAAATTATCCATCCCATTCCATTCTACCCATATTTCATCATAATTCCCATCAGATATAACATTATATATTTTATTTGAAATATTTGTAGAATAAATTTCATATTCTCGTTTAC
This sequence comes from [Clostridium] fimetarium, assembly GCF_900111235.1. Lineage (GTDB taxonomy): Bacteria > Bacillota > Clostridia > Lachnospirales > Lachnospiraceae > Clostridium_N > Clostridium_N fimetarium. Next base: position 33,604 of record NZ_FOJI01000023.1, read on the forward strand.
TAATAATTAAAACTGTAGTATTAATTAAATTTTCTTCTACTTCTTCCTCACCATCTTCAAATTGTATTACAAGCGTATTCTTTTCATAATTTTTCTTATGGCTTAAAATTTTATTGAGATATGTAGTTTTTCCAGCCCCCAAATAACCTGTTATAACATAAATAGGCACATTCATTCAATTTTCCCTTTCATTTTGTATCTAGTAATCTAAAAATTTACATACAACAAAATAATGCAAATCATAAATGACTTACATAACTTATTAAATGTTTCAATTGTTTAGCCTTACTTTTAAAATAAAAAGGGATTTTGTGATTGATATTAAAGAACTAAACCAATATTTTCCCAGGACAAACATCACTAAAGTGAATATAACGAAAAAAAATTCGCCACCGGAAACGATTTGATTTAATATGTGAATTGCAAAATCTATCTGATTGCAAATTGGGCAATTCTCGCCTGAACATTGATGATGTATATGATTAGATATATATATTTGAGAAAACATAAGAAGAGAAATAATTAAAATAGCCAAAATAATACATAGTGTTTTTTTAACAGCTGACTGGATATATCTCATTAATTAACTCCTCATATAATAATCATATTTTAAAAATTATATTCTTAATTAAAGTATATGTCAAATCAGAATAATAATGGTAAGCGACAGATACATCATGGATGGTCATCTCAAATACCATTCACCTTCTTTCTTTGGACGAAAAAGAGCACCCAAGTTTTTGGGCTTGAATGCTCTTTTTTCTATAATTAATATTTAATTGACTCTAGCTTATTTTGGAAATTTCATTCGTGTATCCTCTACGAATTTTTTTCTTGATGGATTTCCTTCAACACGATATACTTTCTTGTTTTTCAAATCATAGACTACTGACCATACAGTATCTGCACCGGTCTTACGATCATATTGACACATGAATCCAAATTTTCCACCTAGTAACTCCTGTGCAAATTCCAGTGAATACTGCTCACCATGATTATTTAACGCTGTATATGCTGTTTCATACCTCTCATCCGATTTCCAATCATCGATATCAACCGGAGTACGATATGCTTTCAACTCTTCTGAATTAAAATTATTAGCAGTTGCAACATACTTTGTTCCATTTTTCGGATAAATAATTGCAAATTTCTCGGGATTACATTCAACGACAGCCAAATCACCTCTGCTATCTGCTATTGTTAATGTTTGTGCTGATGCAATAGGTAATTGCTTCAACGCATCTATCGCTTCTTTCGTTGTTTTACATTTTTCCAAAATATATCTCAGAAGCATTCCTGCATTCAATCCTGGTTTTCTAATATGTGGGTAAATAAATGTTAAACCAACAGCAAGTCCATGTTCATTCACTCCATCTTCCATTTGCACAAAAGCTGTAGTGTTTCCATTAAAGGCATAAACGCCGTCGAGGTCGTACAAACAATTCATATATAGTTTTTCGATGCTTACCAAAAAGTCACTGTTTCTGCCCATCATAATATTTTCACCATCTACAAATGCAAAACAAGTACAATGATTTTGTGGTTTAAAACAGTAAATACAAAACAAAATTTGATACAACAATTCAAAAGAGGATTGCTGTCCATCGGCCATACCTTTGATTTCTTGTAAAACTTCTGGATAATACTCTTCATACTGTGGAATACACTCTGCTGCATATTTTTTCATCTCTTCAGTTATATCAAAAGTTGGACTACCAGATATAACAACTCCATGCTTTTTTAACAAGCAACCATAATTATATCCTGCTTCATAATGCGTACCTTTAAATCTTCCATGATACATAATTTTTTCTCTCCATTCATTATTTTGGAGTTGACGTCATCTCTTATAAACAAGATTAGTTTAATAAAAATTTTATGTCATGCACTATATTAATCTTAATATTTTGATGAGAGAATTATTATAACTAATAAATTGTCTTAATCAGTTTATTTATGCGTTCCTTGTATCTCCAAAGCTCTTTTTTTAGCATTTCAACTAAAAAAGCACCCAAGTTTTGGCTTGAATGCTCCTTTACAAATAATATTCAGTTCACCTCAACTATGAACAGGAATTTAATATTTCATGTTATGCGAAGTAATGTTTTAAATATCACTTTTTCATCATCTCTAATCTTTCATAGCATAAATCTGCTTTAAATTTCAGGAAGTTCTTTGGTTACCTAAAGGGCTTGGGTGATTAGCACTGTGAAATCATTGTTTTGACCCCGCCATCATGTCATTGCTACAAACGCATATTTTTCTCAAATCTGATTCGTTTGTAAGGGAATCTTTTTCTTTCAATATTTAAATAATACACTGTATTAAACGATCAACTCCTCAATAGAAAGCAACCACCCTGATTCCTAATCTTATTGAGGAATAAATTTTATTATATTATTACTCTTTTTCAAATTGACTGTTATATAGGTCAGCATAGAACTTACCTTCCTTCAATAATTGTATCATAACCATTGGAAAGCGTGTATAAGACAACCCACTCCTGTATCCGCAAGCGCATGCCGAGGGATAGAATTAAATCAAATTATTAACCTTTATATTACCGAATCATTGAAACCCACTATTTTCAACGCTTCCAGATCTCACTTTTTCGATATCAACACTAAACTTTCGACATAGCTTGAGATTACAGAATTGATGTCATTAAAAGTAATAAGTATTTCATTTCCAACCATATGATTGGTTTGACCCACACAAAATAATCTTTTACTACTAAACAAATTTGTACAAATGAACTCCCATTTTAGAAACTTGATATAGATTGCTTCCAATTAGAAAATTCAGGAATGTCATATATAACATTTAATGATGGTAAACTGCCTCCACCTTTAATGTGAAAAGGCAATCTTATATTATCCATACCTTAGCTAATATCAGAAATTGTCTTTTGTAAATTCAATAATATCTGCAATAAAAGCCTTTTTATCAAATGTTTCTGAACCACTTCCTGATGCTTTATTCAAGGTTTGTTTAACCATTGCCGCAAGGCCATCAATTGATTTTCGCATGTCTGTATATCCGCATACAATAAAGATGCTCGCAATGCCTGAAATATCACCTAACATAGCTGCCGAAGTGCATTGATAGTATTGGTAATTGCAGATTGATTTGCACAATTTTGAATTTCTAAGGTTATAGCATTATTGAGATGAATTATTATTGCAGTGGAAGAATCTATGTCAACTTTGTTTTTTGTATTTGAAGCGATTATTAATGGTACAACTGGTTGAGGTTCAGATACTGTCATATCTGATTTGGTTGTAGAAGGTATTTCGCAAGATTCTTTTTGCAATAGCTTTACCCAGTAGTAAAAGGAACTTGGCTCTATACTGTTTTTTATACACCAGGCTTTATCCGCTAGACCACTTTTGCGACACTCCATAATTCTACTGAACCATAATTCACGTTTTTTCTTTATTGATTCTGTCATTTTTTCAACTCCTCCAATAATTTTTTATAGCAAACGACTCCAAAAAGCAAAAATACTCTTGGAGTCATTATCTCATTATTAAATTAGGTTGAAAACCTACCATCTTATTATGCGCTTACCTCTGTAAAGTAGTTTTTTCCCATAGTATACACTCCTAAGTTATAAGTATAACAAAAATAGACCCTATAAGGTAGGACCAGTTAAATTTGAGATCAAGTCTCTTTTTTAAACTGTCTATCTTATAAGGTCCATTTTAAATATTGAAATTTAATCCTTTTTTTATCTATTACTATTGTTTTTTTACTGTTCATTTTGTATAGTTTTATATACTATATTTTGATAAAGTGCAAATTAAAAAGATTCCAAAATGTAAGCACGAAGCCCACACATCAAAAAATGATAGGATAAAATTTCGTTTATCTAATGTCTTGTGTTTCATATATCCAATTATTGTTGCGGTTCTGAATCTTTAGATTTGTTATCTGTATCTGCTTATAATTCTTACCTTGCATTGTAATGGAATCTCCGTTTAGTTTCACTCAAAATAATACAGATACACATCCTCTAAATTAATATCATGATTCACTTTCTCAAATTCAGTAGGCAAATTATCTCCCACAATCCTCAATACGAGTCCATCACTTCTCTGCTTTACATTGCCCACCTTATAATGAGCCTGTAACTCTGTGATCTGATCCAGTGTGCAGGAAATTTCTGCGACCTTATCATGCATACTACGAATCAATTCTCCAGGTGTACCTTTTGCTACAATCTCACCCTGCTTTACAAACAACACCTGATCTGCAATACATTCAATATCGCTTACCACATGGGTTGCAAATAAGATGATTTTATCTTTTGATAATTCCGCTATATAATTACGAATGGTAATTCTCTCCTTTGGATCAAGGCCTGCTGTAGGCTCGTCTAAGATGATAATTTTCGGGTCGCCCAAAAGTGCTTGAGCCAAAAGAACACGCTGCTTCATTCCTCCTGAAAATCCTCCGACCTTATTATGAGCAAACTTTGTCAAATTTACAATTTCTAGCAATTCATCAATCTGCTTGTTGGCAATTTTTCTGGGTATTTCTTTTATTGATGCCATGTACTGTAAAAATGCTTTAGCTGAAAATTCATCGTAAAATCCCTGTTGTTGAGGCATATATCCTACTATACGTCTAAACTTTCTTCCAAGCTTTAATATGTCTTCTTCATTATATTGGATTTTTCCACTTTCAACACCACTATCTCTAGAGACATTGTCTGTTATCAAATTAATTAATGTGCTTTTACCTGCACCATTAGAACCAAGTATCCCATAAATTCCTGCTTGAAATTCCATCGAGAAATTATTTAGCGCTTTTATATTTCCATATGTTTTTGTTACATTTTTAATTTCTAACTTCATACCTTTCCCCTTATCTTTATGCCAATTTATTAACTATACTAGATCATATCATCCAATTAATAACCGAAATATAACTAAATATATTAAATCCGAAAAAATAAAGAATATACGGAATTAAAATTATAAAACTTAAACATATGCTATAATTATAATCCGTTCTCCAAGAAATAAATAAACTCCATAAACTCACTAAGATAAGGATACTTAACCTCTTAAGGCTCTCAATTAAAAAATATCCACAAATAGAAATAGGGAACGGATAATCAGATAATGACATAATGCTTTGTACCGGATATTTTAAATCCGATAAACATATATTATAAACTTTTATATAATTATAAAAATTGATTCCGTAAATCACTGCCCAAATGACAAAAGTACAAGTTAAGGCTGCTGATACCTTAATAATCATATTTTTCTTATATCCCTTTGTAGAACTAGTTATAAGTTTGATCATATTATTTTTCTTTTCAAAAGAAATCGTTCCAAAAGTAACAATAATAACCGATATTACAGCAAGAACGGCATTATATTCTTCAAAGGAATCCATTCTACTACCAGTCATAACTTGATATTCTGGTTGTTTAATTACACTTAATTTTCGATTATAGATTTCATATTGTTGATCTCTATAATTTTGTTCTTCAATTATCTTTTCCAATACTTTTTTTTGTACTGCAATTTCCTTACTCAATAAATTGCCATGGTACTCAAAAATTACAGACACTATAAGACTAATCGCAAATAAAATAAGAATTCTTTGTAAAAGTAGTCTTCCTCTGCCACCAGGCGTTGAATGAATAATCATATTAAGCCCACTTTTTCTTTCATAAAAAAATCCAATTACTATTACAAATAGTATCATCAAAGCGAAAAAAAATGTGGCAGTATATTCTGATGCGCTCTCAAAGCCCTTATAGTTACCATTTTGAACAGAAATATTTTTCATATTTGAAAAATCATATCTTGTTTTTAGTAGATCAGCTCTAACAAATGTTCCTTTTTGGGAATAAATATTCATTGATAATTTTACATCTGCAATATGAACTATATTGTCCGTTTTTTGTATATAAGTATTGATATACTCTGTCTGGCTACACCTTAATTTCCGAACATTTATCTTCAGTGTATCTACTTCTAGAACATTCATAATAAGGATTAATCGTTGTATGACTCCTTCTAAGCAATCTTCCACAATCTGCACAGTAATAGAATCCTTTTCTCCTAAAATCACCAAGTAGAATAGTCTCCTTCTCCGTAAGGGGCATGATATCATTATTTACTTTCCAATATATTTCCTTACTAACGATCCCTTCATGAGTTCCTTTAACAATAATCCACTCATCTCTATTTACACGTTCACTCTCTTGCTTTGCGATTTTCGTACGTACTCTGACATTACTTATCATATCGCCAGCATACCTTTGGTCCCTGATAATCTTCAAGACCTTCGGTGATGTCCATACAGTCTTTTCATCGATCACATACTTTCTTTGTCTGTTAGTATTACTATACCCCGCTGGCGTAAAGATTTCTAGCCCCTTCAGTTTACGTGCAAAATCCCTTTAATTGTGAGTACACTGTTTGTGTCATTCGTGAGTACAAAGACCATTTTATAAGGCTTATCAGATATAATAAAGCTTATATCTTAACATATTTCATTAAATTTTAAAATGTAAATACATCTATTTTTATATTTGTGAGTACACTTTTAGATAATTTAAATTATAAACTTTTTATAAAATCTTCAAAAATGCGGGACACTACCCCCTGATTTTCGGCTTATAAGTATAGGGGTAAAAATTTAAGAAACTGCAGCAAATACACTCACATCGGTATCGAATCCTTCACACACAAAGCTCCCCACCCCATCTCAGGATTCGGCCACTCACTAAACCCCGGCAGTTTTTCCTAGCCCCATTAATCAAATAAGCCTTGACCTTCTCTGCTTGTGTCAAGATAGGACTAAAAAAAAAATTGATATATTCTTTCCGCTTACAATTTTCAACTCAACAGAAAGTGCAGTCAGTCTGTATCCTCTGGTGAGTTGAAACTTCTTTTGTTGCTGTATTAATTTATATGCCAGTGTGGTTGTCTGGTATATCACCAGAAAGCCACACATTTTTCATTTACTCTACCCCGTGCATCATCTATGGAAATTACTGATACCATAGAACGGGAAACATGTAAGACAGGATTGATATTTCCTCTTAACACAACATATTAACTTTCCTTAGGAATTGCTTACGGTTTTTTATATGTTATGTTCCAGTGCCACCCGGCAGCTTATGTTGCTGAAGTTTCGGTGAGTAGACGAAGTCTATCTCACTATCCATCAAAGCTTTGCAATGCGTATCAATAGCATTACATCCATCTGGTTCGCTCTTTACTTTATTGATTCTAAAAAGGCTACGCTTTTTTTCTCGGTAAAGAATCATTGCATGATTCTTTATATTATGGTTCTTGGATTGAATAAGTTTTCAACCCTCGTATTATATAGTTATAGCTTTTCTTTACCTTTTCTTAGGTATGAGCTATTCTGTTTAAGATACTGTGGATTAGTTATTTCTCCCTACCAT
>NZ_FOJI01000031.1 GCF_900111235.1 [Clostridium] fimetarium
GATTGCGGCTAAATCATTAGAGAAGCAAATTACATTATGTGGTAAATGTATTGAGGTGTGCCCATATACCAGAAAGTATACTACCTTTGACAGTAATGTTTTTATGAAAAGATTATGAAAAAGTAATGAAGTCTTATATTTAAGATAGAAGTCGAAACAAATTTACCAGCTTCACATTATATTTAAAAACACAAGTATTGAAACAGATAAATTCTTTGTAGAGTTAATTCGCTATTGTTTACAAATGGGAAGTAAAATATAATAAAATAACAAGGGGGAATTCGGATGAAAAAAACATGTATTTGCTTCATTATGTTATTGATTTTCTTATTATCAGGTTGTAACTCCAATAATACAGACACAGTAAAGAATGTAGACACAGTAAAGAACGTAGACACAGTAAAGAACGGAACTTATATCATGGAACAAAAGGGAACAAATGCACTCAATATTCCACGTGTTACCATTTCTGATGAGAAAATTTCATTCTCCTATGATTCATTAAGCAGTTATTTTCCACTGGGAACTTATTCAATAGCTAATGGTGAATTAACGATGACAACAGATGATAGGAAGTATACTTATGTATTTAGAATAGAGGGTAATAATCTTATTTTTTTGAAAAATAAATCGTCATCAGTAGGACTGATAGATGATAAATTGGGAGGCAAGATAACAGATAAAGTTAAATTTCTTCTAAAAAGATGATTAATTTTAGAAGTTAAGTAGTTTCGCTATATTGTACAATGAGGAAGTAACCCGACTTCCCATTGTATTTATGAAATAAAGACTTACACAGAGGCAACTTCCAATTTGAAGGGATTCTGAACTGCACATTATATTTACAATAGATAAGATTATGAGTAAGTAAAGTAAAGTAACATAGAAACCGGAATTCGGTAATCAAAACATTAAATATTTTCTAGTTTAAAAGGAGGAGCAAGTAATGACGTTTTCGAATATTTTCTTTGCAGCTATATGTTTGTTGTGTTCATTATCTTTTGGGGCAATAGCAATTTGGGCATTCAAGAGCAAAGGTCCAATACACTTTTGGTCAGGAAGTACTGTAAGCCCAGAAGAAATAACTAATATTCCTGCGTATAACCGCGCGAACGGTTTGATGTGGTTAATTTACACCATTTGCATGGTTGTGACAAGTATATTATCGCTTTTCAGTATCTTAATAGGTGTGATTTTACTTGTGATTATTTGTGTTCCTGGCACTATTGCTTTAGTCATCGCTTATAATCGGATTTACAAAAAATATAGAAGCACATCAACTACTCATCAAATTAATAATTCAACATCAAAGACGCCCAAATGGGTTATTATGGCTATCATTGCCTTTGTGGGCATAATAATTGTTGTGGTAGTTACAATGGGGTATTATAGCGAAAAAGATCCTGTTGTAAACATTCTTGACAACAGGATACAAATAAAAGCCGTGTATGGTGTAAATATTGATTTTTCAGAAATTACCAGTATATCTCTTATAGAGAAAAGCATGGACAATATTGGCGTTGGTAGAAGGAATAACGGCTACGGTGGTTTAAGAGAAACGTTGAAAGGAAATTTTGAATCGGATATCAATGGTAAAACGTTACTCTTTGTTCAGGCGAAGACATCACCCACAATAAAGATAGAGCGCATGGACAAAAAAGATGTATATATAAGTCTCCGTAACAGCACAAATACAGAGGAACTATACCGTGAACTAATGTCTGCCATACCGTTAAAATGAGTATTCGTCTTTATGCTTTGTAAGGGAGTTATTATGATAGAAACAAGAGATTTAATTTTGGATAAACCCCAATATGATGATTGGAAAAACATGTACATAAATTTATGGAGCCAAGACGAAAGTGCGAAATATATGCTGTGGAGGACTACAAAAACAGAAGAAAATGCTAAAATAAGAATTGAAAAAAACATAGCATATATGGCTAGGCATCCGGAGAGCTATTTAGTATATGAAAAATCAAGTGGAGAAGCTATTGGTTTTGCAGGTATGGAGCAAATTGCTGAGAACGCTTATGAAGATACAGGCATTGCAATCGGGCCTAGATTCGTAAGAATAGGGTATGGGAAGCAAATCCTTATTGCATTAGTTGAGCAAGCATGTAAAAAGTATGGAGCGACAGAATTTATTTGTTCTTGCCGTAATGCAAATGTGGCATCTGCAAAACTTCAAATATCATGCGGATTTATATATACATATTCAGAGGAAAGAAAAGATCCATATACAAGAGAAAATTACATTTTAGATGTTTATAAATTAAAAATGTAACGATAACTTCGATGTTGTAGGGCAGTTGAGCTTCCAATTATATTTATTAAGCTATCATTTTAACCCAATCCAAAAGACATATTATTTATATAATACACTGAAAATAGAGTAGGATTAGTTATAGATTTTGAATCAGAAAATATTAGTGAACCATCAATGTTTACAAATCACGAATCCTAGTGAATTGGTTTCGTCTATAAGGAGCGAATAATGAAATTATTTCTAACAAGTAGTATCGGAGGAAGCTATAAGGAAAATGGAAGAAGAATTCCTTGTGCATTAATGAATGAAAATCATTTTTTGGACCACATCAAGAAATATTGGACTAATAATTCAAAATGTCTATTAGTCAGTGCTGAGCCAGATAATCAAGAGTTGAGTAATAGCTTAAAGATAGTATTTACCGAGGCATTTAAGCTTAGTAATCTTTCATTATCAGAAATGGATGTATGTGATAGACGAAATGATAATGAAATTGCAGATTCCATATATGATTATGATGTGATAATGCTAACAGGCGGTCATGTCCCTACCCAAAACCAATTTTTAAGCAGAATGGGTTTAAAAGAATTATTGAAAAGTTATAAAGGCATTATAATCGGTATCAGTGCTGGAAGTATGAACTGTGCAGATGTTGTTTATGCACAACCAGAATTAGATGGTGAAGCTGTTAACTTAACATATGAAAAATATCTGGAAGGACTCGATTTAACAAAAATAAACATTTTACCTCATTTTCAAGAAATAAAAGAACAAACATTAGATGGGCTTCGCATATTGGAGGATATCTCATTACCAGATAGCAAATCAAGGCCATTTTATGCATTGGTTGATGGTTCTTATATTTTTGTAGAGAATAACAACTCAACGTTATATGGAGAAGCATATTGGATTCATGAAGGTGCATTGACAAAGATCTGTGAGAGGGATAAAAATATTGTGCTTTAACAATCAGATAAAACTAAAAAATAAAACTACAGACGGTCGAACCACTGCGTTAGCAGTTTAGTGCTATATTTATGACTAGTATACAATAAAGAGAGGTACTAATTAATGTTAGGGATGGAAACACACATGTTAGAACGGAACAGATAATACTGAAAGCCCTTATTATGGATCATACTCTGAAATATCTGAAAACGAAGCGATGAAACTAATCGAAAATATGTAATACCACCAATATGTAAAACGGTTCGGTGATATTATAGACACTAAATTAAGATTCTTAGAAACTAGGTGCTTTTGTTATGCATTGAGTTGGAATAATAAAATAAATCCTATACTTATGACGCAAGCTAATTCCAGCTTATGAGCATAATTAAGAGCTGATCCAACTTCTCATTATATTTACAATAGATAAGATAATAGTAAGTAAAGAGACAGATAAAATATGTAAGAGATTGAAAAATATTGGATGAAATAAGTAAAATAAAGGAAATAGGAGAAATTCATTATGATCAAAAATATTACTATTGGAGACTTAACGATTGACTGTACTAATGCTTGCCGTGCCCGTGACTTTTACGCCGCGCTCACTGGGTGGGAAAAGACCATAGCCTTTGGTTGCTTGGCACTTAAAGCCTATAATGGCATGATACTTCTGTTTGCAGAACCGGATGACATACCTTATGTTCCACCAGTTTGGCCAGAAGAATGCGGCATGCAACAGAAGCAAATGCACTTCAACTTTCAAGTGGACGATTTATCCGCAGCCGTTGAGGAGGCACTGCGTCTCGGTGCGTCAAAGTCTACCGCACAATTTGGCGTGGATCATTACGTGACGATGCTCGACCTCGAGGGGCACCCGTTCTGCCTATGCAGAAAATGAGCAAACTGAGAAGTAAACGGACTTCTCATTATATTTATTAACATTTGGACATACATAGCTACATGTAAGCGGAATAATAGGAAATAAAGTAAATCCAATATTGGAGAAATTAATGAATAAATATGAAATACTAATTAATGCATTAAAAGTTGTACATGTTCAATTTGATCAAGGCCTTACGGATAAAGAAATTGAACAAATAGAAAATACTTACGGTATTCAGTTTCCTAAGTCGTTAAGAGAAATGTATCAAATTGCTCTACCTATTTCTGGCTCATTTTATAATTGGAGAGATTTTCATGAAAACAATATTAGAAATATACAGGGAATGTTAAACTGGCCTTTAGAAGGAGTTCTGTTTGATATAGTGGAAAATGATTTTTGGGATAATAATTGGGGGGAAAAACCTATTGATCTGTTGGATGCAAAACATAAATAAATGTATAGAAAAAATGCAAAGAGCACCCAAGTTGATCCCGCTATATGGGCATAGGTATATCCCTATAGTAACTGGAGTTGATAATCCACCAATTTTTTCAGTGTATCAAACAGATGTCATATACTATGGAATTGATTTAGAAAACTATTTTCGTAATGAATTTTTAATCATGTCGAGGAGTGTTTTAGATGATGCAAGGAATAATAATGAAATTACCATTATTCCTTTTTGGAGTCAATTTTGTTTTTACGATTAAATACAAATACGAAGTATAGAATTATAATAAGAAATGAGATTAGTGGATGTTATGGAAAAAAATTATTAAATGTTAAGGAGATATTGCCTAATGATATATGAAATTATAGACGAAAAGTATATCCCAAAACTTGCAGAACTTTACGTAGAAACATATAATTCACCGTCTTGGAATGACGAATGGACTATAAGTTTAGCCACACAAAAGTTATATGAAATGATTAATTGTCGTGATTCGTATGGGCTTATTTGTTTGGACGATGCAAGCAGAATTGTAGGTATGATTGTTGGAAGTAGTGAAGTTTACTACAACTGCAAACAGTTTTTTATAAAAGATTTCTTTGTAATTCCAACTTTGCAAGGTAAAGGAATTGGCTCAGGCTTGATGAAAAAATTTGAAAGTCAACTTAAGGGCAAGGGAATTGATAAAACCTATTTGTTCACATCAAGAACAGATAGCACAGAGAATTATTATCAGAAACGAGGATATAAAAATTGGAATAGTATGGTTATAATGGGTAAGAACCTTAATGAATAGTATAAGCATAATCCGAAGTGAACTTTAATATACACGTTTATAATAGCGAATTTAAAAGGAGTTTCCAGCCAAATTTAGATACGCAGAAAGCCTATGTAGAAGATATTCATGATGAACGGTTTCATCATGAAATCTATTTAAACGATTTTAGAAAATGTAGTCCAGAAAAATTAAAGACGATAATTCGTCATCCGATTAAGCTAAATGCTTAAAGTTTTAAACAAAGAGGGTAAGAGATTGATAGAATCAATATATGGAAATCTTAAGTTAAAAAAAAGAATAGATTATTTGTTAGTTCCATTAAAGATCTTATATTTTATATTTACTTTACTAGCTTTATTAATTTTATTATTTCGTGATTCAGTTTTTCCTATTTACCTTTCAGATTCCTTATTAAGTAAAATTATTTTACATATTATTTTAATATTCTGTTCTATTTTAGCTAACGCTCAAATAATAATATTATTTAATGTAATATTTAATTAGTGATTACATATTAGAAAATAATGTTGCCGCTAGCTAATTTGAATTTACAAGAGAAGATAGTTCGCTTTTGTTTGTGATTGCGAATAAACAACTTCCCATTATGAATATTAAGAATAGGCAAAGTAAAAGAAAATTTGATTTTATATACCGAATTACTAAGGCGGTAGCAGAAACATGGCAACGTGGATTAGTCACATGATGATAGCTGATAATTTATTGAATAGAGGATTGGATTTAGATAAAAATGGATTCTGTGATGGAATGGAGTGGAGAAAGGTAACATGTTAGAAGTAAAATTTTATGATTCAATAGAAGACGCATTACTAAAATTTGCAGTGATAATAGCAAAATCAGATGGAAAGTGGGTGTTTTGTAAGCATATAGACCGAGTTACATATGAAGTTCCAGGTGGACATAGAGAAGATGGAGAAAACATCTTAGAAACTGCGAAACGAGAGCTAGGTGAAGAAACAGGAGCTATTGACTTTACAATTAAGCCAGTATGCGCTTATTCAGTTGAAGGAAAAATTCGAGTAAATGAAAATGTAGATGAAGAAACATATGGGATGCTGTATGCAGCCGATATTACTTCTTTTGAAAATGAGCTTCACAGTGAAATAGAAAGAATTCTTATTACGGAAGAATTGGTTGATAATTGGACATACCCATTGATTCACCCATTGTTGATTGAAGAAGCCACCAGAAGAGGTTTTATATAAATACAGTTCTAGCAGGAGGATAGATTATGAGCCGATACAAAATGTTGTTGTTTGATTTGGATGGAACATTATTAACAAGTGAAAAGAAGCTTTCGGAACGTACACTAAAAGTTCTTAAAAACTATAAAGAATACGGCTTTAAAATAGGTGTATCCACTTCTAGAAGTGAAACAAATTCAATGACATTTTTATTGGTATTGGAACCAGATGTTTTGATATCAAGTGGCGGTGCATTGGTAAAGAATGATTTTGAATATATTTATACAGCAGAGTTTTCGGTGTTAGAAACAAGACGGATGATTGAGTTGTCTAGGGAAGTTTGTGGGGATGATTGTGAAATTACAATGGATACAATCACAAATCATTATTGGAATTATAAAGTAGATCCCAAGAATTTGGATCAAAGCTGGGGAGACAGCCTTTACACAGATTATTTTGATTTTAATTTGCCAGTATTGAAAATGTGTGTCGAAATATTTGAACCAGATATGGCAAAACGATTAATGAAGAAACTTCCGGAATGTGATTGTATTCGATTTTCTGATGGGAATTGGTATAAATTCACAAAAAAGGATGTGACAAAAGAAAATGCAATTCTTAAAGTATGCGATGCGTGTGGATTTTCTACAGAGGAAATTATAGCCTTTGGTGACGATTATGCTGACATCGGAATGTTAGAACTTTGTGGTCTGGGAGTGGCTATGGGAAATGCTATAGAGAAAGTGAAGAATAGAGCAGATATAGTTATTGGAACAAATGATGAGGACGGAATTGCTGATTTTCTCGAGAATATGGATGGAATTGTATAATTAAAAAACTGTTTTGCAACTTCCTATTTTATTTATTATGGGGGATAAGTATGGAATAGCAATAATGCGATGTTGAAGTGGATTAAAATAAATATATTATTGGTTATTGATGTCTTTCAAAAGGATGTATAAAAAGCGAGAGATATCATAACAATGGGAGGTAATCTAAATGAATATGAGAATTATTGATGATATCACGAATTTTATTTTTATTGATGATACTTTGGAACAGGCAGATGTGATTATGATACCAGGTGGTTCGTATCCTGAATTACCAGAACAAGCTGCGAAATTATGGAATGACGGTTATGCGCCAATTGTCACTCCGTCAGGTGGGGTTAGTATCAAAACTGGCAAGTTTAACGGAGTAAAAGCAAAAAGAGAAACATATAGTAAGAATTATTTAACAGAATGTGAGTTTTACACAGATGTATTGTTAATCAATAGTGTTGAGGCAAGTAGTATTATCGGTGAAAATCAATCTGGAAACACATCAGATAATGCTCGATTTTCTAAACAGATTCTTGAAAGTAGGAATATTTCCCCTAAATCAGCAATTATATGTTGTAAAAACTTTCACACACGTAGATGCCTTATGTTCTATCAATTTGCTTTTCCAAATACAAAATTAATAATCAATTCAGTTCCATATTCTGAAAATGGACAAGATATCAGTAGGGAAAATTGGTATAAAACAGATACTGGATTAAATCGTGTATTAGGCGAACTTCATCGTTTGGGAAATCAATTTAGTTCGGAATTTTTATTGTTGAAAGCTGGAGATTTATAATTGTATAGAAGATATTCTTGTGATATTTATTAAAGGTTATGTAGATGTAAAAGAATTTACTGATTAATCAGAATTTGAAGGAGTGATTTTGATGAAGATTAAAGAAATTACTATTGAATATTTAGAGAGCGCAGTGGGTATTGCGTATAAAGCATATCAGGAAGAATGCAAATACGTAAAAGAATTATATGAACAGGACTACATAGAGAATATAAGGAAAAGTATTGAGCCAATATTTAGGAGTGGGAAAGGTGTTATTTGTTTAGATGAAGGTAATCTATTAGGATATTTGTGTTATGACCATAAATGGGAATCTAAAGATGTAATTAATATTACAGTTCCGATTATTGGTAATGGAGCAATAATTACAAATAGATCGAAAATACTGTCTTTACTCTTTCAGCATATAGCGGAAAAAGAATGTGGAGGGAAGAAAGTACATTTCGAAATTAAAGTCTATGCTCATGATGTAGTAGCAATAAAGCTCTTTTCTTATTTACAGTTTGGGATCCAGTGTACAGAGACTATTCGGAATACTAATAAAATAATTTGTATAGAAAAACAAAATATGATTTTTGAACTGTCAAAATCCGAAATAGAAGATCGATGGAATGAAATAATGCAATTATATAGGAATTTAGTTTTACATTTACAGAAGAGCCCAATATTTTATCCGGGAACAGAATTTACTGAAGAGGTATATAAAGAATATATCATGGATGATGCCACAAGATTATTTATTGCTAAAAAGAATGATAGTATTATTGGAATATTAGATGCCAATAGCGATGGTAATAATTTTATTACTGCAGAAGAAGATACTTATAATATTGGAGATATATTTGTATCTTTGGAATATAGAGGCTATGGGGTTTCTCAACAACTGTTGCAGTATGTAAATGACACACTAAGGAATGAAGGTGTCAATAGAATTTGGGTAGAGCATGGGACAGCTAACCCTAATGCCAGGGGATTCTGGGATAAGTATTTTAATTCATATTTGTTTACTCTGATAAGAGATATTTGAAAGGAAAATTATATAAACTATAACTTTATGTTGATGATCTATATGAATGTTAATTATCAATCAATTGAGTTTCCTATTATATTTAAACTAAGAAAAATAAAAAGTTAAATTTGAATTTTGTAAAGGAATAATAGAATGAAAATTTTAATATTTGGCATTGTTGCGAGTGGGAAAACAACTTTAGCCCAAAAACTTTCTAATGAGTTGAAAGTACCATACTATGAGGGCGACAATATAGCATGGGGATTTCCAAAAGAAAAGAGATACAAGCGTTCCAATGAAGAGCAAGAAGAAATTATAGAAAAGATTAATAAAAAAGGCAATTGGATAGTTGAGGGAACATATCGTGAAAGTCAGAAAGTTTTATATAAGTATGCAGATAAAATTATATTCCTTGATACGCCTTTGTATATAAGAAAATTTCGGATTATTTATAGATTTATTAAGCAACAACTTGGTATAGAAAAGTGCAATTACAAATCTGATTTTAATATGCTTAAACATATGTTCAAATGGTCAAATGATTTTGAAAATAAGAGGAAGGAGTATGAGGAACGTTTAATGGAATATTCAGATAAACTTATCTGGATAAAGAATTCGAAGGAATTGGATGGAAACTATAAAGTGCTTCTTCAAACTAAAAGAAAAATCTAATATGTACGAAAAAAGGGAAGTTTGTTTAATATAATAAGTGAGGTTGTTAAATGGAAATAGAATTGAAAAAATGGTGTAGTACTTATAAATTTGATTTAATAAAATTATGTAATGACGTTGATAGAAGCTGGATTTACAGAGCAATTTTACATGATGGAAAGTTGATTGGAAATATATCAATAGAAAAAAAGCATGATGTTTTTGAGAAAGATGCAGAGATTGGATATATGATGTCTGCCGAAAAGTATGATTACGGGTATACTACTATAGCAATTTCGCATATATGTGAGATAGCTTTTAATGAACTTGATTTAAAAAGAATTACAGGACTTGTATATGAACCGAATAAGGCATCGAGGAGAGTACTAGAAAAGAATAAATTTGTACTCGAGGGTATCATGAAAGATGCTGTATATAAGAATGGAAATACATACAATCTATGCATTTATGGTAAATACTTTTAAACTTGACTTGTGCAAATCAGTAAACTGCGCATTATATTTATTACCAACATACGAAATTATTTATAATTGTAAAAGTATGAGTTATACAAATTTAAATAAAAGAAAGAATTAATATAATTTTATAAGAGGAAAAAACATATATGAAGATACAAGATAAATGCATACCATGCATAGTCAATCAAGCAATAAAGGTTGCAGATATGGTTGGATTAGAGGATAAAAATCAATTATTAAGAAAAGTTTTTACATATCTAAGTCAGGTTGATTTTAATACATCGTCAACACCAGAATTGATTGGAGAAATTTTTGCTTTACTAAAGAAGGAAATAGGGAATGGAGATCCATACAAAGAAACCAGAGTATATTACAATAAAATGTTTATGGAACAGGTTTCTGATTTAGAGCTAGAGATTAATGTAGCCGAAAATCCATTTTTAGAGGCTATTAAATATGCAATTATAGGAAATGTTATTGATTTTAATCCAATTCATGATCTGTCGCTTTCTGATATTGAAGCTTGCTTTTTACGATTAAAAGGGGAACAGTTAGAGATTAATCATTCAAATCTTCTGATGCAGGAAATTAGTAATGCAGATACAATTCTTTATCTGGGAGATAACTGTGGTGAAATCTGTCTTGATAAGATTTTAATTAAGAGAATCAAAGAATTAAAGCCATCATGTCATGTATTCTTTGGTACGAGAGGAGAAGCAGTCGTGAATGATTCAGTGGAAGAGGATGCTTACTTGGTCGGAATTGACGAATATGCAACTGTCATTAGTAATGGGGATTCGTCAATGGGAACTGTTTTATATAGAACATCAAAGAAATTTCAAGAAATTTACCGGAATGCAGATATTGTGATTGCAAAAGGGCAAGCAAACTATGAATGTCTAAGCAATAAGAATGAGAATATTTATTTTCTGCTATTGACAAAATGTGGTGTAATTGCGAATGATATCGGAGTTCCAGAAATGAAGATGATTTGTATGAAAAATGGGAAATAACCATAAGATTATTGAATGTAAAATTCCAAGTTGGCTGGATGTCACAACTTCCCATTATATTTATGTGTTATATAAAATAAGCAACAGACAAATTCTTTAGGATAGAATCGATGATGGTGTAAACGAAAAAGCAGTTTTCACTCACCAGTAACTGCCCTTTCGTTTACATCATTTTCGATTTGT
>NZ_FOJI01000038.1 GCF_900111235.1 [Clostridium] fimetarium
TGCAAAAGTCAATATAAAAATGTAAGTTTTATACAAAATAATGATGTATGAAAACCTACATTTTTATTTTGTATTTTATGATGCATCTTCAGACATATGTTGTAGCTGATCTTTAAGTCTGTATGATGGTCCATTTATGTTAATAACAGAGCAGTGGTGTAGTAAACGATCCAGTAATGCATTCGTAAGTACTGGCTCCTTAAAGATATCCGCCCACTTGGAAAACGGACTATTTGTAGTTATTATCGTTGATGATTTTTCATATCTCTTTGATATCAGATTGAAGAATAGATTTGCTGAATCTGTATCCATTCTCTGATATCCTAATTCATCTATAATTAGTAACTTATATCTGCAGAACCACTTAATTCGTGCATCAAGGCGATTCTCAGTTAAAGCCTTCTTTAATTGGGCAATTAAATCTTGAAACGTAATAAAATATACACAATATCTTTGTTTAGCAGCGGCAATCCCTATTGATACTGATATGTTGGTCTTTCCAACACCAGGTGTTCCACAAAATATGATATTTTCGGCGTTGTCTATGAACCTAAGAGTCATAAGATCCATTATTTTTGCCTTATCGATTGATGGTTGAAATCCAAAATTAAAGTCTTTCATTTCTTTTAAAAACGGGAAATTTGCTACTTTTACACATCCAGTAATAGCTTGTTCTTTTCTTAACCTTATCTCCAGCTCACTTAGTTCATAGAATGCATCTACTGCAGTTTTTGAACCATCTGCTATTAAATCCAGATAAGTGTCTATATTTTCTTTTATTCTGTTTAATTCAAGCTCTTCCAGGTTATTTATTAGAGCATTATAATTATTCATAAGCTTAATCCTTTCTAAATATTAATTCAGCATCTAGACTGAAATCTGATTCATAAGTTTCTTTTTCATTCTCGGCAGAGTATTGTTCTTCTATATCCTTTAAAAACTGATTTATTTCTTTTTCATACTTTTTATGTATTGTATTATAACCTTCATCTGTAAGTACGCACTCAAAGTCTGAAGAAGCCATAAAATCATTAACATAGCAGTCAAAGTCAATTGTTTTACAAAAATTTTCCTTCATGGAGTATTTAATTCTTTCAATAAATGCATCTTTATTTTTTACATAAGGAAGTACCTCGTTCATTCCTTTTATAAAAACAAGCTTCTCTGATGCAGACAAATGAGCATAATTATTTATGACCCATTTGCCACAGCTGTTCTGATTAATATATGCTATCAGGGCTTGTGCAGACTTGGTTGCTTCAACACAAGATACCTCAACCTTACGCATTTCTAGTAACGAATCCATTACTTTTAAATTTTCAGTTATTCTTTCATTCATATCTGTTTCTTTAACCTTTCCTTTCATCAAGGTTTTATAATGTTCCGGTTTATAGTTAATCTTTTTTTCATTAAGTGGATGATATGTAATAAGTTTTCCGTTATAATAGACGTAAAGATTATTTTCGAGAGTGTCTATGGTTACTACTTCGTTAATAAGCTTTGGATCAACAGAGTACTTGTTATTGCCATATCGTATAAGTGCTTCATTAGATACACGGTAGCTGTTTGGGCACAGATACTGTTCTATGATTGCAGGGTTTGGTAGTGAATGCAGGTACTCTTTTTCTTTGTAGAATAATGCCGTTGGAGACATTTCAATTTCTTCATTCACACTTATATTCATGTTTGCATTTATGTTTTTAATAATCCTGATAAGATCATCTAAATCTTCAAACTCTCCATCATATGGCCTAACCCAGTCAATTACTTTATTCTTAGCTTCTACAGTACCTTTTGTTTCAGGTGTTCTCGTAGCACAAAGTCGAACTTTGAAGCCAAAATCCTTTGCAATCTTTGATATACCAGTAGTTGGTTTTTTATGTCTGCCACGAGTGGTAGCAACCGTTGACATGTTGTCAAAGAGTATTTCTTCAGGTACCCCGCCCAAAGCTTCAAATCCATTAATAAGTCCTCTGTATACATCATCTGTTCGTTTCTGTATTGATAGCTCAAGGTAACTATATCTTGAAAAACTTAAAGCTATGTGAAATACATTTATCACAAATATTTCTCCATACCTAGAAACTAAAGAAATATCCTCCTTCCAATCTACCTGTGCCTGTACACCAGGAAGTGTTTCCACTCTGGGATGACCAGTTGATTTGTTAGATGGTTTAAGCTTATGCATTTTTACATAAGCCATAAAGTTGGTATAAGAGCCGATACTTTCTATCCCATACTTTTTAACCATAAATTCATAGACACCTCTTACAGTTACTCTTTTAATTTTAAGTTTGTCAGTGATTTCATTTCTGAAAGAATCAAGTTTACTGGACTTGTTCCTGGTTTTTGCTTTTCCTTTGTATCCTTCTTGGTATTTTTTAACCGTCCTCCAATCCATATCATATTTTCTGCCTAGAGCTGCATAGTTAGGTTTGATTCCTAAGTTATCCATAATTGCTAACTCTCCTTGTAAGTTGCTTGGCATATCGATTCACCTCCATAAGAAGTGTATCAAATTTGCCTTAAATACAAAATAAGAATGTAGATTATACGACATTTTTATTTCGTATTTTTCCTACATTCTTATTATAAACTTTGCA
>NZ_FOJI01000024.1 GCF_900111235.1 [Clostridium] fimetarium
CTGTAGAGGCATTTCAAAAAACATTTAAGCTGACCGCTTAATGTCCATAAGGACAATACCTATTTTAAGGCATAACTTGCGTTATGTCTATTTCTCGTACACAAAATCTCTTCTTTTTTTCCAAAACCACCAATATTCAATTGTCAATTTACATTTGCACCAGTAGATGCTAACTCCGAGAAGTTATATATCTATTCTTAATTAATATAATATTACTATGAATTAGATTATTCAAGTGAGCCATTTTCAACTTATAGTTGAAAAATCTCTTGTTGGTTGACTGATTCTATAATTTTGATAGGTCCTATAATGATATCCACGAAGACTGTGAAGCATATTTGGGTATGTTAGATTCAAAGAGAACAAAATAAATAACTTAATTAATTAGTATTTATAAAAAAAAGTAAGGTGTTGGATAAACCCAAAGTATAAAGAGAGTTACCATGCATATATTATTATAAATACTGTCTAGGAATAATGTATGTATTATAAGAAATGTAATTCATCGAAAAATAATGAGCTGTTTATACACCAAATTGTCAAGACAGAAAGATTCCTTGATCCCAATGATATATATATAACTCAAGGATATAAAATAGAACCGTTTGCACACGGGCTAAATACACCAATTGGGATTGCATTCACAGAAGATGGAGATTTACTGATTGCAGATGATGGTATACTGTCGGGCAATCCCAAAGTATTACTTCTTAGCAAGGGAAATTTCAAATTAATAGCAGATGGATTTAATGTTCCAATATCAGGAATTAATTATAGAAATAAAGATATTTATGTATCTCATAGAGGCGTTATAACAATTGTTAAATTGGATGGGACAAAACAAGACATTATTAAGGGATTACCTAGCAATGGGGATTACAGCAATAATAAAGTGGATTTTGATCTGGATGGAAAAATGTATTTCGGACAAGGAACAGCTACTAATTCTGGTGTTGTTGGAGTAGATAATGAGTGGGTACCAAATTGTTCTTTTTTTCATGATCAACCAGGATCCTATATAATGTTAAATGGACAAAACTTTGAAACGAAAAACATGCTAATACCAGCGGAAGAAATAGCAATTACTGGAGCATATTCTGCATATGGCGTACCGAATTTACAAAGATTTGAAATATTAAAAGGAACAATACGAGCATCAGGTAGTGTGTTAAAATCAAATTCAGATGGTTCAAAATTAGAACTTGTTGCATGGGGATTTAGAAATCCATTTATTGTAAAGCACGACCTATATAATCGATTATTTGTAACGAACCAAGGATATGAGAACAGGGGTAGCAGGCCGATTGCCAATGCTCCGGATGTGATATCATTAATGATCCCAGATACATGGTATGGATTTCCAGATTATTCAGGAGGTGAACTGGTTACATTACCTAAGTTTGCACCGGCAGGAGGGCGACAGCCAGAAATCTTATTTACGAATCATCCGTCTGTTCCTCCAAAATCATTTGCCGTTTTCCCACCAAGTTCTAATATTATGGGTCTGGATTATAATAAATATCCGGATTTTGGCGTTGTAAATGATATGTATATTGCTGAATTTGGTGATAAGGGTAAAAATACTTACACGGAAGTTGAAGATAAATTACATGTAGGTAATCGAATCGCAAAAGTAGATATGAATACAGGAGAAGTATCAACTTTTGCAATTAACAAATCTGGATTTCCTGCATATATCGGTCAAGGGGGTGGTTTGTCAAGGCCAACAGATGTTCAATTTGGACCGGAAAGTGCAATGTATGTTGTTGATTATGCAGTTACGACCAAAGAAAATCCCAATGTTTATATTCCTAATACAGGTGTTATTTGGAAAATAACGAAAACGTAACCGAACGAACTTAATGCTACTTAATTGTGCTAGAATTTATTAAAAGTAGTTGACAAATATAGGAAATTTATATATGATAAATTAATATACTCTTTGCACTGCACACGAATCTACAGTACAAACTGAGCAGGCGATGAATTGATAATAATTATTTAATAATCAATTCGTGGGGCTGGGTCATTACAAGAATGACAGCAGATGACGACTTTATAACATCTGTGGGACAGTAGTTTACTATTATTGTTCCACAGGTGTTTTTTTTATACCCATGGGGACATAGACATTCAAAATATTTGGCAAGTGCCATAGAGTTATCAAAAATGCCGCAAGGCAAAAAGGGAGATAATTTTTATGACAAACGAGCAACAATCTATGAAAGGACTGACGTCCGCCGAAGCAAAAATATTGCAGGAGAAGCACGGAAAGAACGAACTGACATTACAGAAAAAGGAAAGCTTTTTCGTTAAGGTGATACATATAATATGTGAACCGATGTTTTTACTTTTGCTGGTAGCAGCGATTATCTATTTTATTCTTGGAGAGCCACGCGACGGATTAATTATGCTGATATTTGTAGTTGGAATAATTAGCATTGACGTAATTCAAGAATGGAAGACGGATCAAACATTAAATGCATTAAAGGACTTATCAGCACCACGCGTCAGAGTAATTCGTGATGCTAACGAAATTGAGATCGCTAGTGAAGACTTAGTTCCAGGCGATCTAATGATGATTTATGAAGGTGTTAAGATTCCAGCAGATGGTATTGTCGTAAAATGCAATGATCTATGCGTGGATGAATCATCTCTTACAGGTGAAGCTGAGGGTGTTTGGAAAGTAACATTAGAAAATGCAGAGCCTTCAAAGGATTATTGGAGAAAAGATTATTGCTATGCAGGAACGTTGGTAACACAAGGTTCATCTATCATTCAAGTTGATAAAATAGGTACAACAACGGAATATGGAAAAATTGGCGCAAATGTAGCCACCGCTCCAGAGGAATTGTCACCACTACAGATACAAACAGGAAAACTTGTAAAGACTTGTGCGGGTATTGCTGCAGTATTATTTGCTTTAGTTGGTGTGGTAACTTATATTAATATTCCAGACCATACATTTGGCGCCAGAATAATTGAAAGTATTTTATCTGGTATTACACTTGCAATGGCAATGATTCCAGAGGAATTTCCTGTTATTTTGACAGTGTTCCTATCTATGGGTGCATGGAGACTTGCAAAAAAACAGTCACTTGTTAGAAAACTGCCAGCAGTTGAAACACTTGGTGAAGTTTCAGTGCTGTGTGTAGATAAAACAGGTACAATTACGATGAACAAGATGACAGTACAAGATGTATGGTCAATTGATAATGACGAGCATACCTTGTGTGAAACAATGGGTCTTGCTTGTGAGACAGATGCTTATGATCCAATGGAAAAGGCTATGCTTGCACATTGCGAAAAAATGGGAATCACAAAAGATCATCTTTTTAGTGATGAATTAATAACAGAATATGCATTTACAAATGAACTCAAAATGATGGGTCATGTATGGCGCCGCAATGGCAACATTGTGATTGCAGCAAAAGGATCACCGGAGCGTATTTTGACAATTTGTGATCTGTCAGAGACTGAACGTGAAGTAGTTTATCATAAAATAATTGAAATGTCTCAACTAGGACTTCGTGTGATCGCAGTTGCTACTATGAATCCACTATCCCATCGAGATATCCCGAAAGAGATTACAGATTGTACACTGAAACTATGTGGACTCATAGGCCTTGCTGATCCACCGAGAGAAACTGTAAAAAGTGATATCGCAATATGCAATAAAGCTGGTATTCGTGTAGTTATGATTACCGGTGATAACGGAATTACAGCTGCGTCAATTGCAAAACAAATCGGAATGCCAAACAGTGATCACATTATTACAGGTGATATGTTAAATGATATGACGGACGAAGAATTGTGTGAAAAGGTAAAAGATGTCAGCATATTTTCACGTGTTGTGCCTGAACACAAAATGCGTATTGTTAAAGCATTTAAATGTAACGGCGAAATCGTTGCAATGACCGGTGACGGTGTAAACGATGCACCTGCGCTTAAATATGCAGATATTGGAATTGCAATGGGTAAGCGTGGCAGTGAGGTGTCTCGTGAGGCAGCTGATCTGATCTTGTTAGATGATAACTTTACGACAATTGTTGAGAGCGTAGAGGATGGTAGGCGTATTTATGATAATATAAGGAAAGCGGTAGGTTATGTATTTACAATTCATATCCCAATTGCATTTGCATCATTACTTGCACCAATACTTAGCATTAGTCCTACTAATTTATTCTTATTACCGATTCATGTGGTCTTATTAGAACTAATTATTGATCCTACATGCTCAATTGTATTGGAACGACAACCGGCTGAAACAGATATTATGGATAGGAAACCTCGTGACAAAAATGAAAAGATATTAACAGCTAGAACTTTGGCAAAAAGTTTGTTACAGGGGTTTGCGATTTTTGCAGCTTCGTTTACAACTTATTATATTATGCTTTTAAAAAATGTTGATAATGCATCAGTTGCGCGTTCAATGGGTCTTGCAATCATTATGATTTCTAATTTACTACTGGTACAGGTGAATAGTTCAGATTATGATTTTGCATTTCAGTCATTTAAACGCCTTATAAAAGATAAAGTTATGTGGATGGTTAATATTATCAGTATTGCAGGATTGTTGATAATATTATACTCACCACTAAATCAATTTTTAAAGCTTGCACCACTTACATGGATACAATTTATTAGTGTAATAGGCATAGCAATAGTAGCTGTTATGTGGTATGAGGCTGTAAAACTAGTAAATAAATTAATGCACTCAAAAAATAAATAATATATATGATTGATTAGGGTGTTGAAAGTGATTATGAAAGGTTTCTAGTGAATGTTAATTTCTGATTATGCATTTATCTTGCCTTTCCTTCAAGTAGTATATTTTTTACGAGCCTCAGAGATGATAAAAATACTCGCTTACGCTCATTTTTTATCTGAGTCTCGACAACCGAAGCATAATGCTTCGGTTCGCGAGCGGCGTCAAATAGACATGCAAGCATGTCTATTTGACTTGTGCTTTCGCGGAAAATATAAGCACTACTTTCAGCCGGTCTGCGATAAATGAATAATCAGAAATTAATATTCACCGTTTACTTTATAAAATAATTCCTACACGTTTATTATAATAGGAAAGCTAGCTATGAAACCTTAATCATAATTAGATAAAACATAAATAAGCATTAACTTTGAAGTTTGCCTCGTCAAGTAGACGCAGGTACTTCAAAGTTAATGCTTATAATTTTTCGATGAAAGTGACTTGAGATTATTAGCCTAGAAAAACTGAATAAATTATTGATTTAAATATCTACTTTAAGGCTTACATTAAAGTCATTATTAAGTACTTTCAATGATCTCTTATTTTTAATTGCATCATGCAAATTACGGTCATATACAACTAACCTTTTAAAATATTCAATATTATATGCAAGCGTGCATGTATTCATCTTTTCTTCCTCATCCATTAAAGATAAGATTGATGGTCCTTCTTTTTTCATCAATGATTTAAATTTATCATATAATTTTTTGAAATTATCACTTCTTAAATATTCAGCGTCTTTTAAAATAAATGCGTCATAAAATGCACGTACGGTAGTGCTTACTAATTTATAATCATTATATATCTTAAGTTCAGGATACTTTTTATGGATATACATATATCTGTTTATGCTAAATTCAAGGTAATTATTAATTGATTTGCGGGATACATCATTTACAATGCTTTCAGGTCTCGTAACATAAAAATAATTAGTTTGGCTTATTTTCACAATACTGTTTATTTTCTCAAAAATATAAAATATAGTAGCAATATCTTCAAATTCTTTTCCATCTGGGAATCTTACATTCAAAAATAATTCCTTTTTATATAACTTATTCCAGACAAAATTTTGGATTTTATGGTCAATCAGTAATTCTTTTAATGCTTCATTTTTGGAATAAACGCAATCTTTTATTTCAGGATACTGTGCTTTTGAGACAACGTTATTTTCAACTTTGTAATAACTACACATAGATATATCTGTGTCGTATTTTTCAATAGCAGTTACAAGGTTCTCATACATATCAGCAGCAATGTAATCATCGCTATCAACAAACCCAATGTATTTCCCCTTTACTATTTCAAATCCTGCATTCCGCGCAGCTGATAAACCCTTGTTTTCTTGATGTATTACTGTGATCCTAGAGTCTTTTTTAGCATATGTATCACATATTTTTCCACATCCGTCGGGTGAACCATCATCTATAAGTATTATCTGAAGATTTTTGTGCGTTTGTGCAATAATACTTTCCAGGCACTTTTCTAAATAATTTTCAACTTTATATATTGGGACAATTATACTAACCAAAACATTCTCGTTCATAATTTCACGTTTTTCCTTTCATTGAAAAACTTTTTTGATATATGTTACGATTTAGATACTAACGTCTATTCATAAACTGAATTATATATATGAAATTCTGTTAAAAAAGTTCAAAATCTCATTTGCGACAATAAAAAAAACAATGAATACATTGTTTCTTCTAACATAAAAGTAATATTCATTCTGCCTAAATTCCTTGCAAGAAGTTTTGTTCTTAGTAATAGATTCATAGATGTTTGGGATTTGTCAGACAATATCATGTAATAATTGAATATATCTTAATATTGAGTCTGAATTCATTTTAACACTAATAAATCATTTCGTCAAACCGAATTGAATGATTTATCTGTGTGTATTATAAAAAAATAAACACAATTAATTAATTAGAGCAACAATAGAAAAGCAATTCCTGAATTAAACTTAATATATAATAAATTAAACCACATATAAATAGTTTGATTTATCATATTTTAATCTTAAGTTAATGCTTTCCTAATATAATATTAATTATATTCTGGTAAATTATGTATATCCTTTAAAGAAGCAAAGTTGATTGTCAATAAATATTACAAATGTCATATAAATTTGTGAAAAATTTCACTTGAGGACTTCTTTAGAAAAGATTAATCTAAATAAATATTTATATGGAAAATGATGGAATTATAGCTGTATGATTTTATCATTCATCTATATGCGCAAAAAGATGCGCAGGAATGGGGAATGAGATGAAAGTATTTTTTAAGTATGTATTAAGAAGTATGGTTGAGAAGAAGGGGCGATTTTTTTTACTGTTAGTAGCAATCGCATTAAGTACGGCATTATTGGTCATCAGTACAGGACTGATTGATATTATCCTGAATAGTTTTGTAGCACCTCAGTTAGAAGCGTATGAAAACAAACAAATTGCCATTACTTCAACGGATAAAAGTGCAAACTTCTTTGTAGATGAAGGAATTAATACCAGTGGACTTGATCAGAACAGCATTTTGAAGGAAATATATATTAATGGAATGATGGCTGATAAGGTAGATACACAAGATGAAACAATGTTGAATATTTCAATTCGTGCAAGAGATGCACAGTATGTGAATAAAGATGCAATAACACAAGGTAATCTTGATAATTTTAAAGACGAAACCTGTATTGTTTCTGAAAGAGTTGCTAAAAACCGAAATTTGAAAATGGGAGATACATTAGACATAATAATCGGTGGCATCACTAAAAAACTTAAAATAACCGCGGTGAGCGGCAATGTGGGAGTCTTTTATAATGACAGTGCCAATTCATTTTCAGTTATTTTGCCATATGAATATATAAGTAAAGACATGGATGCACAAGGAAAATATAATGTGATTTTAGCTGATTCCTCTGAATCAACAATTCAGGCGGGTGTGGATAAGTTTAATGATAATAATGCTTCATTTTCTTCTGATAAATTATTTGATGAAGAGACCGTGAAGGCTCAGCTTTCAAGCTTTACTTCATTATTGTATGTTATGCTTGTGGTAGTTGTTGTTATGAGTGGAATCATAATATACAGTTCATTTAAATTGATTATAACTGAGAGATTATCAACAATTGGTACGTTCTTAAGTGAGGGAGCTACGGTTGGAAAAGTAAAAGGTATTCTTTACCTCGAAAGTTTCGCCTATGGCCTGTTTGGAGCAGTATTTGGAAATGTACTTGGTGTTATTGGGCTATTTATTGTTAACCGATTAATATCACCATTAAAAGACTATGGTATTTATGGAAAAGTAGATATAAAACCAAATTACATAATCAGTGGTTTTGTATTTGCAATTATCTTATCAGTAATATCTGCGTATTTACCGGTTCGAAAAATATCAAAATTGCAGGTAAAAGATATTATATTAAATGACGTTAGAATATCAAAATCGATTGGTTGGAAAAAATTCATTATAGGAACAACACTGATCGCTTTGTCGATAGGTGCATATCTAATCTGGAGGGATAGCCTGAAAGGATTTGCTGGCGTAGTTTTGATCGTTTCACTTACAGGAGTTATTTTTGCATATCCAAAGTTGATTGATCTTTTATCGAAGCCGATTTACCGCCTACTTAGAGGAAGGAGTAAAAATGTCATATATGCAATTAATAATCTCCGTACGTCAAAGGTATTGCTTGGAAATATATCGCTAATCATAATATCTTTGGTTTCAATTATAACAATCGTATCATTGGGAAGTAGTATGATAAAAGTTGTTACAGAGGCATACACTGATCTTGGATATGATATCCAGATAAACAATATTTCTACAATTAGGGAAAGTGCTGATACATCGACCGCAGATTATTTGGTGACGAAGTTAAAAGATGCAGGCATTAAAGAGAGTCAGATCAATCGTATGACCTATCAATATGCTTCTATGAGTAGTGCAATATCTGGTAAAGACATATCTTTTCAAGCGATAGGTATGGATATAGATAAATATACACAATATAACCAGTATCTTCATCTTGAAAAATCTGAATATAGCAATGCTATAAAAGAGTTTAAAGGAGCTGATGCAGGGGTGATTATAACGACAGCATTAAGCAAACAAATAGATAAAAAAGCAGGGGACACGGTTGAAATCACATGTAATGATGTGAAAAAGACATTGACGATATCTGGTGTTATTGACGGTATGCTTTTTAATAATGGTTATTTTGTCTTGATTAAAAATAGCACAATGAAAGAACAATATGGTCTAATGTCAGCTAATACAATTACTTTTAATACTGACAAAAATATAGATACTGTATTACACGATCTGAAACCAATATTACGTAGTGTGGGCGCTTCAGCACAATCAAGAGATGAGATGTGTAAGGAGAATCTTGCAAATAATCAAATAATGGTAGATGCAATGAGTATATTTTCTTATTTGGCCATCGTGATTGCGTCACTTGGAATTGTGAATAATGTCTCAATCAGCTTTTTACAAAGGAAAAGTGAGTTTGCAATTCTATCTGCAGTTGGAATGGATAATTCAGGAAGGCTTAAAATATTATTCTTTGAATCAATTGCATCCGTTACATGGGCTATGCTGATAACTTCCGTGTATTGTATATTTGGTCTAAAATTAATATCGGTTGTGACAAAATCAATTGGGTTTGATATGGCAATAGCACTTGATTACAAATCGTTACCTATGATATTCGTATTTTCACTTGTGATTGTCTTGATTGCAACACTGCCAGTTTGCTTTAAGAGTAGGAAGCTTTCGATTATACAGGAAATAAAGTACGAGTAAGGGTCGGTTTGAGTGTTAAAAAGATGGAATGGGGATGAATATTGATTTAGGATCAAGTTGTAAACGGGAGGTGGTGAGTGAATATTAATTTGTAATTATACTTTGCCTTGCCTTTCCTTCAAGCAGCACATTTTTTTGCAAGCCTCAGAGATGATGAAAAGTCTCACTTCGTTCGATTTTCATCTGAGTCTTGGAAAAAATGTAAGCGCAGCTTTCAGACGGTCTGCGGAAAAGTATAATTACAAATTAATATTCACGAGTTACTTTGTTGAGGGGGATTTGAGGGATAAATTAATATTCATGGTTGGTTTGTAGTTTGAGATGGGGTTTAATACTAAAACCGGGGAATAAAAGAAGTAAAAGCAAAAAGCAAAAGCAAATGCAAAAGCAAAATAAAAACTAAAACTAAAACTTAAATTTAAACCAAAATCAAACAGAAACAGTAATAGTAATAGTAATAGAAACAGCAATAGAAACAGCAATAGAAACAGCAATAGAAACAGCAATAGAAACAGCAATAGAAACTGCAATAGAAACAGCAACAGAAACTGCAACAGAAACTGCAACAGAAACAGAAACAGCATTAGAAACAGCAATAGAAACAATAACAGAAACTGCAACAGAAACAGAAACAGAAACAGAAACAGAAACAAGGATAGAGATAGAAATAGAAATAGAGATAGAAATAGAGATAGAAATAGAAATAGAGATAGAGATAGAGATATGGGTACGGGAAAAGGTTGGGAGAAAATAAAAAAGGGAGCCATGCATGCAAGGAATCTTTCAACTATTTAAAGAGCAGTATTTTGATCTGGGATTGAAATGCGCATGGGTATAAGAATGAAAGCGATAGAAGTGAATGGATTGACAAAAACATTTGTAACTGGGAAAGAAGAAGCAAATGTATTGAAGGAACTTAATTTTAGTGTTGATAAAGGTGAATTCGTATCTATTATGGGACCATCAGGAAGTGGAAAATCGACGTTATTGTATCTGCTGGGGGGGCTTGATAAACCAACTAGCGGAACAATTATGCTTGAAGGGGAAGATTTAAGTAAGGTTAAGAAGAAAGCAATGAGTAAGCTCAGAAGAAGTAAAATAGGATTTGTATTTCAATTTTATAATTTGGTTCAAAACTTGAATGTTGAAGATAATATCATGCTTCCAATTATATTAGATGGAAAAAAACCTAAAAAATATGAAGAGAAGTTGACGGAGATACTTGACATTATTGGGCTTTCTGATAAGAGAAAATCGACACCTCGTGAGTTGTCTGGTGGTCAGCAGCAAAGAGTTGCTATCGCTCGGGCATTGATTTCTGAGCCAGATATTATATTCCTTGATGAGCCAATTGGTAATCTTGACTCAAAGACAGGTAAGGAGATTATGGAACTATTTAAAGATATTAATGTGAAATATGGGAAAACATTAATTCAGGTTACACATTCACAAAGCGCAGCAAAGTATGGTACAACAATTATTCGATTAGTGGATGGTGAAATCGTTGAGCAAAGTCAAGTGGTTGATTTGTAAAAAGGAAAACTTCCGGTAAAACTGTTAGTAAAACTGCTTTGAATTAAGTTTATATAAATAGTTTAACAAAATTTAACTTGTATTTTCATGTTAATACCATTTATAATAGATATATTAATTTAGTCTAACTCAAAGGAGCCCTAATGTTTGGATATGTAACGGCTTACAAACCAGAATTGAAAATGAAAGACTTTTCAAAATATAAAGCTTTTTATTGCGGTCTTTGTAAGACGTTACAGAGAAATTATGGCTTCAAGGGTCAGATGACATTATCTTATGATATGACATTTCTGATTGTTTTGATGACGTCATTATATGAATGTCCCACTACAAAAGAGGAAAACAGGTGCGTGGTTCATCCGATAGGTAAGAAAGAGATGTTTGTGAATGAGATTACGGAGTATGTTGCCGATCTTAATATAGTTCTCTCCTATTATCATTTTGTGGATGACTGGATGGATGAAAAAAGTCAGGCTGGTTTAGCAGGTCTGAGAGCATTTCGTAACGCATATGTGCGTATTGAATCAAAGTATCCCGACAAATGCGCAGTAATTAAAAAGTCACTTCGAAAATTACACAATTTAGAAAAGAATAATGAGACAAATATTGATAAGGTTGCTGGTTGTTTCGGTGATTTAATGGGAGAATTACTGGTCTATAAGAAAGATTTATGGGAAGAAGACCTTAGAAGAACAGGATTCTATCTTGGAAAGTTTGTATATATAATGGATGCTTATGATGATATTGAAAAGGATATTAAGTCAGGAAGCTATAATCCTTTGAAAAATATTTATATGAGCAACGAGAAAAAAAGTATTACAAGTGAGTATGAGGTTTCGTGTAATACAATGCTTACAATGATGATGGCAGAGTGCACAGAAAGTTTTGAGAGACTTCCTTGTGTTGAAAGCATAGATATATTGAGAAATATCCTATATGTTGGTGTCTGGAATAAATTTGATAAAAAACGCAAAGAAAAGTACCCCGATGAAATGCAAAGTAATCAAACTGAAATGCAAAGTAATCAAGATCAAATACA
The DNA here is from genome assembly GCF_900111235.1 of [Clostridium] fimetarium. Lineage (GTDB taxonomy): Bacteria > Bacillota > Clostridia > Lachnospirales > Lachnospiraceae > Clostridium_N > Clostridium_N fimetarium. Next base: position 12,141 of record NZ_FOJI01000024.1, read on the forward strand.
AGTTAATCAAGATGAAATACAAAGTAATCAAGATCAAATACAAGTTAATCAAGATGAAATAAATGCAAAGTAATCAAGATCAAATACACGTTAGTAAAGACGAAATACAATCAAAAAAAGGAAGTACAGCAGAATGATAAATGATCCATACCAAGTATTAGGCGTTTCTCAAAACGCATCAAATGACGAAATTAAAAAGGCATATCGAGAACTAAGTAGAAAATATCATCCAGATTCATACGTTAATAATCCATTGTCGGGTTTGGCAGAAGAGAAGTTTAAGGAAGTCCAGGAAGCTTATAAACAGGTTATGGATATGAAAGAAAATGGTTCTAGCTCAGGGTTTAGCGGTACTTCATCATATTCTGGTAATTCTAGTTCAGATGATATGGCAAAATATAATTCTGCAAGAACATATATTAATGCAAGACAATACGCACAAGCATCAAATATATTAGCAGGAATGTCAAACAGAAGTGGTGAATGGCATTATCTATATGCTGTTACAAGTATGGGTACTGGTAATAATGTAGAGGCGCTTAATCATGCGCAACAGGCAGTATCAATGGATCCTAATAACAAAGAATATGCCAACTTTTTAAACCAGCTTCAGATGAGAGGTAACAGATACCAGACAAATGGTGGAGCTTTCGGACAAAGACAGACTGGTGGACTTGGAACTGGTAACTTATGTTGTGATTTATGGTGTGCAGACTCACTTTGTGAGTGTATGGGAGGAGATCTCTGTTCATGCATGTAAAAGCAAAAAGAATAGCAGTGCTTGGATTATTATTGGCCATAGCGGTGATTATGATAGTCCTTAGTGGAACAATTGAAATGAGTACATTGTTTTTTCTCGCAGGTGCATCATTTTGCGTAGGAATTGCAATAAGGGAATATGGAGTGCAGATGGGTATCGCATTTTTGATAGCCAGTGTAATTCTTGGTTTCTTGTTGGCACCGAATAAACTTTACTGCATTACCTATTCAGTCATGGCATTATATATACTGCTTAGTGAAATGGTATGGAATGGGGTTAGCAAATCGCTAAGAATTAAAAATCCTATAAAAGTATTTTCAATTTTAAAATATGTTATATTTAACATCTTATATATTCCATTAATATTGATTGCACCTAAGTTAGTCTATCAAGGTGAAATCAATATTTGGATTTTGGTAGCAGTAATAGTAGGCGGACAGATAGGTTTATTTTTGTTTGATAAAGTATATTGCTACTTTCAAAGCCAAATATGGGGAAAATTTAGAAAAAGCCTTGAATAAGAGGCTTTTTTTTGTTGTGGAAGACCTAAAATTTTGACTTTTCTCGCACCGTATTAGTGACATTTTGATTCCCAAAATCAAAGATGATTTAATGGCTTTTCATAATAATAATGAGTTTGAGAAGTAGATGAAGCAAAAACGTTTGAGAAGTAGATGAAGCAAAAACGTTGACAATAATTATAAAGGATGATATATTACACAGTGTGTAGTACTACACGGTGTGACATACTGCGCAATCAATATTATTAAACAGTTAGATGGGGAAAAAGTGCTATTCAAGGAGGCAGCGTATGGATTTAGAAAAACTAAAAAAGAAATACATTCCAATGACAGAAACTTTTTTTTATATTCTTTCTGCAATGATTGAGGCAAGGCACGGATATGCGGTCATTAAATATGTGGAGGAAGTCACAAAAGGGCGTATTATATTAGGCTCTGGAACTATTTATGGAACACTTAATAAAATGCAGCGTGATGGGTTAATCGTTTTGTTTGAAGATGTAAATCGTAAAACCGTTTATATTATTACGGAACTTGGCAAGCAATTGTTAAGTGAAGAAATCAGAAGATTAACACTTGTACACAGCTATGCGAAACAAGTGGAGGGGATGCTATGAGAAAGATTAGACCATTTTGGGGTAATGATGTAGTTAAAACTGAGATATGGCTTGATGCACTTAGTAAAAGAGGCTGGGAATTAAAAAGGATCCATTTCAAATGTGGGATCTTTGAATTTGAGCCTTGCGAAGCAACAAAGAAGAATCATCGAATTGTTTATCAAAAGGGATTTTCAGGCGTTTCCGAATGTATTCCCCAAAATCTGGTCGAAGATGGATATAAAGAAGTTTGTTGTGGTAAAAATTTCTATGTGCTATCGACAGAAAAGGAGCCTATGAGTGCACCTTCCTATGCTGGATTTTTGGAACGTAATCAAAAAAGAGCATATGTGACAGGCATTATCGCTTTGATAGGGACTTTCTGGTTTTCTTTAATATTTATATTTTTACTGATGATTTTTGGTGTTGTTTTTTTTGGAGGTGGGACAATAGAGTCTGGATCCCAAGATAATACTCAATTTGTTTTTTCTTGGATTGAAATTGTGATCAGTATTGCGCAGTTTTTACCGACGGCAGTATATCTTGTGTGTTTAGGTACTTGGATTAAGCTAAGGAAAACGAATAAACAGCTTGTTTTACTCTGTGGGGAAAAAGTAAACCTAAAGTTCACTAGGCCTGTCGAACTAATTCGTTCAAAGCAAGAAATTAAAAAATCAAAAAAGGAAAAATTGCTTCATTTTTGATTAGGATGTGAAAAGTAATTATGAAAGGTGTCGAGTGAATATTAATTTTTGATTATGCATTTTATCTTGCCTTTCCTTCAAGTAGTATATTTTTTACGAGCCTCAAAAATGATAAAAAAACTCGCTTACGCTCATTTTTTATCTGAGTCTCGACAAAATATAAGCACTACTTTCAGCCGGTCTGCGATAAATGAATAATCAGAAATTAATATTCATGGTTTACTTTACAAAAAAATTTCCATACGTATATCATAATCATAAAAAATGCGAAAAAACATTGAAAGGCTCTGAAGTACTGTTGTTTAGTGGTATATTCTCAATAACTTTCAAAGCTTATTATGACACCTTAATCAGTTTTAAGAACATATAACAATACATATAAACAAAAAGAACTGCCTGATATAAGGTGGTTTTTTTTGGAAATTATTAAAATATTACATTTGGAGTGGTTGAAAAGGATGAGATTGTTGCGGCTGCATATTGTAGGTATCTAGTCTTTTAAAATAAAGTTTACGAATGACTGTAAGAAATACAAGCATAGTCGTAATATATAACTTTATGAGGTTTTTTGAAATTTTTAGTTTAGAAATCTTGAGATTTAATGTATAATGTAATAGTGATTTTTAAAGGGGAGTTATATATTTAGTGATTTTATTAGGGGAAATAATTATAAACAATTAAACAATTAGACGAGTAGAGGAAAATACATGCAAATAGATAAGATGATGGATAGGATAGAAGATAAATATGTAATTTTAGATCAATATTTTGGGTATGCGCAGTTTCGGGAGGGGCAGGAAGAATTAATTGATAGCATTATGTCAGGTAATGATGCATTTGGAATAATGCCTACGGGTGCCGGAAAATCAATGTGTTTTCAGATACCGGCTTTGATGTTGCCAGGCGTAACGTTGGTTATATCACCGTTGATTTCGCTGATGAAAGATCAAGTAAGAGCATTGAATGAGGCTGGTGTTCATGCTGCCTTCTTTAATAGTTCTTTATCGTCGGTGCAGTATTTAAAAGCGCTGGAATTAGCAAAACAAGGAAAATATAAGATTATTTATGTGGCTCCGGAGCGTTTGCTACTAGATAATTTTATTGAATTTGCAAAATGTGTGGATATTTCGATGATCAGTGTTGATGAAGCACATTGTGTATCGCAGTGGGGACAGGACTTTCGACCAAGCTATTTAAAGATTATGGAGTTTGTAGATAGACTTGACAATCGACCGATTATCAGTGCATTTACCGCAACAGCGACGAAGGCGGTTATGGAAGATGTTATAAGTGTTCTACATTTAAATCATCCGAAAGTAGTAGCGACTGGATTTGATCGAAATAATCTCTTCTACAGCGTGAAAAATCCAAGCGATAAGATGGCTGAAGTTGAGAATTATGTGAAAGAGAATAGTGACAAGAGTGGAATTATATATTGCGCGACAAGAAAATCGGTTGAGGAAGTTTGCTTGAATTTACAAAGGGATGGATACCCAGTTACTAGATATCATGCGGGTCTTAGTGACAATGAGCGCAGGCAGAACCAAGATGATTTTATATATGATGTGAAACCGATTATGGTAGCAACAAATGCATTTGGTATGGGAATTGATAAGTCCAATGTTAGATATGTAATTCATTATAATATGCCAAAGGATATCGAGAGTTATTATCAAGAGGCAGGACGAGCTGGTAGGGATGGAGAAGAAAGCGAATGCATGCTCTTATATGCGCCCAAAGACGTTCGTTTAAATGAATTCTTTATTGAAAGTAATCGTGACAATGAAGAACTGGATTCGGAAACGCTTGAGTTAATTATAGCAAGAGACCGTGAGCGCCTAAAGATTATGACTTTTTACTGCAATACGAATGAGTGTTTACGTGACTACATATTACGGTATTTTGGCGAGTATGGCTCTAATTTTTGCGGAAAGTGTTCTAATTGTCTGACGGAGTTTGAAACGACTGATATCACAGACATTGCCCAAACAATAGTTGGGTGTGTGGAAGCCTCAAGACAACGATATGGAATGACTGTAGTGATTGATACAGTCCATGGCGCTAATAATATCAAGGTACGCCAATACAAGATGGATCAAAATGAGTATTATGGAAAGTTAGAACATATACCAATATTTAGATTGCGCCAAGTTATGAATTTTTTGATGTTAAATGGCTATCTATTCCTGACAAATGATGAATATGCAATTTTAAGATTGACAGGAAAGTCTCATGAAATTCATGAATTAACCATGAAAGTTGCGAAAGAGCGAGAAACATCAAGTAAAAGTGGGAGTAAGAATTCAACTAAGAAATCTAAGAAACTTGAAGACATGGGTGATATTAACTTTGAACTCTTCGAAGCGTTAAGAGCATTACGTATGGAAATCGCAAGGGAAGAGCATATGCCCCCATACATTATATTCTCAGATAAGAGTTTGAAGGATATGTGCATTAAACTTCCGATGAATACAGAAGAATTTCTTGGAGTATCAGGTGTAGGACAGAATAAATGTGATAAATATGGTGAAAAATTTATAAAAGTGATACAATTAAAGGCTTAAATAAAGAATATTTATTAGCAATATAAAAATAGATTTAAAATGAAATTGGAGTTGTGGTGTATACATGAATATTTCTATGGATGAAATTAAAAATATAGCAGATAAAAGGTCTTATTCTCGTGGTGTCGAGTTGAATAAGAGGAATATGGTATATGGTATAAAAAGTGAATACAAGACGGAAGATGATGTTCATATTAGTGGCTATGTAGAAGGCAGCTACGATAATGAATATTATGTAAGTATGTATTACGATGAAAAAAATGAAGAAATTTATGATTATCAGTGTGAATGTCCTGCATACCATCAGTATAAGGGAATGTGCAAGCATTGTGTCGCTTTGGCACTATCATTTTCAAATACAATTGAAAGTAAAAAGAGTGCATTAGAATCATTAAAAAAAGGCAGTGAAGTATTTGCAAAGCAAAATCATGTAGTTAATAGTAATATACCTACCAAGAATCTGGCTAATAAGAATACCGTTAACAAAAATATAGGGACAAGCAAAGAAATTAAAAATATTATATTTAATTCATCAATGGAAAACAAGTTAAAGTATATTCAGCCAGACATTACAGGGAAAATCGATTTAACACCGACACTATATCGTACCTATTGGGGATGGTCTATCGATTTTAAAATAGGTTCAGACCATCAATATATATTAAAAGATATCAATAAATTACTGTCATTGATTGAGGGAAAAGAAGAATTTTCATATGGGATGAAATTGAAATTTATACATGATTATAGCGCATTTACAAAGGACGCTCAAGTGATGATAGAGTTTCTCAGAACTTACATGAAGACATATAAGAATAATACGGGGAAAGGCTATCCGTATTTGCCTGCAATCAGAGAGTTAGAATTACCAAATCAAGCATTAACAGAATTGTTACATACGATGTGTGGTAAGCAAATAGCCATGGCTAACTCAATTATTGATAGTAGATATATTACTATATTAAGTGGTAATCCAATACTTAGAACAACGCTTGAAAAGGCTAGAAAAGGAAATGGATATACGCTGCGACTTCCAGCTTTAGAAAGTATTGGTGACAAAGACAGGTTATTTGTAAGAATGTTGGATAAAGTGTATGAATGCGATAAGGAATTTTCAAAACAAATGCATCCAATATGCGAAATATGTGATTATTTTGATGAAAAATCATTTGATATCAATAAAAATGATATGGCATCATTTTGTAGTACGGTACTTCCAGTTCTAAAAAAGTATACTAATTTTGAATCGATAGAAGATGTGGAAGAATATATTCCCCAAGAGCCAGTAATTAAAATTTATCTAGATAAAGTAGATGAAAAAATCACTTGCAAATTAAATGCTGATTATGGGAGTGAAATCTATAATATTCTTAAAAGTGTGAATATTGCCGATGCATTCAGAGATGTTGAAAAAGAAAGCGGAACATTATACAAGGCAATGCAGTATTTTGATAAAAAAGAAGCGGAAGTTTTACTATACTTAGATGAGAATAATGAAGAAAAAGTATATGATCTTATTATGAATGGAATTGAAGAATTCAAGGAATATGGTGAGGTATATGTTTCAGAACAGTTCAAAAAAATGCGCGTTAATTCTTCACCTAAGATTTCTGTTGGTGTCTCAATTAAAGCGGGATTATTAGATTTACAAATTGATACGGGTGATTTTCCACAAAAAGAATTAGATGGAATCCTACAAAACTATAGAGCACGTAAGAAGTATTATCGCCTAAAAAATGGAGAATTTGTGAGTCTTGAAGATAATTCATTGTCAGTTCTTTCGGAATTAGCGGATAGTTTGGCGATAAAGAATAAGGATATGACGCAAGGTAGCATTCAATTGCCAATATACAGATCGATGTATGTAGAACAGCTGCTAAAAGACAATGACGTTAGTGATTTAGAAATCAAGAAGGATAAGGGGTTTAAGTCAATTATTCGTGATATTAAATCGTTTGAAGATAGTGATTTTGAAATACCAGAGACACTTGATCATGTTATGAAAAATTATCAAAAAATCGGCTATCGTTGGCTTAGAACAATTGATAGATTGGGATTTGGCGGAATACTTGCAGATGATATGGGTCTTGGAAAAAGTATTCAGATTATAGCTTATTTGCTCAGTAAAAAGCTTGAATCTGACGAAAGAAATACCAGTTTAATTGTCTGCCCAGCGTCACTAATTTATAATTGGGAAAATGAAATCAATAAATTTGGCGAACAGTTAAAAACCTTAATTGTAGCAGGAAATAGTAGCGAAAGAAAAGAATGCCTGAAAAATTATAGTGATTATGATGTTGTAGTAACTTCTTATGATTTATTAAAGAGGGATTTAGATCAATATAAAACGTTCGATTTCTATGCTGTGATTATTGATGAGGCCCAAAACATTAAGAATCATACGACTTTAGTTGCAAAAGCAGTGAAGTTGATTAAAGCGAAGGTGAGATTTGCGTTAACAGGTACGCCAATAGAAAATCGACTTAGTGAACTTTGGAGTATATTTGATTTCTTAATGCCAGGAGTATTATATTCGTATCAAAGATTCAAAAAGGATTATGAAATAAATATAATTCAAAATTCAGATGAAGGTGCTGTAAGAAAACTTCAAAGAATGATAAAACCATTTATAATGAGAAGAATTAAAGAAGATGTATTAAAAGAGATCCCAGATAAAAATGAAGAAATCATATACACAAAATTATCTGAAGAACAAGAGAAACTATATTATGCCAATTTGCAGCAAATCAAAAAAGGCTTACATCAAAAATCATCATCAGAGTTTAACGCTGAAAAGCTGAAAATATTAGCAGCAATCACAAGACTACGCCAGATATGTTGTGCACCTGCGTTGGTGTATGAAGATTACCAAGGCGAATCAGCAAAAATGGATACTTGCCTTGAATTAATCCATAACGCAATTGAAGGTGGACATAAGATATTGCTGTTTTCACAATTTACAAGTATATTTGACTTGTTAGAACCACGGTTGAAAAAGGAAAAAATAACGTTTTTCCGACTTGATGGATCGACAAATAAGCTCAAGCGAGCATTAATGGTCGATGATTTTAATAGCGATAATACGCCATTGTTTTTGATTTCCTTGAAAGCAGGGGGAACTGGTTTGAATCTTACCAGCGCAAGTATAGTAATACATTTTGATCCATGGTGGAATATCGCCGCTCAAAATCAAGCAACGGACAGAACGCATAGAATCGGACAAACCAAGGTGGTTTCGGTATTTAAACTAATTGCAAAGAATACAATTGAGGAAAAAATACTTCTACTACAAGATGCAAAGCAAGAACTTTCTGATCAGATAATTAATGAAGGCGGTGCTTCAATTGCAAACTTGACGAAGGATGATTTTGAGCAGTTACTTGAAGGCATGTAATAAAGGGGTGGTTAGGGTTGCGCTATTTACCAAAATCGCCATTATAGATATCTTCAATCAACTTCTCAAAGTTTTCTCTTTGCGTATGGCGATTATTATAAAGTATTTCTTTTGAAGTTACGATGCTATTTAAACTTTTAGCATTTAAGGAGTCCATTCTATAAAAATTTTCAGTGGTATACAAATATCTTAGATTTTTGCCTATTTTATAAAGAACTTCATTATGCGTTCCATTTGAAAACCCTTTCATTTTAGAGGTGCCTGCATGTTGATGAGCAAAGAATATTGATTTGGCGAGCCAACCTTTTTTTGCGATTCCCATAATTGCGGAATTTGTTAGTACAAAGTTTATATATTCAGTAAATTCGGTAAAACTGCCTGAATGTGTCTTTATTCCAACAATAGGATACCATAATCCTTTGATTTTCCCAAGATTCGTTCCGGATGAACGATAATAAGGCAAAGTCACACGTTCTATTCCATAGGCATATTGAATGCTTACATCTATTAGGCCAATCATTCTAAATGTCTTGCTGGAATACAAATTTGCTTTGAAGCTTTCTGGATACATTTTTAATATTCGAATTGAATCTGTCATAATTCTCCTCATTTTTGCGAATTATTGCTTATATCTGGTTTGTATATATTATGAGTAAAGCCTCTATTATGTTACGTAATCTTTTATATATTATAAATCACATCATTTAAACTATTCTCATGAGACAGTTTGCTGTGTGAATAGGAAAAAAATAAAATCATGTTGGGAGTAATCACTTACGATGGAAAAATATTTAATGGCTTTGGATCAGGGAACTACGAGTTCACGTTGTATTATTTTTAATAAAGCAGGAGAAATCAAGGGAACTGCGCAGAAGGAATTTTCGCAGTTTTTCCCTCACAGCGGCTGGGTGGAACAAGACCCGAACGAGATCTGGTCATCACAAATGGGTGTTATGATGGAGGCTAAGTCACAACTTGGAATTGAGGCAAAAGACTTAGCAGCAATCGGAATCACGAATCAAAGAGAAACTACGATTATATGGGATAAGCAGACAGGCGAGCCTATATATAATGCAATTGTGTGGCAGTGCAGACGTACTGCAAAGATGGTAGATGAGCTTAAAGCAGAAGGTTATGAAGACGTGATAAGGGAGAAGACTGGATTAATTCTAGATCCGTATTTTTCTGCTACAAAGATAGTGTGGATTCTTGAAAATGTTGAAGGCGCCAGAAAAAAGGCTGATGAAGGAAGACTTTTGTTTGGAACAGTGGATACTTGGCTTATATATAAGCTCACGAAAGGTGAAGTATTTGCAACTGATTATACAAATGCATCAAGAACGATGTTATTTAATATTCATTCACTGAAGTGGGACCAAGAATTACTGGAAAAATTCAACATCCCAGCATCAATGCTTCCAACGGTAAAAGATTCTAGTGACATTTATGGATATACAAAGGAAAGTATATTTGGTGGAAAAGTTCCGATTGCTGGAGTCGCAGGTGATCAGCAGGCGGCTTTGTTTGGACAGTGCTGTTTTGAACCAGGTGAGGCGAAAAACACTTATGGAACGGGTTGCTTCCTTTTGATGAATACTGGTGACAAAGCAGTTTTATCAACGAAGGGTCTCCTTACAACAATTGCAATCGGAATAAATGGTAAAGTACAATATGCATTAGAAGGAAGTGTGTTTGTAGCTGGTGCAGCAATTAAATGGTTAAGAGATGAGATGAAAATGATTGAAAATGCGGCCGAGACAGAAAAGATAGCACTTTCAGTCGCAGATACGAATGGAGTATATGTAGTACCTGCATTTACAGGCCTAGGTGCACCTCATTGGGATGCATATGCAAGAGGAGCAGTCTTTGGACTGTCTAGAGGCACAACGAGGGAGCATTTTATCAGAGCAGTGGTAGAATCTATGGCATATCAGACATTAGACGTTCTAAGAGCCATGGAGGAGGACTCCAAGATATCGCTTTCATCACTAAGAGTCGATGGTGGCGCAAGCTTTAATAACTTCTTGCTCCAGTTTCAAGCAGATATTCTTGATGCAGATATTGTAAAACCGAAGGTTATTGAAACTACGGCATTAGGTGCAGCATATCTAGCAGGACTTGCTGTAGGTTATTATGAAAATACAGAGGAAATAAAGAAAAACTGGCAAATGGATAAGACCTATCAAGCCAATATTTCCGAGGAGAAAAGGCAGAAACTGATCGATGGGTGGGAAGATTCGGTTAGTAGAATTCTTGCGAAACCATGAGTTTATCGCGAAGCGTGTAATTGTTCAGGTACTGAACAGTTACATAGATTCTAACTAAGGGAGGAAATTACGAGATGAAGAATAGTACATTTACATTTCAATCAAGTAATAATACAAATGCGATACATGGCGTGATTTGGGCACCAAAGGGCGAGCCAAAGGCGATATTGCAGATTGCTCATGGGATGACTGAATTTATTGAAAGATATGAGGAATTCGCTCAATTTATGGTAGATAACAAGATTTTAGTGGTGGGTAATGACCACATCGGACATGGAAAATCAGTGGACTCCAAAGAGGGATGGGGATATTTTGCCAAGAAAGATGGAAGCGCATGCGTTGTGGAGGATATGCATCATGTTACTAAAATCATGAAGAAAAAGTATTCAGACACACCATATTACCTTTTAGGGCATAGTATGGGATCCTTTATGGTAAGAAGATATGTAATGAACTATGGGAAAGAGTTAACTGGTGCAATTATTATGGGTACTGGTAACCAACCATTTCCAATGGTAATCGGTGGAAAAGCCTTAGTAAAAATAGAGACGCTGGTGAAAGGCGAAAAGTATAGAAGTAAACTAGTTGAGATAATTATGTTTGGAGCGTATAATAAGAGAATAAAGGATGCTAAGACACCATGTGATTGGCTGACTACAGATAAAGCAATTGTAGAAAAGTATTTAAAGGAACCAAGCTGTACATTTATATTTACGTTAAATGGATTTAACAGCTTGCTAGATACGATTCTTTATATTATGAAAAAGAGAAATATTGACAAAATACCAAAAGATTTGCCAATTCTATTGACCTCTGGTGAAGAAGATCCAGTTGGAAATTACGGAAAAGACGTTCAGACATTATATAAAAAAATGACAAAAACCGGAATACATAATATTGATCTCAAGTTATACAAAGGTTGCAGGCATGAGATTTTAAATGAGGTTACAAGACAGACCGTCTATAAAGATATATTAGAATGGATAATAAGCAAGTAGCCTACTAAAAAGTGGGCAGAAGGAGTTAGGATGAATGAAATATTTGATTTAACAGGTAAAGTAGCCGTAGTTACAGGTGCATCAGCTGGTTTGGGCGCAGATGCAGCATTGGCATATGCAAAAGCGGGAGCAAGTGTTGCAATTCTTGCAAGAAGAGTTGAAAAATTATCACAAGTAAAAGCAGAAATAGAAAAAACTGGACAAAAAGTTATTGCAGTTGCATGTGATGTAACTAGTGAAGAAAGCGTCAAAAAAGCGATGCAAACTGTATTAGATACATTTGGACATATTGATATCTTACTTAATAATGCAGGAGTTGCGGTAGCTGGTGCAGTTGATAGTATGTCAGAAGAAGACTGGAATAAGTCATTTGATACAAATGTAAAAGGAATATTTCTTGCATGCAAATATGTAGTTCCTCAAATGATTGAGAACAAATATGGCAAGATTATTAATGTCGCATCCGTTAATGCAGTTGTTGCAAACAAAGGTGGCGCATTTATCCGTCATTCATACAACGCTTCAAAGGCAGCAGTCCTAGGACTTACAACAGGTATGGCTGCGTCATATGCACAACATAATATCACAGTGAATGCTGTTGGACCAGCATTATTTGAATCAGAAATGACATCAGATACTTTATTTAAATCAGAAGAATTTTTGAAGGGTTATGCTTACTTAAATCCATCAAGCAGAGCTGGACGTAAAGGCGAATTGAATGGTACATTAATTTACTTATCAAGTGATGCTTCAAGTTATGTACAGGGTCAATTTATACTTGTAGATGGTGGATTCACACTTGTATAAGCTGTTTTAGAAAGAATAATTAAAATCTGTAATATTCCAATCACTCCTTCACTATACTATTAATAGTAGATGTGAGGGAGTGACTTTTTTGTTCATAAAATCATATTCAAATCGAAAAAAACCAATTCTACGAAGGACTATAACCTACATACTAATCTTGTCTATTATGATAACTTCTATAACCTTTAATTTTGCAATTGCCGCAACCATAGGAAGTACGGGTGGTACTAAATCTACGGCAAGTGCTGAATCAGTCGAAACGACTGCGGACCCAGGAATAAATTCTCCATCCGCCATCTTAATGGAAGCTTCAACAGGGCAAGTAATATATGAAAAAAATGCAGATGAACAATTGCATCCAGCTAGCATCACTAAGATTATGACATTGATATTAATCTTTGATGCGATAGATTCAGGTAAAATTAAGCTTGAAGACGAGGTTACAGTTTCAGAGCATGCAGCTTCGATGGGAGGCAGTCAGGTATTCCTTGAGGTTGGAGAAGTACAAACGGTTCAGACCATGATAAAGTGTATTTCAGTGGCGAGTGCTAACGATGCATCAGTAGCAATGGCTGAGCATATATGGGGAAGTGAAGATACATTTGTAGCAAAAATGAATGAGCGTGCAAAAGAGCTTGGTATGAATAATACGAACTTTGTAAATTGCTGTGGTCTTGATGTAGATGGTCATATGACAACAGCTAGAGATATTGCTTTAATGTCACGTGAGTTAATTACAAAATATCCACAGATTCACAATTATTCAACAATATGGATGGATACAATTACACATGTTACGAAAAAAGGTGAGACAGAATTCGAGTTGTCGAACACCAATAAGCTGATAAAACAGTATGAGTGGGCAACAGGCCTAAAGACTGGTTCTACCGGTCTAGCCAAATGTTGTCTATCCGCTACTGCGTTAAGAAATGATATCGAACTAGTTGCAGTTATTTTGGCTGCCCCTGATAGCAAAACTAGATTTTCAGATGCTATCACTTTACTTAATTATGGATATGGTCTGTGCAGTATTTATAAGGATGAGAACCCACCTGTTTTAGAGAAGGTTAGTATAAATAGTGGTGTAAAAGAAGATGTTACGTGCAAATATTTAGACGTATATAAATATCTAAGTCTTGAATCATTTAACGCTAGCGATGTGACATCAGAATTACAATTATTAGAGAATATACAAGCGCCAATTAATGAGGGCGATGTTGTAGGACAGTTGGTATATAAGTTAAATGGAAAAGAAATCGGTGCGGTGAGTATTGTGGCAAGCGAGAGCATAAGAGAAGCCAAATTTTTTGATTCATTTATTAAAGTAATTAAGAATGCATTGATGAACTAATATAAAAAAATCAAGACCAACGGCTACTGAGCATTGCAGCATTGGTCTTGATTTTTTTTGAAAATTAAAAAGATCATTAATCATTACTTTTGAAATAAACCATCTCATCACCTAATCTCCAATTTAATCCAGTATGATAAGACATTCCACCAGTGGAATTGGAGAACTTAGAAATTGAGCATTTTTTGTCCAAGACATCCATAGCCATATGAATGAAACGGATGGCATCGGTCATTCCAAGATTATATAAATCCATAAATGAGCTATACATTTCTGTGTTGTTAAAAGGTATATGCCATTCTTCGTGATTTTCATTTAGACAAGCTCTTGAAGGTAATTTTCTGGTAAACATTAAACTGGTTCCAATATGACTTCCCATGATTGGTTTTTCAATCAAGCCAATCAAAGGTTTTTTAACTCCATATTTATTATTTAGGAGACTATTTATTTTAAGACCTCGTTTTATGGAGCCTCTGACATAATTTGCAGTGATATCACATTTATAAGTTTCTGAAATGGCATGTGCAATAATTGGACTAATCACATCGATTTCTTTTTGGGATATTTCCATAAATTTAGACCGTTTTATATCACATATATTTTTTCCATTACGATCCATATAAAGCAATTCGTCAATGTTAGATTCAAATTGACAATGGATTGATAGAGATTTGTTCTTACCTTCGGGACTTTTGTCGTGTAAATTTGTAAAATAGTAGACAAAAGGGTGTGAAGCGCAGTCTAGACTATAGTGGCACAGCATTCCATAGAGGTACGAAGTGGCGATTTCGTCGTTATCTAGCCCGTTATCCTTTAAATAATCAACATAATGATAGAAGAAAATATCCGTGCGTTGTGTATGCATTTTACTCCCAATATTTTTATCATGTGCAATGACGGAATGAAGTAAATCATAAAAGAATATATCAGGACCTTGAAGACCTAGACGGAAAGCCCCTAACCCTTTTTTTATTGTATGTTTGGTTGAAATATCTACTTTTTTAAAGACATCTTGTCCAAATAGAAAATGTGTTGCTAAACTTGGCATATGAACTCCTATCAAATAACCTATTTTAAAGCAATTATATCACTAAATATATCATGTTGTATAGGCACATCCCTATATCAATCTTGCAAATAAAATGCTATTATATTTGTAACTATTTAGGAGTCACATATATACTTCTAATAGTCTTTGGAGGTATGTTATGGATTTATTTGATTATGTGCGTGAAAATACAATGAAAAGCGAATCGCCGTTGGCCTCAAGGTTAAGACCGACTACTCTTGATGAAGTGGTAGGGCAAAGGCATATTATTGGTGAGGATAAGTTATTATATCGCGCAATTAAGGCGGATAAGATAAGCTCAGTAATATTTTATGGACCGCCAGGAACAGGTAAAACAACCCTAGCAAAAGTAATTGCAAATTCAACAAGTTCCGAATTTTGTCAATTAAATGCTACGGCTTCCGGTAAAAAAGATATGGAAGAAGTGATTCAAAAAGCCAAGGATAATCGTGGAATGTATGCAAAGAAAACAATATTATTTGTAGATGAAATTCATAGATTTAATAAGAGCCAACAAGATTATTTATTGCCATTTGTGGAAGATGGAACAATTGTATTAATTGGTGCAACAACAGAGAATCCATATTTCGAGGTAAATGGAGCTCTTATTTCTCGATCAATTATATTTGAGTTAAAACCACTAGATAAGGATGATATTAAGATTTTATTGAAGCGAGCCGTATATGACAAGGAAAAGGGAATGGGCAGCTATAATGCTCAAATTGAAGAAGATGCTTTGG
The DNA here is from genome assembly GCF_900111235.1 of [Clostridium] fimetarium. GTDB lineage: Bacteria > Bacillota > Clostridia > Lachnospirales > Lachnospiraceae > Clostridium_N > Clostridium_N fimetarium. Next base: position 27,912 of record NZ_FOJI01000024.1, read on the forward strand.
AATTTCTTTCTGATATTGCCAATGGGGATGCAAGAAATGCATTGAATGCGATTGAACTTGGCATTCTTACTACGAAGAAGGCAGAAGATGGAAAAATACACATAACGCTTTCGGTTGCACAGGAATGTATTCAAAAACGAGTTGTAAAGTATGATAAAACAGGTGACAACCATTATGATACAATATCAGCATTTATTAAAAGTATGAGGGGATCGGATCCCGATGCCGCAGTTTACTACTTGGCTAGAATGCTGTATGCAGGGGAGGATATCAAATTTATTGCCAGAAGAATCGTGATATGTGCCAGTGAAGATGTAGGAAATGCAGATCCAATGGCGCTAACAGTAGCAGTTTCGGCTTTCGAAGCAGTCGAACGACTTGGTATGCCAGAAGCAAGGATTATCTTATCTCAAGCTGTTACCTATGTAGCGACCGCGCCCAAGAGTAATGCTGCCTATAACGCAATTAATATGGCATTGGACACTGTCAAAAACGAAAAGACTGGTGCAATCCCATCACCTTTACGCGATGCGCATTATAAGGGTGCGGCAAAGTTAGGACATGGCGAAGGATATTTATACGCGCATGATTATCCCAATCATTATGTAAAACAGCAGTATTTGCCAGATGAATTAGTAGATGTGAAGTTTTATGTACCTACAAATCTTGGGTATGAAGACAAGATTGGAGAGCATATGAGAAAGATTAAAGGGCAATCAACAAATTAGAAATCGACGCTAAAAAACCTTGTGGCGAACAGGGAAAATGTGTATAATATAGCTTAAAAGAACTTTAAATTAACGGTATAAAATACGATTGATAAAGAGAATTTTGGGGGCTTTTGGTTATGAAAGATCAAATTAATAGATTAGCAAGAGGCGAATTTGTATATGAGACGCCTAAATTAACGATTTCAATAGTAGATATAGAGGCTAGTATTCAAGCTGGGTCAACATATTGCCACGAATTTAAAATAGTGGGAAGCAGTGAAATCAAAGGCGTTGTATATTCAAATGATTATAGAGTTACTGTGGATAACAGTAACTTTATTGGCGTTGAAAATCTAATCAAATATACGGTTGATCTTGTTGGCGTTGAGCCAAGTGAAATAATCGATGGACAATTTGATATTATTAGCAATGCGGATGAGATATCCATCCCATATTCTTTTAAAGTGATTGAAAAAGAGATTGAGACTTCAATGGGAAAAGTGCATAATCTTTTTCACTTCGCAAATATGGCACAGATGGCATCTGAAGAAGCACAAAAGCTTTTTGTGTCCAAGAATTTTCCAGAAGTGTTCCTAAAAAATGACTTGAATCTATTAAATATTTACGAAAGTTTGAATAAGGGAGAAAATATTCGAAATAACATCGAAGAATTTTTGATTGCAATCCATAAAAAATCTTTTATTAGCTTAAGCTTGTCAGAACCTAAAAAGATATACAAAACATTTACTGAAAATTATAAAGATGTAGTGGTCATTAGGAAACATACTTGGGGTTATATTGAGTTAAATATCGCGAGTGATTCAGAATTTATTAAGCTATCATTGAATGAAAATAATCTTAATTCTGAAATATTCACCGGAAATAAATTTGAATTGGAATACCTTCTGGATAAAAGCAAGATGCATCATGGAAAGAATTTCGGGAGAATTATTATAACGAGTACCTATCAAGAGTTGATTTATGAAATAGAAGTTAATAATTATTCAATCGGGATAGTGGATGAAAAATCTATAGATAAAGAAATCAACATGAAGGAAAAGAAGAGAGCAATTTATGAATTGTCTCGGAAATACATAGATTTTAGAGCTAAGCGGATTGATGTAAAATCATGGATAGATGAATCCAATCACATCCTTGATAGAATTCGTAGTATTGCAGATAAAGATATTTATTTCAGACTTGTTCAGGCACAGATATATTTTACACAGCAAAAAATAGATACTGCACAATGGCTGTTAGATAGTGTTAAAGATGAGATATTGCAACAAAAAGCGGAAAACGTTACAATATATTGCTATTATTTATACGTGAATTCTTTGATTAAAAAAGATACCCAGTATTCACAGGAAATACTTAAAACGGTAAAGAAATATTACGAAAATGGTCATGATGAATGGCAGTTGCTATGGATTATGTTTTACATTGATGAAGAATATGATAAAAATCAGAGTATTAAATTAGCAAGAATCAAGGAACAATTCCATAAGGGATACAAGAGCCCCATTTTATATTTAGAGGCTTCTAATATAATAAATGCGCAACCAATGTTACTTAGAGTACTCAATGACTTTGAATTACAAGTGATTAATTTTGCGTGTAAGTATAATATTATCAATGAAAAATTGGCACAGCAGATTTGTGAAATTTGTAAGAATGAAAAAAGTAGATCAAAGACATTTTTACGAATATTAAATAGAGTTTATAATATTTACAATAATGACCAGATGCTCAACGTACTATGTACTAATTTGATTAGAAATGAGATATCAGGACCTAATGTATTTGAAATATATGAGCAGAGTATTCTTAAGAATTTTAGGATTACTAAATTATATGAATTCTATATGGATTCCATTGATGAAAGTAAAATGAAAATTTTCCCTAAAATGGTATTGCTTTATTTTGCATACAATAACCAGCTAGATTACGATAAAAAGGCATTTTTATATGCAAATATAATAACAAACAAAGAAAAGGAAAAGGATACTTATTCTAGTTATAGAAAACAGATTGAGTTATTTGCAATTGATCAGATTAGAAGAGGAAGAATTAATGAAAATTTGATTATTATTTATAAAGATATTTGGGACAAGTCTATTTTAAATAAAGAAACGGCCGAAACTATTTCAAAGATATTATTTACATATAAACTGACCTGCCATAATGATAAAATCAAATTTGTTATAGTAAAACATAAAGAATTACTGAAAGAAATCAAAATACCTTTCGTGAAGCATGTGGCATATATTCAGATGTATACTGAAAACTGCTCAATTGTGTTTGAAGATGAATTTAAGGTGCGTAAGAAAGACAGTATCTCATTTGAAATTAAAAGGTTATTTGAAGATATGTCTTTGGTGAATTTGGTCTATGATGAGAATAATTATGACCTAGGTTTATTACAATATTTTTGTGAAGGCAATCGTAAATACCAGAAACATTCAATGGGGTATTTAAAGATGCAAAATTATTTGAATCATTCTAATGAGGTGACTCCAGAATTTAAGCGAGAGCTTAGAAATTCAATTATTCATTATTATTATTTGGAATACATAGGGGATGAGTTTGAACAAAACTTTCCTGAAATCAATACAGAAAATCTGACCCAGACAGAATCCTCCATGCTGATAGAAACTTGTATCATGCATGGAATGTATGAGGACGCATATGATTTGACCTTGCTTTACGGCTATAGAAAAGTCAAACCCCAAAGATTATTTAAATTGTGTAGAAGAATGATTGAGATTACAGATTATAATTGCAATGAATTTATTATAGGAATGAGCGAATATGTATTCTTAGGGAAAAAATATGATGATGTTGTCCTTGAATATCTGGTTTCAAATTTCAATGGAACCACTAAGACAATGTTAGAAATATGTGATGCATGTTATAATTTCAATATTGATGCTCATGAACTGGAAGAACGTTTAATATCGCAAATGATATTTTCTAATAGTAAACAATTACAGTTAGATAACGTATTTGAAAAATATTACGAAAGAGGTGCCAAAGATCGAATCGTTGAGGCATATTTAGCATATAATTCCTACAATTATTTTGTGAAAGAAAAAGATATGAATGAAAACGTATTTAAAATACTAGAGAACAGAATGTTCTCTAGTGACGAGGCTACAATTGTTTGTGAAATTGCACTCCTTAAGTACTATTCAACAATTAAATTATTAGAAGAAAAACAATTAATCTTTGCAAATAAATTATTAGATAAATTATGTACTGAAAGTAAGATCTTTAGTTTCTTTAAAAAATTTGAAAATAGGGTGACACTTCCATTTTATGCGATGGATAAAACAATTATTGAATTCAGGACCAATCCGAATAATAAGGTCACTATTAATTATATTACAGGTGATAAAAATAAAAGGGTTGATAGTGATAAGAAGGATGAATATGTAAAAGAGACAATGAAAAATACTTTTGAAGGAGTATTTACGAAGGAATTCACAATGTTATATGGAGACACTTTAGAGTATTACTTCACAGTCATTGCTAATGGTTCTGAAACATCAACTGATAATAAGAAGATTATTTACGATAGTATTAATACATTGAATACGAATGGACGATTTGATTTTATAAATGATATGCTTGCAAGTAAGGAACTTCATGATATGGCTACATTACATAAACTTATGCACGGTTACTGCGTTCAGGATTATGTGACTGGGGTTGTGTTTAAGCCGCTATAAGGGGCGGAATGGGGGGGGGGGGCGCGGAACGGATGAATATTCATTTGTAATTATGTATTTCGCCTGCCTTTCCTTCAAGCAGCATATTTTTTTGCTAGCCTCAGAGATGATGAAAAGTCTCACTTCGTTCGATTTTCATCTGAGTCTAGGAAAAAATATAAACGCTACTTTCAGCCGGTCGACGGCGAAATGCATAATTACAAATGAATATTCATAGGTTTACGCGTTTGAAGGGGTGGAAGAACTTAAAAGCGGAGACCTTAAGACCTAAGACCTTAAGACCTAAGACCTTAAGACCTAAGACCTTAAGACCTAAGACCTTAAAACCTGAGACCTAAAACCTTAAAACCTTAAAACCTTAAAACCTTAAAACCTTAAAACCTTAAAACTTTAAAACACTAGACCATTTAACCTTGAAATATTGGCGATCATTAAGGGCAAAAGGCCCAAAAGCCCAAAAGCCCAAAAGCCAAAAGCCAAAAGCCAAAAGGCAAAAGCCAAAAGCCAAAAGCCAAAGCCAAAGCAAAAGCAAAAGCCAAAAGCCAAAGCAAAAGCAAAAGCCAAAGTCAAAAGGGCATAAGAACGTAAGGTATAAAAAGTATTTAAGGCATTAAAACATAAAAAAAAGAAAACATAAAAATATATTTAGGAGAGGAGAGAATCTTGAAGATTGTGGATGAGTTGATATTGGGGATTGATATAGGGGATAAATTTTCGCAGGTGAGTTATTATGATGTAAAGACTCAGACGGCGGAGTCGGTGCCGCTGATTGGAAATGCGATGATTCTCAAAAATCCAGTCCCATTAAATATAATTTTTGAAAATGCACAGCAAGGTCTTCCAATTCAGATGGATGAGTTAACGAAGCTTGTCGGCTATTTGTTAGATAGTGCTAAGAAATTTAGGAAAATTTCAGATGTAAATAAAATCTGCGTAACAGTTGAAGAATTTAGCATAACGTTACTAGATGCTTTAAAAACTGTTTTTTCCATATATGGTTATAATGCGGATAGGCTAAGTTTTATAAGTCATGAGGAAAGCTATGCATATTATGCATTTAGTATGAAAAAAGAATTATGGAGTGGTGGGGTTTTGCTCCTCGATTATAGTTTCAAGGGAATTGCGGCATTTCAATTGGCAAATTTCAAGATTAAAAATAATGATATCATAGCTGAGGAATACCAATTATTTGAGGATAATGAGTTATTGCAGGCGGTAAGAGGCGAAAAATCGCTTGAAGAAGTGGATGAACGATTAGTAAAAATCGTTAAGCAACTTATGAATGGTAAAGTGATTTCTTCAATATACCTTACGGGAGCTGGATTCGATACGGATCATTTGCCATCTGGATTTCTTAAGTTCATATGTAACAGACAAAGGGTATTTGTAGGACAGAACCTGTATGTAAAAGGGGCTTGTATTGCAGCTTGTGAAAATGTTGTTGCAACTAAATATACGAATACAATATTTGCATGTAAAAATAGAATTACAACTGGCATTGAAATAGAAATTCTCGAGCGTGGAAAGAATCGGATTCTAAGAGTCGTAAAACCAGGAACGAATTGGTATGAAGCAGGAAGAACTATGGATTTTATTATGGACGATTGTACTGAAATAAAACTTAAGATGATTCCCATAGCGGGAAAAGCGAATTACGAAGAAATCGTTGATTTGACTGATTTTCCATATAGAACTAACAAAACAACTAGAATAAAAATGGAGTTTAAATTTACTGCTGATGATAGATGTCTAATAACTGTTAAAGATAAAGGGTTCGGCGATATAGTAAGAAGTTCGGGTAAATTGATACATAAAAATCTAAAAATATAATTATGGGGGGGCGTGAATATGAATTTCTAATGAATCATTTGACTTGCCTTTCCTTCAAGCAGTATGTTCTTTACAAGCCTCAGAGATGATAAAAAGACTCGCTTGCGCTTGCTTTTTATCTGAGTCTTGACATAACATAAGCACTGCTTTCAGCCGGTCTGCGTCAAATGATTCATTAGAAATTCATATTCACTGGGTACCCATTTGGTGGGGGCGTTAAAAAGATAAAAGATAAAAGATAAAAGATAAAAGATAAAAGATAAAAGATAAAAGATAAAAGATAAAAGATAAAAGATAAAAGATAAAAGATAAAA
>NZ_FOJI01000025.1 GCF_900111235.1 [Clostridium] fimetarium
TAATTTATAAAACTGCAATTGGTAAGCCGTATGCCTTAATAGGGCACGTGCGGTTTGATAAGGGGGTAGCCTAGAAATAGGTTACCCTACTTTATTGTTAATTGGAAATTTCTAAAAATCTAATAATAGTGTATAATAAAGTAGATAAAAATATATTCGAACTAGAAAAGGATAGGTGTGACAAAATGAGTTATATAGAATTTAATGACGTAAAAAAAGTTTATAAAATGGGCGATGTGGATATTGAAGCGCTATCGGGCGTTGATTTCAAAATAGAGAAAGGTGAATTTGTTGTAATTGCAGGGGCTAGTGGTGCAGGTAAAAGCACAATATTAAATCTTTTGGGTGGAATGGATTTTGCAAGTTCAGGTGAAATCATTGTTGATGGTAATGAGGTTAGCAAGTATTCCAGAAAACAACTTACTACGTATAGACGATTTGATATTGGATTTGTATTCCAGTTCTATAATCTTGTTCAAAATCTTACTGCACTTGAAAATGTTGAGCTAGCAACTGAAATCTGTAAGGATCCTTTGAATGTCGAAGAGATCCTTAGTGCTGTAGGATTAGCAGATAGAATGTCAAACTTCCCAGCACAGCTTTCAGGTGGAGAACAGCAGCGAGTTGCGATTGCAAGAGCGTTAGCAAAGAATCCTAAAATATTACTTTGTGATGAACCTACAGGAGCACTTGACTACAATACAGGTAAAGCAATTCTTAAATTGCTTCAAGATACCTGTTATGAAAAAGGCATATCAGTAATTATTATCACACATAATATTGCACTTACTGATATGGGAGACAAAGTAATTAAAGTTAAAAATGGCAGAATTTCCAGTGTTACTGTAAATGACAATCCAACGCCGGTAGAAAGGATTGAATGGTAATATGGGAAAATCGATAATAAAAGACATAATTCGTGAAATCAGGAAATCATTTGGCAGATTTCTTGCAATATTTGCAATCGTTGCAATTGGTGTGGCATTTTTTGCAGGAGTTACTGCATCTTCATCGGATATGAGGTATTCTGCAGATTCCTATTTTGATAAATATAATCTAATGGACGTTAGGTTACTTTCTTCAATCGGTTTTAATCAAGATGATATTAGTGCAATAAGAGCTGTTGATGGAGTTAAAGGGGTATATGCAACGCACTCTTTAGATGCATTAATTCAACTAAATTCGTCTAAGTCGGCAACGAAAGTTATGACCGTTCCACTTGGGGGACAGGATGCCCAAAAGGATGATTATATCAATCAACTTCGAATTAAAGAAGGACGTCTCCCAGAAAAATCAGGGGAGTGCGTAGTGAAATATGAGACTGTTCAAGGTGATCCCATTAATATTGGAGATAAAATCACATTGCAGTCTGGTACAGATGAAAATATATCACAAACACTTAAGAATTCTGAATATGAAGTGGTTGGAATCGTTTATACACCGTATTATCTTTCCTATGAAATGGGTACAACATCTATTGGAAATGGTAAGATCAGTCACTGCATCATGATTCCGGATTCGGATTTTATAAGTGAATATTATACAGAAGTATTTGCAACAGTAAATGGTGCAAAAGAAATCAACTCTTATAACGATGCCTATTTTGATGTGGTTAATAAAACTACAGACAAATTAGAAAGTATAAGCAAAATTCGCATTGACCAACGAATTGAAGATGTAAAAAGTCAAATCAATGCTTCCGAAACAAAACAATTAAATTTGCTTTCTAATGGAGATATACGGGAAGAGATTTTGATGCAAGAAATAGAAAAAGCGCAAAAGGATGCCTTGGTAAATTCGTCAGATTGGCAATGGTTTGTGCTTGATAGGAATTCACATTATTCGTATAGAGATTATGGTCAGTGTGCAGACCAAATGGATTCGATTGCTACTGTTTTCCCTATATTTTTCTTTTTCGTTGCAGCACTTGTTTGCCTCACTACAATGACAAGAATGGTAGATGAACATAGAGGTACCATTGGTACATTTAAAGCACTGGGTTATAATAAATCAGCTATCGCTTTAAAGTACATTAGTTATGCCCTTATTGCCTCGATTTTTGGTGGAATTGTAGGATGTATAATTGGATTAAATGTGTTTCCAAGGGTTATTTATTCAAGCTGGAATATTGTATATGAATTACCTGCTATACAGCTTGCTCCACATATTGCACTGATTTTAATTTCGATTACTTCAATGGCCGGGATTACAACATTAGCAGCATTTGCAGCATGCAGCAAAGAACTTGCAGAAGAGCCTTCCATGTTAATGCGTCCTAAGGCACCTAAGAAGGGTAAAAAAATTCTTTTAGAAAGGGCAGAATTCATTTGGAAACATATGAAGTTCACTCAAAAAGTTACTGCTAGAAATATATTTAGATATAAAAAACGTTTTATAATGACGTTAATTGGAATTGCAGGATGTACTGCGCTTTTACTGGCAGGTTTTGGAATCAAGGACAGTATTGCTAGCTTGGTTGATAATCAATATAAGCAAATTCTAAAGTATAACGTTACAATCACCTATCCTGATGATATTGGCGAAAGTCAACATGCAGCTGTAATGAATGATATTAATAAGGATAATCGATTTTCAAATGTTATGGAAGTTAGTTCATCTGTTACCAAAGTAAATGTTGTTATGGCCGAAGATTCTGATAACAAAGATATCAGCGTAGATTTCATATCACTTAATAATTTATCTGATTACAATCAGTTTATTACTTTCCGCTCAAGAACCAGTCATAAACCATATGACTTAAACAATGATGGTGTTATTATAAGTGAAAAGTTATCAAATGATTTAAACGTGAAAGCCGGAGATAGTATCTATATAGAAAATAATTCTGGTATAAGAAAGCAGGTTAAGATTTCAAATGTGATGGAAACGTACGTGAATCATTACGTATTTATTAGTGATTCCTATTATGAAGAAATATTTGCAGAAAAACCTGTCAATAACGAAATATTAGGTATACTAAGTTCTTCAAGTTTAGAGCTTGAGAATCAATTAGGAAATGAATTCTTAAATAAAGATGGAATTGACAGTATTACATTTTTTACCGGAAATATTAATAAATTTAATAAAATGATTCAGTCATTGGATCTGGTTACTTATGTATTAATTATTGCTGCAGCAATGCTTGCATTTGTTGTATTGTACAACCTTACAAATGTAAATATTTCTGAACGACTACGCGAGATTGCTACAATTAAGGTCCTTGGATTTTATGATAAAGAGGTTGCCTCCTATGTTTACCGAGAAAATATCATAATTACAATTATTGGTGCGCTTGTAGGATTAGGTCTTGGTGTGATTTTGCATCGATTTATCATGAAAACAGTTGAAATGGATGCGGTTATGTTCGGTAATGAAATAAAATGGTCTTCCTTTGTCATTGCATTTGTAATGACACTTATATTCTCATTATTAGTAAACCTTGCAATGTATAAAAAACTAATTAATATTAAAATGGTTGAGTCATTGAAATCAGTAGAATAAAATATAAAAGGGATACTGTTGATTATACAGTATCCCTTTAAGCTGAAAAAACAGTACATTTATATATAATAATTCTATATAATATTATATATCTGAAATGACCGTTTTGGGAGGCATGAAGTTGGAAAAAGTTTGTATAATTTCTTTCATTCTTATTATTTATATGTTTTTAATACTCAAAATCAAAAATCTATTGAAGGACAAAGCTAAAAAAATAAAGAAGAAGTAGATTTTGCTACAAATATTTTCAATCGAAATCCTTTGAGCTATTTCCGAGATATTTATAATTTTAAGTTGACAGCTATAATTAGTTAGCATATACTAACCATATAAAGCAAACCAAATCTTGCTCAGACTAGTAATATCATTGATACTTTAACGATATTTAAGGATTTGAGAAAATATAGTTAGTATCTGCTAATAAAATCAAAGGAGTGATTGAATATGGGAACTATAGGCGTGAGTATTATTCTTATTGTAATTATATCTGTAAAAGTAGGCAAGATGATTAAAAACAAGAAAAACGGTAAGCCAATTATTGGTTGCAGTTGTGGTTGTGAAAGCTGTCCAAGTGCTCCAATGTGTCATGGAAAGTAGAAAAATGAATATTTATTGTAGCAAAATATATTTTATGGTATAATTATGGCAATTAGTGTGGTTGATTGAATTTACATGGATTGGGGATATGATATGTACGAATCAGGTGAAAATTATTTAGAGACAATTCTTATGTTAAAGCAACGTAATGGATTTGTTAGATCAATAGATATTGCTAGGGAATTAGACTACAGTAAGCCAAGTGTAAGCCGTGCGGTGGGCCTTTTAAAGGAGTCTGAGTACATTACAATAGATAGTAATGGTTATATTGAATTGACTAAGACTGGACTCAATATAGCAGAAACAATATATGAAAGACATAGAATACTTACTTCATTTCTTTGCAAAACAGCAGGCGTTTCAATAGAGATTGCTGAAGAAGATGCCTGTAAGATTGAACATATATTAAGTAATGATACATTTAAAGGGATAAAAAAGTTTACTCTTAGCAATATGAAATAGTAGCATAAAGCGGAATTGATATAAAGTTAAATCAGCGTTAAAAAATAGGATGTTGTTCGAAGAACTACATTCTATTTTAAGTTTATTGATAATAAATAAAAAAATTCTAAAAAGCAAGAAAATATGAATAATTTTTACATTTTACGTTAATTTTACATAATGATGATTAGGAAATTTACATTCCGAGGTTATAGTGTAAATATCAAGAAGGATTTGATTGAAAAAAAACCATATTTGGAGGATTAAAATGAAAGTCAAAAAAGTGTTATGTACAGTAATGGGTATGATTATGATTGCAGGTAGTTTAGTAGGTTGTGGATCTACAGCAGCAAAACCGTTTGACGCAAGTAAAAATATTACAACAATTTCAAGAGAAGAAGGTTCAGGAACAAGAACAGCGTTTATTGAACTGTTTGGCGTTCAACAAAAAGATGCAAGTGGTGTTAAAGTTGATTACACTTATGATAGAGCAATTGTTACAAACAGTACTTCAGTTATGATGACATCTGTATCAAGTAATCAATATGCAATTGGTTATATTTCACTTGGTTCTCTAAATGATACTGTTAAAGCTGTTACAATTGATGGTATTGAAGCAACAGTTGCAAATATAAATAGTGGCACATACAAGATTTCAAGACCATTTAATATTGCAACTAAGGGTACTTTAAGTGCAGTAGCTCAGGATTTCGAGAATTATATTTTAAGCTCTGATGGACAGTCAGTAATTGAAAGTAGTGGATATATCAAAGCCGTAGACGCAAAAGCATACAGTGGTTCAAAACCATCTGGCAGTATTGTAATTGCAGGTTCCTCATCAGTAACGCCTGTTATGGAAAAGTTAAAAGAGGCTTATCTTAAAGTTAACACAAGTGCAAAGATTGAAATTCAGGAAAGTGATTCAACAACTGGTATGACATCAGCTATTAGCGGAATCTGTGATATCGGAATGGCTTCAAGAGCAGTATCTGATAGTGAAAAAGAAAAAGGCCTTACACAAACAACAATCGCAATTGATGGTCTTGCAGTAATTGTTAATAAAGAGAATACAACAGCTAATCTTACAACTGAAGCTGTAAAGAATATTTTCATGGGTAAAACAACACTCTGGTCAGATATCATTAAATAGTACAAACGATTTCAAAACATAATTTTAAATAACATATCAAGGCGGAACCATCTTTACAGACAAAGGTGGCTTCGCTATTGGTATAGCAGGAGAAGAACATGAGGAAATATAAAGAAAAAATAATGGAAATCGTATTTCTTATTGCTGCTTGTATATGTATACTCGCAGTTGCACTAATTTGTATATTTTTATTTGCAAATGGAATTCCAGCAATTAAAGAAATAGGTTTCTTTAAGTTTATATTTGGAACAATATGGAAACCAAAAAGCAATTTATATGGAATATTCCCGATGATATTAGGAAGCATCTATATTACTGCCGGAGCTATTGTAATTGGTGTTCCAATTGGAATACTTACAGCTATATTTATGGCGAAATTTTGTCCCAAAAAATTATATCGGTTTTTAAAACCATCCATTGAACTATTAGCGGGAATACCCTCAGTAGTATATGGATTTTTTGGGTTAGTTGTATTGGTACCTTTAATAAGAAATTTGTTTGATGTAAATGGAAACGATGGGAATAATATACTTACCGCATCTATTCTGCTCGGAATCATGATTCTTCCAACAATTATCGGAGTTTCTGAAGCATCTATTAGAGCTGTTCCAGAAAGTTATTATGAAGGCTCCTTGGCTTTAGGTGCAAGTCATGAGCGGAGTGTATTTTTTGCAACATTACCTGCCGCAAAGTCAGGAATTACAGCAGCTGTAGTACTTGGAATTGGCAGAGCAATCGGTGAAACAATGGCAGTTGTTATGATAGCCGGAAATCAGCCCGCATTACCACGAGGTATTTTAGATGGAGTAAGAACCCTCACCACGAATATTGTAATGGAAATGGGTTATGCAGTAGACTTGCAACGAGAAGCCTTGATTGCCACTGGTGTTGTGTTATTTGTCTTTATCTTAATGATTAATTTACTATTCTCTTTATTGAAAAGGAGGTCTAGAGTATAATGGAAATAAAAGCAATTAATAAACGGACCTTTGCTCAAAAGATGAAGTCATACAAAAGAAGCCCTCTTTCGTTCATATTATTATTACTTGTTGTAATTGCTTGCGCAATAACAATATTGGTTCTAGGCTTTTTGGTCGGATATATCTTAATTAAAGGTATTCCGCATCTTTCATTAGATTTATTTACATGGACATATACATCGAACAATGTTTCTATGATGCCAGCAATTATTAATACATTAATTATGACTTTTATATCATTAATAATTGCAGTACCATTTGGAATATTTGCAGCAATCTACTTAGTTGAATATGCGAAAAAAGGGAATAAAATAGTTGAGATAGTACGTATTACAGCAGAAACATTGTCTGGCATTCCTTCGATTATATATGGACTTTTTGGTATGCTATTCTTCGTTATGGCATTACATTGGGGATACTCAATATTAGCAGGTGCATTTACACTTGCAATTATGGTACTACCTATTGTGATGAGGACAACAGAGGAAGCTTTGCTTGCTGTCCCTGACTCATTTAGAGAAGGTAGCTTTGCACTTGGAGCAGGAAAACTAGTTACAGTATTTAAAATTGTTCTTCCATCAGCTGTTCCAGGTATATTATCAGGCGTAATCTTGTCCATTGGGCGAATTGTTGGTGAAACTGCTGCACTTATGTATACTGCAGGAACCGCTACCTCTGTTGCAAGCAATGTGTTTGCATCCGGTAGAACTTTGTCCGTGCATATGTATTCATTGTCAAGGGAAGGTTTGCATATAGACCAATCTTATGCAACTGCAGTAGTACTTCTATTTATTGTCATTTTAATCAATTGGTTTTCTAGCTTTATAGCAAAGAGAATATCGAAAGGAAATAACTAATGGGAAATAATATTATATTAAATAACACAAATAAATTTAAGATAGAAGATTTGAATTTATTTTATAGTGATTTCAAAGCATTGGATAATGTTAGTTTAGATATTGTAGCGAATAAGATCACAGCATTTATAGGTCCTTCAGGATGTGGCAAATCAACATTCTTAAAAACGCTTAATCGTATGAATGATATAATTGAAGGCTGTAAAATCACTGGTAAAGTACTTCTTGATAATGAAGATATTTATGGTGATATGGATGTGAATTTATTAAGAAAAAGAGTTGGTATGGTATTTCAGAAACCAAATCCATTTCCAATGAGTGTATACGATAATATTGCATTTGGTCCAAGAACACATGGCGTTAAGTCAAAAGCAAAACTGGATGAGATTGTAGAAAAATCACTTAGAAATGCTGCCATATGGGATGAATTAAAGGATAGACTGAAAAAAAGTGCTTTAAGCCTTTCCGGTGGTCAGCAACAAAGATTATGCATAGCAAGAGCGCTTGCAGTTCAACCTGAAGTTATTCTTATGGATGAACCAACTTCAGCACTTGACCCAATTTCAACATCTAAAATTGAAGATTTAGTGTTAGAGCTAAAGAAAGATTACACAATCGTAATTGTTACTCATAATATGCAACAAGCGACTAGGATTTCAGATAAAACAGTGTTCTTTTTACTTGGAGAAATAATAGAATCTAATGATACACAAGAATTGTTCTCTATGCCAAAGGATAAGAGAACAGAAGATTATATAACGGGGAGGTTTGGATGATGAGAAATCGATTTGATAAACAGTTAGATCAGCTTAATAACGAATTAATTGAAATGGGTAGTTTGATTGAACAAGCCATTGCGATGGCAATTAATGCATTAGTGAATAAGGATATTGAAAAAGCGCAGCAAGCGATTGCATTTGACGATGAAGTTGACAGACAAGAAAAAGAGATAGAAGGACTTTGTCTTAAATTATTATTACAACAACAGCCTGTAGCGAAGGATTTACGACTTATTTCTGCTGCGCTTAAAATGATCACGGATATGGAACGTATCGGAGATCATGCATCAGATATTTCAGAGATAACAATCAGTATGGCTAATTCGCCACATATTAAAAAGTTTGATCATATTCAAGAAATGGCAAAAGAAACAACGGTTATGGTTGTTAATAGTATTGATGCATTTGTAAAGAAGGATATTGAACTTGCTAATAACGTTATTCAACAAGATGATGTTGTAGATGATCTTTTTGTTGAAATAAAGCAAGAATTGATCCAGATGATCAAAGAAAACCCTGAATATGCTGAACAGGCAACTGATTTAATTATGATAGGTAAATATTTTGAAAGAATAGGCGATCATGCCACTAATATTGCTGAATGGGTAATTTTTTCAATTGTTGGAAAGCATGAATTTAATATTGAAGCTGAAGACAATTTATAAAGTACTGATTTTTATAAATTTAATAAAATCATGATTAATTACTTGGAAAGTGAGTACTGATTTTTCACTTTCCAAGTGGTCATATCTAGGAGGTGGAATTATATGTCATTAATTTATATTGTTGAAGATGATAAGAACATACGTGAGATTGAGACATTTGCGCTTAAAAATAGTGGACATACGATAGTGGATTTTGAATTTGCAAAAGATTTCTTTAAAAAAGTTGCTGAAAAAGTACCTAATTTAATAATCCTGGACATTATGCTACCAGATGAGGATGGACTTGATATATTAAAAAAGCTTCGTTCCGTTTCAGAGACAAGAAAAGTTCCAATTATCATGATTACGGCTAAGACAACAGAGATTGATAAAGTAAAAGGTTTGGATTTAGGGGCTGATGATTACATAACTAAGCCATTTGGTGTAATGGAATTAATATCAAGGGTAAAAGCGTTACTTAGAAGAAGTGCAGATATGGAAACTGAGAAGTATTTGTCTTTAAATAATATTTTCTTAGATAATGAAAAACATGCAGTATATGTGGACAATAATCTTTGTGAGCTTACTTTTAAGGAATATAACTTGCTTAAATTTCTTATGATTAATACAGGAATTGTAATGTCTAGAGATATAATCCTTGATAGAATATGGGGACTAGATTTTGAAGGCGAATCAAGAACGCTTGATATGCATATTAAGACATTAAGACAAAAATTAGGTGAGGCTGGATCTAGAATTAAAACCATAAGAAACGTCGGATATATTATTGAATAAAGTGAGGTCTATTAGTGAAAAAGAAGATAAATATGTTCTTACTTGGAGTTGGAGCTTTGACAATTATCCTTACAATGATATTCTCCGTAGTTGTATTTTATGGTTTATTTAAAACTGAAGTATTTGAAAATCTAAAAACATACGCTCACGTCTTAGAAAGCTCTGCTTTGGTAGATGATATTGTTAACAATTCATATAGTTCAAATATTGATAATATTCGAATAACATTAATATCAAGTGATGGAACAGTAAAATATGATAGTTATGCTAATTCTCTTGAAATGGAAAATCACGGTGCTAGGGTAGAAGTTGCACAAGCGTTGTCAGTTGGCGAAGGTACTTCAATCAGAACATCTTCAACAATGAAGATTAGCACATTCTATTACGCTAAGATATTACCGGACGGTTCGGTACTTAGAGTTGCAAAAGAAGCTAGAAGTATATGGAGTATATTTAGCAAAGTTATCCCACTTATGATGTCTGTTGCTTTGGGATTATTTGCTATATGTATGTTTATCTCACATCTTTTAGTAAAATCATTTGTAGCACCGATTGAACAGCTAGCAAATAATATGGATGATTACTGTTCGATTTCCACGTATAAGGAATTGGTCCCATTTATTAATACAATCAATAAGCAACATGAAGATATATTAAAAAATGCAAAGTTACGTCAAGAATTTACAGCAAATGTATCACATGAATTAAAGACCCCTCTTACTTCGATTTCAGGGTACTCAGAATTGATTGAGAATGGAATGACGAATGAAGTTGATGTCGTTCGATTTGCGACAGAAATCCATCGCAATTCAAGTAGGCTATTAACTATGATTAACGATATAATCCGGCTTTCAGAATTAGATGTCATAGATATGCAAGTCCAATTTGAAGAATTTGATTTGTTTGAAGTTGCAAATAATTGCGTTAATATGCTTAGAGTGAATGCTATGAAAAATATTGTCACTCTTAATTTTAGTGGAGAGCATTGTGTTATTCAAGCGAATAAAGGTATGATAGAGGAAGTGGTATATAACCTTTGTGACAATGCAATTAGATATAATGTCAAAAATGGAATTGTATTTGTTTCAATTCATCAAATTGAGAATGATGTTATTTTAACTGTTAAGGATAATGGGATTGGGATTTCAAAGGAAAACCAAGAACGTATATTTGAACGATTTTACAGAGTTGATAAGAGTCGTTCAAAATCAACTGGTGGAACTGGCTTGGGATTGGCAATCGTAAAACATATTTTATCCCAGAACAATGCTAGGATGGAACTTGAAAGCGAAATCGGGGTTGGTACTGAGATACGGGTTATATTTTGAAAAGCGTGAATTTTAAGGTGTTAAAACTTTGATTTAGGTTGTGAGTGAATATCAATTTATAAGGATGTGTTTTGCCTGCCTTTCCTTCAAGCAGCATCTTTTTTACAAGCCTCTAAGATGATGAAAAGTCTCACTTCGTTCGATTTTCATAAGAGTCTTGACAAAAGATTAACGCTGCTTTCAGCTGGTCTACGGCAAAACACATCCTTATAAATTGATATTCACTGGATACTTTGTTGGTTTAACGCTTAAAATTTACTTGGCTGATTTATAAAAATATAAGCTTAATAGACTGAAAAAAGACATGAAACATTAGCTTTATTGACTGAAAAGACATGAAATATAAGCTTTATAGAATGAAAAAGACAGGGAAAATAGGTCACATTTTGTGGTGGCCTATTTTTGTGTCCTTTTATCATACCCCAACATTTATTATAGAACCCTTTTAACAATCTTTTATCGTAATTTATTTTGGATAAAGACGATTGAGGAGAAGAAAAAAATAAAGTAAATAAATATATTTTTTATACTTAAATAGATAGGGCTATCATACATTTGTGGTAGGCCTGTCTATTTTAATTTTAAAATGGGATAAATATTTATACATATACAAGCTATATATATCATATATTTTGAGAAAGGAGATGGATTATGAATTGTGATAATAAAAGGATAGTAGAAGTGTGTAGGATTTTTCCGGATATTATAAGGACAACCTTGACATATCAAGATATGGATTTTAATAAACTACAGGAAATTCGGTTAAGAATTAACCAACCATTGATATGTATATATGATAACAGAGAGGTGATTATCCACAGAATAACAATTTCTGCACAAATGATTAGAGAGACAATGGAACATGTAAGCAATTATTCATTATATGCATTTGAAGAAGAAATTAAGCAAGGTTATATAACAATCACAGGGGGGCATAGGGTTGGAATTGCAGGGAAGGCCATAATTGAAAACGGTTATGTAAAGACAATAAAATACATATCATTTATAAATGTTCGTTTATCTCACCAGATAAAGGGTTGTTCGGATAAAGTACTTCAATTTGCTCATAAAGAGGACAGACTTATGCATACTTTAATTATTTCTCCTCCTGGATGTGGGAAGACAACGCTTTTAAGAGATATGATAAGACAGATTTCAAATGGGACAAGTAATTATATAGGACAAACAGTTGGGGTGGTAGACGAGCGTTCAGAGATAGGCGCTTGCTATATGGGTATCCCGCAAAATGATTTGGGTATAAGAACCGATGTACTCGACTGCTGCCCAAAAGATGAAGGAATGATTATGCTGATTCGATCAATGTCGCCAAAAGTGATTGCAGTAGATGAAATTGGTAAAGCAAGTGACGTTGAAGCAATTGAATATATTATTAATTGCGGGTGTACAGTAATCGGATCTGTGCATGGTGATTCATACGAAGATATTATGCAAAAGCCAATACTGAATCGCTTAATAAGTGAAAAATTATTTAATCGATTCATTATTTTATCAAAGGATAATGGCGTTGGAACAATTAAAGATTTAATCAGTTTAGAATAGGGGGTAAAAATTGTGCTAAAAATAGTAGGCTCAATTTTAATCATTACAGGTTCATTTGCTTGGGGATATATGAAGTGTGTAAATGCTAAGGACAGAATCACTCAGCTAAATACAATCAAAAAGGTAATGATCATGTTACGTGGAGAAATTAAATATGCAGGAACTGCTTTGCCGGATGCATTAGAGTCGATTTCTAATAGAATTGCGATGGTATTTGCAAAAGATTTCTTCTTAAATGTTAGCAAAGAATTAAATCAAATGAGTGAAAAAAATTTCAAGACAATTTGGTATGAAAACACAAATAAGTATCTTAAAACTTCTGCCTTAAATATCACTGATCTTGGACAATTTAAGAACCTGGGAGATAACTTAGGATATTTAGACAAAGATATGCATTTGAATACAATTGATTTGTATTTGGAACATCTGAATATGGATATATCATTAGCAAATGGAGAAATTGCACAAAAGTGTAGAGTATATAAAAGTGTAAGTTTAGCGGTGGGTGTATTTATTACAATAATAATCATTTAGTTGGAGGGGCTCAATGGAGGTCAGTTTAATATTTAAAATCGCAGCAGTTGGTATTTTGGTTTCTGTAATCAGCCAAATACTAAAACATAGTGGCAGAGAGGAACATGCATTTCTAACTAGCCTTGCAGGACTGATTCTTGTACTCTTTTGGATTATTCCATATATATATGATTTATTTGAAACAATCAAGAAATTATTTGAATTATAAATGAAATAAAAAGAAAATATATATGCATGGTGATTAGTATGAATCGAAAGCAAGACATAGAAATAATAAGGGTGAAAATATATGGAGATTATAAAATTATCAATTCTTGCAATAACAGGCGTTTTATTAGCCATCATGTTGAAAAATGGAAAGAATGAATACAGCACATATATTGCGCTTGGCACTTCGGTTATTCTGTTTTTTTATGTAGTTGGTAAAGTAGGGGTTATTGTTGAAACCATTAATAAAGTACAATCATATATCAGTATTAGCGAAACATATATAGAGGCTTTAATAAAAATGGTGGGAATAACATACATATCAGAATTAACATCAAGTATATGCAAGGATGCCGGTTACAATTCTGTATCTGGACAAATAGAAATATTTGGAAAAATATCCATTCTTGCAGTGAGTATGCCAATTGTTTTATCATTAATGGAGACAATAGATAAATTCATTGGATAAGAAGGGAGTTATTATTAATAGATATTTAGTTGTATTTTTAATCACTTTTTTATTAGTACAAGGTTTTTTTATGATAAGTGCAAAAGCTGAGGATACGAATAAAGATCAATTAGGATTGTTTGATTTTTCCTCTCTCGATAAGGCCACAGACACGGATATTGATTTTAAAGGTTTAGTGACAGATATCATTTCAGGTGGGAAAACATCATTAAAGCAAAATTTCATACAGCAGCTACAATCAACACTTACAAAAGAACTTGTCAGTAATAAAAAGGCAATTATTCAGGTGATAGCATTGGCAATCATTTCTGCGTTTTTTACTAATTTTTCAAATGCATTTAATAATCAACAGATATCACAAACTGGATTCTTTGTAACCTGTATTGCATTGGTAACGATACTGATTGCAATATTTTCAGTGGCTGCAAGTACAGCTACGACAGCAATTCAATCCGTATTAGCATTTATGAAAGCCTTGATTCCAATTTATGCTACATCCATTGCACTTACCTCTGGAAGTATGAGCTCAATGGCATATTATGAATTTATCCTATTAATTATTACTGTTGTAAACTGGGTGTTTTTAAATGTTGTAATAAAGGGAAGTTATATATTTGTAATGATATCTGCAGCTGACTGCATTGCAAAAGAAGAAAGTTTATCCAAATTAAGTGCATTAATAAAATTGATTATTGGTTGGATCATGAAAACATGCTTAGCTGCAGTAATTGGTATTAATGCAATTCAAAGCCTTGTATTACCCGTTGCCGACTCAATTCAAAGTAGCGTTTTATCGAAAGCACTAGGAATGATTCCTGGAATAGGAAGTGGGATAGGTGCAATATCGACAACCGTTATTGGAGCAGGAACATTAGTGAAAAATGGAATAGGTGTCGCAGCTTTAATTGTTGTAGTAGTAATCTGTTCGATTCCAATTATAAAGTTAGTAATATTTGTTATTACATATAAATTTATAAGTGCAATCGTTCAACCGGTGGCTGATAAAAGAATTGTTGAGTGTATCAATGCAACAGCAGAAGGCATGAATATACTTTTGACGACAGTTATTTATTCGGCGATAATGTTTCTAATTACAATCGCAATAATATGTGCATCCACAAATGTAAATTATTATACAATGTAGCTTTCAGATATTTGAAAAGAAGAGGGGGGATATCATTTGGAAAGCATACTTTCTTGGGTAAAACAAATTGTTATATTTTATATATTTTCAAATTTTATAATACATGTTCTCCCAAACGGAAATTACGAAAAATACATAAAATTTTTCATAGGACTAATTCTTATCGCCGTGGTTATAAGTCCTTTAACAGGTTTTTTTAAGTTAGATACTATATTTGAAGATATTTACAATTCAGCCATTTCAAATGATTCCATTAGTGAAATGCGTATGGATTTACAATATGCGGAGAAGACAAATTATGATAGCATTGCCCAACCATATAAAGAAGAGGTTATTAAAAATGTAGAGAAAATTGTTACTGATAATTACTTGTTTCCAGTTAAGACTACAGTTGATTTTGATATGGATTCAGAAAGCAAAACATTTGGACAAATCAAAGACATTCAATTGCAGGTATCAAAAAAATATACGAATGAAAATAAAGTCATTGTAGATAAAATCAAAATTCAAGCTGAAAATTCAGAGAGCGGTACTAAGAGTGACTCAAATAGTAATTTGAGTGTTGCAAGTATAACTATCAAAAATAGTATTGCAGATTTTTATCATATATCACCTGATAACGTAAATATAAGCGAATAGGAGTAAATTACTATGAAAGAAAAGTTTTCGCTAAATGATTTCAAAGATAAGCACTTTAAAAATGTTGGAAAAGACAAACTATTAATACTCATTATGGCTGGAATCTTGTTAATCGTTATTTCTTTACCAACGAAAAGTTCTAATAGCGATTCTAGTTCAACAGCTTCAAATGTTACTTCAAATGCCAGTTCAACTAATACAACAGATTATGAAGAATATTTGGAAAAAAAAATAGAAAGTTTATTGGTAAAAGTTCAAGGTGTAGGAAAAGTAAAGGTTATGGTTACACTCAAGGCGAGCAGCGAAAAAGTACTGGTTAGTGAAGATACATATTCAGAAAAAATAGTCAAAACAACAGACAGTGATGGCGGTATTAGTGACTCCCTTGAAAAGTCTACTGCTCAAGCGTATCTATATTCAGATAATGGAAGTGGTGGTAGTCAACCATATGTATCTCAGGAAATAAAACCAGAAGTGGAGGGTGTAATGGTGATTGCCGAAGGTGGTTCAGATGCCACCGTCATTACAAATATTACGAATGCAATTGCAGCACTATTATCTGTCCCCGTACACAAAATTCAAGTTTTAAAGATGAGTCCAGGGTGAGTGGAAGAAAATTTTCACCCATAGAATAAAATTATTATACATTTTTAAAAAAAGAAGCATTAATTTAACGATATAAGAATATTGTTAAGAATAATAGTACATAAATAATCTGTGTTTAAAGCTAATACAATATTATTTTTAGGAGGGTTATCTTGAAAAAATCATTTAAGAAAAATCAAATTATTATTACAGTATTGGCAATAATGATTGCAGTAGCTGGGTATATTAATTATTCAGGGAACTTAAGAGATATAATAGATACAAGTGCAGGAAATGATCCTACATCAGCAGAAATAAGTAGTAATGACGTTGACCCAGATGCTAACAGTTTAGAAGAACCTGGGACTGCAGTTTTAACTTCAGCAAATACTAGTAGTATTATTTCTGCCGCAAAGCTGAATAGAGAAACAGTTAGAGCTAAAAACAAAGAAACATTACTTGAAATTGTAAACAATGCAAACATTGCTGCTGATGTAAAAAAGAATGCTGTAAATCAAATTACATTATTAGCGGATGCGTCGGAAAAAGAAATGGCAGCTGAATTACTTTTAGAAGCAAAAGGATTTACTGATTCAGTTGTATCAATTGTGGATGGAACAGTTGATGTCGTAATAGGAAAAGCAGAGCTTTCAGATACTGATAGAGTTCAAATTGAAGATATTGTGAAAAGGAAAACAAATATGACTGCAGACAAGATTGTAATAAATATTTGCAAAAATTGAAAATGTTTATTATAATGTACATAATAATACTTATTAGATAAGCAGGAGGCATATCAATGACGAAAGAATTTGAAGATAAAGGTAATCATTATACAATACACGAAAATGTAAATGTCGGTGAAGTAAGAGTTGCCGATGAAGTAGTAGCTATTATTGCGGGACTCGCCGCAACTGAAATAGAAGGCGTTTCTTCTATGGCTGGAAACATAACGAATGAACTTGTTAGTAAGCTTGGAATGAAAAATCTTTCTAAGGGAGTCAAAGTTACTGTCAATGAAACATCTGTAGCAGTTGATTTAGCACTTAATCTGAAATATGGTTATGGAATTCCTGAGGTTTCTTCTAAAGTGCAGGAAAAAGTTAAAACAGCAATCGAAACTATGACAGGTCTTGAGGTTTCATTAGTAAATGTAAGAATTGCTGGTGTTAATATCGACAAAAACAACTAAATATTGTATAATCTTAGGGTGTCTAAATATTGACACCCTTTTTTCGCAATGATTCCATATGTCTGCTTAACATAAAACATCATTCATAAGCAGGCAATAACTCCCCGGAAGGAAAAATAATAATAATGAAAAGAACAATAATAAGAAAACATGTCTTTATGATTTTATTCAGAGTTGAGTTCCACAATTTATCTGAGATGAAGGAACAAGAACTTCTATATTTGGATAGAATTGAAGACATTACTGCGAAAGAGCGTGATTACGTGGCCGAAAGAGCTGATAAAGTAATTGAATTATTACCACAAATTGATGCCAAACTAGATGAAATTTCAAAAGGATGGAAACTGGATCGATTAGGTAAGGTTGAATTGGCAATTTTAAGGCTTGGAATATTTGAGATGGATTTTGATGAAGATATTCCTACTAACGTAGCGCTTAACGAAGCTGTAGAATTAGCTAAGACATTTGGAGGGGATACTTCACCTTCATTTATTAATGGTGTATTAGGTAAGTTAATAGAAGAAGAAAAAGAAGAAAAAGAAGAAGAATAATAATATCGAGGATAAATATAATATGGCAGGTGTATATTCAGTTACTCAGATTAATATATATATCAAAAATATGTTCAAACAGGATTTTGTCCTTAATAAAGTTTCTATTAAGGGTGAGATTTCTAATTGCAAACATCACACGTCTGGTCATATATATTTTACTTTGAAAGATGAATTAGGCTCTATTTCAGCAGTTATGTTTGCTGGACAAGCAAAAGACCTCGCTTTTCAATTAAAAGAAGGCCAAAAGGTTGTCGTAAATGGTAGGATTGATGTGTATGAACGAGATGGTAAATATCAATTATATGCCAATGAGATAACGCTTGAGGGCGCTGGTGATTTGTACAAGCGTTTTGAAGAATTAAAAAAGAACTTGGAAGAGATGGGGATGTTTGCAAGTGAGTATAAACGTCCAATTCCAGCTTTCTCTAGACGTATTGGTATCGTTACTGCAAGTACGGGGGCAGCAATCCAGGATATCATTAATATATCAAAAAGACGTAATCCGTATGTTCAATTGATTTTATTTCCAGCTTTCGTTCAAGGAGATAATGCAAAAGATTCTATTGTAAAAGGGATTGAAACACTTGATAGTATGAACCTTGACGTAATCATAGTTGGACGAGGCGGAGGCTCAATTGAAGATTTATGGGCATTCAACGAAGAAATCGTTGCAAAAGCAATTTTTAATTGTAATACCCCTGTAATTTCAGCGGTTGGTCATGAAACTGATTTTACGATAGCTGATTTTGTTAGTGATCTTAGAGCCCCAACACCATCTGCTGCTGCTGAGTTAGCAGTCGCTGATATTCATTTGATAGAAGAACAAATTAATTCTTATCATCATGTTTTGAATCAGAATTTTGACCGTATAATATATACGAAAAGGAATTTATTGGAAAAGTACTATTTGAAGCTCAATTATCTTAATCCGATTAATCAGATTAATGATAAAAGACAACGCATTATGGATTTGGAAGATAAGCTTAATTATGCAATTCAAAATAAGCTGAAATATAAAAAACATGAATTGGCAATCTTATGTGAAAGACTGAATGGATTATCGCCACTTAGTAAATTAAGCCAAGGATATGCTTACGCAGAGAATCTGAAAGGAAATGCTGTCAATACTATAAATAATGTTGAGTTATACGAGCATTTAAAAATCCATGTATCAGATGGAGTAATCGTAGCGAAGGTTGTTGAAAAGACAAGTATAACCAGGTAAATAACACAAAAAGGATAGGTCTAAGATGGCGAAAGCAATAACATTAGAAGAATCATTTGGAAGTCTTGAAAAAATAATTGACAATCTAGAAAATGGTCAATTATCTTTAGACGAATCATTTAAAATGTATAACGAAGGAATTAAGTTAATTAAAAATTGTAATATTCAATTGGATAAAGTTGAAAAACAAATTATCATTTTGGATAAGAGTGGCGAACATGATGGAATTTGATAAGGAAATGAATATACGTGTCAATTATATTGATGAGGTGATTGGCAAGCATTTACCCGCTAAAGAAGGTATGCAGGTCACTGTGATTGAGGCAATGAATTATAGTGTTTTAGCTGGTGGTAAGAGATTAAGACCTATGATATTATGTGAAATATATAAAATGTGTGGTGGAACTTCGAAAGTTGTTGAACCTTTTATGGCGGCTATTGAGATGATTCATACTTATTCATTGGTACATGATGACTTACCAGCTATGGATAATGATGACTATAGAAGAGGAAAACTTACAACACACAAAAAATTTGGCGAAGATATTGGCATACTGGCAGGTGACGGGCTACTTAATTTCGCATATGAAACAATGTTAAAAGCATTTGATTTCTGTTATAATGATAGCAGTTGCAATAATGATAGAAGTAGTAATAATGATAGAAGTTGTGATTGTGATAGTACTTCTAATAAAGAAAACAATTGTGATTGTGTAAGTGTAAAAAATGTAATCAATTCCTGCAAAATCCTATCTGAGAAAGCAGGGATTTATGGTATGGTTGGCGGTCAGACATTAGATGTTTTACTTACTAACAAAACAATGAATGAAGAACAGTTGGACTTTATATTTTTGCTTAAAACAGGAGCATTGTTGGAAGCATCATTTACAATAGGGGCGGAACTAGCCGGCGCAAGCAATCAAGATATTCATAAGCTTTTAGAAGTAGGCAAGAAAGTTGGTTTGGCTTTTCAGATTCAAGATGATATTTTAGATGTTATCAGTTCGCAAGAAGTACTTGGAAAACCCGTTCTTAGTGATGAAAAAAACAATAAAACAACTTACGTTACACTATATGGTATGAAAAAATCTTTATCAGATGTTGAAAAATTATCAAAAGAAGCAATAGAATTATTGAAAATAGTTGGAAATAATGAATTTTTGGAACAATTAATATTGAAACTAATTCATAGAGAAAAGTAGGGATTTAAATGATACTTGAAAAGATTAATAAGCCAAATGATATCAAGAATATAGATTCTTGTGAATATCAAAAGCTTGCTAGTGAGATTAGACAATTTCTCATAGAAAAAATAAGCAAATCAGGAGGTCATTTGGCCTCTAATCTTGGTGTCGTAGAATTAACAATGGCTTTGCACATTGCATTTAATCTCCCTGAGGATAAATTAATTTGGGATGTCGGACACCAATCATATACACATAAGATTCTCACTGGAAGGAAAGAAAAGTTTGACCAACTAAGAAAGTTTGGTGGAATGAGTGGCTTTCCTAAAAGAAACGAAAGCGATTATGATGCATTTGATACGGGACATAGTTCTACATCAATATCTGCTGGACTTGGTTATGCTTATTCAAGACAGATCAAAGGTGGAAATAATAGCATTATTTCTGTAATTGGTGATGGCGCTTTAACCGGAGGTATGGCATACGAGGCGCTTAATAATGCATCGAGAATAAAAGGGAATTTTATTATTGTTCTGAATGATAATAATATGTCCATTTCTGAAAACGTTGGTGGCGTTTCTAAAATGCTTGAAGACGTTCGTACCTCTCAATCTTATTATGATTTAAAAGAAGGCGTTTCTAATACACTTTCAAAGTTACCAAAAGGTGATTTACTTGTTAGTAAAATCAAGAAAACCAAGGCAAATATAAAACAATTCTTAGTTCCAAAACAGATTTTTGAAGATATGGGAATTACTTATCTTGGGCCAATTGATGGTCATGACATAATGAAATTAATCAAAGTATTTAAAGTCGCAAAAAGAATTGATCATGCAGTGATTATACATGTTATAACCGAAAAAGGTCGTGGATATATTCCAGCTGAGAAAAACCCTAGTTTGTTTCATGGTATTGGGCCATTTAATATAAAAACTGGTAAGCCTCTTGTTACAGGCTCCAGTCTAAGCTATACACAAGTCTTTTCAAATAAATTATGTAGCCTGGCAACCGCTGATAAAAAAATAGTTGGCATTACGGCTGCAATGCCTGATGGGACTGGACTTTCTAAGTTCAAAAAGAATTTTCCTGAACGATTTTTTGATGTTGGAATTGCAGAAGCGCATGCGGTTACGTTTGCAGCTGGATTAGCAGCTGATGGTTTGATACCTGTATTTGGCGTGTATTCATCATTCCTACAAAGAGCTTTTGACCAAGTACTCCATGATGTTTGTATACAACAATTACATGTTGTATTTGCAATTGACAGAGCTGGCTTAGTAGGTAGTGATGGTGAAACACATCAAGGAATTTTTGATTTGTCATTTTTATCTATTATACCAAATATGACTATATTTGCCCCTAAGAATGCTTGGGAGCTTGGCGTAGCGATTGAATATGCAGTGGAAGACTTTTATGGACCAATTGCGATTAGATATCCAAGAGGTGAGGCTTATACTGGCTTTGAAGATAATAAAGAACCAATATTATATGGAAAATCAGAGATTATTATATGGGAAAAAGATATTGCACTTATGGCCGTAGGTAATATGATGATTACAGCCGAAATAGTTAGAGATACATTGAAAGATATGGGATATAATGTGACCTTAATTAATGCAAGATTTATAAAGCCAATTGATACTGAGCTAATAGATAAAATCGTAGATACACACTCATTACTAATAACTTTAGAGGAAAATGTATTCATTGGTGGTTTTGGTGAAAGAGTATGTTGTTACGTATCTAATAATAATTATAAAATCAAAACATTAAATATCTCGTTACCAGATGATTATATTGAACATGGTAGTGTCGATATTTTAAAAAGAGAAACAGGAATAGATTCAACAACAATCGTGAATAAGATTATTTCCACATATAGAGAAATTGAGGGCTTGTAATGAAAGAAAGATTAGATGTACTATTATTTAGTAGAGGTTTAGCTAATTCAAGAGAAAAGGCTAAGGCAATTATCATGTCGGGAATTGTTTTTGTCAATGGTGAACGAGAAGATAAAGCAGGGCAATCCTTTGATATAGATGTACCTATTGAAATCAAGGGACACACTTTAAAATATGTAAGTCGTGGCGGTCTAAAATTAGAAAAAGCAATGTCTAATTTTGATGTTACTGTTGATGGAAAGATATGCATGGACGTTGGCTCTTCAACTGGCGGTTTTACTGATTGCATGCTTCAAAATGGAGCAATAAAGGTATACGCAGTGGATGTGGGTCATGGGCAGTTGGATTGGAAGCTCCGTCAAGATGAAAGAGTAGTTGTGATGGAAAAAACAAATATGCGATATGTTGAGCCTAAAGATGTGCCCGACTTAATTGCGTTTGCAAGCATTGACGTATCATTTATTTCGCTTTCAAAAATATTAGTACCCGTCAAAAATCTGTTAACGGATAATGCACAGATAGTTTGTTTGATTAAACCACAGTTTGAAGCTGGCCGTGAAAAAGTCGGAAAAAAAGGCGTTGTCAGGGATAAGGCTGTACATATAGATGTTATTGAAAAAGTAATAGCATTCTCAATATCTATAGGCTTTGAAGTGCTAAATCTTGAATTTTCTCCAGTAAAGGGTCCAGAAGGAAATATTGAATATTTATTACATTTGCAAAATCATACAGAAGGTGTTTATGATAAAATTTCATTTGCGGTCATTGAAATTGTTGAAAAAGCACATGAAGTGTTGTAGAATATATATAGATAATGCAATCTTGAGTAAATGCCTGCAGGCTTATAATGTTAGTATTACGCAGAGCGGTTGGGAGTTTTATGAATAAGTTTTATATAATTACAAATAAAAGTAAAGACTCAGATTATTCTTTTACAAATGAGATCATGAATTATTTGATAAGCATGGGCAAAGAATGTCAGTGTCAAGATTTTGAAGAAGATGTTATGTATACTAAGTATAGATATACGAATGCAGATTTAATTCCAGATGATATTGAATGTGTAATCGTATTAGGCGGTGATGGTACATTAATTCAAGCCGCAAGAGATATTAACAAGAAGAATCTTCCGATGTTTGGGGTTAATCTTGGTACACTTGGATTCCTTACAGCGACAGAAAAGGACACAATATATCCTGCATTAGCATCACTAATTAAAGGTGAATATGAAATTGATAACAGAATGATGCTTCAAGGCTGTGTATATAGGAATGAAGAACTCATTTATAAAAATACAGCATTAAACGATATTGTTATTAACAGATGCGGTATTCTTAGAGTGATTGATTTTGACCTTTATGTAAATGATGAGTACCTTAATTCTTATTCTGCAGATGGTGTTATTATTGCCACATCCACAGGATCAACAGCATATAGCTTATCGGCTGGTGGACCAATTGTACAACCGAATGCCGAATTGATGATGATAACACCAATATGTCCTCATACACTTAACAAAAGGAGTATTATTCTTGGAGCAGATGATAAGATTGTTATTGAGATGAGTGATAACAAAGGTCTTTTAGAAGAGCGCGTTGCATCATTTGACGGAGAACTATTCTGTAATATGATTACCGGAGATAAGAT
The DNA here is from genome assembly GCF_900111235.1 of [Clostridium] fimetarium. Taxonomy (GTDB): domain Bacteria; phylum Bacillota; class Clostridia; order Lachnospirales; family Lachnospiraceae; genus Clostridium_N; species Clostridium_N fimetarium. Next base: position 23,914 of record NZ_FOJI01000025.1, read on the forward strand.
TGTTATAACAAGAGCTGAACATAAGGCATCATTTATCAAGACTAATAAGTTAAGCTTCCTACAGATTATTCGCGAGAAGATGTATAATTAGAATTTGAGTGCCGCCGAATCGGCCGATCGGAGTAGTGTGAAATCACAAAGACATTGTAAAATAATTGAGCTAATCACAAAGAACAACATCGAGACGCAGGAAGAGTTAGCGGATACATTAAATCAATCTGGATTTAATGTAACGCAAGCAACTGTTTCAAGAGACATTCGTGAACTAAAACTTACGAAAATGTCTGTTAATGGCGAACGTCAAAAGTATGTTGTTTTGCAGAGTAAAGAGAATCAGATGAATGATAAATACATGCGAGTATTAAAAGATGGTTTTGTGTCTATGGATATGGCTCAAAACATACTTGTTATAAAAACAGTTCCTGGAATGGCTATGGCAGTTGCGGCTGCACTGGATGCAATGAGTTGGCATGAAATTGTAGGATGTATTGCAGGCGATGATACCATTATGTGCGCTGTAAGAACGATTGAAGACACATTTCTAGTATTGAAAAAGATTAACAAAATTGTTGGGTATTAACAGGCTTAATGGAAACATTTTGCTAGAAGAATCTTTCATCAGAAGGAGGATTTATGTTATTGAATTTATACGTAAAGAATATGGCCTTAATAGAAGAGGCTGATATATCTTTCAAAAAGGGATTAAATATCTTAACAGGAGAAACAGGTGCCGGAAAATCTATCATTATCGGCTCTATTAATGTTGCTCTTGGAAACAAGGTATCAGCTGACATTATTCGAAAGGGTGCAGAATATGCACTTGTTGAACTTTCATTTAAAATTAATGATCAGGACAAAATCAACGAACTTAAGGCCATGGATATTGAAGAATTAGATGAAGGTCAAATTCTTATATCAAGGAAAATCACCAGTAGTCGAAGCGTAATTAAAGTGAATGGTGAAACTGTTACTGCCTCACAGGTTAAGCAAATAGCGGCGATTTTAATTGATATACATGGACAACATGAACATCAGTCTTTGTTAAATGAATCAAAGCATTTAGAATTGATTGACAAATTTGCCGATTCAAAAATAACGGAACATAAGAACGTCCTAAAGCAAGAGTATTCCAGATATTTTGATATCAAGAAAAAGCTAGATGACATGAGTATTGATGATGAACAACGGCAAAGAGAAATTGCATTTTTTCAATTTGAAATCAACGACATAGAAAGCGCTGGTTTGAAAGATGGAGAAGATGAAGAATTAGAAATTCAATTCAAGAAGATGGTTAATTCTCAAAAAATCATTGATGAAATTTCACAGGTCAATAATTATATTGGAGAAAGCAACTTTGACAATGCATCTGATATGGTTAGCAAATCAGTGAAAGCATTAACAAATGTGGTTGGCTATGATGAATCTTTAGAACCGATGCTAGCACAGTTAAATGATTTGGAGAGTATTTTAAATGATTTGGGTAGAGATATATCGAACTATATATCGGATTCGGAATTTAATGCAGAAGAATTTGAATATGTTCAAAATCGTTTGAATACAATTAACAATTTGAAAATGAAATATGGGCGAACGATTAATGATATTCTTAAATACCGTGATGTCAAATCAGAAAAGCTAACAGAATACGAAAACTTTGATAGTGTTAAAGAAACGCTAATACATAATCTAAAAAAATCCGAAGATAATATGAATGAATATTGCGAAAAGCTTTCAATAATAAGAAAAGAAGCAGGAACAAAGCTTTCCGAAAGAATCAGACAAGCATTAATTGAACTTAATTTTATTGAAGTTAAGTTTGAAGTCGAATTTAATAAATCAAATAATTTTACAGCAAATGGATTTGATACGGCTAAGTTTATGATTTCAACTAATCCAGGTGAAGATATTAAAGCACTTGCAAAAATCGCTTCAGGTGGTGAAATGTCGAGAATTATGTTAGCAATCAAAACGGTTCTTGCTGACAAAGATGATATAGAAACTCTTATTTTTGATGAAATTGATACAGGAATAAGTGGTAGAACTGCTCAGATGGTTTCAAACAAGCTAAATGAAATATCTTCTATGCATCAGATAATATGTATTACTCATTTGCCACAAATCGCATCTATGGCAGATACCCATTTCTTAATCGAAAAATCTTTAAAAGATAACAGTACTGTAACTTCAATTTTCGAGTTGAATGAGAAAAGTAGCATAGAAGAACTTGCCAGATTATTAGGTGGCACTACAATAACGGATGCCGTAATCACAAATGCTAGTGAGATGAAATCTATGGCAATGGAATCTAAACGAAGAAAAAGCACATTATAAATTAACAATAATAACCTATATTATAATTTTTGACAGATGTACATAATAAGCATATCAGAAACTCTGAATGAAGGGACGTGACGATATGACTAAAGTATCTGTTAAAACTAAATATAGGTTATTTTTCTTTTTGTTATTATGTGTAAGTGTTACACTAATTTCTGTTTTTAGTGTTAATTATATTGATAAAAAGATCCCAAACAAAATCAATATATTTAAAAATGAAGTTAAAACGATTGATTTCAATTTACCATTAACAGGGGAAATTTCATCTAATTCCGTTACGTCTATTAATTTTAATAATCCAATATCTTTTCATGCTGGAGATATAGGTGAATATTCATTAAATGTTAAATTGTTTGGATTATTCAATTTTAAAACAGTAACAATTAATGTGGTTGAGGAACAGCAATTAATTCCTTGTGGATTTCCAATTGGAATATATATGAAGACTGAAGGATTGTTAGTGGTTAATACAGGAAACGTTATTGATAGTGATGGAATCAGTGTATGTCCTGCAGAAGGAAAATTAAAAGCGGGCGATTATATTACTACAATTAATGGAGAAAAAGTATTGACAAAAAATGACTTAATAGCCGATATTAATAAAGTTGGTGATCAAAATATAATTTTAGGCTTGATAAGAAATAATGAAAGCATTGAAGTTCGACTTTTACCCGTAAAAGATGCATCTGGAGAATATAAAATTGGTACTTGGATACGAGATGATGCTCAAGGTATTGGCACTTTGACTTACATTGATGCAAATAGTAATTTTGGTGCATTAGGCCACGGAATAAGTGATGTAGATGTAGGACAATTATTAAAATTGAATGGTGGTATTTTATATAATGCAAAAGTGGTGTCTATTATAAAAGGCAAAGCCGGTGCACCCGGAGAATTTGTTGGAACAATTGATTATAATGCAAAAAATCAAATAGGTATTATAACATCAAATACTTCTTCTGGAATATTTGGAACAATTAGTACCCAAATAATTGATGAATATAAATTAGAACCAATGGATATCGGTTATAAATACGAGGTCCATAAAGGTTCTGCTAAAATAAGATCTTATGTAGAGAATTCTATGAAAGACTATGAAATTGACATACTCGAATCAGATCCTGCAAGCAACGGTGAAGGTAAAAATATTACATTTAAGGTAATAGATCCTGAATTGCTTCAAATTACGAATGGAATTGTACAAGGTATGTCAGGAAGCCCAATAATTCAAGATAATAAGATAATAGGAGCGGTAACTCATGTCTTTGTAGACGACTCTACGATGGGATATGGTATATTCGTTGAAAATATGTTGAATAAGTAGATATTTAATGATAAACTTAAAATAATGTAATAAATTGTCAGAATATGCGATGATTTCATCTTGCTATAATTTGACAATAAATATATACTCGTAGGGAAGTATTAATAATTTTAGGAGGGTTAGGTTATGGATAAGTTAAAAGTAGCAATCGCTGATGATAATGAATGCATGCTACGCATTTTAGGGGACGTTATCAGCAACGAAGCGGACCTGAGTTTAGTTGGGAAAGCAACAAATGGGGAAGAAACGCTTAATATTATAAGAGAAAAGGAACCGGATGTGGTATTATTAGACATTATTATGCCTAAATTGGATGGACTAAGTGTTATGGAAAGAGTACGGGATGATAAGAGTATTAAAAATGTACCAACATTTATAATTGTAAGTGCAGTTGGTCAGCAAGGTATTACAGAAGATGCCTTCAATCTCGGCGCTAATTACTATATCATGAAACCATTTGATAATGATGTTCTTTTAAATAGATTAAGATGTATTAAGAATATTGGCCAAAGGCATTTTCCAAATACGAGAATGGGCAATAGTAGTAATAATAATAGTAATAATAATGAACTAAGTACTTGCCAAGTATCTGACCGGAGCTTAGAATCAAATGTCACAAACATTATACATGAAATAGGAATTCCTGCTCACATAAAAGGTTACCAATATTTAAGAGAAGCAATTCTACTTTGCATTAAAGATAATGATATTATCAATAGTATTACAAAAGTGTTATATCCTACAATTGCAAAGAAATTTCAAACCACATCAAGTAGAGTTGAAAGAGCAATTAGACATGCAATTGAAGTTGCATGGAACCGTGGGAATACTGAAACTTTAAATGATTTATTCGGGTATACAGTCAGTAATGGAAAGGGTAAACCAACCAATTCAGAATTCATTGCTTTGATTTCAGATAAAATCAGACTACAATATAATATTAAATAAATTGTAGTAATTATATATGTAATAAAACTGTAATAATTTGGAAAATAAAATTTAAAAAAGACGTACATTTTAGGTTGATATCTTTGTTGTTTTAGATTATAATAATAAGAATTAAATGAAATTTAATATTTATTTAAAATAATTGTAATATATAAGAGGGATATCAATATGAAAAAGAAAGTAATTAGAACATTAATTGCTGTGCTTTTAGTGACAGCGATGACAGGAATCACAGTATTTGCAGATGATGTTAATAAAATCACTAATGACCAAAAGAATGCACAAACAGAACTTCAAACTTTGCAAGCCCAATTATCCGTCTTATTATCACAAATGGATGATGTTCAAGGGAAAATGGCCGAGTTGGCAACATCAATGGATCAAGTAACTGTAGAGTTACAGCATTCACAAGATACTCAAAAGCAACAATATCAAGATATGAAACTTCGTATCAAATATATGTATGAAGATCAAGAGGCTTCTATAATGGAGACGCTACTAACTTCCGACAGTATGGGTGACATACTTAATAAAGCTGAATATATGCAAAAAGTATACGACTATGACAGACAGAAGTTGGATGAGATTGCCGTTACATCTAAAACAATTTCAGACAAGAAAGTACAACTTACACAACAACAAGATGCCTTGAATGTATTACAGACAGATTTAACAAATAAACAAGCACTATTATATACTACAATTGCTGATAAACAAAAGTCAATTGATAGTTTTCCTGCATTATTAGCGGCAGCTACTGAGGCTGCTTCAAAAAAACGTGTAGTGGAAGAGGCTGCGGCGGCTGCGAAGGCTCAAACGGTTTTTGCTTCATATCCTGCTGGTGACTCAAGCATTGGGCAAGCAGTAGTAAGTCTTGCATACAAATACATAGGAACCCCATATAGAGGTGGTGGTTCAGATCCAAGTGGTTTTGATTGCTCTGGTTTTACTTCATTTTTATATAGACAATATGGAATTACACTTTCCTGTACTACTGGTGGTCAAATGGGTGGTGGAATCAGGATTGCAGACTTATCACAAGCTTTACCAGGCGATATTATATGTTATTCAGGACACGTTGCCTTGTATATTGGTAATGGTCAAATTATTCATGCATCGGTACCAGGTAGCACTGTGAAGCAAGCATCTGCAACAGGTATTAATTTATCAATTCAGTCAATTAGAAGATACTGGTAATCTATGTTTTGCTTCTATTTGTATATATTAATAATATTGGGGGCTACATATGAAAAACATATTATTTGTTGCATCAGAAGCTGTACCATTTATTAAAACAGGTGGTTTAGCAGATGTTGTAGGCTCTTTGCCAAAGTATTTTAATAAAGATAAATATGATGTTCGTGTAATTATACCAAAATATACTTGTCTTTTATCAGAATATCTAGAAAAGATGGTATATAAAACACATTTTTATATTGATTTAGCATGGAGAACGCAGTATGTTGGTATCTTTGAATTAGAATATGAAGGAATTTTATTTTATTTTATTGATAACGAATTTTACTTTTCTGGTTCAAAACCATATGGTTATATCCATGAAGATATTGAGAAATTCGCTTTTTTTAGTAAAGCCGTCCTTTCAGCGATTCCGACGATTGGTTTTAAACCAGATATTATACATTGTAATGACTGGCAGACAGGCCTCGTACCTGTCTATTTAAAAGAACGTTTTGCAAGTGGAGAGTTCTTTCAAGGCGTTAAGTCTATCATGACCATACACAATCTTAAGTTTCAAGGAATTTGGGATTTGAAGAAGGTACGTGATATTACAGGCTTAGCAGATTCCTACTTTACTCCCGACAAATTAGAAGCATATAATGATGCGAATTTTCTTAAAGGTGGTATTATATATGCTGATTATATAACAACGGTTAGCTCCAGTTATGCCGAAGAAATACAGACTTCCTTTTATGGAGAAGGACTAGATGGTTTAATGCGATCACGATCCAATTCCCTTTTTGGAATTGTAAATGGTCTTGATTATACAGAATACAATCCAGAAACAGATACACGAATTGGATTTAATTTTAATCAGATTACCTTTAGAAAAGAAAAATGGAAAAATAAAATAGCACTTCAAAAAGAACTTAGCCTCGATGTTGATAAGAATAAGTTTATGATAGGCATCGTATCACGTCTTACAGATCAAAAGGGTTTTGATTTAATTGCATATGTTATGGATCAAATTTGTGCTGAAGATGTTCAACTCGTTATATTAGGCACTGGTGATGAGAAGTATGAGAATATGTTTCGACATTACGACTGGAAATATAATAACCGAGTTTCATCTAATATATACTATTCAGAAGAAATGTCGCACAAGATATATGCTTCCTGCGATGCATTCCTCATGCCTTCATTATTTGAGCCATGTGGCTTAAGCCAGTTAATGAGTCTTAGATATGGAACAGTTCCTATTGTAAGAGAAACTGGAGGATTGAAGGACACCGTTGAACCATATAATGAATATGAAAATTCTGGTACGGGTTTTTCATTTACAAATTATAATGCTCATGAGATGCTTAGAATTATTGATTACGCTAAAAATATATATTATAAAAAGAAGCGAGAGTGGAACAAGATAATAGATAGAGGTATGCTTACCGATTGTTCTTGGAATCTATCAGCTAAGAAATATGAAGAATTGTATGAAAAATTATTAGAAGAAATATGAGACGAAGTATGAGACGAAGTATGAATTAGGCAAATCAAAGATTTAAGTGTAAGTATATAGATTTAAATTTTTGGTTGCTATCTATAATATTCAAATATTTAAGGCTGCATTGCAAAATTTTGGCGCGATGCAACCTTATTTTTTATAGTATTTCCCAGTATTTTTAGGTGATTAAACTTTGATTTATATTGTTTTAAATAGATACACAAATTGCGTAACTATTTTACTTAAATCTCTTGCTTTTTACGTAATATTATGATAAGATTACAAATGTTCTAGCGGATGTGGCGGAATGGCAGACGCATCAGACTCAAAATCTGACGGCAGTAATGTCGTGCGGGTTCAAGTCCCGCCATCCGCATTCTAGACACTGGAAGAAAGGGCATTCTTGTATATGTGCATATATCAAGTACCCAATCAGGTACACACGCACTCTTGTGAGCGTGGTGAGCCTCTAACTTCCAGAGATAATAGTGATTAAGTTGCGCCAATATGGTTGCAGCTTTTTTATTGGTGAAAAAGTTATGAGTAAAAATAATGAATTTAATTAGTTGGTTAATAATTGGCTGTTTAGCGGGATGGATAGGTAGTATGGTAACTCGTGATAATGATGAAATGGGTTTTTGGGCGAATTTAATTGTTGGAATTATCGGTGCATTAATAGGAGGATTCATATTTAATCTTATTGGTGGTTATGGTATTACTGGATTTAATCTATGGAGTCTTTTTGTATCTGTTATTGGTTCAATTGTATTACTTTGGATAATTAAATATATTAAAAGAATATAATTTAATTTTATAACCTAAAATAAAATGGCTACCAATTTTAAAATGGTAGCCATAGAAATTATTTTAAATTTACTCCGCAAGAAAATTTCTGTATGGTTTGATTAACCTTATTGTCATCAGCTTCAGGAGTCGGATAAAATCCTTTTTCATGCATTAATTTAAATACATCGTCTTGAATACTATGTTCTTCCTCCAGCATATGCAGCATAGTACTTCTTACTTCTGGATGCACACATTCATTTGCAAATGTGTTATAAAGATTCGTGGAAGCCTTTTCCGTTGCCAATGCATCACCTAATACTTCTTTATCTGTATAAATTTGTTGTTCCATGTTGTTATACCTCCATCATTTATTTTATCCGAGTTGCTTATAAAGTTCATCAAAATGTCCTTGATGTTTTTGTGCTATTTCTTCAAATTTATTTTTTATTTCTTGATCTTGTGAATGACCTGAAAGCATCTGGAACTTCTTAACCAAAAGTTCCTCTTCATTTAGCATCTCATTAAGACCAGATAATTCTTTTTCTGATATTTTACTCATATTCAAACCTCCTTTATATTTAAATAACTTCTCGGAATCTCCAGCCCTTATTCTATAAGGGTTTCAACTCCTATATTTTAAAAATCACCCACTTTTTTATCGAAAACGCTTGACAAA
>NZ_FOJI01000037.1 GCF_900111235.1 [Clostridium] fimetarium
ACAATGTTTCGCTTGGTTAAGCCCTCGACCTATTAGTATTAGTCAGCTGAACACGTTACCATGCTTACACCTCTAACCTATCTACCTCGTAGTCTACAAGGGGTCTTACTAGCTTATGCTATGGGAAATTTCATCTTGAGGGGGGCTTCACGCTTAGATGCCTTCAGCGTTTATCCCGTCCCGACTTAGCTACTCGGCCATGCACTTGGCAGTGCAACCGATACACCAGAGGTCAGTCCATCCCGGTCCTCTCGTACTAAGGACAGCTCCTCTCAAATTTCCTACGCCCACGCCGGATAGGGACCGAACTGTCTCACGACGTTCTGAACCCAGCTCGCGTACCGCTTTAATGGGCGAACAGCCCAACCCTTGGGACCTACTACAGCCCCAGGATGCGATGAGCCGACATCGAGGTGCCAAACCACTCCGTCGATGTGAACTCTTGGGAGTGATAAGCCTGTTATCCCCAGGGTAGCTTTTATCCGTTGAGCGATGGCAATCCCACTTTATACCACCGGATCACTAAGTCCTAGTTTCCTACCTGCTCGACCCGTCGGTCTCGCAGTCAAGCTCCCTTATGCCTTTGCACTCTGCGAATGGTTTCCAACCATTCTGAGGGAACCTTTGAGCGCCTCCGATACCCTTTCGGAGGCGACCGCCCCAGTCAAACTCCCCACCTGACATTGTCCCACCACCGGATCACGGTGGCTGGTTAGAAATCCAATACTACAAGGGTGGTATCCCAACGTCGACTCCAAAATGACTGGCGTCATCTCTTCGTAGTCTCCCACCTATCCTGTACATGCAATACCGAATCCCAGTATCAAGCTAGAGTAAAGCTCCATGGGGTCTTTCCGTCCTGGCGCAGGTAACCAGCATCTTCACTGGTATTTCAATTTCACCGGGTGCATTGTCGAGACAGTGCCCAAATCATTACGCCTTTCGTGCGGGTCGGAACTTACCCGACAAGGAATTTCGCTACCTTAGGACCGTTATAGTTACGGCCGCCGTTTACTGGGGCTTAAATTCAAAGCTTCGCTTGCGCTAACCTCTCCTCTTAACCTTCCAGCACCGGGCAGGCGTCAGCCCATATACCTCACCTTTCGGTTTTGCATAGACCTGTGTTTTTGCTAAACAGTTGCTTGGGCCAATTCTCTGCGGCCTGTATTTCTACAGGCACCCCTTCTCCCGAAGTTACGGGGTCATTTTGCCGAGTTCCTTAACAATGCTTCTCCCGTCGGCCTTAGGATTTTCTCCTCATCCACCTGTGTCGGTTTACGGTACGGGTACATTATACACAATAGCGGCTTTTCTCGACAGCTGGCTCACACACTTCCCTACTTAAATTTCGGTACGCGTTACGTCTTCGAATTGATTGACGGATTTACCTATCAACCTTCTACCCCGCTTGCGCCAGGTAATCCTTTCCTGGCTTGTGCTTTCCACCTGTGTCCCCACAGTTCTGATATAATGCAGTACAGGAATTTCAACCTGTTGTCCATCGACTACGTCTTTCGACCTCGCCTTAGGCCCCGACTTACCCAGAGCAGATCAGCTTTACTCTGGAAACCTTAGATATTCGGCCTTAAAGATTCTCACTTTAATCTCGCTACTCATTCCGGCATTCTCTCTTCCTGACAATCCACTGCTCCTTATCGGTACAGCTTCGTCTCGTCAGCAATGCTCCTCTACCAACAGTGTATACAAAGTATACATCATTCCTAAGCTTCGGTGTTGTGTTTTAGCCCCGGACATTTTCGGCGCAAGACCTCTCGACTAGTGAGCTATTACGCACTCTTTTAATGTGTGGCTGCTTCTGAGCCAACATCCTAGTTGTCTTTGAAATCTCACATCCTTTTCCACTTAACACACACTTTGGGACCTTAGCTGTAGGTCTGGGCTGTTTCCCTTTTGACTACCCAACTTATCTCGTGTAGTCTGACTCCCGTACATCATCTATCTGGCATTCGGAGTTTGATATTCTTTGGTAAGCTTTGACGCCCCCTAGGAAATTCAGTGCTCTACCTCCAGTAGATTAATACAAGGCTAGCCCTAAAGCTATTTCGAGGAGAACCAGCTATCTCCGGGTTCGATTGGAATTTCTCCCCTATCCACACCTCATCACCACCCTTTTCAACGGATGTGTGTTCGGTCCTCCATTGCCTTTTACGGCAACTTCAACCTGGACATGGATAGATCACCCGGTTTCGGGTCTACGCTGACTGATTTCACGTGCTATTAACACTTGCTTTCACTTCGGCTCCGTTCCTTAAGAACTTAACCTTACCAGACAACGTAACTCGCCGGACCGTTCTACAAAAAGTACGCGGTTCCACATATAAAGTGGTTCCACAGCTTGTAAACATATGGTTTCAGGTTCTCTTTCACTCCCCTCCCGGGGTCCTTTTCACCTTTCCTTCACAGTACTATGCGCTATTGGTCACTAAGTAGTATTTAGCCTTCGGGGGTGGTCCCCCGTTATTCCCACAAGGTTTCTCGTGTCTCGTGGTACTCTGGATACTGCTATGTCAACTTGAATTTCGAATACGCGGCTTTCACGCTTTTTCGCCGGACTTCCCAGACCGTTCTTCTATCCTCATTGAATCAATTTTGCAGTCCTAACCCCAAAATGCAAGCATTTTGGTTTGGGCTCTTTCCCTTTCGCTCGCCGCTACTCAGGAAATCGATTTTTCTTTCTTTTCCTCCGGGTACTTAGATGTTTCAGTTCCCCGGGTTCCCTTCATATAGTTATGTATTGGCTATATGATAACTGAGGTTTACTCAGCTGGGTTTCCCCATTCAGAAATCTGTGGATCAAAGGATATTTGCTCCTCCCCACAGCTTATCGCAGCTTGTCACGTCTTTCATCGGCTCTTAGTGCCTAGGCATCCACCATATGCTCTTTATAGCTTAACCATTAAACTTAGAGAATACCTCCTCTAAGTCTACCTAACGTAATACATAGCGTTGTATTACGGGTCATAGGTAAATCCTTTAAAACATAAAATTAA
>NZ_FOJI01000027.1 GCF_900111235.1 [Clostridium] fimetarium
TAAAGTACGCACTTTTTTCACAATAAATAAAGCTTGGAGTTCCCTGTTTATGGGGCTTCCAAGCTTTTTACTCTTCTCTAACTGTCAAACGTGAGATTAGCACTGACATATGTACGTGTCAAGAATATTATCCTAAAAACAAGTCAAATATGTCAAATAAATGTCGGTTAAATGTCAGTTATATAAATCAAATATCAGTTATATATTAGCTATATATAACTGATATATCAGTTAATAACTATATATACCATCTGCAGTATCAATTACAATTACACATCCACTATGAATATGCTGCAATACCAATTCCATACTAGTTTCAGGTATGGATACACACCCATATGTGCCGTTATCATTAGAACAATGTAAGAAAATCGCTGAACCTGCATTCCGTATACAGTCCATATTGTAATCGATTGCGATCACATAAGCATATTGTTTTGAGTAGTTCAGAATATGTTCAGCAGACAGCCAATCAGGGACAACCTTGGGATCATTTGTAGATACGAATTTATTATAATACTTCGAAGCAGGATCATCTACCCAATAATTTGAATCATCCACTTTTGTATATGGCAACGTTGTTCCTGGATTATCCTTTACACCAAATGCCATTGATAATGTATATATGCCAGTTGGCGTTATGTGAGTGCTTTCGTTTACATTTGCAGCATTTCCAACTCCATCTTTTCCCACATACCCTTGTGTTGATATAATTTCTGTCCATTCATTATTTTGGATTTCATGCATTGTCACAGTTGCCTTGGAACCGCTTGCTGCAACTACAATCATTTGATTTACAGAATTTGAAATCTTTAGATTCGCTACAAAATCTAGATTAACTTCCGCTTCCGTTTGAATATTAGGTACTTCAGAATTATTATTAGCTGCGTTATTAGAGTCTGGATTAACATTAACTTCCTGTGATATCTGTGATGAAATTTCTTCTAAGACTTGTTCTGATGATATTTGTGTTGTTGTAGTCTGTGTCGATTCCGTTGTAGTTTGTGTTGATTCTATTGTAGTCTGCATTTCCTGTGTTTCATTTATATTCTTAGCTTTATTAGAATTATTACATCCAGGTATCGTTACTATGATCCATGTTGCAATAACTAGTAATGCACTTAGCTTTCTAATTCTCATGTTTGCTCCCAACCGTCCGCTTACTTCTTAATAACTCCATAAGTTCTTTTGTTCTACAATTATAGCTTGCATCTATATCATTTGCAAATATAAAATCTTCCATTTCTCATTGGATTTATCCTGCTCTATCATTTCTCACTACACATAAAAATAACATTTTTAACTCAGACATTCACTAATCGGCGGTTTCCTAATAATATAATATATAATATATTATTAATTCTCAATATATTATTGTCTTAATGATCCTAAGTAGGTGAATATTATGAGGGTTGACTTCGATCAAATTATAGCAAACGTAAGAGACGGAGCCTACAAATCCATTGGTTCGGGGTCTGGGAGACGAGTATTCGACTTAGAAAATGGATATGTTGTCAAAGTGGCTAAAAACAAAAAAGGAATTGCACAAAATGAGGCTGAGTACCAAATTTCATCAGCAAGTAATTCTGCACTATTTGCAAAGATTTTGCAGATTTCTGAAGATTACCGTATGTTGATTATGCAAAAAGCCGAAAAAATAAAACACATCTCGGAAGTCTGGGAATATTTTAATGTTAAAAGTAATAGAGAGCTTTATAATGTTGGCGAAATAAGATATATTTCTTCGGAATATAATTTACTAATGGCCGATTTGTATCGGCCTGTAAACTGGGGAAGAATCAATGCAAGGCCAGTTATTATTGATTTTGGATTTACTCGAAGAGTTAGAAAAAAATATTATTAAATATTATAACAAAAACCAAAAGAGACTTATTTTATGAGTCTCTTCTGGTTTTATTATATTTCTTTTAAATTTTATCTTCCTATTTAAACATTTAATCTCTATTTAGATAAAATAGATTATTTACCCAGATATCCGCCATCGACAGGAATAATTGCTCCGCTTAAATAATCCGAAGCTTTGGATGCAAGAAATACTGTGATGCCTTTAACATCATCTGAATTACCCCAACGACCAACAGGTATTCTTGCTAATATATCTGCATTTCGCTTTTCATCCTCAATCAGCTTTGTGTTCATTTCTGTTGCCATATATCCTGGCGCAATTGCGTTAACACTAATCCCTTTTGATGCCCATTCATTTGACAATGCTTTTGTAAGCTGCGCTACGCCACCTTTTGCAGCTGCATATGCAGGAACAGTAAATCCACCAAAAAAGCTTAACATCGATGCAAGATTTATTATTTTACCACCACCGTTTTCAATCATTTCTCTGCCCGCTAACTGACACATTTTAAATACGGCTCTTAAATCAACATTTAAAACGTCATCCCAATCACTCATAAGAAAATCCTCGCATTTATTTCTGCGTTGAATTCCTGCATTATTTACAAGAATATCAATTTTCCCACCCAATAATCCAAGTGCTTCTTTAAATGATTCCTCAATACTTTTTTCATCTGACAAATCACATTTAACACCCTTAACATCAAAACCTTTATCACAAAATTCCTTTGCAGCCACAAACACACTATCACTAGATGCAAGAATCACAACTGCTGCGCCAGCTTCACACAGCCCTTCAACCATACCAACACCCAGCCCTCGATTACCACCAGTAACCAACGCCTTCTTCCCATTCAAATCAAACAAATTCATAAGCCAAACCTCCATTTTTCTTCTTTTTCTTCTACCACCGCAATATATTTTACCCATATGATTTCCGTTTCAAAGCTCCTTTGAAAATGTAACCGATGATTTTAATTTCTAATTATTCATTTTGTCGCAGACCGGCTGAAAGCAGTGCCTATGTTATGTCAAGACTCAGATAAAAAATGAGCGTAAGCGAGTCTTTTTATCATCTCTGAGGCTTGTAAAGAACATACTGCTTGAAGGAAAGGCAAGCAAAATGAATAATTATAAATTAAAATCATTCAGCACCTTCATGACGTTTTGCTACTAAAATCAATTTAAAATGTAAACATTACCTTGATTGCGCCGGTTCCTTTTGTAAATAATAAGTCAAACCCTTCTTGTGCCTTTTGGGCAGGTAATACATGTGTAATAATCTTTTCATATAAAGGCTCTTTTGCTGCCATTTCAGCTGCAATTTCAAAATCTTTTTGTCTGTAAACTCTTACGAAATTTATCGAAACTTCTTTTGCCATACCCTTAAATAATGGAAGCTCAGTTGGTTTTTTGTATGATGCAACGATTACAATCTGTCCACGAACCTTAACAACATCAAGCAAACAACTTGCAACTGGAGCGGCTCCTGCACAGTCGTAAACTCTATCAAATCCATCTCCATTTGTTCTTTCTTTGACAAATTCATTTAAATCAATTTCCATTGAATTAATAACATCAAATCCGAGACCTTTGGCAATTTCGATTCTTGCTGGGTCTGTTTCTGCAAGCACAATATCTCTTGCGCCAAACAATCTAAGCGTTAATGCAAGGCAAAGTCCAATTGTACCGCAACCGAAAACAATCGCATTATCACCTGGTTGAAAGCCTGTCTGCCTTAACGTATGCACAGTAACAGCGATTGGTTCAAGAAGTGCTCCAAGTTTATCTGAAACGTTATCTGAAAGTTTTATAATATTCTCTAAAGGAATTGCAACATATTCAGCCATACCACCAGCTGCGTCTATTCCAAATAATCCCAAAGTATTACATACATGCTTGTTACCTTCTTTACATGGCGTACATTCCATACATGAAATCAAAGGATAAACAGTTACTCTTGTACCCTTTGGAAAACCTATCGCATCCTCTGCGATCACTCCTGAAAATTCATGTCCCATCGTAAGTGGTGCTTTTGCACGAGGATGTGTTCCTCCATAAATACTTAAATCTGTTCCACATATTCCTGAATGCGAAACTTTAATCAATCCCCATCCATCTGGGACCTCTGGCATCGGAATTTCATTTACTCCTATTTTGTTTGCTCCTAAAAATTGAATTGCTTTCATATTAATTCCTCTCTTTCAACTGCATAGTTTTGGTTTTATGGTTATGATTTTATAATTGATTCTATTAATCTATCGTGTTGCTTAAATCAACTTATTTACTGGATAATGTAAAGTTTCTCCAGATACAAATCTAACTGCTTCCTGTGCAGCTTTTACTTTTAATTCAACTGCTGATTGCTCCGCATACCATGCTGTATGGGGGCTTATTATAAAATTTTCAAACTCTAGCAATTGGTTATCTACCGCTAAAGGCTCATGTTCAACAACATCAAGTCCAGCTCCTGCAATTTCTTTGTTCTGCAGTGCAACTAATAATGCATCTTCATCTATTATTCCGCCTCTAGCTGCATTTATGATATATGCAGATTTTTTCATAGCTTTTAGTTCTTTTTCACCAAAAAGGTGATATGTGTCTGGTGTCAATGGGCAGTGAATTGAAATAATATCTGACTGTTTAATTAATTCGTCCAATGAAACGAATTCAATAAAGTCTGGGAACGCTCTCCCTGATTTTTGATATTCAATGTCGTATGCAATGACTTTACATCCCAAAGCGTTTACTCGTTTTGCAAATTCTGTACCGATTCTTCCTACTCCGCATACACCTACAGTACATTCGCTTAATCTGTAAATTGGAATTCCTTTTTGATAATCCCATATACCTTCTCTTATTAATTTATTTGACAAAACAACTTTTCTTACTAACGCCATCATTAATGCCAATGCTTGATCAGCAACCTCACGTGTACCGTAATCTGGGATGTTACATGCCTGTACGCCATACTGATTGGCATCATTAATATTAATGTTATCATAGCCTACACCATATCTAACGATACATTTTAATGTAGGGATTGCCTCAAATATTGTTTTGTCCATCTTTACATATTGGTTTAAAAGTACAACTGCGTTTTGACAGGTTTCAATTACCTCCTGCTGTGTTTTACAGTGTAGCCAATCAAAACTGTAACCTGCTTTACCAAAAATCTCTGTTTCTGGTCTTACATCCTTATGGTCTAAATCGCAAATAACAATTTTATTATCATTCATAACTGGTATCCTCCAATGTATTTAATGTCAAACTCAAATCTTTAATCTCTTTAATCTTTCTTTAATCTCTAACATCTTCATTTGCTTAATCTTTAATATAGTGCAATTATAGTTCTTTATTTTTTCAAAACATATCAATATATTGCTGTATATTATACAAATATTGCTTTTTTTCACAAAAATCAGTATAATACAGCTAATAATATATCCAATATCACTAATACTAACGCTAATAATTCGAACATAAAGATGGAGGAATCGACCTTGAAAGAAATTGCTGATTTTAAATATAAAGAACATGGCAAAGATATTCTGAGTAACAAAGAGCATTCTCATAATAATTGCTATGAAATACTACAGATATGGTCAGGTGAAGGTGTTGTAATGGTTAAAAATAAATTATATCCCCTCAAAAGCGGTTCTGTGTATTTTATAAATGGAATGGATATTCATTGTTCTGTACCAAAAGAACCCAATGAATATATAAGAAGTAAGATTATTATTTCAAGTGAGTATATTAATAAAATTGCAGAATTTACGAAAAGCTTTGAAATCCTCAATGATTTATTTATTAAAAGTGGTGGAATGTGCATTGAATTAGGACCAAACGAAGCCGCTATCATTGACGAAGCATTTTTGAAAATAAAAGATAATATAAGTGAAAATACTGTATATACGAATATTAATGTGGCAACTGCCATATTTGAAATATTCACCTATGCACATGGCAATAAAAACACATATAGCCCTGCATTAACAAACAAAATCTCTGAAGTACTTCAGTATATTAATAGAAATATAGAAAATAAAATCACGCTTAATGATATTTGTAATTATGTCCATTCAAGCAAATATTACCTATGCCATATATTCAAAGAAACAACGCACATGACAATACTTGATTATATTTTATTTCGCAGAATATCTATTGCGAAAAAGAATTTGATATACACAGATAAATCTCTGGCCGATATTGCAATGTCATCAGGATTTAGTAGTTTTTCATATTTTAGTAGAATGTTCCATGTTTGTGAAGGGATTACACCAAGTGAATTCAGAAAGACGAACACATTTCAATAACAAAATAAAATCCTAATGATATCTTTTACGTCTTTTCATTTGTTGTAAATGTCTTATTAGCATTATAATTTGTAGTATTAGTATGATACCTATTCCAATACCGAGATACCATACGTTAATCACGAAGCTTTTTTTACTAATTGGTACTGATGAATTATTGCTTGCAAGGTACGGAAGATTTTCGGATTTAATTGTATTTTTTTTATTAATTATAATACTGCTGCTTCCTACAGTCTTTCCATTATATATAAAATTAAGTTTCGCTGCATAATTGGGATCATCGATATTACCTGTAGCGCTACTGTCAACTTTCAATCCGATATCTGATAATTTAGCAGCATTAGGCAAATCTATATATGATGCATCAAATGAAAAGCTAATATTATTATTTCCATATACTTCTGAGTCATAATAATTAGAACTATTAAACAATGAACTCATATCGCTATTTGAAATAGAAACTTTTTTAAAATTGTTAAACCCGTACTCAAACAAGTCCTTTGTATCCATATAACGATCATTAATATTAGCTTCCTTCATTACTACGCAGATAAGCCGCATACCATCTTTTTCTGCATATGAAATGAGTGTATATCCAGATTCGTCTGTAAACCCAGTTTTACTTCCTTTACAATATTCATAATAAAATTGTCTGCCCTTAAACATAAGATTACTTCCCGTTAAAATTCGGGCAACGCTAGTTAAGTTAGTGGATCCTAATTTATACGATCCAGTATAGGAATCTATTGACAAAAAAGCCCCGTTGCTAAAACTGGCACGTCCAATCATAGCCATATCGTAGGCTGTAGTATAATGGTTTGGATCTGATAATCCACTTGCGTTATTAAAATGTGTGTTCAATGCACCAAGTTCTTTTGCCTTTGTATTCATCAAATTAACAAAGCCTGAAAGAGATCCTCCTACATGCTCTGCTAACCCATATGCGACCTCATTGGCTGATGATAATAAAAGTGCATATAACGATTGCTCTACGGTGTACTGTTCACCAACTTTTGTCGAAATATTGGAATCGCCTTGTACCACACTTCTAGCGGCCTCTGATGAAAATGTAACGACTTCATCAAAGCTACAATTTTCAATTGTAAGAAGGCCGGTCATGATTTTAGTCATGCTAGCTGGATATGCCTTCATATGACTACTTTTATCATATAATATTGCCCCAGTATCTGCATCAATTAGAATGGCACTTCCTGCTAGTGTTTCTGGAGCTGTTGGCCATTGGACGGTTTGGGCATAAGTCATTTGAGAAACATTAACAACTGTAAGCGTAAAAATAACTATAGTAAAAATTATTGATGTAAATCTAGTAAATGTTTGCCTTCTCATAAATGTTTGCCTTCTCATAAATGATCCCCTGATTATGTTATTTTAGTATATTATTGCCCCCTTTCTTCATCTATAAACACCAAAACAAATCCAATAATATAAACAATAGTAATCTTGGACCTGCCTGTGATATAATAATAAATAATGCTATTATATATGGGGGATTACGCAATTATGGTGTTACAAAAAACAATAATAAAGGATTACTGTCAAAATGAAATCAAAAACGAATGGCTTGTTTGTAAAGATTCCTTTCCGCTTTTTCTGATTGCCATTTCAAATGAAACCAAATCAGAAAATGAAAAGAATATTCAGACAATTTCAGCGGACTTAAGGCAACAAGTTGATAACTTTTCACGCTTTCCAATTGGCCGAAAGAGATGGAAGCGAAAAGCACTAAATTCATTCAAACAAGTATTATCTACTGAGTCGATACTTGGCACTCATCGCTTTTTAAATCAACAGACTCAAGATGCATTTCAGGAAGAGCTCATGGAATTTCTTCGCCAAGCAAGACGTTTTTCACCCGAATTATCAATTGATGGAATCGGACAGGCCATTAGAAATTATATTGTTTATTTGATGTTTAACGAGCTAAATCAAGTGAACTATGGTTTTAACACAGCATGTTTTGGTTACAGTATGCTATATCCTTTCACAGATAATTTCATTGACAGCAACGAGTACTCCCATGAAGAGAAAAAACAATATAATCAAATGATTCGAGATAAAATAGAAGGCAAAGTGATTCATCCAGCATCAATCCATCAAAAGAAAACTTGTGATTTACTTCAGGCAATTGAATCTAAATATCCAAGGGATAATGATTCGACAGTTTTCAATTTATTACTTATGATGTTAGAAGCACAGGAAGCTAGCTTACTTCAGCAAAATACAATTAGCACCTTAACCTCTGAAGAAAGATTGGATATTTCTCTCTACAAAGGCGGAATCTCCGTATTAATTGACCGTTTTTTTGTTGAAAAGGAAATTACTGAAGAAGATTTGCTTTTTTATTTAGAATTTGGATTTTTTTTACAGCTTGCAGATGACCTTCGAGATATTGACGAAGATAATAAGAATGGTAATCAGACTATTTTTACATTAGATTTGCAATTTGAACAACAAGAAAAAATTGTCAATAAAATGCTACACTTTTTACAACAGATTATGGATTCTTATCAAGCAGAAAACAGTTTCTTTAAAAGTTTTGTTTTAGCAAATTGTTATCAGCTTATATATTTATCGGTAGCCGGAAGCAAGTGTTTTTTCTCAAAAGAGTACCTTGATAAATTAGAAAATTATATAAATGTCACCTACCTTTTTTTGGAGAATTCTGGAGATATTCTGCCTAAAAATAATAAAAAAGGTAAAGAGAACAATTATATGAAACTATTAGATGAGATGATTTTTTAAATTAGATTTAGCCACGACTTGTTCCTGTGATTTAATTGTTTTATTTGATAAATCAGCTTACTTCAAAATTATAAATATAAATTTTGAGCATAATATGCCAATTATTATTCCTGCTATTACATCCGTCGGGTAATGTACATCCAAATACAGTCTTGAAAAAGCAATGAGAAATGCAATTCCCATAAATATGAATTTATATTGACTAAATGACATTGAAAGTACTTCTGCTACAGCAAATGATGATAATGCATGTCCCGAAGGAAAAGAATAGGTGATTGGCATTGTAATTAATAGATTATTGTTTTTATATTTGCATGGTCTAACTCGTCTAACTATATGTTTTACAAGCCCTTCACCCAGAGCAGCCGCTACAATTAATGTAAGTATTACCGAACCTCCGATTGCCCTATATGGTTTGTCTAAAATCAAAATCACAGCCATTATAATCCATATCAATCCTAAATTTCCCATTCTTGTAGTAAAAGGCATTAATATATCTAAGTATCTGTTTTTTAAATATTTTCTTATTATGTATAATATATAGTTATCTAAGCTATTTATTTTTTTTGAAATAATCAAATACATCTAATCACCTTCTTCATAATATAATATTTACCGTCATATCGACTTTTTAACGCAATACCATTGTAAATACTCTAGTTAATAAGCAGAAACATATAGCCAACTTCCCAGATAGCCTCATCAAAGTTGTCTTTCCAAAATTCTATGATTCCATCCGTATTATGCTCAATTATCCTTGAATAAATCACAATATAATCCTGTATGTCATGAAAGTAAATTTCCTTCTTTTCATTTATCAGCCATCTTAAAAAAGCAGAATATTTTACCATTATATATTCTGTGATCACCACTTGAAATGACTTTATCGAATCATCAATATTATCACTGATACAATTGCCGAAAACCTTTGAAACAATGCAGTTCTCAATCAGTTTATCATATTGCGCAAACACCTTTTTAAAATCATTCCATTCAATATGACTTCTTCCCACTTCCCCATCTTCCGCTAGATAAGATATATCTTTTAAGTACTCGCTGAAGCTTTTCACTTTCTTATAGTTTAAAACTATATCTATAAACAATTCATTAATTTCATTGCATGAGTCTTCATTATCTAACTCAATCTCACTCCATGAATCAATTAACAACAAAAGATATTTTTTATCCTTGAAGTTATTTATTATATCCTCCGTTATGGCCGGCTCTCTCTTTATAAATAATAACATATTAAATATAATCAGGATACTATCATTCAATGAAAATTCGCTGTTTTGCAGTGTATTTATCATTACTTCTCTTATTCTATATTCTATCGAAATATCGTCCCATAGCTTCTCATCACCTTCAAATGTGAGCTTTAACTTCCCATCAATATTATTTATCAGATCCACAACCGTAGGGCAAGCACATGAAAGTGAACACTCCTTTAAATTTCCAAAGACATTTTCCAACCTTGGGAATAAACTACAGGCGTTTGACAAACACTCTTCCCCACATTTTATAACAATATCACATAAGCCTTTTTTGTCTAAAAATGGGCAGTGCATCTTTTGTCCCATTTTAATAAAATACTGTATCTCGTTATTCACTTTTTTTGTTTTTATATTCTTGAGAATATATCCGAACTTCATTTCATCGCTTTTCCATTTGTTATATGTATCTATATCGACAATAATTTCCCAGCCTTGGCAACATGTAAAAGAGCATCCATCTGCTATGCAACTAAAATCATCATAGAATTCCACCTTTAATATGTTATTCATTTAATCACCTATGTCTCCTCACTATTGATTCACTATTGATTCACTATTGATTCATTATTGATACACTATTATTACACTTGACGCTATATTCTTGGAAATGCTATACTGATGAACAATGTTTCACCAATCTAACTGCTTTTACTAAAATAATCAGGCTTATTTTATTCATGGAAGGATTTTTTGATATGAAATTAACTAACTTAACTGAAGGAACAGAAATTATTGTAAAAGCATATACAGAATACGAAAGTATTGAATTTAATACAAAATGTGTTCAGGTTTTAGATAATTCTATATTAGTAGAACCTATTAAAAAAGAAAATGAACCTATTAATTTTAAATCAGACATTGTAAAAATAGATATTTCCTTAATTAGAGAAGAGCAATCCCCGCTGATATGGAAAAACGTATCCGTAACTTATATCAGTTATATGAATCAAGAATTCCATTACATCACAGCATTTTCGTATTATAGTTCTATTGATACTTATATTATAAAGAAGCAGCGCGAAAGGGTTCAGAACAAGGCAAAATAAATAATTCTGTAGTAATTACATAAAGCCTTTCGTGCTATACGTTTCAATATTATTTCATAATTTATTATATATTTTATTAAATAAAGACCTCAACAGAAGTCAAAGTCTTTCGCAATTTTAAATTATGAAATTATAAATGTGTCCAAGCGGAATATATGCATATAAAAAGCGGGTGATGGGAATCGGACCCACGTGTCTAGCTTGGAAGGCTAGCGTTCTACCATTGAACCACACCCACACATGAATATATACAAATCATCATTCTATTATATGTTACTAAATCGGGGTGACAGGATTCGAACCTGCGGCCTCCTGGTCCCAAACCAGGCGCTCTAGCCAAGCTGAGCCACACCCCGTGATTTTGTAACTTATTGAAAAGTAATCAGTTATCTACCCTTCAACTATTAAAAGCAATAAGACTTGAATCAAAGTTGAAGTCTTAATCTTTTCTAATGCGGATAACAGGAATTGAACCTGCACCCTCTCGGACTAGATCCTAAGTCTAGCGCGTCTGCCAATTCCGCCATATCCGCATGCAACACTATAAACAATTGATTTAATTATCTTGTGTGCTTTGCTATCTTATCATAAAACATATTATAAAGTCAATCGTTTTTTTTCGCTCCATAGATTCTCTACAAATTCCGCAGTTTTCGGCTGTCTTCATACGGTTTTTGTCCTCTATATACTCAAACATATTATTTCTCAATCATTTCCTATGCACTTCCCTGTGATTTTATGATTTGCTATGCACTTTCTCAATCATTTTCTAAGTGCTTTCTTATCATTTCATCAATCGCTTTTGCCCTGCACTCCCATGAGTGATTATTTTGTGCCTTTATTCGCCCGTTATTCGCCATATCCGCCATCCAATCATCATTCTTTAGGATTCCCTCGGTAATATGGGGAATGTTGTCTATATGGGCAAGATTGAAAAACTTAATATCTTTACAATCGCAAAACTGCTCACTAAGATAAATGCTATCATCTGATAAACTCACCGCTCCATTTAACATAGAATTAAATATTCTATCATGCGCGCCATCCTTGAACAACGGCATTACATTCAAAGATATCTTCGATTGATTGATAACTTCAAGACACTTGCGCGAATTTACGCCACCTGCACTAATTATATTTTCGGGATGTTTGCACGCAAGCGCATCCCATCCAGCCCCAAACACATTTACTCGAAATCCATTATCAACTAGTTCCTTTACCGCGAGCGCTCGAAAATGAAATCGCACGGATAAATCAATAAATATCATATTTTTATAGCAGCTCTTTAACTGCGCATCACTAAGCTGTCCCAGCTCTTCCTTTAGCTTATCTTCAGCCAAATCTTCCAACCTGAGGCTTGGATTAGCAATTAGCTCCTGAAGTATCGAATGATAGAAATCAATGTACTCCTGGTCCAAATGTGCAATAAACTTGTCAAAGGTATCTGGCCTTGTGTAATTACCTGTAAATACAATATCGATAGGACGCTCCTTTATTGGAATAAGCGGTTCCCCAGTCTCTAGGTGCGTTCCTCCAAGCGGTAAAAAGCCACCAAGCCCTACCTCTGGAAAATAACGTTTCATATAAGCTTCATGAAAACGATCAATACTAATTTGATAATAAACCCTTGGCGTTTTTTCAATATATTGGTGATAGTAAAATGGATGATCCACAACCATGTTATAGCAAGGGATATTATGTTCATCCCAAAAATTGCTACTATCATCTCTGTATAGATACTTCTCGCCCGCAATCCCATTAAAATTAAAAGTAAACATGACAACATTTCCATTTTTACAAAAATCATTCAATAAATGATAACTACATTCATCATTTAACAAGTCATATAAGAAAATATCATATCCAATTACTTTAAATGTTTTAGCTAGTTCAAGCGAAAAATACTCTTGCGTTTCAACTCCACCCTTAAATAAAATCAACTTCATCTTTTGAAAACTCCTATGCTGATATCTTGATTTCTCTATTATACCTTTATCATAATATATTTTCAATTTTTTCTTATCTAACTTTCAAACCATACTTGTCTTTTATTTATAAATTTAAAAATTATATTTCACTCCATAATTTATAGATTACATCAGCATTAATTTCATGAGGTGTATTGGACATACTTCCTTTCTGAATTTGCGTAAGTTCTGTGTACAGTTGAATTTCTTCAAGTGTTAGCTTTGGTGCTTCACCTAACATATCTTTTAGAATATCTGCAAACTCGTCAATACTTTCGCAGCCTAGGGCATTTAAAACGTTATCAATTTTAGCTTTTGCTACATCATAGTTAAGTTTCAAATACTCCCGCATGATTAGTCCATTTGCTTTACCATGTGGAATATCTTTAAAAAAAGTATAACAGTATCCCATTCCGTGTGCTATCGTAACTCCAGTTTGGGCAATAATTATTCCTCCTAAAAGCGATGTATACATAAGATTTTCTCTATCATTATCATCTAGCTCAAAACGAGCTAATTTTCTCATACTCTTTCCAAAAGTCCTAATTGCCTCTAACGACAAACATTCACTAATTACTGTGCTTCTATTAGCCAAGTATCCTTCTAAGGCATGTGTAAATGCATCTACAGCAGTATTTATAGTGGTATTCTTTCCTAATGTTGCAGTATACCTGGCATCCAAAAATGCATATTGTGGGTATGTCTTATCTGTTCCAAAGCTTACTTTTGTTTGCAAATCTTTTCTTACAATAACACTATAGGATGTGACTTCGCTTCCGGTTCCAGCTGTAGTTGGAATTCCTATAATGGGCAAGACCTTCTTGAATTCGTTTTTGAATAAATCTATTGCAATAACTTCTGGATTTGCCGCCAATACTGCAATCGCTTTTGAAGCATCAATAGGAGAACCTCCTCCTATTCCAATAATAAAGTCAACTTTTTTCTGAGCTGCAATTTTTCCAGCCTTTTCAACCGTTTCAACGGATGGATTATTTTCAATTTCATCGAAAATAATATAGCTGATTTTATTCTCCTCCATCACCTTTATTATATCATCCAGTGCCCCACAAGCCTTTGCTGATTGTTTTCCTGTAACAATCAGCGCCCTTTTTCCTAATTGTGCAAATATATCTGCATTTTTACTAATACAATTTTTCCCAAAATATATCTTTGTTGGGATCGCATATTTAAATTCCATTATTCACGCACACTCCTCTCAATAAAAGGGGCCAAATGTAAATGAAAAAACATTTACATTTAGCCCCTTTGCTATAATAAGTTTATAAAAAGTAATCTTTCTTGCACTAGCCAACAAAATCAAAACATAGTCTTTATTTAGAATAATTCTATATTTAAAAAATATAAAAGTCAATACAATCCCTTTAAAAAACCACAAAAAAATAGTAATCACAAAATACAACACGTTTTGTGATTACATAATTATTAATGAGACATCCGGGGTTCGAACCCGGGACACCTAGATTAAAAATCTAGTGCTCTACCAACTGAGCTAATATCCCATATTATATTAGCAGATCCATAATACATTACCATTAATCGGTGATATTGATGTGATCTAAACTGGGCTAGCTGGATTCGAACCAGCGTAATGCAAGGATCAAAACCTTGTGCCTTACCGCTTGGCGATAGCCCATTAATTTAAAATTAGGGTGGATAGAGGGGTTCGAACCCTCGACCTCCAGAACCACAATCTGGCGCGCTAACCGGCTGTGCTATACCCACCATGTAAAACAAAATAACAAATAAATAAAAAAATAGTGTGCCCGAAGGGATTTGAACCCATGACCCACGCCTTAGAAGGGCGTTGCTCTATCCAGCTGAGCTACGAGCACACGTAAGCGGGTGATGGGAATCGAACCCACGTGTCTAGCTTGGAAGGCTAGCGTTCTACCATTGAACCACACCCACATAAAAATTATGCAGCTATATATATAATAACGAATATTTTTTCATTATCAAGTCGGGGTGACAGGATTCGAACCTGCGACCTCTTGATCCCAAATCAAGCGCTCTAGCCAAGCTGAGCCACACCCCGATTGTCTTGTGTTTGCCCCGTTTCTTTCAGCGACGCAAGAGTTATTATATTATATCCACCCTAAGATGTCAACACCTTTTCAACATTTATTTTAATTTTCAACACAATTCGCGCAAAGCCGCTTAAATACTATATTTCAAATCTTTTTTCAGATCTTTTTAGCGACTTATTTAGCATTTTAAAATAATGTGCTTCAAATATTGACATGTTTCAATGTATAATTTATATTTTCATCGTCGTCGATATCCATAATAATATAAGTTGGCTTTTTATCATTTTGTCTTGGATAAGATATACTACCAGGATTAATTAATGTTACCTCCTTATAAATTTCAATTATTGGTCTATGTGTATGACCAAACATGACAATATCCATACGTCTTCCAATTGCTTCTTCTTTAATAAAATCTAATCCAACCGAAACATAATAATAATGTCCATGCGTAAGAAGTACATTATATTTTCCTATTTTTATAGTGATTTCTCTTCTAAGATTAGAAAAATAATCATTATTTCCTGCTATCATTATAACTTCACAATCTGCTAATTCTCTAATATAATCCTCTTCACCCTCTGCGTCTCCCAAATGTATTAGCATATCAATAGGACCTTCAAGTTTTATAGCTTTTTTTAAGTTCTCATGATGTCTATGAGTATCACTAACAACCATTATCTTTTGCATAATTAAATCCTTTCATAGCTTATGCTGCATTATAAATATAAGTGAATTTAGTTATAATTTTTCTTTAAAATTTCTTTCATTTGCTCTAATGCTTTTCCTCTGTGGCTAATTGTATTCTTAATTTGAGCTGTCAATTGCGCTGTTGTTGCATTGTATTCAGGGATATATACAATAGGATCATAACCAAAACCGTTATCTCCCTTTTCTTCGTAACCTATAAGACCTTCTATCGTAGCTCTTGTAGTAAAGGCTCTTCCATCTGGAAATACCGCAGCAATCACACATACAAATCGAGCACTTCTATCTTGTCCTTCAACACCCTCTAGACGGTCGATTATCGATTTGTTTTTGATATTATATGGAGTGTTCTCTCCCATATACCTTGCTGAATATATTCCGGGTTCTTTATTTAGATAATCAACTTCAAGTCCAGAATCATCGGCAAGCGTAATCTCACCAGTAAGTTCCATAATCGTCTTAGCCTTTATCATAGCATTTTCTTCAAAACTAGTTCCATCTTCAACAATGTCAACTTCAATTCCAGCTTCCTTCATAGATAAAAGCTCTATATCCAAGTCGCTTAAAATCATTTTTATTTCTTCCAGCTTTCCAGCATTACCCGTTGCGAATATCACCTTCTTACTCACGTTTCATTACTCCTTAAGTTAATTATCTATTTATTGTAAACATTTTTAGACATATATTACAGTTTTTTGATTCCTCAACATGTTCCCAAGATTTTCCACTAAGACTAATGTAACCATTACCATCACTTAAGTCAACTTCTGCAGTAGGCGCTCCTGCCCTGTATTCCACAGCTATTGGATGGATTGAATTCGGTGTTTTAATCTTAATAACAACGCCATATTGATTTCCCTTTTGCAAATCATAAGATTTATCCAAATCTACCGTATAATATCCAGCATTCGTAAAAGTCCCTTTTTTAACAAATACTTTATTATCAAAAGATGACGTATCCTGATAATTATCTACGAAATATATTTCATATTCCGTAGCTTTACCTGTTGCATAGAAGCTAACTGCTTTCAAAGTCTCCTCTGAATTTGCTGTATAAACATTTGAAAAATAGGCAGTATCTCCTTCATATCCCATCTGACCGACCCAGCCACATAAATCACTCTGGTATATGTTATCGTAGTTAGTAACACTTGCTACGCCTGTATAAACGACATTATGCATACCAATATTAGAATCATAGTATGAAATATAGAATAAACCACCATCTCCAAAATTGGCGCCCCAACTATTCATACAGATAAAAGCTCCATCACCTTCAAGATTACCGTTAAAGTTGGATTTTGAATAATTATCATCCCATCCAACAATAACGACATCATGATTCGGTTTCTGAGTTCCAATATAGCAATATGAGTAATTGTTCTTATTATAATAAACCGAACTTTCATTTGAACTCGCCATAGACGAATAGAGTGAAGACTCAACGCCTCCATACATAAATACAGCCTTTTTAATTGCCTCAAAATTCTTACTATCTATAATCTGAACCTCTTGAACATGCTTAACAGGTTTTAACTCACTCGAGTGGATTCCATCTCCATACGGGTCATCAGACTCTAACACGGGTCCCTTCCATGCGGTAAGATAAGCAATTGCTCTAGTGTAATCACCACCGTCTGACTGATTTCCAACATATCCATTATTAAAAGACATATTATCCACAGAAAACGAAAATTTTTGTTCTGGCATTAGCCTCGACTCTAGCGCACTAAGTGCCGCAAAGGCCCAACAAGTACTAAGATTCCCTTGATTTTTAATTTCTGGAATCTTCTTAATATCTCTATAACTAAACTTGGATGGAAGGATATTATCTCCTTTTTTACTATCCGTTAAATATAAAGTATTAGATGCAATATCCCATTTATAAGTGTATCCGAGCCCTAACTCAACCACTTTTGCCTGTAAATATACCATTCCATCCTTAATCAACATTGCACTTGGCACTTGAATTTGCACATCACCTACATGCATGTAATTCTGCTCTAATTGAACCGTTAATTCTGTATTTCCTTTTTTAATTAGAACACTACCATTGTCATAATAATTAAATGAACACTTAAAAGCCTCTGTAAAAACAGAGGTAGGAATCATTATATTCATTTTATCATCCATAAACATTTGCTCATTATAAAATGAAACAACGTTTGCATCAACAACTAATTGTATTTTAATGTCATTCACATTATTTGCTATTACACTATTCCATTCAGTAGGAACTTCTTCTACTTGCACTGTGTCTCCAACCGCTACGCCCTCAGCCATGAAGTTCCCCTTGAAACTCCATCCCATTATGGCAAATGCAATTATCACTAAACTCAAATAAATCTTCTTATTTTTCAAAATGGCCCCTTATTCATATCAAAAATTATTTCTTCCTAGGTGGCTTTTGCCCTAAATACTGATAAAAATATGTTTTTATCATACCATTATAAATCTTTCTATTCTTGTCTGCTTTTCTTCCAAAATATTTCTCGGTTTCTTCATATGAAGTAATTACATAGGCTGACCAATCTTCAAGTTTCTTAAACTGTTGTCCAAGCATAGAATATATAGGAGGGAGATCGGCCTTTTCTTCCATTCTTTCACCATAAGGTGGATTTGTAATCAAAAATCCGTATTTTTTAGGATGACTCAAGTCCTTTATATCCCTTTGCTGAAAATGTATCAACTTATCAACGCCAGCATTGATAGCATTCTGCTTTGCAATCTTAATGATATCCCTGTCAAAATCATATCCCTGGATATCAGTTTCAATATTAAAATCGATCATATCATGTGCTTCTTGTGAAATATCATTCCATTCTTTCTTCGCAATGATATTGTCCCATTTTTGTGCCGTAAATGAACGGTTTAATCCTGGTGCAATCTTTGCCGCCATCATTGCAGCCTCAATTGGAAATGTTCCACTACCACAAAATGGATCCACTAAAATTCTATCTTTATTCCAAGGTGTAAGCATAATCAAAGCCGCAGCCAAACATTCCGAAATTGGAGCCTTACCTGATGATAGTCTGTACCCTCTCTTATGAAGGGAATCACCTGTTGTATCGATTCCAATAGTAACTTCATCCTTAATTATAGTTACCCTAACAGGATAATCATTTCCACTCTCCTCAAACCATTCAACGTTATATTTTGACTTAAGACGATCTACCATTGCCTTTTTAACAATAGACTGAATATCTGAGCTACTATATAATTGACTATTTACAGAGCTTGCCTTGGTAACCCAAAATTTTCCGTCTTTTGGAATAAAGTCTTCCCAAGGCACATCCTTCGTCTGATCAAATAGCTCAGTAAATGTCACTGCTGTGAACTTTGCAGTCTTAAGCAATATTCTTTCTGCGGTTCTTAGAAACATGTTTCCACGACAAATTGCCTCTGCATCCCCGATAAACGTAACCTTACCATCCTCTACGCAGCTAATTTCGTATCCCAAATCAATTATTTCTCTCTTTAAAACTGCTTCCAATCCAAAATGGCATGGCGCAATTAATTCAATTGTATTCATAAATTCTCCTAAATAGTATATTTTTATAAAATAATTCTGTCAGATTCATATTAAATCCTAATTTTCACTTGTAAGAAATTCTAATTAAATTCTATATATTTTAGACTTTAATTTAATGTGATTAAAACGCAATACACTTATATATTATAGCTTATAATACATACTGTCAATGTGAATCCTTGTCATAAAATATATTTTTTGAATAAATTAAGGTTATCGACAAAGCTATCCTGTAAAATTTATATAGTTTTACAAATTATTCGAATAATTGTTTTAAACTCCGTTTAACAATAGCTTGAATAGTCACTTTAGTAGTCCTTTTAGTAGACATTTTAACAATCAATTTAGCAGTCACTTTAATAATAAATTTAGCTATCACTTTTATTATTTTAAATACCGTGCTTTATACATATTAATCCCACCAATTACTGTCTTTACCCTATATCCCATCTCGCTTAATTTCTTGGCAGCAATCAAACTTAACGACCCACGCTCACAATACAAAACAATTGTTTTATTTTTATCTAGCTTTTCTAAGCTTTTAAATAATTTATCGTTATTAATATTTATCGCATTTTTTACATGCATCTTTATATAGTCTGCTTCATCTCTTAAATCAACAATAATTACATCTGGATCATTAGCTAACGAATTCAAATTTTTTACACTTATATTCTCAAATATCATTTCTAAACCTTTTCTATTTACGCTTTATCTTATAATTATAATATAAAAAATATCCTATAAATGTGTATGTACTTTTAAAATCGGCAGCAACATAAACGGCAATAGATTGCGTATTTCTAAAAAAGCGACATAGGTTATCCTATGCCGCCTCAAAAGCTTTTCCTTTATGACAATTATATAGTTAATCTTATCGATTTTCTAATAATTAATTAGTCAACGTCAGAAGCTTTATAATTGCTTTTTGATTTTGTAGAATCGCTATAAGCATTATAGCTGTTTTGAGAAGAATTGCTTGTACTTGTACTATTCTTAGAATTACTATTCTTAGAACTGTTTTTTGCGTTGTTGCTCTTTGAATTTGTTTGTGAATCATTTGAATTCATTTTTGCCATTTTTTATTTCCTCCTAAAATTAAATTAATTTTACATAAAATAGTATTTCTCTTATTAATATAAATATACGCAAATAAATAAATTCAATTATAATATTATAAAACATAATAAATATCAGTTCCCCTTTATATCCATACATTGTTAAATATTTATCATTATGACAGTATTTTTTCTGTATTTTATGCATTCTTTATACTTTTTTTACAGTAAATTTAAAAAAACTCATTATATTTTATCTTGCAAAATCCGACAAAATAATATATAATCAACTTGTAAAGAGAATCCCCTTCAAAATTTTCTCTTTACTATAACCCCTTATTAATTATTTATACTCCCCTCATTAAAACAGCAACAGGCTCCCCCCTGTTGCTGTTTTATATTACTTATGTCTATACTCATGTCTAATATCTTTACTAATCTTATATTTTTACCTATCTTATTCGTTTAAATAATCCAACTAATAATATTATTATACAAATGGGTATTGCAAAATTTATGGCTACGGATAAAAGGAACCTTAATATTATAAAAACAATAAATAGCATTAGTATTGAAATAAGACATCCTTTCAGTCCAAACAATGAATGAATTTTCGAATTATCAGCTCTCTTACTAAAATCATCATCTTCTTGATTATAGTCATCATAATTATCATCACTATACTTATTATTTTCACTTTTCGTATTATTCTCGTTATTATCGTTTTCTTGCATTTCAATTACTGTTTTTGCTAAGAGTCTTGGGTCACCGAGCATATCTAATACTTCAATTTCACTTTTACCATTTAACATTTCACTGTTTATATAATTTTTATAATAGTCAATATTATCAGAAATGATAATCTCTGATACCTGTCCATCTAATGCATCCTTCATTTTATATAAAAATTCTTCTTTATTCATATGAAAGTCCAACTCCAATCTAATATAATTTCATTTATATTAACACATATTCTATGCAAAACAAATCAAATATTAGTTACGTATTATTAAATAATTATAAATTATTACTACTTTTAATCTTCACTTACAATATACCAAAAAACCCTGCAAATAAATTTGCAGGGTTTTTTGTTTTCACACAGTGTACGTGACAGGAGTCGAACCTGCGACCTTCTGGTCCGTAGCCAGACGCTCTATCCAGCTGAGCTACACATACATATGATTTTATCCCAAAAAAATTCCATAAACAAAAACATAGCACTTGTGCTATGTTTTTAATGCCGGCGACCGGAATTGAACCGGTATGGGATTAACTCCCGCAGGATTTTAAGTCCTGTGCGTCTGCCGATTCCGCCACGCCGGCATAAATGGGACCAATAGGGTTCGAACCTATGACCCTCTGCTTGTAAGGCAGATGCTCTCCCAGCTGAGCTATGATCCCAAGGGAAATGTTGAATTGAAAATAGTAAAATAAGTATTAGTCTACTTCAGCGACCCGGATGGGACTCGAACCCACGACCTCCGCCGTGACAGGGCGGCGCTCTAACCAACTGAGCCACCAGGCCAAAACAATTAAATACTCAAAACTATAGTAGATTTTAATGGACCTTCGGGGACTCGAACCCAGGACCGACCGGTTATGAGCCGGTTGCTCTAACCAACTGAGCTAAAGGTCCAAATAAGCCGGCAATCGGACTTGAACCGATAACCTGCTGATTACAAATCAGCTGCTCTGCCAATTGAGCCATGTCGGCATATAGGGAATACTTAAAATAAAATCTACTACAATGACTCCAAGGGGATTTGAACCCCTGTAACCGCCGTGAAAGGGCGGTGTCTTAACCGCTTGACCATGGAGCCTTATCTGGAATTTCTCTTTTTTGAATTCTCTGGTAAAACTTCATAAAGAATATCCTAAACTCCCTGAGTAGGACTCGAACCTACAACATCACGGTTAACAGCCGTGCGCTCTACCATTGAGCTATCAAGGAAAATAACTTTTTTTTTGCAAATACATACGAAATTGCAATGCAACTCCTTATAAGTAACTCTACAATTTGCATTGAAGAAACTACTAATACACGTTTGTTCCTTCAAAACTGCATATTAAATATATCTATCATCCGTTTTTTTTATCTTTATCTCTAAAGATAACTCTCTTGTATGTTCTATCCTATGACCATTGTCTTTGCTTCGCAAAGCCATTTTAAGTTGCTACGCAACTTATCTTAACTTTAGTTTTAGTAGCAAAAACAATGTTTCGCTTGGTTAAGCCCTCGACCTATTAGTATTAGTCAGCTGAACACGTTACCATGCTTACACCTCTAACCTATCTACCTCGTAGTCT
>NZ_FOJI01000029.1 GCF_900111235.1 [Clostridium] fimetarium
CAAAGTGCGCTACTATAAATTGAAAAAAAGACAAAAAAATATAGACTTTTCAAGGCCTATAGCAATTTTTAGTCTATGCAACTGTCAAAGACCCGCGATTTTCTTACATTGTTCTAATGATAACGGCACATATGGGTGTGTATCCATACCTGAAACTAGTATGGAATTGGTATTGCAGCATATTCATAGTGGATGTGTAATTGTAATTGATACTGCAGATGGTATATATAGTTATTAACTGATATATCAGTTATATATAGCTAATATATAACTGATATTTGATTTATATAACTGACATTTAACCGACATTTATTTGACATATTTGACTTGTTTTTAGGATAATATTCTTGACACGTACATATGTCAGTGCTAATATTACATATAACAGAATATTATAAAATGCATTGAACAGGAAATGATTACAGTTTCAGATCTTACAGAGAGTCGCAATAAGATGAAAAGCGATAGAGTTGTACTGATAATACTCACCTGGGAGCAATCCACTGA
Source organism: [Clostridium] fimetarium (assembly GCF_900111235.1). Taxonomy (GTDB): domain Bacteria; phylum Bacillota; class Clostridia; order Lachnospirales; family Lachnospiraceae; genus Clostridium_N; species Clostridium_N fimetarium. The sequence goes on from NZ_FOJI01000029.1 coordinate 508, forward strand.
AAGGTAGCTTTACTTATACTTATTAGGTAGGATCGGTTTTCTACCGTTAATAGGAAGCACATTATTTTAGAAAGATGTGGTTGAGAGGTTGCTTTTTTAGCAACAATACAGAGTGGTAACGCGGAGAATTTATTAACCTTCGTCCCTGATGATACAGGGGCGGGGTTTTTTTATGCGCATTTTTAGAGGTGGCATAAAAAATGAGGAAGATAAACGCCTTTTCATACATAATTACGATATTCTGAAAAATAGAAAAAGAGGGACGGAAATGAATAGTTTAGTTATTATTGGAATTGCGATTGTAGTACTTGTATCGGCATATTTGTTTTATGGAAAATGGTTAGTTAAAACTTGGGGGATTGATGAAGACGCAGAAACCCCAGCTACGACACTTGAGGATGGAAATGATTATGTTCCTACGTCAAAGTTTGTTGTGTTTTGCCATCAGTTTTCGTCTATTGCGGGAGCAGGCCCTGTAACTGGACCAATTATTGCCGCGATGTTTGGATGGCTTCCTGCATTGTTATGGATTTTGATTGGTGGAGTATTCTTTGGTGCAGTGCATGATTTTGGTTCTTTGTATGCATCTGTTAAAAACGAAGGAAAGTCAATTGGACTTGTGATTGAGAAGTACATAGGTAAAAAAGGAAAAAGTTTATTCTTATTATTTGAGTGGATATTTTCATTATTAGTAATTGCAGCATTTGCAGATATTGTTGCTACTACATTTAATGGGTTTAAAGTAGTTGAAGGTGTGACACAAAAAGTAACACCAAATGCGGCAGCAGCTTCAATCTCTATGCTATTTATTGTGGTTGCCATATTATTTGGATTATTCACTAGATATTGTAAAACGAACGGGAAAATAAATTTCGTAATTGGATTGGTTTTGCTTTTTGGTATGTTGGCAGTTGGTATTGCATTCCCAATGTATTTCAGCAAAACGATTTGGTTATATGTAGTATTTGCTTATTTATTTCTTGCATCGGTTATGCCAATGTGGCTGCTTATGCAACCAAGAGATTATCTGAGCTCTTTTCTACTGATTAGTATGATTATTGGCGCTGGCTTTGGATTGGTGGTTCAACATCCTACAATGAATCTTCCCGCATTTACAGGCTTTGAAGTAAATGGAAAAATGTTATTTCCAACATTGTTTGTAACAATTGCATGTGGCTCTGTATCAGGTTTTCATAGTTTGGTATCCTCTGGAACTTCTTCAAAACAGGTGAAGAATCAAAGAGATATGTTGGCAATTAGTTTTGGAGCAATGTTGGTTGAATCTTTACTAGCCGTAATTGCTTTGGTTGTTGTTGCCTCTGTTGCAGTAAATGGGAAATTGCCAACAGGTACTCCATTTGTTATATTTTCAACCAATATTGCAGGATTTCTAACGAAATTTGGTATTCCTAATGATATTGCAATGTGCTTCATGACAATGTGTATTTCTGCTTTAGCGTTGACATCACTTGATTCAGTAGCGCGTATTGGACGTATGGCATTTCAAGAATTTTTCATAAAAGAAAATATGGAACAAGCATCTTTTGTGAGAAAATTATTAGTGAATAAATACGTTGCAACGGTAGCTACGTTAATTGCCGGCTATGAATTATCGCTTGGTGGATATAATAATATTTGGCCATTGTTTGGTTCTGCAAATCAGTTGTTAGCAGCGCTTGTACTAATTTCACTTGCAGTATTTTTAAAAACAACAGGCAGAAAAGGATTTATGCTTTGGGCACCAATGTGCATTATGTTAGCTGTAACATTTACGGCACTTATACAAGCTATAATCCAAATCTTGAATAAAATCTTTGTATCCAACACGTTTGTATTTAAAACAGATGGATTACAGTTAATTGTTGCTATTTTATTAATGGCACTTGGCGCAATGGTTGCATTTAACAGTTTTGGTAAGTTATTTGAAAAGAAAAAGAAATCACTGGTTGGATCTGATTCACCATTATAATAGGAACAAAAGGAAAATTATGCCTTGTAATTTTTAATTTTAATTAGTATTATATTAAGTATTGATATATAAATAATTCAATTGCCCAATAGGGCAGATAGGAGGAAAAAATGGTTCACATATCTTCACGTATTGACAGATTGCCTTCGACTCCTATGCTTAGGAAAATACTACTTTTAACTGGGATTGGCTGGATGTTTGATGCAATGGATCAGGGAATGGTAGCTGGTGTAATGGCTGATATTAAGATCAATTGGGGACTTTCTATAGGGCAGGTAGGTTTTCTTGGAAGTGTAGGTTTACTTGGCATGGCATTAGGTGCTGCACTATCTGGAATGGTTGCTGATAAGTGGGGCAGAAGGACTGTTATAATGCTCACCTTAATTATTTATGGGGTAGCAAGCATACTTTCTGGACTTGCAATTAATTATCCAATGCTTCTTATCTTAAGATTTATAACTGGATTTGGACTTGGCGGGGAACTGCCAGCTGCGGCTACATTAATTAGTGAATTCTCACCTACCAAGATACGTGGCCGAAATGTTATATTTTTAGAGAGCTTTTGGTCTTGGGGTTGGATTATCGCCACACTTGTTTCATTGTTACTCATCCCTGTTTATGGTTGGAGAGTTGCCTTTATTATAGGAGGTGTACCTGCGCTTTTTGCAGCAGTTGTAAGAAGAGCAATACCAGAATCTCCAAGATATCTTGAATCCGTTGGAAAGATGAAAGAGGCTGATGAGATAGTAAGTAAAATGGAGAAACAGGCAGGTATCACGAATTCGTTAGACGGAATTGAAACAAATGCGCAAACGACTACTCATAAAATGCATGTAAGTTTCTTGGATTTATGGTCAAAAAAGTATGTGCGTAGCACACTTGTATTGTGGATCGTTTGGTTTGGAATCAATTTTGGTTATTATGGATTTGTATTGTGGACTCCGACATTATTAGTGACGAAGGGATTTACGCTGGTTAAAAGCTTTGAATTTATCTTGATTATGTGTATCGCACAACTGCCAGGCTATTTTAGTGCAGCATATCTTGTAGAAAAGGTTGGACGAAAGAAAGTATTATCTGTTTATTTTGCGGGTACAGCGATTGCGGCATGGTTATTTGGTCATGCGGGAAGTACGCCAGAGGTATTAATATATGGATGCATGCTTTATTTCTTCAGTTTAGGAGCATGGGGATGTGTGTATGCCTATACACCTGAGGTATATCCTACCGCGGCTAGAGCGAGTGGATCAGGATGGGCAGCTGCATTTGGACGACTTGGCGCATTTGTTGCACCACTTGTAGTACCGATTATTTATAAAGTCTATGGTAGTGAGAGTGGGTACGGTTATGTATTCATTATGTTTGCATTGGTATTTGCAGTAGTAGCGCTAGTTGTAGGGATTTTTGGACAGGAAACTATGGGAAAGACACTCGAAGAAATTAGCGGGGAATCGGAAGTATAGATTGATCTAAAATGCAATTAAATGAAAGAATAGAAAGGGCTTAGAAATGTCTTCTTTAGAACATTTCTAAGCCTTTTTGAGAATCTTATTTTTTATAATCTTCTAGATTTTTGTAGATTTTTTCGAGTGTTATATAAAATGCTTGTATTTCAGCCTCGTCTATTCCGTTAGTCAAAGTAATATCCATATTTTCAAAAATTTTATGGACATTTCCTGCTTTTTGTCGTCCGATTTCGGTAAGATTAATTAAAAATGAGCGCCTGCAAGTTGGATTTGTTTGACGATTTAAAAACCCCATATGCTCCAATTTATCTAGATTTCTGGACATTGTCGTCACATCTAATCTACATGTATCAGCTAACTCTTTTTGGGTAACATGGTCCCGTTCTAAAAGAAAATTTAAAATTCTAGCTTGACCTTGTCCAGGTGTTAATCCAAGATTAGTCAGAGCTGGCCCTATGATTTGTTTTCTTGCATGTTCTACACGTATTAACATTTCTCTTACTTGATAGTTGATACTCATATGTTCCCCTATTCCAATGTCCTACTTTAGCAGGACATTATTTCTTATTTTAGCAGACGCAAACTTCTCCCTAATCTAATTCAAATTGACCTGTATATAATTGATAATAGCGTCCTTTTTGCAATAAAAGTTCGTCATGGTTTCCTCGTTCAATGATTTCTCCCTTTTCTAACACTAAAATTGCGTTTGAATTACGTACTGTTGAAAGTCTATGCGCAATTACAAAGACTGTACGGTCTGACATAAGCGCATCCATACCTTTTTCAATCAGTTTTTCCGTTCTTGTATCAATCGAGCTTGTCGCTTCATCTAATATTAATACAGGTGGCTGTGAAATCGCAGCGCGAGCAATTGCAATTAATTGACGCTGTCCTTGGGATAAATTATTTCCATCACTTTCTAGTATCGTTTCATATCCATCAGGGAGACGTCTAATAAATGAATCAGCATTTGCAACATGTGCAGCAGTTTTGACATCTTCATCAGTAGCACTTAATCGGCCATATCTTATATTATCAGCAATTGTACCAGTAAAAAGATGCGTATCCTGGATTACCATAGAAATAGAATGGCGCAAATCATCTTTCTTAATCTTCATAATGTCAATGCCATCATATGTTATAGTCCCTTGCGTGATTTCATAAAAGCGATTGATTAAATTGATAATTGTTGTTTTTCCAGCACCAGTAGAACCAACAAATGCAATTTTTTGACCAGGCTTTGCAAATAGGTTGATTTTATTAAGAATATTATGCTTTACATTATAGCCAAATACAACATTCTCAAAACGAACATCCCCTTTTAATCGCACTAATTTATATGTCGGCATATTTATATCTTTATTTACTATGGTGTTTTCATCAATTGGTACTTTCCAAGCAAAATCGCCAGTATAAATGTCGCTTTCTGTCAAAGTACTATCTTCATGGACGCTGACTTTACACAAAGTAACAGTTCCTTCATCTAATTCAGTTGTTTCTTCCATCATGTCAAATATTCGCTCTGCACTGACAAGCGCAACTAAAAGCGCATTAATCTGCTGTGTAAATTGATTCATGGGCATGGCACTTTGTCTTACAAAAACTAAATAAGAGACAAGCGTTCCAAGATTGATAAGTCCTGAAAGTGTAAATAACCCACCAATACATGCAGATACCGCATAATTAAAGTAAGATAATGCTACGATTGTAGGAATCGTCATTCCAGAGTAAGTGAAAGCTTTTGTGGAGGAAACCCTAAGTTTTTCATTTAATTGGCAAAATTTCTCAAAATCCTGTGGTTCATGATTAAATATTTTTTCCACTTTCTGTCCAACTACCAATTCCTCCGCATATCCATTAATATTCCCCAAATTTTCCTGTTGTTCTTTAAAATATTTTTTGCTTAATTTCCCATTATGTCTAATATAAATAAGCATCATAATTAAAAAGAAAATTACAATAATGGATAGCTGCCAATCTAGAACAATTAGCATAACAATCGTTCCAAAAGAAGTAATAAAGCTTTGAATTAATAAGGTAAAGCTATTGTTAAGCGCTTCTGATATAGTATCTACATCATTGGTGAAATGGCTCATGAGTTCTCCATGAGTATGAGTATCAAAATATTTCAATGGAAGCTTTTGTGTATGTTCAAATAAATCTAGACGAATTTCGCTTACAACCTGTTGTGAAACATGTACCATTATTTTATTATAAATCAAACATGATAGTGCACCACAAAAGTACATGATTGCCATAAAAATGATTACTTGAATCAAACCTGGAATATTTCCGGGTAAAATGTAATTATTAATTACCGGTTTTAAAAGATAAGTACCCAAGATACCAGCAAATGCGCTTATGGTCACTAGAATGGTAATAATTAATATTGACCATTTGTAATGACCTATATATTTTAGCAGTTTGCGAATGGTCTTTTTCGTATTTTTGGGCCTCGTATGATTAGATGATTTTATCATTATAGATTGCCTCCTTTTGTTTGAGAATAAAAAATGTCTTGATAAATCTCATTAGAGGACAATAAATTTTCATGATTATCATTCGCATTCATTTTACCATCATCTAATATAATAATTTGATCTGCATTCATAATAGATGAAATCCTTTGGGCAATTATAATTTTTGTCATACCGGGGAGCTCTTTGTCGAGTCCGTCACGGATTCTTGCTTCAGTAGCTGTATCTACTGCACTTGTTGAATCATCTAAAATCAATACTTTAGGAGCTTTAAGGACTGCCCTTGCGATACACAGACGTTGTTTTTGCCCACCAGATACATTTACACCGCCCTGCCCTAATTCCGTATCATAGCCATTTTCGAGACGGTCTATAAATTCATCAACGCATGCAATATGACATGCTTTTTCTATTTCTTCATCGGTGGCATCTTCTTTTCCCCAACGCAGATTTTCCTTCACAGTTCCTGAAAAAAGTGTATTATTCTGAAGCACCATTGCGATAGAATCTCGTAGCTGTTTTTGCGGATACTCATAGATGGGATGATCATCAATATATATATTTCCTGCTGTTACATCATAAAGTCTTGGAATTAGTTGTACCAGAGAACTTTTTGAGGATCCTGTCTGACCTATTATTCCAATTGTCTGACCTGCTTTTATATCAATAGAGATATCAGAAAGTACATATTCTTTTGCATCGGATTTATATTTAAAGAAAACATGATCAAAACGGATATTACCAGATTTTACTTCAATATCTTTTGCAAGGTTATCATTAATGGTAGGCTCTTCATCTAAAACTTCAGAAATTCTTTTCCAAGAGGTTAATGATCGAGTCATTAGCAAGAAAACACTTGAGAACATCATTAGAGAGTTTAGAACCTGAAGCACGTAGCTTAAAAAGCTTGTTAATGCACCAACTTTCATTCCACCTATCGTTACAAGATTTCCGCCAAACCAAAGTATACTGATAATGGTTGTGTACATTACAAATTGTAATGCAGGCATATTAAGTGCAGCAAGCGTGAATGCCTTTTCAGAAGAAGCTTGTAGATTCGCATTCACTTCTTCAAATTTTTTGGTTTCATAATCTCCTCGGACATAAGCCTTAACAACTCGGATTGCAGTAAGATTTTCCTGAATAATTCTATTTACAAGGTCAATAGCTCCCTGCATTTTAGAATATAGAGGACGTACATTCTTTATAATAAAGAATAAAAGGATAGCAAGAACAGGTGCCGCGATTAAAAAAACGATTGCTAATTTTGCATTCAGTATAAAAGATACAACGAAAGCGGTTATCATCATTACTGGAGAACGAAATCCAGGGCGTAATCCGTTTGATATAGAATTCTGAATCATAGTAACGTCACTGGTTAACCTAGTTACCAAAGAGGAACTGCTAAAGTGATCTGTATTGGCAAATGAAAATGTCTGTAATTTAGCAAATTCTGCTTTTCTTATCTCAGCTCCAATTCCTTGGCCACAAGCAGCAGTGAACCTTGCACAGGCTTGACCTAGTAGCAGTGAAATAAGTGCATAAGCAACCATCTGAAGACCTTTTAGTAAAATATAGTTTCTATCGTTATTAACCACACCTATATCAATAATATCTGCCATGACCAATGGTATTAAAAGCTCAAATATGGTTTCAGCTTCAATACATATGATAGCGAGGATACCATCTTTTTTATAAAGTTTTGCATAGGATAAAAATTGTTTCATATATCTACTCCTTTGTTGTATATGCAATTGTTGTGCATGCAACAATTATATACTTATGAATTTAGATGTCAATAGTAAATTAATAGTAACCGGGTAAAATAGTAAATTAATAGTAACAGGGTAAAACGAATTATTATAATATGGCAATTGATGAAATAGCGACGATTGGTATATAATAGAAATTAACTATGTATTTGAAATTTAATTATAAATATGCAATCTCATTTATAGATCAATTATTTAGAAAAAACATTTAAGAAGGGACTACCATTTATGCAAACATTTAATGAACTATATAACAAAACTTTAAAATCAGCCCTAGATAACACCCTAGATCAAATCATTAATTCGAATGAGTCATATGATACGCAGCATCTTGATTGTCTACTTAATCCAGAAAAACATCCAATTGTTCTTAATATGGGCAATTGCGATTGCTCAGTAGAGCACCAGAAAGAATGTATTAGCAGATGTCCTTTTGATGCAATGAGCATCAAAGAAGGTGGAGTTTCAATTGATCCTGATTTATGTATGGGATGTTCGGAATGTATTCGCGGCTGTGCCTCAGAAAAGCTTACTGCAAGTACAGATATTATTCCGGCATTGAAAGCAATTCGTTCTTCAAAGGGGTTAGTCTATGCTATCATAGCGCCTGCTTTCTTAGGGCAATTTTCAGATGAGGTTACACCAGGAAAAATCAGAACGGCCCTCAAGCAAATAGGTTTTGATGGAATGCTTGAAGTAGCTTTATTTGCTGATATTCTTACTTTGAAAGAAGCACTTGAATTTGATAAAAATATACAGGGTGAAAGTGACTATCAGTTGACAAGCTGTTGTTGTCCAATGTGGATAGCAATGATTAAAAAAGTATACAATCAGTTAATGCCTCATGTGCCTGGTTCTGTATCACCAATGATTGCATGTGCAAGAGTAGTAAAAATTCTACATCCCGATGCGCTCGTAGTATTTATTGGACCATGCCTTGCAAAAAAGGCGGAAGCGCGTGATAAGGATCTAGCAGGTGATGTGGATTATGTTCTTACATTTCAAGAAGTACAAAATATATTTGACGCGATGGGTATCATTCCTTTGGAAATGGAAGAAAGTGAAAAAGAGCATTCTTCAAAAGCAGGCAGAATCTATGCAAGAACCGGAGGCGTTAGTGAAGCGGTTGAAAGTACACTTAAAGCGATTAATCCAAACAGAAAAATAAATATACGTACGATGCAGGCAGATGGAGTGGTAGCGTGTAAAGCTATGATTAATGATCTAATGGCAGGAAAAACAGATGCGAATTTCTATGAGGGTATGGGGTGTAAGGGCGGATGTGTCGGAGGGCCAAAAGCAATAATAGGAGTGGAAGCTGGAACGAAGAAAGTAAACGCATATGGTGAAGAAGCAGAGTATAAAAATCCTATTGAAAATCCATATGTGATTGAATTATTAGATCGCCTTGGATTAACTACAATAGAAAGTTTGCTTGAGGATACTGATATTTTCACACGTTATTTTTAGTTGATTTTTTTAGTACGAATATGATAGAATCCTCTATATAGTTAAAGTAGAATTAATGATGAACGTATATTCTGTACGATTTTATATTCGCATAAAATATATAATGATATGGTTACACAAACTAGATATGCGCATGGCCTCGCAGAGCGAGACAAAAAAAGATGCGCAGGAATGAGAGAAACAATGATAAAAACAGAAATACTAGAAATAAAAAAGCAATTTTCACATGAAAATTGTACCATAACAAAAATATGCGGATGTTATGTGGATGGAGATAAAAATATAAAAACGAAGCTTTCAGAATCATTTTTGTGTTTGCCACAAGAAGAGACATTTAAATACTTTGAAATATTTAAGAAAACATTATCGGGAACGATAGGCAAGAATCTAATCAACATGGAGTTTCCGCTTGATACAGAATTTAATGGTGGCACACAGGAATTCTTATTAAAGCTTAGAGACAGTGAGTTAAAGAATGAAGCGCTTGTTGATGAATTTTATAACAAAATCATACAAATGTATGACTATATAGGAAACTACTTGATTTTAGTGGTTTATGCGGCTTACGATGTTTTGGCGAAAACCAATGATAATATTAGGAATAATGACGCATCAGATGAAGTATATAATTACATCGTTTGTGATATCTGTCCTGTGAATCTTTCTAAGCCAGGTCTAAGTTATAATTCTCAAGATAATTTGTTTCAGAACCGAATTCAGGACTGGGTTGTGGGATCGCCTTTTAATGGCTTTTTGTTTCCTGCATTTAATGATAGAAGTGCAGATATACATAGTATTTTATATTATTCAAAAGATTCAGAAGCATTGCATAATGATTTTGTAAATCAACTAATGGGCTGCGAGGTACCATTGTCAGCGGGTGGTCAAAAGCAAACGTTCCAAACACTGATTGAAGAAACACTTGGTGATGACTGTGAATATGAAGTTGTTAGAAATATCCATGAAAAGTTAAATGAAATAATTGAAGAACATAAAGATATCCCGGAACCACTTACCTTAAATAAAGCACAGGTAAAAAATCTTCTTGCAGAAAGTGGTGTGGATGAAGAAAAGCTAAAAGACTTTGACATGCATTATGAAGAAAGCGCTGGAGAAAACGTATCTTTAGTTGCAGCGAATCTAGTAAACACGAAGGTTTTCGAAGTGAAAACGGCAGATGTCATCATTAAGGTCAATCCTGAGTGTGCGAATCTGGTAGAAACAAGAATGGTGGACGGACGCAGATGTCTTGTGATAGAAATAAGTGACCATGTGGAAGTGAACGGAATAACCGTAAAATCAAATTAAAGTCATTTCAATAAAAATTAATAGACATCTAAATTAAAGTAAGGATATTTGATGCGATTTAAGAGATACAGGAAGCTTACAGGAGGGATTTTATGCAAAAAGAAGTTTTAAAGAGATTAATCGATGTCGCAGCGCAAAGAATACCTGCTGATTTAGTGATAAAAAACAGTAAAATTGTTGATGTATATAATTGCTCTATAATTGAAGGAAAAGATATTGCAATAGCAGAAGGATATATTGTAGGAATCGGTGATTACAAAGGAGCGCGAGAAATCGATGCACATGGCCAATATGCAGCTCCAGGCTTCATTGACGGCCATATTCATATAGAATCATCCTATGTAACCCCAGAAGAGATTGGAAGGCTCCTGGTGCCTCATGGCACCACTACAATCATAGCTGACCCACATGAAATTGTAAATGTATGTGGAATGGACGGAATGAATTATATGCTTGAAGCGGCGAAGGAAACAAAACTAGATATCAAATATATGCTCCCTTCTTGCGTTCCAGCTACGCCATTTGAAAACGCTGGCGCTGTGATTGACGCAGCAACAATGTGTGAACCAATTAAGAATAACCAGATCCTTGGGCTAGGAGAGTTTATGGATTATCCAGGAGTAATAGGGGCTAATGGTGAAGTGCTGAACAAATTATTAGTTGCTATAAATGAAGGAAAATTAATCGATGGACATAGTCCAAGCCTGTCAGGGAATGATTTAAATGCATATGCAGTAGCAAGAATTCATACAGATCATGAATGTTCAACAGTAGAAGAGTTACTAGACCGTCTCTCACGTGGACTGTATATCCTTTTACGAGAGGGCTCAGCATGCCATGATTTGCGCACACTCATTAAGGCGGTAACACCAGCGAATAGCCGTCGCTGTCTATTATGTTCAGACGACCGTCAGCCAAAGACAATTTTAGAATTAGGGCATTTAGACAATCACCTTCAGATATGTGTAGAAGAAGGGATCAATCCAATTATTGCAATTCAAATGGCAAGTTTGAATGCAGCAGAATGTTACGGACTAAACGACAGGGGTGCAATTGCACCAGGACTTCGTGCAGATATCGCATTACTTGATAATCTTAAAGATTTTAAAGCTAGCCAAGTATTTATTATGGGAGAAGAAGTCGCAAAAGACGGAAAGTATCTACCAGAAGTACACTTCGTTGATATTGCATCGGTACGTGGAAGATTTCATGTACTTGATTTTTCTATCGCGAAGTTAAGTTTGAAACCAAAATCAAACCATGTAAATGTGATTGACATTCTTCCCGGCGGTGTTGTGACAGCAAAAGGAGTAGCTGATATCACTTTAAATGATCAGGGAGAATTTAGATATCAACCAGATCAAGATATCGTAAAAATTGCAGTGATTGAACGTCATCATAATACGGGAAATGTTGCAGTTGCATTACTTAGAGGATACGGAATCAAATCAGGAGCTGTGGCATTATCCATTGCTCACGATTCTCATAATATCATAACAGTTGGAACGAATGATGAAGATATGGCATTTGCAGTTGAAAATTTGGTAAAGCAGGGTGGTGGCATTATCCTTGTAAAGAATCAGAAAGTGATAAATTTCATGCCAATGGTTGTTGGCGGTATCATAAGTGATCAGACAGGTGAATGGGTAAATGAAAAGCTGATTGCGATTCATCAGGACGCATTTGATAAACTTGGTATTCATAAAGAGGTGGAACCGGTTATGACGTTATGCTTTATGTCACTTCCAGTGATACCTGAAATTAAGATTACAGATATGGGACTTTTTGATGTAACGAAGTTTTGTTTTATACCGATTGAGGCCGAAAATTTATAAAAACCTGCGCTAGTCCCTCTGGATTATTCCATTTGACTTGTACGCAGGCTGAGTTATAGATTTATTTAGCTGGAATAATTGCATCAATCCCTGCTGTTAATGTTTTTGCATCAATTCCACCTTCGTAATTTTTGATAATATTTCCGTTAACATCAATTAAATAGGTAGCTGGTATTGACCTTATTTTATAAACATCTGAAGCCGATTGTTTATTGTCAAAATACACTGGGAAAGTATATCCTTGTGCGTCGACATATGCCTGACCAATCTTTTGGGTTTCTCTTTGACCATCGGTTAGATCTACCATAATAAAGACCACGTCATTTTTATAGGTCGCATAGGCTTTGTTAAAATGAGGCATTTCACTTTTACAGGGTGGACACCAAGATGCCCAAAAGTTTAAGACGACAGGTTTTCCAATAAAATCGGATAAGTGAATTTGATTTCCTTGAACATCAAAAATAGTGAAGTCAGGAGCTTTCTTTGCTGAGCTTTCTGAGGTAGAACCTGTTGTTGATTCAACAATATTGTTGGGTGTATAGTTGCCTAATAACGTATGATATGCGATATATGCAATAATTAAAAATGCTACAAATAGAATCAGACCAAGTATTGTTTTACGTTGTGTATTCATAATAATTCCTCCTAAAATGTGAGTATGGATAAAAAATATCCATACAATCCAGTTGCCATCAATAATCCAATTACTACAAGCAGTCCGCCAGATATGAAGTTAATCAGTCGATAATGCTTTTTAATAAAAAGAAAGGTGGATTTAAGTTGTTCAAGCAAAAGAGCACTTGCAATAAATGGAATTCCCAGTCCAGCTGAAAAGCACAATAGCATAAAGATTCCCTTTAAACTTTCACTACTAGAAGCGGCAAGCATTAGGGCAGAACCTAAAAAGGTTCCAATGCATGGCGTCCAACCAATAGAGAATATAACACCAAATAGCGCAGAAGAGAAAAATCCCGTATTTACAGTATTAAGTTTTAAATGGTGGTCTTTATTGATCAAGGGTATCCGAATAATTTCCATGAAATTGAGCCCAAATAAAATAATGATAATACCTGATACGATATTTACAGGAGAGCGGTATTCATTTAAAAAACCACCTACAGTTCCTGCAAAGGCACCAAGGGTTGTGAATACAATGGTAAAACCAGACACAAATCCTATGGAATTGATTAGTGCAGTCTTCTTTTTGTTTTCGCTTTTTTGTCCGGCAAAAAAAGAAATGTAGACAGGTAGCATCGGCAGTAGACAAGGGGAAATAAAGGTTATAATTCCTTCTAAAAATGCTATAATATAATCCATGGGGACCTCTTTTCTGAATTTGACCGTATATTTTAAGATATGCAGCTAAATTCTCATTCATTATATAGTGTATTAAACTTTAGCAGAATTATTTTGATTTTTCAGTGAGTAAGTCACATATAAACGCAGTAATAAAGAAATGTATATATTATTAATCGAAAAGGACTCACACAATGGAAAATACATATATATTTAGGACAATTCTAGGCAATATAAAAATAATTGAATCAAACAACTTCATAGTGAATATTCATTTCAAAAATGATATGAATACAAATACAAATGATATAAACACAAATACAAATGTAACAGATGTAACAGCGGTAACTGGTACATTTCCAAAAGAAACTCCACTGGTAATCCAAGCAGCAAAACAATTAGAAGAATACTTATCAGGTGCTAGAAAGCAATTTGACTTGCCACTTAACCCCGTTGGTACAGCGTTTCAAAAAAGCGTTTGGCATATGTTACAGGCGATTCCTTATGGAGAACACTGGAGTTACAAACAAGTAGCCATCGCTCTTGGTAAGCCGACAGCAGCAAGGGCTGTAGGAATGGCAAACAATAAAAACCCAATAGCAATTATCATTCCATGTCATCGCGTCATTGGATCAAATGGTGATTTGGTCGGTTATGCGGGTGGACTGGCGATAAAAGAGCAGCTTCTAAAACTAGAAAAAGGAGAATTAGAATTATGAATATAGTATCATTTAATCAAATTATTGAACTGAATCATCTGCTACAAAAAAAAGAATTACAGTGCAAAGTCCATATAAGAGATGCTTGTGGCGCTCAAAGCTTCTATATTGAACAGTTAGTTGATAACGATCGTATAGGAATAAACAATGATATAAATGAAGATATAAACAAAGATATATACAATACGATTGATGAGTATTTTCAAAGCAACAAAATGATTGTTGTCTATCGTAATGATAAACATAATTTTACAATACAATAATATACGAATTTTAATTTAAAATATAGCCAGCTTAAGTGGTAAATACCATTTAAACTGGCTATATTTTGTTGTTATATAACAATTTTATAAATTTTTATATAATGAAGTTTATTCAGCATCAGTAGCTGTTGCATCAGTTGCTTCAGCTCCTTCAGCTCCTTCAGCAGCTTCAGGTTCTTCTTCATATTGAATTTTTAATTCACTTATTACGGCGTAGATTGTATCAGGTTCTTCGATTTTTATATTTTTATCTAAATCGAAATTAGCGCATGTAATTGTATCTTTTATTTCCATTTCAGATACATCAATAAATATTGTATCTGGCATCAAGGCTATCTTTCCAAAAACAAGTATCTCAGATTTTGCGATATTTAGCTGTAATTGTTTAATCATCAAAACATCCTCACCATTAAATACGATAGGAATTTGTCTCTTGATTTCATGCTCTTTTGAAACAATCTGTATATCGATGTGTACAAGTGCGCCAGTAATTGGCTTTCTTTGGATTTCTTTAATAAATCCTACATTTTTCTTGTCATTAAAAACAACAGTAATATTTGCATTTGAACCATGCTTATTAATAATCGTTCTTAGCGCTTTTTCTTCAAATTTTACATTTGATCCTGCTGGAATATTATCACCATAAAGTACGCCTGGTACAAAACCAAGTTCTCTGAATCTTGCAGAAGTTTTCTGACGTTCAATTGCATTTAAAATAATTTCTTCCATTTTTTTTCTCCTCTTGAATAGCTGATTTATTGCAACTTTTAATTGTATTTGGTCTTATAAATAGATGGCAGCCGTTTATTTGGACGCCACTAGCTAGTTATACCTTTATTTCGTGGTAATGTCAAGGCATCTAAAATGATTTGGAGTACAAGTTTTTTGAAATATGTAAATAAAACTTCAATAAAATAACATAATTATTACATAAAGCAATCACATTTTAACACTATGATAGATAAAAAAAGTACTTGAAAGTAACTCTTGAAAATAAGAAAAGGAGTGTGATTATAGATGAAGGGATTTTTTTTGAAACCCTATAGGTGGGCGATTTTATTTTCGCTTCTATTGATCGGTTCAACGATATTTGTATTATTGGATACCTTTGTAATTCCGCAATCAATCCAAAAAGTTGTAACAGAATCTGGCACCGAGACACAAAACGGATCCCAATCGCAAGCAGATGCAATCGTAACAGCCACCTCATATCAGGATGATAATATTAAGATAACCATTGAAACTGTGCAAAAATATAATTCTACAATATATATTGCTGATATACAGGTTACAGATGCATCTTATCTAAAGACAGCGTTTGCAGGGGATACCTACGGACGAAATATCAAGGATACAACGTCGGATATAGCGTTAGCAAACAATGCTATTTTGGCTATCAATGGTGACTACTATGGATTTAGAGATAATGGGTATGTATTGCGCAATGGCGTTCTTTATAGGAGTACTGCTAGAAAGGCTGGAGATGATGACGCATTGGTAATTGATGCAGCTGGAAATTTTTCGATTATACATGAAAGTCAAGTGAGTGCGAAATCATTGGGTGATAGTATATCGCAAATATTATCATTTGGACCTTCTTTGATAGAAAATAGTAAAATTACGGTGAGTAGTAATAGTGAAGTTTCACAATCCATGACCAGTAACCCAAGAACCGCAATTGGGCAAATTTCACCGTTGCACTATGTCATAATTGTTTCTGATGGGCGAACAAGTAAAAGCGCGGGATTGTCTCTTCTTGAACTTGCGCAGGTGTTTGAAGAGAGAGGATGTATAACTGCATATAATCTAGATGGCGGAGGTTCTTCGACGATGTACTTTAATGGAAAAGTAATCAACAATCCTACCGACGGAAAAACGACAGGAGAAAGAGAGGTGAGCGATATTGTCTATTTTGGATATTAATCAGAAGCGTAAGAAATTGCAAATAATAAAAATAATGTCAATATATTTGTCAGTAGCGATTCTTTGTATCGTAATAAATAAGATTTATGCTGCATTTGGACACGGGGTAAGCTCAGATGCCATGACATGGATGTTTTTGTATCCTTTGATGGGCGGAATATTATTTTTCCCATTGAGTGGAATTATGGTTCCTAGAATCAGCCAGTTCTCAGCATATAGAACGTTTTCTAACATCTACAACTCAGGAGTTGCGACACTTACGGTGGGCAGTTTTCTGAGTGGTATTATGGATATTGCAGGAACGAGTTCCAGATATGTGATCATATATTATCAAATTGGTTGGTTTTTAATTGGATGCTCAATTATTTCGCAAACAATACACAAATATAGCAAAGGGCATGACATTGTATAATTGTTTTTCCTACTGTAGGAGATTAATGTAGCACTACATTAAATTTTCACAAAGCCTTCACCACACTAACACAAATTCAAATTACAATACACATAGTCAGATATCATAGAAAAAGGTATTTTAGAAAGGAGATTTATATAATATGTACATTTTTAAAAATGCACTTAGAAGTATTTCAAGATCAAAAGGAAGAAATATTTTGGTCGGTATTATTGTGTTAGTAATTGCAGTATCTACTTGTGTCGCATTATCAATTAGGGAGGCGGCAGCGAAAGCCAAGGAAAGTACTTTGGATTCTATTCAGATTACAGCTCAAATATCAGTAGACAGACAGTCGATGATGAAAAATTCGACAGCATCAGGAACAGCACCTGATAGGGAGTCCATGCAAGCAGCTTTTTCTGGAGCGTCAGGGCTTACGCTCGATCAGATGCAAGTGTATGCAAAAGCAGCATCTGTAAAAGCATTTAGTTATACGCTAACAACTTCTTTAAATGGAACGGATCTTATTAAATCGATTGATACAACGTCAACATCGACATCTACAACTACAAGCTCAAGCAGTACCACTACTGCTAAAGGTTCAACTAATACCCAGCAAGGTCAACCAGATGGTGGCTTTGGAAAAATGGGTACGCAAGGTGATTTTACTGTAATTGGTTATAGCTCAGATAGCGGAATGACTGCTTTTGTAAATGGGACTAGTACAATTACATCAGGAGCAATCTTTAGTGAAGGAACTTCTGAAAATGTTTGTGTAATTAGTGATGAGCTAGCATTATATAACTCACTTAGCGTAGGGGATGTGTTTACACTTGTAAATCCTAATAATACAGCAGAAACAGTTAAGCTTACAGTCGCAGGTATTTATAACAATAGTCAGACAACTGTAACTACAGGTAATACGATGGGTGGCTTCTCAGCAGCATCGGATCCAGCAAATGAAATTTATATGAGTTATACTGCCTTAAAAGCAATCACAACTTCTTCAATAGCAAGTGCTACAACAACTACAAGTACAAATGGAACGACTTCAACGACAGCTTTAAGAGAACAAGTTGCAGGAACATATTCATTTGCAGATGTTGATAGCTATAATAGTTTTGATGCACAGGCAAGAGCGTTGGGACTAGCCGATACTTATACGATTTCGTCAAGCGATCTTACAAGTTATCAGCAGAGCTTACAACCACTAGAAAATCTAAGCAAGTTTGCAACATATTTCTTAATCGTAGTATTAATAACTTCTCGGAGTTAGCATCTACTGGTGCAAATGTAAATTGACAATTGAATATTGGTGGTTTTGGAAAAAAAGAAGAGATTTTGTGTACCAG
>NZ_FOJI01000033.1 GCF_900111235.1 [Clostridium] fimetarium
ATCAGAAATTTTTTCTACTGCCTTTTAAAAATAGATAACAAAAAATCGCTTAGCCACAACCTTGGTAGGCCATCGCGTAGCGATTTTGTTCAATTCCAACTTGTAGAGCAATTGTAACTTCCCATTATATTTATTAAAGTTTTAGAGAAAATGAAGCATCAATATAGAAATTTTAATTTGCGGAGGAATATTAATATGAATTTTAGCGTTGAGAAATATAAAAATTTCCAAAGATTTAATGAACAATATGAAGAAATATATCAATTTCTTTTAGCGGTGGCTGATAATAGATATAACGAGCATTTTCATTGGGGGCGTTTTGAATGGATGATGATGCATACTATGCTTGATGTTGATAAGCTTAATAGAGTAGCTATTTTTAGAGATGAAAATGATAAAATCGCCGGATTAGTTACATATGATACTGAATTTGAAGATAGTACATATTTAATACATTTAAGGAATGATATAGACTTATTAAAATTGATGGTAGATTTTGCGCTTTTAAATTATGAAAACAATGGAAAGATTGTGATAAAAGTCAATTCGAATGATGATATTTTATGCGATGTGTTATCTAAATACCAGTTTATAAAGAAAAATAAAAATCATACTGTTTTACAAATTGGCTTATCACGTGATTTGACTTATCAAATCCCCCCCAATTATAAGATAAGTCCTAAAAATTTAGTGTGTGATGATTGGAAATATCAAATGGTTATACATAAAGGATTCAATCATGAAGGAATCCCAGAGAAATGGAATGATGATTTTTTTAAGTCAACTCCAAATTATAATTGCGCATTTAGCGTCTTTGCAATGAATATAGACGAATACTGTGCCCATTGTGGGATTTGGTACACAAAGGGAGAAACTGCATATATAGAACCTGTTGTAACAATTCCAGAATGTAGAAAAATAGGATTAGCAAAAGCTGTTGTTTATGAAGCTATGAATCGTGCAAAAGAGCTTGGGGCGAAAAGAGCTATTGTTCTTTCGGGTAAAGAATTTTATTACAGAATTGGTTTTGAAATGTCATCGGAGGTTTACTGTTGGGAATATAATAAGTTTTAAGAATTCAGCAATTAGAAATTAATAGGGACGTTTCAACCTCCCATAATATTTATTAAGTCAAAGTTCGAAACGTAGAAAATGGACAATGGTAATGTAGTTTATTTGTTTGATCTTGGTTATATCGTAAAAGCTTTATAATAAAGGTATGGTTGATAAAATTATTAAAATAACTAGCAAATTCAGGAGGCATTATTTGAACTCCTGGAAAAAAGGAGAGATATAATGGATATTATTATTAGACTTGAAAATGAAAAAGATTATCACCGGGTGGAAGAAATTAATAAATGCCATGATATATAAAGCAAAATCATTGGGATTCGGGGCGATATTATTTTTTGGACGCCCAGAATACTATCCACAATTTGGATTCAAGGAAGCATCAGTATTTGGCATAACAGACTCGGAGGGATATAATTATACTGCTTTTATGAGCATGGAACTGATACCAAATTATTTAACTATAGCTTATGGAGGGAAATACTATGAGTCTGACATCTATAATGATGAAATAAATCGAGATAAAGTTAAGGCTTTTGATGATAATTTTTAATATATTAGTAGTATAAAACTCAGCTGATAATTTCCAAATCTACAGGAATGCTGTAACTGCCCATTATATTTATGATGGTTATGAGTATATAAAGAATAAAATGGAAAAATCAGGGGTACGCGATATGAAAGATAAATTTCTATGTGTAATGGCTGGGTATGATGATAATACTGAAAAGTTCCTAGCGGATATACAGAACAGACTTAATAAAAATGGATTTGATGGTAATCATACAAAAGACTTACCACAACATATAACATTAGGGACTTTTCCGGTTGATAAAGAAAGTGATATAGTTTCTTTAGTAAAGAAGATTGCTAATGAAACTAGACAATTTGAGATTACTTTTAACCATATCGGTATATTTGGGGGTTCTAAGGTTTTGTTTATTGCACCAGATACAAACTTCAGTCTATTACAATTAAAAGAAAATTTTGGTGAATGTTTTAATTGGACTCCTCATACGACGATGTTAATTGATGATGTAGAAAATATTAATCGTGCTATACCAATTGTTGCGGAATACTTTAGATCATTTAAGGGGCAAGTGCAAACTATACATTTATATGAATTTTGGCCAACCCGACATATTTTGACGTTGAGATTTGTTGACTAAATATGCCGATAGAAAGAAAAAAGAAAATATATGAAATAGAAATCATAGAATTTCGGAGGGGAAATAGTTGAAGCTTAAATATGTTGAACACCAACATAAAGACTTTTGGATGAGTATTGATAAACACGTTAATGAAGTAGGTTTTCAAAATAAAGTTTATACAAAAACAGGATATATAATTTGGGAAAATGATGTTCCTATTGGAATCCTGCATTATTGTGTACTTTGGGATAATCTGCCTTTTCTAAATTTTCTCTTTGTCAAAAAAGAACATCGAGGAAATAGATATGCCACGGAAACAATGAAGCAGTGGGAGCAGGAAATGAAGCAACAGGAATACAAGATGATTTTAATTTCTACGCAAGTAGATGAAACTGCCCAATGTTTTTATCGGAAACTTGGATATGTTGATTGTGGAGGAGTAGTATTAAATAATACACCTTTTGAACAACCGATGGAAATGTTTATGAGGAAAGTATTATAATCACAATATTCAATTTGTTGAGCAATTCAGCTTCCTAGTTATATTTAAAACATATAATAGATCTCACCTTTGTGGTAGTTACTCCTTAAAGGTATATTTCGCAAATAGAGTTATATCTCAGTTAATATAAGTATTAACAAATTGTGACTTGATTTAAAGTTATTTATATTTAAGAGCTATTTCTCTAGTTGAAGTAAGGACGTCTTTATTAACAGAATAAACAGTATAATCAATCGCTAATTCACTAGTCAATAGCCCAAATTTAATGGTTTCAGATTTTGTCACTATTTCAATGATTATATGACCAATAAGTCTGTCTATTATATTGATAGTTGGTTTTTCTTCTAATTCCAAAGTTGAAAAATTATCATAAATAGTTCGTATATCATCTTGATTATTAATAACTAATTTTTGATCTCCAAGCCAATAATCAATTTCTATAATGTTATCATACGAAATATTTTTGAAAATATCGCTTTTATTACTAACTGAAGACTGAGATAGTTTATTACATCCAATTAACAACGTAAGTAACATGATAGAAACTAAAATAAAGCTTTTTTTCAAACAATATATTATTTTTCTCACTACATCACCTCTTTTTATTTATTATTATAGCATATTGATTTATCTAATGGAGAAGAGAATTTAAGTGTGGTAAAATTGAATTTATTATACAGTTTAACTTCCCATTATATTTATGAAGTAAAGTAAAAGAGAAATAGACAAGTTATTTTTGAGCTTTATGAAAACGGTTGCGATGTTACATACAAAATTTTATCAGATAAAAATATTCAACCATGCAAGGGGTGTTATTCATGTCAGAATGTAGACGATCAATATGGCTGTGTACAAAAAGATGATGTTGAAGCGATTATAGATAAGATGGTAGAAAGTGATTGAATTGTATTTGCCACTCCTATTTATACTTGGTACTGTACTGCACCAATGAAAGCTATACTCGACCGCCATTATGGATTAAATAAATTTTATGGAAAAGCAAAGGATCATTATGGGAAGATAAAAAAATTGCAATAATAGCGACTCATGGCTATGATGCAGATTATGGTGCAGAACCATTTGAATTAGGAATAAAGCGTTTATGTGAGTATTCTAATTTAAACTATATGGGCATGTACTCAGTAAGAGATGAAAATAATTTGGCCTCTTTCCAAACTGCATCTGCAATTCAAGGGGCAAAGAATTTTGCAATGAAGTTACTAACAAAAGAAGCATGCATTGAAAGGTGAAACTTTGGAACTTGATTATTACAAGGATTGCTGTATTACTACAGATAGTAACTGGTTTAGATATTGAGCAACAGCAATTATTATTGAAAATGACAGTGTTTTATTAGCCAGTAATGAAGCATCGGATTATTTTTATTCAGTTGGCGGAGGTGTACATTTAGGCGAGACATCGGAAGAGGCTGTTATTAGAGAAGTGTTTGAGGAAACTGGTGTTAATTATGAAATAGACAGGTTAGTTTTTATACATGAAAATTTCTTTTACGGAGATGGAACAGAAAAGAGTGAGAAGTTCGCTATCGTTTAAAGTTTGAACTAAAGATTATTATTAGTAGGAGGTAACGGATTGGGATTGTCAGAAATGTAAAGCTATATACATAGATGGAGAGACGCTTGTTTTCTACAGATAATAGAAGAAGTATTTCTGAAATTGGATTTGAAGTGTAGATTAATTGTAAATAGGAAGTTTAGCATGAAGTTTTTGCAATTTCTGCAGGAGCACAAAAAAGACGATAAGGGGACCAGTATGAGAGAACTATTATTTGACAGCCAGTATGGGATGGTTGAATATGTTAAAGAGGATAATGTCATTCTGCTGACATGGAAAGAGAAATGCAGTTATGATGACTATCGAAATGCCACTTTAGAAGCACTTTCCGGACTGCAAAAATATAAGCATAGCAATTTTGTTGTTGATGCAAGAAATGGTTTTGAAGATGAGAAAGAAGATGTTGAATGGGGCTTTAATATTCTTCTGCCTGCAATGTCAAAAACCACATGCAAAGCAGTAGTTTTTATTATGGAGGCAGTAGGTAGTATTGAGGAGGAAATGGACATGTGGACCAAGGAATTTATGCGATATTTTGAAGTTATAAAAGTTGATTCATATGTTAAAGCAATATCTGCTTTATTAAATATATAGACTTGTTGTTACAATTTTGTCAAATTTTAAAGGTGAAATCCAATTTCCGATAATGAGCATTATACGAAATATGAAAATTTGAATTTATGAAGGAGAATTGTGCGTGATACGTAGAGCGACTGAAAAAGATATTTTAGCAATAGCAGAGATGGCCATTATGATGTGGAAGGATAATACTATTGAAGGTCTGGCAGAATCATTTACGGAAATAATCCATAATGAGGAGAGTGCAATATTTCTGATTTTAATCGAACACGAGACGGTAGGCTTTGCACAGTGTCAAATGCGATATGATTACGTCGAGGGAACAGATAGCAGCCCAATTGGTTATTTGGAGGGAATATTTATTATGGCGGATTTTAGAAGACAGGGATTTGCAAAGAGACTATTGGAAAAATGTGAAGAATGGGCAAAAGAGAAAGGCTGTTTTGAATTTGCCAGCGATTGTGAATTGGATAATGAAAGCAGCAGAGAGTTTCATATGAGAGTGGGGTTTAAAGAAGCTAACCGTATTATTTGTTTTACAAAGTTATTATAAGTTACAATCTTCATAGAACATAAATGGGTAGAAATGCCTGTGAAACATTATTTAGTTAAAGGAGTATATGGTGTATGGCAACTTTTGAAACTGCATTAATAGAAAACTCAATAAGCGAATTAATGCTTGTTCCTAAAAGCGATATTCATACGCATGGGGGCAAAGGCGGACGAATAAAATACTTTGCTGAATGGGCAAATACATCTATAGAAGCTTCTGAACAACCTTTTGAAGATTTGATAGATATGCATAACTGGTTTAAAACAAATATCAAAATTCATGATAACGGCATAGCAGGATACTTAAAAAGAGTAGAAGCTGCGTTTGCACAAGCTAAGGAAGATAATATTATTGTTTTGGCTTTGAGCTTTAGCATTGGAGTAATAGACGATTTGGGCGGTATTGACAAATTTATCAGCACATTAAATTATTTAAATAAAACTTTTGCACCTGAAACAAAATATTATCCTGAATTGTCATTTTCACGTGAAGACGATGTGAACGAAGCTTTTGATAGACTAGATGAGATATTAAGTAAAAATTGGTTTAAATCGATAGATATTTGTGGAAATGAGTTTGCTCAGCCGATTAAGAATTTTCAAAAAATCTACAGAAAAGCTCAAGGTTATGGTGTTAAATTAAAAGCTCATGTCGGAGAATTTGGTACGGCAGATGATATAATGGAAGCCGTTGAATTACTGGAACTTTCAGAAGTCCATCATGGGATTGCAGCTGTAAAATCTAAGGAAGTAATGAGATGGTTAAGTAAACATAAAATACAGCTCAATATTTGCCCTACCAGTAATATTATGCTAAAGAGAGCAACTTCTTACTATGGTCATCAGATAAAAGAATTGTTTGAAAACGAAATACCTGTGACAGTGAATACGGATGATTTGCTTATCTTTGACAGTTCCGTGTCGGAAGAATATTTGAAGTTATTTACAAATAAGGTGTTTTCAATAGAAGAGTTAGAAATTATTAGGCAAACTGGATTGAATACTTATAAATATTAGGTTGCCCTTGATAAGGTATTAGACTCTATATCGCCACAGTTAATAAACATTGCCATAAATAAGAGCTAGGTTACTTTTGTTCTCAACTATAAATTATCAATGCAAAAGAATCTGATTTGTCGTGGTATCGTTAACTGCCCATTATATTTAAAAAGATTAGTAAGTTATCTAGAAATAAGAATTTGATGTGTGGATTATTTATATAAGACGAGGAGGAAATCTTGTGGAAAAAACATTTTCTGAAATTAAATTTTTTCAAGTGAAGCCTGAGAAACTGGAACAGTTTGAAGCCATTGCAGACACGATATCGAAAGAACAAATAGCGCAACAAGGATGTATTGCAATCAAGTATATGAAACGTTTCTATACTATTAATGGTATCGAACTCGGCGAAGCGCCAAGAGAATTAACTAAGATTGTAAAATGTGTTAAATATTATTCTTTTTGGGAGTTTGATAACAAAGAGAATTATGGCAAAGCAACAAAATGGTTCTTTGAAACCTATTTGAAAGATATTCAAAAACTATTGATTGTTCCATTTGACATTAATTGCGGAAATTCATTATAAAACAAGAATTTAGGGACTCAGATATAGAGAAAGGATTGGGCGAAAATGGCGATAAATACATCAGCGAAGGAAACAATAAATGCATTAAATGCAATATTTCAAAAGCATATAAATGAACAATCGGCGAAAAAATAACGATAGAGAAATTTACTATTTGAACGTTACTGAATGATGTGAGTTGAAACGTTCTTTTATTTAACTGATTAGTAATTTTTAATCTGTAGGGATTTAAAAATCCCCTATTATATCTAAAAACGAATTTTAATAGATAAATATGTAATTATGGAGCGATAAAATAATGAATAAAAAAGGAATTGTTTTTGATTTGGATGGTACCTTATGGGATGCTTCAGCACAGGTGGTACCAGCTTGGAATATTGCTTTAAACAGACATAGTGAAATTGATAAACAAATAACTATTGATGAAATGAGAAGTTTTATGGGGAAAACAATCGATGTAATAGCTCAAATTATGTTGCCGGAAATAGATAGGAAAAAAGCTGTGAAGGTACTAAAAGAATGTTGTAACGAAGAGCAAACATATTTACGCAAACATGGTGGGATTTTATATTATAAGTTGGAAGATACATTAAAGTTATTGGTTCAGCAATACTCTCTTTATATTGTAAGTAATTGTCAAGATGGATATGTGCAAGCTTTTCTTGACTATCATAAATTATGGATTTACTTTAGTGATATTGAAATGTCAGGAAGAACCGGAAAAAGTAAGGGCTAAAATATAAAAGCTATTATTGAAAGAAATAAAATAGCAAGATCGGTATATGTTGGAGACACAAGTGGTGATTTGGAGGGAGCAAATTATGCAGGTATTCCATTTATCTATGCCAAATATGGATTTGGAAAACTAGATAATGTAAAATATTCAATTAATAATATATCAGATATAAATAAAATTGTAGATAGTGTTCTTTGAAGTATTTAGATTACATATTCTGATTTTTTGAGCAGTAGGAATTGCCCATTATATTTATGATGGGGACAAGCATGAAATAGCAATAATGCGAAGCTAGTTAAGTGATGAGGTTAGCACTAATAACTTCACAGATGACGGGAAAAAATGAATTAGGTTCCATTGAATTTAAACACAATCAGGAAATTTGGAGGATGCTTATGGAGCAATACAATTTACCATTATATCAAAAATCAAGTTTGAAATGGTCTATGATTTTACTATTTACTATTTTTACTTTATTTTTCACAGCTATTTCTATTTTTTCCTTAATCATAATGAAAGATGAATTACTATTAGGATTATTAATAGGATTATTTTTCTTAATATTTAGCATTGTTTGTGCTTATATTGTTATTTGTGTAGGGATACTAAAGCGTTTTTATATAGAAATGACATCAGAGTATATAAGGGTTAAACTTCCACTTAAGTCAAAAACAGTATACTGGAATGAAATTTACGATACTCAATTATATAGCTATAGCAATAATACTATAATATCAATTTTACTTAAAAAGGATGTGAATAAAAAAAAGAAAAGAACCATATCTAATAATTTTAATACAATGCAGGGTATTCCACCCTATTCATTTCAAATCTCTTTAATGATCTTTAAAGATATAGATGCAAAAAAACTATTTTTAACAATAGGAGAGCATATAAATAGAGCAGATATAAAAGAGAATGCTGATATTGATAGTTTAAATGAAAGATATGAGGAAAATGACGATAATATAGTTATTGCAATAATCACTTCTATCTTAACTTATATAGTAATAAGCGCAATAGATGGAATTATTATTTATAAATCAGAAAAAAATTATTTGATAATACCGATATTTGGAGCTTTCTTAATTATAGCAGTTTTTAATAAATACTATTTAAAAAAAACATTCAATTTGATCATAAGATTTTATTTGGGATTAATTTGTTTCCTACAAGTTCCAACTGCAACAATAATCTTTATTATAATATCAGAAAAAATCAAGTTTACAATTACTAATATATTGAATGTAACAGATGAATATTTTAATTATATATTACATAATCCTTTCAAATCCATTTTAGTAATTATAGTAGCTATTAGTTGCTTTGTAATTGGTGGATTTAAAGGCCGTACAAAAAAAGAAACGGTTGTGTCACGTTAAGTATATAAGCGTATTTTTTGCAATGAAGGATAGATTATTTGTATAATAGGTAAAAGAAAATTTTAAAAAGGAGAATGACAAAGGTGAGAGCATATTTTGAAACAGAACGTTTAATTGTTAGGAACCTTGTTTCACAAGATTATGAACAAGTATTTAAATGGTGTGGAGATCCAAGAGTAAATGAATTTATGATTTACCCATTATATAAGTGCGCAGAAGACGTTAAAATATGGATTGATACTTTAGAAGTAGATAACCCTAATATACATGATTTTGGTTGGATACTTAAAGACACTGGCGAGTTAATTGGTGGCGGTGGGGTGGTCTTTCATCCAGATAGAGATGTTTGGAATATTGGTTATAACCTTTTAGCAGATAAATGGGGGAATGGTTATACAGTAGAAGCAATACAAGGTATTATAGAATATATAAAAAAGACTAGAGATATTCATGTAATTGAAGGACAGTTTGCAGCAGATAATCACAATAGTATGCGAGTTATGGAGAAACTCGGAATGGTATATGATAGGGATGGAGAGTATGAAAAATTAGATGGAAGTAGAAAGTTTGCTTCGAAGATATATTGTATGAAAATTTAAAATGCAATGAATTCTGGAATTTGTATGTGTCATTTGATTCACGATTGTTTTCGAAGTCAAACTGTTGATTATTTATATAACTTCTCGGAGTTAGCATCTACTGGTGCAAATGTAAATTGACAATTGAATATTGGTTGTTTTGAAAAAAAAGAAGAGATTTTGTGTACGAGA
>NZ_FOJI01000040.1 GCF_900111235.1 [Clostridium] fimetarium
AGCAGCCGAACATCCATCTGAAAAAGTAGGAAAAGAGTTACGTAAACTCTACAGCTGGAACAACGAAGAAAGCCAATTCATCAACAACTAGTGCGTATCCTACAAGTAGGATAGTGATATAGCGGAAAGTCCCCGAAAATGAGCTCGCTCATTTTCGGGGACTTTTTGATATATCAGCATGCGGCGCCAGCCGCATGTCGCTAGGCTCCGCCTAGCGACTATCCTTCTTGACCGTCCGCCCACAAGCTTTTTTCCTGCCCCTCACAAACCCCATATCACAAACCAGTCCGCTAGGCTCCGCCTAGCGACGCCAATTAGCTCCTCATCCCCCCCTTCCCTCCAAATTCCCAACAATCAAAAAGAAAAAGCATCATCATTTTCACCAACTATCAGTAAAAATAATAATGCCTTTACAATCACACAGATATTAACTAATCGATATCCCTTTAGTATCATTAATATAATCAACAAATGCCTTAGTCGACCCAGTAAGCGGAACCAACGCCGAATATGCAAATGAAACATCTCTTTGTTTCATCACATTTGGGGTTGAAATCTCAACAATCTGCCCTTTTTCTAGTTCATCCAAAACAAACTGCTTTATAACACAACCAGTACCAAGCCCTGTTTTCACGAAATCAATAAGCAGTTCCATGCTACTTACTTCCATAGCGTCATCTGTATCAATATTCCATTTGTTAAGATAACGGTCAACATATCTGCGAGTAAGATTTTTTTTATCAAGCAGAATAAGCTTTGATTTTTCTAAAAGCTGTTTTTCAGAAATCTGCTCACGTTGTAATAGACCGTTGACATATTGTGGTGATGCAACAAATGTATCCTGTAAATGCCCAATTGTAATATATTGAAGCTTTTTATTACTGTCAGGCTGAGCGATAAGGCCAATATCAATTTCCTTATTTTCCAGAAGCTTTACGGTATGCAGAGTGGACTGGCAATCAATAGCAATCTGTGTATGTGGATGAAGCTCCAAAAATCCCTTGAGATATGGAAGCAAGACATGTTTGCAAAGTGTTGAACTTACACCAATATGAATGTGGCCAATTCCAAGTTCATTGATGTGCTTAAGGCTTTCTTCACCTGCGTATATGGTTTCAAATGCACTGTGAATGTATTCATATAAAACAGTGCCTTCATGTGTAAGATTAACACCTCTTGAGTTTCTGTAAAGCAAAATAGTGCCAAGAGATTCTTCGAGTTTTTTGATTGCTTTACTGACGGCGGGCTGACTAATAAATAATTCTTTTGCAGCGCCCGATATACTTTCTGCTTCAGCGACAGCAGAAAAAATGTGATATAGGGAAAGTGTATTACTGTCCATTTTTCAAAATATCCTTTCTATCATTTTGCAAAAGTATGTCCAAATATAACTTGAAGTTATAGCTTATATACCTTATATGTATTTGCATTATACCAATATGTAGTGTAAAATACAACTATTAATTATTAGGGTAATTGAGTGCTGAGATGATTAAAATATTGTAGGATTTGCAAAAGCAGACGAGCCCAATTTAGTGGTAAATCTGCATATTAAAATAATTTATTAAAAAGTGGAGGTATTATAAAATGGCAAAGATTTATTATCAACAGGATTGCAATTTATCATTACTTGAAGGCAAGACAATTGCTGTTATCGGATACGGTAGCCAAGGACATGCACATGCGCTTAACGCAAAAGAGTCAGGTGCTAATGTAATTGTTGGTTTATATGAAGGAAGCAAATCATGGGCGAAAGCAGAAGCACAAGGATTTGAAGTATATACTGCAGCAGAAGCAGCAAAAAAAGCTGATATTATCATGATACTTATCAACGATGAGAAACAAGCCAAAATGTACAAAGATTCAATCGAGCCCAACCTTGAAGCTGGAAACATGCTTATGTTCGCTCATGGTTTTGCAATACATTTCGGACAGATCATAGCTCCTGCAGGCGTTGATGTTACAATGATCGCACCTAAAGGACCAGGACATACAGTAAGAAGCGAATACAAGGCAGGTAAAGGGGTTCCTTGTCTCGTTGCAGTACATCAAGATGCTACAGGCAAAGCGCATGAATTGGCACTTGCTTATGCACTCGCAATCGGTGGAGCAAGAGCCGGCGTTCTTGAAACAACATTCAGACAAGAAACAGAAACAGATCTTTTCGGAGAACAAGCAGTACTTTGCGGCGGTGTTTCAGCACTTATGCAAGC
>NZ_FOJI01000034.1 GCF_900111235.1 [Clostridium] fimetarium
TGAACAATGTAAGACTAACGTCCACACCGCTATTTGTAAAAATAAATTCCACTAGTGATGGTATAGGGGATGGAATTTAAAATTTCAATTCACGATATTTACTTTATAAATTAACCTAAAACATAAAATACTTGAATATAATTCTAACATGAGTTAAAATTTATATAATTGCGAAATAATATTTTTATAGATGTAATAAAATAGCTTCTTATATTGAAGCTTCTTATTTAATAGCAAATAAACCATAATAATTTAACAGGAGAAAAAATGAAAAGAAAACTACTTAGTCTGATACTTGTTTTAATAATGCTGACTTCCACCGTATTGTTTGTAGGTTGCGGTCCTAAATCAACCGAAACATCTGGTCAGAATGTAAATACTGAAACTTTAACTTCAGCATTGGAGGCAACTACTGAAGCTGAAAAAACGACTGCTGCGCCAAAATTCACTGAAATCAATCTTATGATGATAGGCGATATGCTGATTCATGAAGGCGTCTATAAAAGTGGGCTTCAAGCTGATGGGTCATACAATTTCGACCATTTATTCAAAAATGTACTAGGTGATGTAGCTGCTGCCGATATTTCGATTGTTAACCAAGAGACTATTCTTGGTGGAGTAGAATTAGGATTGAGTGGTTATCCTTGCTTTAATAGCCCTTATGAATTAGGCGATTCAATTGCGAACGCTGGATTTAACGTAGTATTACAGGCAACGAATCATACAATAGACAAAGGTCTTACCGGCGTTGAGAACTGTCTTAATTTCTGGGCAACGAAACATCCTCTGATTACAGTTCTTGGAATTAATGAAACACAAGAACATTATAACGATATCTATGTTTACCAAAAAAACGGATTTAAAATTGCTATTCTTAATTATACATATGGAACGAATGGAATTGCTCTGCCTTCATCAAAACCTTATATTGTTAATATGTTAGACAAAGACAAAATCACTGCCGATGTAACGAAAGCAAAAACAATGGCTGATCTTGTTGTAGTATGTCCACATTGGGGCACCGAATATGTATACACTCCTAGTTCCGACCAAAAATATTGGACACAGTTATTTTTAAGTCTTGGAGTTGACCTTGTACTGGGTTCTCATCCGCACGTAATTGAACCCGTAGAAACGCTAGAACGTTCAGATGGTCACAAAATGCTTGTATATTATTCACTAGGCAATTTTGTATCTAACCAAGATGCTTCCCCTCGAATGCTTGGTGGAATGGCAAAAGTAACTTTTCGAAAAGATGATACTGGCTCTTACATAAAGGATTACAGCATAGAACCACTTGTTACACAAAAATTATTTGGTACTAGTCTTATTACGACCTACAAGTTAAATCAATATACAGATGCTCTTGCATCTCAAAATGCAATTAAACGAGATGCTGATGGTGCTGATTTCTCATTAGAATTTTGTAAGAATCTGTGTCGTCAAGTATTAGGACCACTATACAAAGAAAATTGATAGCTTTTAATTAACAGTGCAACATGTGAAAATCCCCTGTCTACTTGACTAGCGGTTTTTCGTATGTTGCACTGTTTTTTAGTTATATTTATAATCCCTGTTCGCATATATTGATAACAACCAATCTATTACATAGGTGCGCATATAGTGAAAATTATAAATGATATATTACGTAAAGATTCTGCAAAAACCTTCCTTCTCTTGTTCTGTTTTGCAATAATTTCTGTTGGCGTACATTTCTATAAACAAGATATTATTACAACCAGCAGTACCGTTGGCAAAAAAGAACTTCCAATCTATTGCGTAGACACAGACAAGAAACAGGTTGCACTTTCGTTTGATGCTGCGTGGGGGGATGAGGACACCATCCAAATACTCGACATTCTTGACAAATACAAAGTCAAAGCCACATTTTTTATGACCGGTGGCTGGGTTGAAGCATACCCTGACAAAGTCAAAGAAATTGCAGCACGTGGCCACGACCTCGGTAACCATAGCGAAAATCATAAACAGATGAGTAAATTAAGTGTAGCCGATCAAACTTCCGAAATTATGAAGGTTCACGAAAAGGTCAAAACACTTACTGGTGTTGAAATGACTCTCTTTCGCCCCCCATTTGGAGATTATAATAACAGCTTAGTCACTACTACCATGACTTGCAAATATTATCCGATACAATGGTCCGTTGATAGCCTCGACTGGAAAAATTACGGTGCCAGTTCTATTGTCAAAACAGTACTGAACCATAAAGCCCTTTGCAATGGTGCCATAATCCTTATGCACAACGGTGCAAAGTATACCAAGGATGCGTTGGAGCAAGTACTCGTAGGTTTACAAGAGCAGGGCTATGAAATAGTTCCAATATCGCAGCTAATTATAACGGAAAAATATCATATGGATACGGCAGGAAAACAGATAGCCGATTAGGGGCTACCAGTATTTTGTATATTGATTTTATATTATTTTTAACTTAAACTAAAAATATAGAGTTTCTATTTGTTCATTTTTCATTTTACTGAAATTTTAACAACATAGGGACTCTTTTTTGTCCAAAGAATTTACTTTTTCATTCAAGTTGCATTCAAGGAATAATAAATAAATTTAAATTTATGCAAGGATTCACATGTCTCACTCGTATTAATAGTACAAGGAGGAATATCATGCAATATACACCAGTAGAAATTAATAACAAAATCACATCTGCTCTTGATCAATATTCTGATATGGTGCGCCGAATATGCTTTTTATATTTAAAGAATTACGCCGATGTTGATGACGTATTTCAAGAAGTTTTTCTGGTATTATTAAAAAACGAAACAGCATTTGAAAGTACTGAGCATGAAAAAGCATGGCTTATAAAAGTAACTATTAATAAGTGCAAAGATTTACTCAAAAGCTACTGGCATAAAAATGTTGGATCATTGGAAAATAAAGAATTGTCGTTTGAATCCGAGATAGAAAATGAACTTATGCAGGTGGTTTTATCCATTCCCCAAAAATATAAAGATGTGATTTATCTATTTTACTACCAGGAATATAGTGTTCCTGAAATTGCCCGACTGTTAAAACAAAAAGAAAATACTATATATTCTCAATTAAACAGGGGAAGAAAACTTATCAAGGAAAAATTAGGAGGTACAGAATATGAATACAATTTTTAAATCTGCTTTAAATCAAATCAAAACTGAAGAGGTTTTAGTAAACAAAACCGAAATTTATTTAAAGGATACTTTATCAAATAATAAAAAACCGAAACTTGTTAACTTATTTAAGACGAAAGCAGCAAGTAGATTTTTCATAGCAGCCGCTAGCTTTTTAGTTATACTTGTTGGAGGTAGCAGCGCCGCTTATGCTTATTACCAGACTCCCGTTGCGTACTTAAGTCTAGATATTAATCCAAGTGTGGAATTGGGTGTAAATGCATTTGGTAAAGTAGTTAACGCAGAAGGTTACAATGAGGATGGACAAACAATACTGGCTGGCACAGATGTGACTGGATCTACAGTTGAAGATGCCGTTCAATGCTTGATTATGTCCGCTGATGATAAAGGCTACATAGCAAATGATGGCTCTACCGTTATTTCCCTTACTTCTGAGACAAATAATACAAATAAAGCAACAATTCTTCAAACCAAATCTGAATTAGGCGTTAACCATGCATTACAAGAAATCGAAAAACAAGCCATTGTTCAAAAAGATAATGTTGCATTAGAACGTAGAGATGAAGCGAAACAATTAGGTATCACTCCAGGAAAACTCAATCTAATTAATAAACTCCAAGCAGTCGACCCTACAGCTACCATTGATGATTACAAAGATGCAAGTGTAAAAGAAATCATGAAAAACATAAAATTTAACGAAAATAATAGTAAATCAAATTCAGATAATGATAATTTAGATAATGATAATTCAGATAATGATAATTTAAATAATGATAATTTAGATATATTAGATGATTTAGATAAATTAGATAAACTCGATGATTCAGATGATTCAAGAAAAGTTAATACAAAGGATACTACCGTAAATAATTCAACCACATCTGCTACAGAAGAAACAAAAAAAAGTAATGATTATAAATCAGATAATGCTAATGTAACTAAATCGCAGACTATCATTTCAGAAATAAGCACTAAAAATGCCACAGAAGATATAGATAATGATTCTGATCGTAACAAGAAACTCAATGTAGAAAGCCATTCAAATGCAAGTTCTGAAAGTAATACTAAAGTAGACTCGAAAAATAATTCTAATCCTATTAAAGTCAATACACCAGCTGCTACTACTAGTTCCGTAAACAAATCAAAATAACTAGTAACAACAATAATTGTCATTTATAAAAAAACAAGAGGACTTTTACAAATTCGTAAGAGTGCTCTTGTTTTTTATTGAAAAATCAATATATAATTCGCTTCAAATACCTTCTCGACATCTAATTCATTTCCCCATTCACGTGTTTCTAAATCACCATCAAAAGTAGTGCTATCAGATCTTCCATACCAAGGCTCTATACATACAAATGGAACATTGCTTTTAACTGGTGACCATACTCCAAATAACGGCGCATCAAATTTCACTGTTACAAATGGAATATTGTTTCCGTCAAGTAAAGAAACTTCCTTTGTTTGACTATTCTCTATTACTAGTGCATCCTTATCAAACATATCCGAAGTGATTTTTATGCATTTATTATTTAGCGGAATTGTATATTTATCATCTAAAAGCAATCCGTTTTCATTTAGTAATGAATATACAATTCTATCTTTATCCTGATCAAACTGCAAACTACAATTTGTCATATCTACGTCTGAACTTGGTGGTGCAAATGCTGGATGCGCGCCCAATGAAAAATACATTTTCTTTGTATCTTTATTCGTGACCTTCCACATTACCTCAACACTATTTCCTATGACTCTATATCCACATTCTAATTTAAATTTGAATGGGTATTTAGATAATGTATCTTCATCCGCCTCAATGTTGAACCAAATTTCATTCTCACTTTTCATGGTAAGTTTAAATTCTTTATCTCTAGCAAATCCATGCTGTGACATTGAATACTCTTTATCCTCATACTGAGACTTATCATTTTTATAACGGCCAACTAGCGGGAAAAGTACAGGGGAATGACGTTTCCAATACTTTGGATTCGCACACCATATATACTCTCTATTATCAAAATTATTTTTTACAGAAACAAGTTCTGCGCCTAGCGAGCTTATTGTTACAGTTATATTTTCTGTTGCAATCTTAAATAATGTCATATAAAATACCTATTCTTCTTAATATTTATAATACAATTTTACTTTTTCTTAAAGATACGATGTAAAAATGACTTCTTTTTCGGTTGCTCATTTGCAGAGCTATCAATAATTTTACCATATCTATCTACTGATAACATCTCATCTCTCATAGCCTTAGTAGCCACTTCATTCGTTTCTAAATCAATAAAACTTTGATTCTCGCCCCCATAATTAAATCCATCCATAATAAAACCCTCCATTTTTTCATGTGATATAATTTTATACTTGCAATTTAATTATATTCCCATTTTTTAA
This sequence comes from [Clostridium] fimetarium, assembly GCF_900111235.1. Lineage (GTDB taxonomy): Bacteria > Bacillota > Clostridia > Lachnospirales > Lachnospiraceae > Clostridium_N > Clostridium_N fimetarium. The sequence goes on from NZ_FOJI01000034.1 coordinate 5,535, forward strand.
AATAGCAATTACAAAAAATTAAAAAGGTTTGGAAATTTTGTAACTTCAAAATTTCCAAACCTTTAATTATTGAATTAATTATTTGACGATATATTTTATACTACAGCCTGTACTTTGTTTTGTACGCCTTTGCCTGATGCATCTTTTTTCTTTGCTTTATTTTTGGACAAATCAATCAATTCATATACTACATCTGCTGACTCTGCCACAATTGGTGAATGTGTAACAAGTATAATACATTTTCCTTCATTTGCTAATTCATGGAAAATCGACATAATTTCTTGTTGCGTTTCACCGTCCAGATTTCCTGTAGGTTCATCTGCTAAAATAATCTCTGGATTATAAGACAAGGCTCTAGCGATTGCAACTCTTTGCTGTTGTCCACCTGACAGTTTTAGCACTCTACGTTTTGATTCATCTGCACTGAGTCCAACTTTAGCTAACAGTTGTGTTGCGAACTCTTTTTTATTTTTCTGCTTAATTCCAGATATATCCATTGAAAGGACTACATTTTCTACGGCTGTAAGATTTTGTAGTAAATTAAAGCTTTGAAATACAACGCCTACATATTGACTTCTATATTTATACTTATCTAAACTACTGATATCTTTTTCTTTAAATAAAATTTTTCCTTCAGACGGTGAAGCCAATCCTGAAAGTAACGATAACAAAGTAGTCTTTCCTGCACCTGATTTACCTATAACTGCATATATTTTGCCTTCATCAAATTCGTATGAAATTTGATCTAACACTTTCGTTTTTGCTGAATCATATTTATATGACAAATTCTCTAGTTTTAATAAACTCATTTCATTCTCCTTCCTAATCCCTATTCGTTAATATTTTAAGTGGTTCATATCGAAGTACAAATATTACTGCTGCACAGCTTGATATTAGTGTAAGTATTATTCCGATTCCCATTAGCTGCAAAATAACGGTAAAGTTAGTAGCTGAAGATACTTCGGAGATGTAGTTTGTTGTAGTGGCTACAATCGCACCTGGTGTTGCCATATTATCGTTGTTTTTGCTATTTGTAGTTGTACCGCTATTGGTGGTCGTTCCATTCGCATTTGGTCTTCCAAAGCTACTAGCCTGAGTTGTTGCTGCTGCCTCTACTGACGAAACTTGTGACTTCAGTAATGAATTTGTTATAGGCACAGATACTGCTGCTCCAACTCCAGCACCTATAATAATACAGGTAAAGGTTACCAAAAACAGTTCCGTTATAAATTGTAACGATACCTTTCCTTTTTTCATTCCGATTGCAGTTAATACACCAATCTCATATTTTCTTTCACGAATATTGAAAATATTTAAAACAACAAGGATAATACCTCCAATTAATAATAATAACTTCTCGGAATCTCCAGCCCTTATTCTATAAGGGTTTCAACTCCTATATTTTAAAAATCACCCACTTTTTTATCGAAAACGCTTGACA
>NZ_FOJI01000047.1 GCF_900111235.1 [Clostridium] fimetarium
ATACTTTCTCGGAATCTCTAGCCCTTATTCTATAAGGGTTTCAACTCCTATATTTTAAAAATCACCCACTTTTTTATCGAAAAGGCTTGACAAATGGTCAAAAATTTTCGGCGAAGCCAATTGATTATATTAACTAATTTCAATTGGAGGCGATTTTAATGTTACCTATTATTTCTGGTGGTCATTCCACCTATCAAGATACTTTCGTATCTGATTTTTCGATTTATTATCCTGAACCATTTGTCCTGTCAAAGCAGACTTGGAATACAATTATTGAATTCTGGCACTTGGATTTATCCCTTACAGACACTTTCATGCAAGAGTATTATTCTAAATTTGGACCTGTTCCAAGAACCCCGTCATGCATGCTCCGTTCCTATCTTTTATCAATAAAGTTAAAGGTCACTTCTATTACTGTTTGGGTTTCTATGTTAAAAGAGTGTCCTTTGTATGCCATTTTAAGTGGTTTTCCTGCAAATGATACTCCTGGAATTGGTACTTTCTATGATTTTTTTGACCGCATGTGGCTTTCTGATTCTAATAATCTTTCTCCAAACGAAAGATTTGTGAAATCAAAAGTCAAAAAGGGTAAAAAGCACGGTGATAAAACTCCAACTAACACTGGTACTATCAGCTCTAGACTACTTCCCTTTCTAGTTCGTAACCCAATTAAATGTAACCATTCTTTTGGACTTATTTTTAAACTTTACCAACATCAATTTCTTGATATTTCTGTTACAAATAAACTGATTGATCCGTCACATCTTGCGATTGCTGGCGATGGTACACCAGTTAGAACAGCTGCTCGTATACGTAGAAAGCGTATCTGTAATTGCAAAGAGAATGGGATTCTCAAATGTAATTGTAAACGTTTATTTTCCCAGCCCGATTGCAATGGTGGTTGGGATTCTTCTCGTGACTGTTACTTTAATGGTTATCATCTATACATGTTTGTTGCTTCAGATTCCCATAGCGATTTGCCTATTTTTCCACTACTTGAGCGTGCTTCACGACACGATATGCTTTCTTTCCTACATAGCTTCTTTGCCATGAAATCTTATCTTCCCCAGTTTAAGGTAGAAAAAATGTTGCTTGATTCTGCTATGGATGCCTTTCCTGTCTACGACTATTGTCGTAAGCAAGGGATCACTCCTTTTATTGATTTACATAAAACAAACAATGGTAACTACATATACAAAGATGATTTCACTCTTGATAAAGATGGTGTTCCTATCTGTAAAATGGGCTTACGCATGTATCACGATGGTATTGAAAAAGCGAAGCACCGCGCTAAATTTAGATGTCCTAAAGCTGATCGAAACAAAGGCTGTTTCTGTAAAACACCCTGTTCTGATGCAAAGTACGGAAGAACTGTACATACACAACTAAAAGATGATCCGAGATTAATTAACATACCGCCAAGAGATAGTAAGGAATGGAAAAAAGAATATGATAGAAGAACTTCTGTGGAACGTTCTAACAAACGCGAGAAAGAGGATTATAAATTAGAAGGCGGCAGACACCGTTCATCTAAGATGTGGTACTGCCGCCTCTACGCAATCATGATGCTCCAACATCTTGATGCATGGGAAATGCCATCTGT
>NZ_FOJI01000035.1 GCF_900111235.1 [Clostridium] fimetarium
GATTGCGGCTAAATCATTAGAGAAGCAAATTACATTATGTGGTAAATGTATTGAGGTGTGCCCATATACCAGAAAGTATACTACCTTTGACAGTATATTAAAAAGTAAATGAAGTCTTATATTTAAGATAGAAGTCGAAACAAATTTACCAGCTTCTCATTATATTTATGATGGGGGATAAGTATGGAATAGCAATAATGGGATGTTGGGCTATGTGCTAATTATGGCTATAATGTGATTGGATAGTAAGAAATAAAAAACAACTGCTTATTCCATGATACAACGGGAATAAAAGGTAGTGCTAATGCCGAATGGGAGAATGCTGTATGATTAATACTGATAAACCAATAAATCAGATAAGTGAAGACAAACTAGGACGGAGTGCATTTGCAAAACAACTTGCAAACGCAATTGTAAATTTTCAAACAAAAGATAATTATGCAGTATCTCTACAAGGAAAGTGGGGGTGCGGAAAAACATCCGTTCTTAATATGGCAATTGAAGAAATTACACACTTGTCAACAAATATGGACGAGAAGGACAAAATAATTATCATACAGTTTAATCCATGGAATTTTACAGATACAAACCAATTAATAAACCAATTCTTTTTGACACTTACAAACTCATTAAAGATTGATAGTAAAGATAAAAAGGTCAAAGATGTTGGGGCTGCAATAGAAAAATATTCCTCTGCACTAGAATATTCAGAATATATCCCTATTGTAGGAAAATATTTGAAGCTTATACCTAAACTATCTTCTGTATTTGGAAAGTCTGTGAAAGATAATGCAGAATTAAAACTTAATGATGTTTCTTACAGAAAACGTGAAGTTGAAAAAGCATTGGTGGAGTTGGATTCCAGAATTCTAGTTGTAATTGACGATATAGATCGACTTTCAAATGAACAAATCAGACTGATTTTTCAATTAGTTAATGCCGTTGCGGGTTTTTCGAATATAACTTATCTTCTTTCTTTTGATAAAGATATTGTTTCCCGTGCGCTAGGAGATGTTCAGGGATGCAAAGGACAAGAATATCTTGAAAAAATAATTCAAGTTCCCTTTGATGTTCCGCCTTTAAACATCTCGAAACTACATAATATTCTATTTGACAAGCTTAATGTTTTAATTGAATTACCTAATGGTGTTGAATTCGATAGAAAACGTTGGTCAACAGTTTTCAGTTCTTGTATTAGCCCTTTTATAAATACATTGCGAGATGTAAATAGATATTGTAACACTTTATCATTCACATATGCAGCAGTAAAAGCGGAGGTGGATTTTATTGATATGGCAGGTATAAATGCCTTACATATATTTGCTGCTCCTATTTTTGAATGGATAAGAGAAAATAAGTTTTCCCTTATAGGGGGATATAGTGGAGGTGGAGTGGTACTAAACGAATTAAAAAAACATAAAGAGGAAACTTTACAAAGTTTCAAAGAGCTATATCCTGAAAATTCAAATGTTATGCTAAATGCTATTGCAAGTCTGTTTCCGTTATTTTCTAATAGTGTTCTGTATCCCAGTGATTTGGCATCGAACAACGAACTACATCAAGCAATGAGGATAGCAGCAAAAGACAAATTTGATTTGTACTTTTCACTGTCGCTTGACAATATAAAAATTAGCAAAAAAGAAGTTGACAATTCCTTGCTAAATATGGAAGATCTGGAATTGAGAGCGTATATCAGATCGCTTAATGAGCGAGAACTTTTCAGTGACTATTTGGAGGAGATTAAACATAATCTGTCACGGATTCCTGAAGATAGGATAGAGCTTATTTTAAGTGTACTAGTATTTCAAAGCGGAAGAATAAAAGTTGAAGATACCAAATTGATAGGCTTTGGTACAGCAGTAATTAGTGTTTACACAATATCAGATTTGCTCTTCAGAATTGGCAATGAAAATATTAGATATGATATAGTTGCTAGTATGCTTTCTCATTCGGATTTTGAGTCCTTTCAGTTTTTATTGCATCTTTTACATATAATTGAATTAACTCATGGACGAGTTGCAGAAACGTCATATATACGAGAAGAAAAGCTTATTACACTAGAGCATTTGTATGAGTTAGAAGGTATATTTCTTGAAAGGACAAATAGTTTTTTAACAGAAACAAACCTACTCGATTGGAAAGAGTCACGAAGAGCATCCTTTCTTTGGGAGTTCATACAAAAAGAGTCGTATATCGATTATATGAGTGAGACATTAGCTGACGCCTTTTCACTGCCCAAATATATATCGATAAAAGCAAACGAATGGTCTGGTAGTGATGGTTCGTGTGGTTATACATTCGATGATAAATCTTATACAAATTTTATTGATGATGCAACCATAATTGATACGATAAATAAGGTGCGGTTCAGTGATTCATTCTGGGCATTAGATAAAAGAGCTATCGAAACCTCTGCCGCGTTTATTTTGAAGTCAACAAATACTATGGGAAATCATGAAGGAACTATTTTACTTATCAATGAAATAATTGATAGGTGGAAAAAAGAGTTTACAGATCAAGCCCCTCAGTAGCGCTACTTCTGTTGGCAATAGAGTCTTTTGCACAATATCGTTTAAACGTGAGAGAGAGTTTTATCTAGAAAGCCATAATGTGTTCAGCAAAACATCATAGCAAGAGGATTTGAATTAACAGCAGCCTGGAGTTGCCCCCTCATCAATATGTGTATAGATTTTTGGCGTGGTAATACTTTCATGCCCCAGTATTTGTTGTAAGGAGCGGATAATTACTCCTGTAAGCGGAATAATGGGAAGTTCTGTGGTCAGTGTGCTATTAAGATTATATTGGAATAATCTAAATAGCAATGAGAAACTGATAATAAAAAAATTGAGTTATAAATAAAGTAATAGCGAATGGAGAAATCAAAATGGAAAAAGCCGAAAAAACACTTATTGCCTGTGAAAAAGTAATTGAGGGTATTGAAGATTGTACAATAACTACGACCTCGGCTTTGTTGCAATGTTTAAAAATTGCGAGATTACTTAATGATGCAAATGCTATAATCTGGTTACAGTATGAATACGGCGGATATCCGAGATTGGATAGTGGGAGTATCCCAACTGAAGCATGGAGTATGGGATATAAAAACGGACGTGGTTATGTGGATAATGGAGAAAAATATATTTTCACGGAATTGGCTTCTGAACTTGAAGAAAAAAATGCGGCGCAGCAGAAAGCAGTAGGAAACTATACAACAAACGGTGCTTCTGTTTCTGGAGATTATGCTTTGTTAGCAATGGACAGATTGACAAAAGATGTGTCGAATGCAACAAATATAATGGTAAAGAGTATTTCTAACACTCAAAAACATCTTTCTGTTTTAACGGGAAGGTATTATGAGTATGCACTGAAAAAGCAAATTGAACTATCTTTCGGTAATGTTGCTACCAGCATTTTTTCAGAATACAGAGAAAGTGTAGATAATGCGTTTTCTGAGTTATCGAAAGAAGCATTGATCAAATTACAGGCCATTGAAGGCAAACTTAGCTCTGGCAATTCAGAAATGTATTCTCAAGCGCTAACCACATGTCGTCGATTATTTGAATGTACAGCTACTGAGTTGTTTCTTAAGCATTTTCCGAATCATGAACAGAAAACATACAAAACGAAATCGGGAAAAGAAATAGATATTAGTGGCGATCACTATAAGAACAAATTATCCGCTGTCATAGAGAAGCTTGAAGATAAATCAACTTCAAAATCTCTTGTCGGGAGCAATATAGTCTATCTTCTCGACTGGATAGATAACCTGAACGATCTACAGTGCAAAGGAGTCCATTCGGAGGTGACAAAAAGTGACGCGGAAAGATGTATTCTTCAAACATATATGTGCCTTGGGGACATTATGACTATGCAGTAATGGAGACGTTGGACGTTGTTATTATTCTGTTTTGAGATACTATTGCCGCTGATAAACCGCGATAGTCCAAGCATGGTTATTATCATCAGAATGGATTACATTCATGTTACTACTCTAAATTCTCGGAAATAAATTGCATTATTTCGGCAAAAAAATCATAAATATTGAATTGTCCATTATATTTATTAGGAAGATAGTATTTTAAATAAAATCATGTTGATTCGCAATTGGTGTCAACTACGAATTAAAGATTATTTATATAATGTGGGGGTGTAGGATAATGCGAGATGTCCATGTGCATTTTTTACATGGAAATGGTGGCGGTTATAATATTGATTTTTTTGAGGGTTTTATCAAAGCCGCTCAAAATAAAGAGCTTGATGAAATATACTTGCTTGAACATACCCACCAATTCATTGAGTTTGAGAAAGTATACGAACCAATAAAGAAATACAACGATTATCAGCGTAACTGGATAAGTAAAAAAATGAACAGTTCGATAATAGAGTATATTAATTTTATAGAAACGGTAAAGGATACTCAATACCCTGTAAAAGTTAAATTTGGTCTTGAAGTTTGTTATATTCCTGAAACTGCTGACGTATTTGCAAGTATTCTTGACGAATATGAGTTTGATTTTCTTACAGGCTCAGTACATTGGATTGATGGTTGGGGATTTGACCATACAGGACAGAAAGAGCTTTGGAAAAGTATGAACGTAAACGAGGTTTATAAAAGGTATTATAACATAATGTTCCAATTATGCAAAAGTGGTCTTTTCACTGGTCTTGCGCATCCTGATTCAATCAAATGCTTTGGTTACACACCTGATATTGACTTGACAGATTATTATAGTAAATTATCTATTCTTTTATGTAAATATGGTATGTATGCTGAAAATAGTGGTGGACTACGGCTAAATTATTGCTCGGATTTGGAATTAGGTCTGAATACAAAATTGCTATCTATTTTTCAAAAAAATAATGTAGAAATTTCTACAGCTTCTGATGCGCATAAACAAAGCGATGTCGGTGTAAATATTCTTGAGCTTGAAAATATGCTCAAAGATTAGTTTACACATAATAAGCATTATCTGAAGTTAGGTTGGTTCGACTTCGTTATTAATTGTGACTTCACATTATATTTATTAAGGCAATGTGAGATTTAGATAAATATATGAAACACAGAAATTTTTATAGAGAATATAAATGCAGAAAATCATTTTTTTAGATATAGATGGAGTGTTAAATTCTAATTTTTGGAATGAGAATCATCAACGAGAGTTAAGTGATGGTACATTGATTGATGAGGATAAAGTATATCTGTTAAGTCAAATTATAACAAGAACAAAAGCAAGTATTGTCTTACACTCAGGATGGAGATTTTGGTTTGATAAGAATATTCAGCCACTCAGAAAAGAGTCCCAACGATTAGTTGAAATACTCAAAAGAAACCATATTTTTATTTCAGATATAACACCGGATTTTTCTACAGAAGAAATAAGAATGGCAAAAAAGTTTAGCCTTGTTAAAGCAAATGAAATTCTGGCATGGCTTCATGAACATCCGGAAGTTGAGAAATGGATAGTTATTGATGATTTGTGTTTGCATAATGATAAAATTGAAAAACATCAATTAAAAACAAATCAGATACTTGGCTTGACACAAGGGGATGTTGCTCTGGCTATTGATATGCTACATTAATTAAGATACAGGGAAAGTCGTATTAATAAAATAAATAATTTCAACTTAGAGGGGGATTCAAAGATGAGTAAAAGGAAGTGGACTTCAGAAGAAGTTAAAAAGCTTAGACTTAGAAACAAAAAAAGTTTTACTATAACATTGAGGATGCAAATTTATTTGTAAGAAGGGAATGGGGTGGAATAGGTTGGTCATTAAATTTTGCCAATCCTTTATCATGGTTAATTGAGGCAGGTATGATCTTGTTTTTTGCATTTCTACTCTGGTTCTTGATTACTTATTGTAGTTAATAAGGAATCCAATAATAGTCGTAGCTATGAAATTTAGTTGAAGATTAAAGTTGAAGGATTAGAATTGAAAATAAGTAAGCGGTAGGATGATGAAATAACTAATAACATTAAATAGTATAATTATGACAAAAATTTTGAAACATATTATTCAAAGAATAGATCATTAAAGGAAGAATGGTTTCGTCATAAGGAGAATTTTGATTACATTAATACAGAAGAAAAGATTTTAGAGAAAGTAAGAGAAGATGTTGTTAGATGGGTAAATATGTGGAAAAGACATAGATTTGAACTACCCATTATATTTATAAAGTGAAAATAAATTTGAATTTGTTAAGCATGAGGATAGCGATCTGTTTTTATCCCATACTATGTAAAAACTTTTATATAACTTCTCGGAGTTAGCATCTAATGATGCAAATGTAAATTGACAATTGAATATAGGTAGTTTTGGAAAAAAAGAAGAAATTTTGTGTAAGAGAAATAGACATAACGAAAGTTATGCCTTAAAATAGGTATTGTCCTTATGGATATTAAGCGCTCAGCTTAAATGTTTTTTGAAATGTCTCAACAGATGGCATTTCCCATGCATCAAGATGTTGGAGCATCATGATTGCGTAGAGGCGGCAGTACCACATCTTAGATGAACGGTGTCTGCCGCCTTC
>NZ_FOJI01000039.1 GCF_900111235.1 [Clostridium] fimetarium
AATTGAACAAAATCGCTACGCGATGGCCTACCAAGGTTGTGGCTAAGCGATTTTTTGTTATCTATTTTTAAAAGGCAGTAGAAAAAATTTCTGATATTTAGTATTGTTAAGTTACCACACCAAACAACTTCATATAGAAAGCCACTGCCTATGAAAATAATAACATTCCACAAGTGCCATGACAAGCACTTTTATGATGCAAATGCACCTCCATGTAAGGTAGTAACCAGTTAATTGTTATTACTTTTACATGGAGGATTTATTATGTACGAAAAATATTTATTAAAACTTGAGGAAGCAGGGAAAATTCGTAATCTTAAGGAGCGTTCTATTTCCTGTTATAAAAACTATGTTTCTTATTTCCTAAATTATGTTGGTAAAGAACCTGAAGACCTTACCTGTCAAGATGTCCGTGATTTTCTGCTTACAAGAAAGGATTCTGGCATAAAAGCAACTACTCTAAATCTCTACAATTCTGCCATCCGATTTTTTTATCGCAACGTCTTACGTATCCTTTGGGATGATATCACTGTTCCGCGGATGATTCAGGACCATCAACTACCAAAGGTTCTTACTCTTGATGAAATTGAACGTCTTCTGGATGCGACGGATGATATCAAATACAAAGCGATGATTTCTACCATGTATTCATCTGGATTGCGTGTCTCTGAGGTGATCCACTTGCATTATAATGACATATCCAGAACAAATATGCAGATTTTGGTGAGAAATACCAAGAATCGTATGGATAGATATACCATCCTGTCTAAACGTAACCTTTCTTTGCTGACAGAATACTGGTTTCAAAAAGGGAAACCATGCGAAATACTTTTTCCAAATAAATTTACTGGAGGCTATCTTACTGTAAGCACAATTGAGCAAGTAATGCGTAGATCTGTTACTACCGCTGAACTTGAATGTAATTATACTCCCCATTCACTTCGCCATAGTTTTGCCACTCATCTGATGGAGAATGGAGTAGAACAGCGAAATATACAAGCACTACTCGGGCATCGTGATCCAAAATCGACTGAAGTTTACCTTCATGTTAGCAATAAATCACTCATGGGTATTCAGAGTCCCTTTGATAAAAAGGAGGATGAATATCATGAATAATTTAACTGTCCAGGATGTTTTTTTGAAGTTCTATACGGATTATCTTGATAAATATACGCCATCCTTTCATCAACAGAAAACAGCAATCAACATCATCAACTGTAAGACAGGTGCTTATGGTACCAATGTCAGTGTATGTGATGATTGTGGTAGCACCCACCTTCACTACAATTCATGTAGAAACCGATGCTGTCCTATGTGCCAAGCACTCCCAAAAGAAAAGTGGATGGACTTAAGACGTGAAGATGTTCTTGATGCACCATATTTCCACGTTGTATTTACAGTACCAGAAGAACTTAATCCAGTCATTTACAGCAATCAGAAACTTCTATATGATACTCTGTATCATGCTGTTTCTGGTACGCTTGATGAACTTGCGTCAGATCCAAAACATCTTGGTGCAAAAATTGGATATATGTGCATCCTGCATACCTGGGGATCTGAGATGAATTATCATCCACATATTCATGTCATAGTCCTTGGCGGTGGTTTAGATTCTAAAAATAGTTGGAGGGACAATGGCTCTAAATTTTTCCTTCCTATTCGTGTTCTTTCTAAAAAGTTTCGTGGAAAATATATGGAAGAACTGAAATCTTTATGGGAAAACAAAAAACTGGAATTCCATGGTTCAGCATCTAGGTACAAAAATCATTATGCATTTAAGGAACTCATTAATTTCTGCTATGAAAAGGAATGGATTCCTTATAGTAAAGAAACATTTAATGGTGCCGGTTCCGTTATACAGTATCTTGGTAAATACACTCATCGAATTGCAATCAGTAATTATAGGCTTATCCAAATGACAGATACTACAGTCACTTTTTCTGTAAAAGATTATAAGAATCAAGGACAATGGAAGGAGTTGACGCTGACCGGAATAGAGTTTATTCGTCGTTTCTTGATGCATGTGCCACCGAAACGATTTGTCAGAATACGCCACTATGGGATTTTATCTTCACGTACAAAACAAAAGAAACTGACATTGTGCAGAAATCTCCTCGGATGCAAAAAATATATTTCCGAAATAAAAAATATGTCTGTACCAGAAATGTTGAAGCATCTTTGGAAAATAGATATCTGCGTCTGCAAAACATGCGGCGGTCATATGAGTGGCAATAATACACATACATTTATACGAGATTAATCCTCATAAATTCATACTTTTTTTAACCTCAGCTACTGAGGTCTGTTTGACGTGCAAAGATATTTGAACAGCACTAATTCATCTAGACTCTGCACACTAAAAGTGTTATTCTTTATGAAAAGAACAAAGATTGAATCCCCATAGTAACTGGCTATCCGGACGCTTACTTTGTTCAATTAGGACAAATCGAAAATGATGTAAACGAAAGGGCAGTTACTGGTGAGTGAAAACTGCTTTTTCGTTTACACCATCATCGATTCTATCCTAAAGAATTT
>NZ_FOJI01000036.1 GCF_900111235.1 [Clostridium] fimetarium
TAAAATTAAGCCAGCATTTATAAAAGAATATATCAATGAGATTATCAATGAAAAAAGATTGATTCATGTTATAGAGGAAAGGGATAGATAAATTCCAACCTGTAGAGCAGTTGTAACTTCGCATTATATTTATAAAGACAAAACTGGAAACAGTAGAAAAGGGAGAATAGTAGTTTGGGTAAATTTCATTGCAGTAATAGTAGTAATTCTCTATTGTAAATTATTTCGAATTAATTATGTATTCAGTGAAGGTGAGTAATATTATGTTAAAGTTAGTAAAACCAGATAAAAAATATGAGCGACAATACAAAGAAATGATGGATGAATGGTACACTGTTGGCGAGAAAATTGTACCATACAGTATACGAAGATTAGATTACAAGAAATTTGATAAATATTTGTATGGGTTTGAGGAAGAGAGAAATGGCTGTTTGTATGGTGGCATTCCAGCAACAACATTATGGGCATATGATGATGAACGTGACATTGTTGTAGGAACCGTAAACATCAGACATTGGCTTAATGAAGAACTGCTTAAAGATGGTGGGCATATAGGAGATGGTATTCGACCATCAGAGAGAAAAAAAGGTTATGCTACTAAAATGATTGCCTTAGCATTAGAAGAATGTAAAAAATTGAACATAAATAGAGTTCTTATGGTTTGTTATAAGGATAATATTGGATCGGCAAAAAGTATAATCAAAAATGGAGGTATTCTAGAAAATGAAATTATAAATGAAGATGAAACTATTGACCAACGTTATTGGATTGAATTAGGGACACAATCTTAAATTGAGTTATTTAATTATCTTCATAAAATTGGAAGAGAAATGAACTTCCCATTATATTTATAAAGGTAATAAAATTTAGAGTAATAGAAAAATTGAATTTGTTGTGGAAATCATAAAAAATTATTGAGGTGTGGAATATTAGATGAATGAGCCAATTATTGTAAAGCAGAGTTTAAGTGGAAATATTTTATATGCACTGGGAGCTCTAATTATGAGTTCTTTGAGTTTATGCCTTGTGATATTAAACTTTAGTCAAATGGAAGGGATTTTAGGATTATTATCTCAGAACATTATATTTTATGTTTTATCAAAAAGTATTATGGCTTTTGGATTTTTATTTTTTTTATATTGCTTTTTCATAATTATTAAGAAGGCAATACTAGGAAATAACATACTTATTGTAGATGAGAAAGGAATTACAGATAATAGTTCTATTATCGCTTTTGGATTTATCCCATGGGCGGATATTGATAAAATTTATATTGAAAGCTTTATGGGTAATGATTTTATTGAACTAGTACTTAATAATGAGGATTACTATATCAAAAAAATAAATGGTATAAAAAGAAAGGCTATTTCTACTAATAAAAAAATGGGACTTCAAGCTGTGTGCATCACACTAAACTCCAGTGGTATTTCGCCGTATATGTTATTTCCTAAAATAAAAAGGATATTTCAACAAGCAAAGAAAATGGAAATTGATACATAAGTAGAGAATGTGCATAATCTTTAGATTGATAAATTCCATTTATTGAGTTGTTGTAACTTCCCATTATATTTATTAAGTTTCTAAAAATGAAAGAGGATGAATAGACAAAGTTGAATTTATGGAGGTAAATATATTATGATAGAATATGTTGTTGCATCGAAGGATGATAAGGAATTATTGATGCAAAGTAGGTTAGAAATGTTGAGAGTAGTAAATGAGCTGCCTTTCGATTATGAGTTTAGTAAAGAGTTAATAGACAACAGTAGAGAATATTTTAATAGTAATAATCAAACAACAGTTTTGGCAATTGATGAATGTGTCATTGGATGCGCAACAATTTGTTATATTGAAGTGATGCCTACATTTTCACATCCTACAGGAAAAAGGGCGCATTTAATGAATGTGTATACCAATAGTAAATACCGCAGGCAGGGAATCGCATTATATATGCTTAATTTATTAATTAAAGATGCAAAAGAGAAAGGTGTTACAGAGATAAGTTTGGACGCAACTGAACTGGGTAAACCATTATATAAGAAATGTAATTTTGTTGAGGCTGATGAATACATGGTACTTAACTTAAAATAGACAAATTCTTAGGATAGAATTTGTATGAACAAAGAATGGAGATATCAACTATGAAGAAAACTATTGTTCTGAAAACAGAGCATCTGACCATATATCCGTTATCGGATAGTGAAATGGAAAATTTGATAGTAGTAGAATCGGATACGGATATGAAACAGGCCTATTCAGAAATGCTTGACGGATGTAAACAAAATCCTGAACACAGAATCTGGTATGCCATATGGAATATACAGTTAAATGATGAGACAGGCAAGAGTGTCGGCGATTTATCATTCAAAGGACTGGATTCTAACGGATTGGTTGAAATTGGGTATGGAATTAAAAAAGAGTATGAAGGGCAGGGGTATATGACAGAAGCTGTGACGGCAATGGCAAGATGGGCAAGTGAACAGATAGGAGTAAACTATGTAGAGGCAGAAACAGATCCGGATAACAAGGCATCACAAAGAGTTCTTGAAAAAACTGGTTTCCGTCTAAATGGGATAATGGGTGTTGAAGGGCCCAGATATGTATTTAAGAAAGCTTAAAAATTATTAAAATAAGGTTCAGCTTCTCATTATATTTATGATAAGTAACAGGCAAATTTATATTATATGTCAGAAAGTATATTGAAATAATAATAGGAGGAATATCAAATGCAGTTAAAAGGGATAGAAAAAAAAGAGCCATTTACAACTTTATACTATGAACTTACATGGAAAATTGGATGGGATCAGATGATATCATTTGTGAATGCAATAATCAAATCTGATTTCGCAAAGAGTGGAATCCAATCCATAGAGGTTGGTATTATTGCTGGTGCTGAAGGAAAAGATGTCACTGAAATATTAAAGTCAAATAATAATAATATTAAAGAAACAGAATTTGCAAAGGAAGAGGCTGGTTTCATAGCTATTGCTGGGGTTTCAAGTATTATGGAAGTATCAATGCGTATAACATTATGGAATCAAACGAATCGTTTTATGCTACAAATTATAAATGATAGCGGCATAGAAAAATGTGATGAGCATTGCTACGACAAATATGTGGATAGCATAGAAATTATGGGACATGTTGATTATGCAAAAGATCATATAAGTTAAGATATAGAATCATTCAAATGAACTGCCCATTATATTTATTAGTGTAGGGATATGGAAAGATATATGCCTATCAAAAACAGCATTGCAACTGTCAGTTGACATATCTCCAAGCTTAAATGGTGTTTATGCAACCGATAGGTTTAGTATAATTTAACAATGAAAGAAAGGAGAGTCGACTATGAACATGGCAGACAGAATTCAATATTATTACAGATGAGCACAAAAAAAGCTCCAAAATTACTAGTAAAATACTATATATTGCATCAACCGCATTTGTTGTAATTGGATTATTATGTGTCTTTGGTGGATGGTACAAAGAACAAACTATGGATGTTGTGTGTGGTTCGATGATTATTCAGGCGGTAGTGATTACCGGATATTTTATTGGAAAACTATTGTCTTCGGAAAAACCTCCTTTTGCTATCAAGTGGCTTAATACTGTTTTAATTCTATTTATGCCAATTTCGTTGCTTTCTGGATTCCTATGCCGATTATTTCATTAGTATAAATTAATTGCACCTTATCCTGTTGAATCTCCGTATTATATTGTTTTATTTGCGGTCGTATATTTTGGAGTGTTGGTTGCAAGTTTTGTCGTCTTAAAACACCGTAGAAAATGAGCAAACGATTCATATTTTATGGATATCAATTTTACATAGGTATTAGCTAATTAGTTTGAAGTACAAAAATATATTCAATTTTCACTTAATTTACATTCAATTTAGATTGTGGAATGCGGAGGAAATGTGATACTTGAATGTGATTTTATTTGCATGTGATTAAAAGATAAAATTAAAATTTGTTGATTAATTTATCAAAGGAGTGTCGGTATGAAAAAAATAACGAGCGTTATTTTATTAAGTATTTTGATATTTGTTTTGGCAGGCTGTAATTTAGAGGGTGATAAAGGCACAGGTAAATTAAAAGACGTTGAAGCATATATGAATGCCAAAACAAATGATAAAGTCACCGAAGTCGAATTGATAAACACGGAAACAATTCCCGAACAACTCAATGATCATGAATTTAATTTGGACGGTGCTGTTTTTTATAATGGTAAGGATGAGATAACACCTGAACATAACGAAAAAACATTTAGGGCATTTTCTAAAAAATTAGATTCCTATGTCTTTTTGACGTTTAACGAGTATTCCAAACAGTATAATATGATACAAAATTATTACATCTCGGAAGAAAAGCAGGGAGCGCTTGAGCTGACAAGTTTACTACAAGATATTATGAAAACAAATCAGATACGGATAAAAACTTTAAGTTATAGCAAGTTTACCCATGAAAAAACAGATTTGAATGATGTATATAAGCTGCCTAGCGACTACGATATTTCAAATTATACGCATTTAGTTCCTTTATGGATAGTAGTAACCGTTGACTCATCTGCCAATGATATCCGGAGTATCAAGAATAAGATACAAGACTCGATTAACACCATGAAAGAATATATTTCGATAGATATAAAAACAAGCGATTTCAAAACAATCACATTCTTTAAGGATGGTCATGCGCTTATCTATGATAGTGGAGATGGTGGATTAAAATCTGACTTTTAGGTTATTTTTAATAGGTTATATAGATAAATTAAAAATTTAATAACAGTTTTGATGCAAAACTAAGAATTTTAGGTATATAGATATGGATTTTTTTCTGTATTCTTTAGAGCAAACAAATGCGATTTAAATAAAGTGAAAGACAATGATAAATTCCAATTTCCAGGGAAGTGAGCTTCCCATTATATTTATAATGGAAACTAGAATGAAATTGCAATAACCGGAAGTTATGTGTAATGAGAAAATTTTATGGACGATAGCATGTATGAGGAACTGCCTACTACGAATCCTAAAAATAAACGTATTAAATGTATTATGTCTGGTATAGAAATTCGGGAGGTGATTTTATGGTAGATAACATTTCACAAAGATTTGAATTACTATTTGATAAAAATAATAATATTGCTTATAAGACTTTACAGATACTGCAAAAAGAAAGTGAAGAAACAAATTCTGTATATTTTTATATGGATAGATTAAGCGATATGCTTGAAAGTTATAATTCATATATCCGCACAAGAGGATTAACACTAATTGCATATAATGCAAAGTGGGATAGTGATTATAAGATTGACGAAATTATTGATAAATATTTGAAACATATTGCAGATAGTAGCTCAATCACAGCAAGGAAATGTATAATACTATTACCGATTATTACAAAGAGCAAACCGGAATTAAGAGAATGTATTATTTCAGCGCTGGAAAAAGCCGACATTTCTAACTACACTGACAGCATGCAACCGTTGGTGTATAGAGATATTCAAAACTCTTTAGTCGAGATACATAGGCAGTAAAATAGTTTGACTGCCCATTATATTTATAAAGTAATGTAAGAGAGAAAGTAATAAACAAATTATAATTTTTGGGGGAGGTAAATAGTTTGGATTTGAAACTAGTGAGACCGACTTATGAGTACGCTGAACAGGTAATGGATTATAGGAATGCAATGCTTGCTAAAGGTGACAGTTTGGACGGATGTGCAGGTCTTGAAGAGGTCAGTACTTTTTCAGACTGGATTGACTTTGAAAACAGGCTGAAAAAGAAATATAAAGATGGTTATGTACCCTCAGAGATTTTTCTGGCGGTAAGAATAGCAGACAATAAGCTTATTGGCATTATTGATTACAGACACCCTCTTTCAGATTTTCTGTTCAAATACGGTGGAAATATCGGCTACAGCATTTTACCATCTGAAAGAAGAAATGGGTATGCAAAGGAAATATTGAGATTGCTTTTGCCCATATGCCGAGATTTCGGTGAAAAAAGAGTATTACTTACATGTGATAAGGAGAATCAAGCTTCAAAGCGAACAATCGAGATCAATGGTGGTATTCTTGAGAACGAAATATCCGATACTGTCGGGCTTGGAGAGTCTGGTATCATTAAACGGTATTGGATTCAGTTATAAATTCTTTAGGATAGAATCGATGATGGTGTAAACGAAAAAGCAGTTTTCACTCACCAGTAACTGCCCTTTCGTTTACATCATTTTCGATTTGTC
>NZ_FOJI01000046.1 GCF_900111235.1 [Clostridium] fimetarium
AGAAATAGACATAACGCAAGTTATGCCTTAAAATAGGTATTGTCCTTATGGACATTAAGCGGTCAGCTTAAATGTTTTTTGAAATGCCTCTACAGATGGCATTTCCCATGCATCAAGATGTTGAAGCATCATGATTGCGTAGAGGCGGCAGTACCACATCTTAGATGAACGGTGTCTGCCGCCTTCTAATTTATAATCCTCTTTCTCGCGTTTGTTAGAACGTTCCACAGAAGTTCTTCTATCATATTCTTTTTTCCATTCCTTACTATCTCTTGGCGGTATGTTAATTAATCTCGGATCATCTTTTAGTTGTGTATGTACAGTTCTTCCGTACTTTGCATCAGAACAGGGCGTTTCACAAAAACATCCTCTGTTTCGGTCAGCTTTAGGACATCTAAATTTAGCGCGATGTTTTGTTTTTTCAATACCATCGTGGTACATGCGTAAGCCCATTTTACAGATAGGAACACCATCTTTATCAAGCGTGAAATCATCTTTGTATATGTAGTTACTATTGTTTGTTTTATGTAAATCAATAAAAGGAATGATTCCTTGCTTGCGACAATAATCGTAGACAGGAAAAGCATCCATAGCAGAGTCAAGCAACATCTTTTCTACCTTAAACTGGGGAAGATAAGATTTCATGGCAAAGAAGCTGTGTAGAAATGAAAGCATATCGTGTCGAGAAGCACGCTCAAGTAGTGGAAAAATAGGCAAATCACTATGGGAATCGGAAGCAACAAACATGTATAGATGATAACCATTAAAGTAGCAGTCACGAGAAGAATCCCAACCGCCATTGCAGTCGGGTTGGGAAAATAAACGCTTACAATTACATTTGAGAATACCATTCTCTTTGCAATTACAGATACGCTTTCTACGTATACGAGCAGCTGTTCTAACAGGTGTACCATCGCCAGCAATCGCAAGATGTGACGGATTAATCAGTCCATTTATCACAGAAATATTAAGGAATTGATGTTGGTAAAGTTTAAAAATAAGTCCAAAAGAATGGTTACATTTAATTGGATTACGAACTAAAAAGGGAAGTAACCTAGAGCTGATGGTACCAGTGTTAGTCGGCGTTTTATCACCGTGCTTTTTACCCTTTTTGACTTTAGGTTTCACAAATCTTTCGTTTGGAGAAAGATTATTAGAATCAGAAAGCCACATGCGGTCAAAAAAGTCATAGAAAGTACCAATTCCAGGAGTATCATTTGCAGGAAAACCACTTAAAATTGCATACAAAGGACACTCTTTTAACATAGAAACCCAAACAGTAATAGAAGTGACTTTTAGCTTTATTGATAAAAGATAGGAACGGAGCATGCATGACGGGGTTCTTGGAGCTGGTCCAAACTTAGAATAATAGTCTTGCATGAAAGTGTCAGTAAGTGATAAATCCAAGTGCCAGAATTCAATAATTGTATTCCAAGTCTGCTTTGACAGGACAAATGGCTCAGGATAATAAATCAAAAGATCAGATACGAAAGTATCTTGATAGGTGGAATGACCACCAGAAATAATAGGTAACATTAAATCGCCTCCAATTGAAATTAGTTAATATAATCAATTGGCTTTGCCGAATTTTTTTTGACTATTTGTCAAGCGTTTTCGATAAAAAAGTGGGTGATTTTTAAAATATAGGAGTTGAAACCCTTATAGAATAAGGGCTGGAGATTCCGAGAAGTTAT
>NZ_FOJI01000012.1 GCF_900111235.1 [Clostridium] fimetarium
TAATTTATAAAACTGCAATTGGTAAGCCGTATGCCTTAATAGGGCACGTGCGGTTTGATAAGGGGGTAGCCTAGAAATAGGTTACCCTACTTTATGATTTTTATAATTAAAGAAATGTTGGTTATGAAGAAAGGTATGATTAAAAAAATATTACAAAATAATGAACCTTTCATAAAGGAAGGGAACTAGTTAAAAAGATACTTATCAAGGAGGGATATGTATATGAAAAGTAATATTGAGGATGGTTTATACGAGGCATTTGATGATAGAGAGTATTCATCAGATAAGCTAAGAGAAAATATTCGTATTAAGCTAACCGAAATGGAAAAGAAAACGATTCAAGAAAGTGAAATAATAAAAAATCAAATAATAGAAAATGAAATTGTAAAAAATAAACTAGGAAAAAATATAATTGTCAAATCAAACAAAAGATTTCATATGACGAATTTTAATTTTGTCAGAAAGGTTGCAATTGCTGGAGTGGCTTTAATGTTCATTTTAACAATAACGATTGCAACAAATGTTGGCGGCGTAAAGGCATCTATCCAGAAAATATTCGCATTTATTCCGGGGGTTGGCGTTGTGAAAGTTGATGATATTGGCAGTTTATATTATATGAAAGGTGATTCGCAGACTAAAGGTAATGAAAATTATGAAGTGAAGTTGAATTATATTTATCCAGATATGAAATTAGTAATCGGAGATAAAATTTATGAAAGTTGGTCAAGTGTTTCGGGAGGGAACAAATGTGAAACGTGGATTGATGTAAAGGACGTTACTTGGAATCTGACAGATGTATATCAAATTGTTGTTCAAGATATTAAGTTCGATTTTTCCCTGCAGGATTATGAAGTTTATGAACAAGCGGAAGGTATTGGACCAACACAGAGGTTAAATGATATTTCTATGACGGCAATCCCAAAATGGGAAGAGAACAGTGTTGTAATAGCGCTTTACGATCTGAATTACAGTAAATTTGATTCTATAGGTGGATATAATAAATATTCGCTTTCGCAATATACGCCATATCTTACAATAGGAGATGCTACGATTAATCGTGAAAAGATTGATTTAGATAGGGGGGAGGAGAAGATGGTTTTTGATTTGTCAGGTATAGAATTAACGGAAGATTTGAAAGCAAACGCCGTTATTCATATTCCGAGAATCGGGGTCGGAAAAAAGGAGAATCAAAAGATCGGTATATCAATCGCTAAAGATGGAACATATCACGCATCCAAAGAATCGGTGCAGTTTTCTGACAGTACAATGCATATTATCAAGGTAGAAAAAGCATCTAAAGTAGAAAAATACAAAGATTTTGAAAATTGCTTGAAGTTTACATTAAAATTTGATTACAATATGGAAAATTTAGAGCTAGAGAATTTTAGCAAGCTTTTACTGAGTGATGGTAAAGTAAAAAATCTGGGATGGTCCTGCGAATATGACGAAAATACTGGATACTATTCTTTATATATTCAAGATTATGCAGAAACAAGTAAAATAAAGTCAATTACATTTGGTGAACTTAATTATTATATTAATGATGAATATCAGATAGATTTAGGAAGATAATGGTGGTAGTAAAGCCACAGAAAGTAGGAAAATATGAGAATAAGCCATATTGCTCTATATGTGAAAGATATTGAGAAAGTGAAAGAGTTTTACAAAAAATATTTCTGTGCAATTGAAAACGGAAAGTACCATAATTCGAAAACTGGGTTAGAAACTTATTTCCTGAGCTTTGAAGGAAGTGATACAAGATTGGAGATTATGACAAGACCTGAAATGCAGGTTGGTAACAGTGTAGATGTGAGACTTGGATATATTCATCTTGCCATTAGTCTAGGAACAAAAGCAAAAGTTGATAAACTGACCAATAAACTTAAAAATGATGGTTATACCATTTTGAGTGGTCCAAGAATCACAGGAGATGGATATTATGAGAGTTGTGTTTTAGATTGTGAGAATAATCAAATTGAAATTACTGAATAAAACCTTAAATGAAATATAGCCCTATAGCAAATCGCCAGGCTGACAATTTACTATGGAGCTATATAATGGAGGAGAAAAACTGTATAAAAAAAAGGAGAAAGCGATATTAATGAAACGAAAAAAGTATAATAAGTTTAAATTATACTTTTATACCATAGAGCTGAATCCTTTGGTATACGTTCCTGGGTTTGATAATCAATATATATAAGTCCGAATCGGTCTTCATATCCATTGTGCCACTCAAAATTATCAGTAAAGGACCAATGAAAATAGCCACTTATGTCTGTGCCAGCTGAATATGATTTTTCTAATTCGAGAAGGTAGCGTTGTAAAAAATCAATACGTTCTTGATCGTGAACTTTTCCATCAAGGTATATTTTGTCATGGCAGGATAAGCCATTTTCGGTAATGTATATAGGGAGTTGATAACGTTCATATATAAAACGGGTTCCCCAGTTCATTACCTCAGGAGTGATGGGCCATTTTAGCGCAGTGCGAGGAAATCCAGGTTCTCTTGGAACAAATCCATTAGAATCAACGCAGTGCCCATTGTAGATATTAACGCCTAAAAAATCAATAGGCTGATGCATGATTTCCATATCACCATCTTTAAAAGCAGAAATCAGTTTGGATGCAGGTTCTCCAAGGATATCAGGATACTTCCCTAAGCATACGGCATCGCAAAAGATGGTATGACAAAACATCCAATTATCTTTCGTCACTGTAAATGACATACTTCTAGCAGTGTCAATATCTTCCTTTGTGGAACTTTTGAAATTAGTGCTACTACTATCTTGATTTTCATAAGGATAACATAATTCTCCAGTACTTGAAAATCCAATCAGTACTGGTGCATTTGCACTTAAACGCATTGCATTTACTGCCATTCCATGAGCCAATGCTAGATTATGAATAACGTTTAGGGTTGCCCCCATTGATAGTTTTAGTCCAGGAGCATGAATGCCGTTATGATATCCAAGAAATAAGATAATTTGAGGTTCATTAATAGTAATATAATTTTTGACGCGGGTTGAAAAATGTTTGCAAATAAAAGCTGCATATTCTGAAAAAGCGACGGCTGTATCACGATTTTGCCATCCACCCTGATCTTCTAATGCTTGAGGAAGATCCCAGTGGTATAAGGTGATATACGGAGTAATATTATATTCAATTAGCGCATCTACTAATTTATCATAAAATTCTAAACCCTTTGAGTTAAGTACTTTGTCGCCGTTAGGAAAAACTCTAGGCCATGAAATTGAAAAACGATAAGCGTTAATCCCTAAAGAATGCATAAGCTTAATGTCATTAAGATAATTCTCGTAATGATTACATGATATGTCCCCCGTTTGTGCATTAGCAATATTAGAATTCTCATGGCAAAAGGCATCCCAGATAGAGGGACCCTTTCCATCGCAATCCCATCCGCCTTCAATTTGATAAGCGGATGAAGCTACACCCCAGACAAAATTAGATTGAAAATTAAATTTTAATGACATAAGCATATGCCTCCTCATGAATCAAGATATCTATTAGTAAAACGTGAATCGAGATTCCTATATAGTAAAAACAATCCTAGTTTCCCATAAATGCAACAACATCATAAGATTTTTGACCCTCAACAAATGGGATGATATTTCCATCAATTAATTTTCCATCAACAGAGAGGGCAGATATTCCTTTTTCAACACCATTCGGGTTTTTGATTATAATATTATATTGTGCATTTCTAAATACTCTTGTAATTTTTAATTTTTTTGTAGTTGAAGGAATACAAGGATCAATCATCAGTCCAGCGAAATCAGGTCTAATTCCTAAAATATGCTGTGATACATTCGTAAATGTCCATGCAGCAGTTCCGGTAAGCCAACTGTTTTTTGCTTCACCATGGTGAGGCGCATCAATTCCTGCAATCATCTGTGAATATACATATGGTTCTGTTCTGTGAATATCGCTAATATCTTCAAGATAGGCAGGACATGTCTTTTTATATACATCAAATGCACGGTTACCGTGGCCTAATACAGTTTCTGCAATGGAAATCCAAGGATTGTTATGGCAGAAAATACCACCGTTTTCCTTGTACCCTGGTGGATATGTTGATATTTCACCAAGATTTAAGTAATATTTGCTGTAGGTTGGTTGAAGAAGTACAATTCCATATTGTGTATCAAGATATTTTTCAACAGAAACAAGTGCTTTTGCTGCAAGACCTTCTTTAACACCAATGCCGGCCATAACGCAGAAACCTTGAGGTTCGATAAATATTTTACCTTCTTCACATTCGTTGGAGCCTACTTTTTCACTGGCTGCATCATATGCACGAAGGAACCATTCACCATCCCATCCGGATTTTAATACTGAATCATACATAGCGGCTACGTTTGCGTTGACAGTATTGGCTTCATCTATGTGACCAAGGTGATTCAATATCGCGTTAAAATCATTTCCGTATTTGACATACATGCCAGCAATAAATAGTGACTCAGCAACAGGTCCTTCAGATGGACCACTGGTCTGGAATGATTCATCAGGCACTTTTGAAAAGCAGTTAAGATTTAGACAATCATTCCAATCAGCTCTTCCGATGAGTGGTAAATTATGTGGACCACGATTCGTAGTAGTGAATTTAAATGAACGACGTAAATGCTCCAAGAGAGATTCCGCTTTACTTAAATCATTATCGAAAGCGACACTTTCATCAAGAATTCCATAATCACCAGTTTCTTTGATATAAGCGGCAGTTCCAGCGATAAGCCACAATGGATCATCATTAAAGCCACTTCCAATATCTGCGTTTCCTTTTTTTGTCAAAGGCTGATACTGATGGTAGGCGCTTCCATTTTCGAACTGAGTAGCTGCGATATCTAGAATCCTTTGTCGTGCGGATTCGGGAATCAAATGAACGAAACCTAATAAATCCTGACATGAATCTCTAAATCCCATTCCACGACCAGTACCTGATTCGTAATAAGAAGCAGAACGAGACATGTTAAAAGTAACCATACATTGGTATTGATTCCATATATTAACCATTCTACATAGCTTTTCATCAGCTGTTTCAACAGTGAAACGAGACAATAATCTATCCCAGTGAGTTCTTAAGGCAGCTAATGCATCATCAACTTGTGAAACGGTTTGATACTTTGAAAGTAATTCTCTGGCAGGTTTTTTATTGATAACACCGAAAGATTCCCATTTTTCTTCTTCTTTGTTTTCTATGTAACCAAGAAGGAAGATATAGGTTTTTTCTTCGCCTGGTTCTAACGTGATTGATACATGGAAAGAACCGATAGGAGACCATCCACTTGCAATTGAATCTTTGGAACTTCCGTTAATAATTGCCTCTGGTTTAGCAGGACTTCCATAAGTCCCTAAAAATGATTCACGATCAGTATCAAATCCTGTAACAGGAGCATTTACAGAATATACAGCATAATGATTACGTCTTTCACGGTATTCAGTCTTGTGATAAATACATGAGTCTTCAACCTCAACTTCTCCAGTACTGTAATTCCTCTGGAAATTAGTCATATCATCTACGGCATTCCAAAGGCAAAATTCCACATAAGAAAAGAGTGAAAATGTCTTTGACTCTGTACCATTGTTTTTCAAGGTAACTTTGTTGATTTCACAGTTGTCACCAATTGGAACAAAAGCAGTAACAGAAGCATCAAGATTGTTTTTCTGTCCACTCATTTTTGTATATCCAAGACCGTGATGGCATGAATAACTATCTAACTCTGTTTGAGTTGGTTGCCATCCAGGATTCCATATTGTATCGTTTTCTTTGATATAATAGTAGCGACCATTATTATCAAGTGGAGTATTGTTATAACGGTAACGCGTTAATCTAAGAAGCTTTGCATCTTTGTAAAAGCTGTAGCCACCTCCAGTATTAGAAATTAAAGAAAAGAAATTTTCACATCCAAGATAATTAATCCAAGGAAGCGGTGTTTTGGGAGTAGTAATTACATACTCTTTTTCGACGTCATCAAAATAGCCATAATTCATAGTTTGTTCTCCTTATTGATATAATTAGATTATAAGAACTTAGTAGTTTTTATAATTAGTTTTGCGAAGCTGAAACAAGAATCTTCTTATGTGCAGTTACTTACATCTCACATAAATCAAATCGGTTATGTAATAGGTTGAAATATGTATTAATGAATCTAAGTAAACGATTAAGTTAAATTTAAGCGCTATAAACAATATAATAATACACATATTCAGTATTAGTATATTAAAGCATTCTGAAAAAATCAACAGTATAATTAAAGATTGTGCAAATTGCATAAAAAAATAGAGATTATATTGTAAAATATAGAGAATATTGTAAAATACATTGCATTTATGCTTAGAATGTGATATATTTTAGTCACGAAAACGATTAAGTAATAGAACACAATGCTCAAGGAAGGAATTGAAATACTATGGTTTCTATGAAAGATATTGCAAAATGTTGCGATGTTTCTATTGCAACAGTCAGCAAGGCACTTAATGGTCATAAAGATATCGGGGAAGAAACCAAAAGGAAAATCAAGGAAGCGGCTGCCAAGATGGGGTACTATCCAAACTCAGCAGCGAGAGCACTTAAGACACATCGTTCGTATAATATTGGAGTTTTGCTTAATGACGAAGCCCATAGTGGATTGACTCATGAGTATTTTTCGGCAGTTCTTGAAGGCGTGAGGGTGGAAGCCGAAAGTATGGGGTATGATATAACATTTATTAATACTCATAACAGCAAGATGACATATTATGAACATTGTAAATACAGAGATCTGGATGGTGTAATAATTGCTTGTACAGATTTTGAGACGCCTGAAGTATTGGAATTGATTGATGGTGTGATTCCAACGGTAACAATTGATTACATTTTTAATAATTGTACATCAGTTGTATCAGATAATGTAAAGGGGATGAGAGAACTCGTTCAATATGTGTATAATATGGGGCATCGTCGAATATCTTATATACATGGACAAAGAGAAAAAGCAGTTACAAGAGATCGTCTTGCAGCATACTACAACATCTTAGAAGAATTAGATGTTGAAATAAGAGATGAGTATGTAAAACCGTCGTTATATTTAGATTCGGAAAAAGCGGAAGAAGCTACATATGAACTGTTGGATTTAAAAGAACCTCCAACATGTATTATTTATCCGGATGACTTATCTGTAACGGGAGGGATTAATGCATTAAGAAGTAGAGGGCTGAATGTTCCAGATGATATTTCAGTAGCAGGGTATGATGGAATTAAATTATCTCAAATGTTGAATCCTAGAATTACTACAGTAAAACAGGATACAGATATAATTGGGAGAACTGCAGCAAGGGAACTAATCAATGAAATAGAAAAACCCAAAAATGCTTTTGCAAAACGAGTAATGGTACAAGGAGAAGTTTTACCTGGAGAGTCAGTAGGAAAGGTAGCAATGTAATTAATTTGTAATTAAATTTAGAGGAGGATTTTAGAATGAAAAAGAAGTTAGTTAGTTTATTATTAGTATGTATTATGGCAATGATGTCATTAGTAGGGTGTGGCACTAAGGCACCAGCTGTTGTAAAACAAACACCTGAAAATCAAGGTAAAGTATTAAATATTTATTGTTGGAATACAGAATTTCAAGATAGATTCGAATATTTCAAAAAAAGCGGAAAATTACCAGCTGATATGAAAGTGAATTTCATAGTAACTCCTAGTGCTAATAATGCATATCAAAACGCATTAGATGCAGCACTATTGAAACAAGACTCAGCAGCAGCTGATGACAAGATAGATCTTTTTCTTGTAGAAGCAGATTATGCATTGAAATATGTTAATTCAGATTATTCAATAGACGTTGTTAATGAGGTTGGTCTTTCAAAAGAAGACTTATCTAATCAATATCAATATACAAAAGATATTGTAACAAATACTAGCGGCGTTCAAAAAGGCGTAACATGGCAAGCAACTCCTGGTTTATTTGCATACAGACGTTCAATTGCTAAAGAAGTATTAGGAACAGATGATCCAGTTAAGGTACAAGCAGCACTTAATGGCTGGACAGCATTTGATGCAGTAGCAGTTAAAGCAGCTAAATTAGGATACAAAATGCTTTCAGGATATGATGATTCATATCGTACATTTTCTAATAATACAGCAGCTCCTTGGGTAGATAAAAACAATAAGATTGTTGTTGATGCTAACCTTATGAAATGGGTAGATCAGACAAAGACATATACAGATAAGAGCTATAATAACAAGACTTCATTGTGGGATGCAACTTGGGCAAAAGATCAAGGACCTACAGGTAAAGTATTTGGTTTCTTCTATTCAACATGGGGAATCAACTTCACATTACTTGGTAACTCATTAGCTACTCCAACTACTGAAGGCGGAAAAAATGAAGTTGGCAATGGTATTTTTGGAGACTATGCAGTATGTGCTGGTCCTCAAAGCTATTACTGGGGTGGATCATGGATTTGTGCAGCTAAAGGAACTGATGATCTTCCTGTAATCAAAGATATTATGTACACAATGACATGTGATTCTGCTACATTAAAGAGCATTACTACAGATACTCAAGATTATACAAATAATGTTGCAGCTATGAAAGAAATCGCTGCAAGTAGCTTCAAATCAGATTTCTTAGGCGGACAGAACCATATTGCATTATTCGCAGAAGTAGCACCTAAAATTGATATGAGCAAAATATCACCTTATGATCAAGGTTTGAATGAATCATTCCAAAACGCATTCCACGATTATTTTAATGGTAAAGTTGAAATTAGTGCAGCTTTAGATAACTTCTACAAATCAGCAATAGAGAAATATCCAAATCTTTCAAAATAGTTAAAAAAGATAGTTTATTATCTTAATGATAAAAATTTTGGAACACGAGTAAAATCGTGTTCCAATTAAATTAGTGAGGTAGAAATATGATGAAAAAGAAATCAAAACTTGTTAGCTATGCTAAATGGGGATATATTTTTCTAATTCCTTTTTTTGTAACATATCTAATATTTTCATTGATACCATTGGTATCCACGTTTTATAATAGCTTTTTCGAAAACTATATGGTTGGTTTAATGAAAGTAGGACCTAAGTTCATTGGAATTGATAATTATAAGGCTGTTTTTTTACATAGTGAGCTGCTAACGTATTTAAAAAATACATTAATTATATGGGTTATGGGATTTATACCTCAGATTTTCTTTTCATTGCTATTAGCAGCTTGGTTTACAGATTTAAAACTTAGATTAAAAACAGGAGCATTTAAAACTATTATTTATATGCCAAATCTTATAATGGCTGCAGCATTTTCAATGTTGTTTTTCGCAATGTTTTCTGATTCTGGTCCTGTTAATAATTTATTAACATACCTTGGATTACCTTCATATCGTTTCCTTTCAGAGGTGGCTGGAACGAGAGGCTTAATCGCTTTTTTGAACTTCTTAATGTGGTTTGGTAATACAACAATTATTTTAATGGCAGCAATAATGGGAATAGATGGAAGTCTATTTGAAGCGGCGCGAATAGATGGTGCTAATTCATGGCAGACGTTTAAAAGAATTACAATGCCCCTAATAAAACCAATACTTGCTTATGTATTAATTACTTCTTTAATTGGTGGAATACAGATGTTTGATGTACCACAGATCTTAACGAATGGTGAAGGTAATCCTAATAGAACAAGTATGACGGCTATGATGTACCTAAATAAACATTTGTTCAGTAAAAACTATGGTATGGCAGGAGCTGTATCGGTAATTTTATTCATAATTACATGTATATTAAGTATATTTGTATTTAAATTTATTACAAACGATTCTGACAAAGTAAAAGTTAAGAAGAAAAAGAAGGGGGGATCATTATGAAAAAATCTAAAGGATCTGATAAAATACAGTTAAATATTCAAAGAGCATTTTGTTATGTTATACTAGTATTTTTGTCTGTTTTATGCTTGTTTTCATTTTATATCTTATTCATTAATACGACTAGATCTCATCCAGATATTCAAAAAGGCTTTTCAATAATTCCAGGAAAATCGTTTTTTGTAAATTTAAATAGTGTTCTTAATAATAAAAATCTTCCAGTATTAAGTGGTCTTATGAACAGCGTAATAGTATCATCGGTTTCTGCAATACTAGCTACATATTTTTCGACATTGACAGCATATGCAATTCATGCTTACGAATTTAAATTTAAAAAATTTGCATTTGGATTTATTATGGTAATTATGATGATACCTACACAAGTATCAGCTTTAGGGTTTGTTAAATTGATGGGGGATATGGGACTTATGAATTCATTTATTCCACTTACAGTTCCAACGATTGCATCACCTATTATATTTTTCTTTATGAAACAATATATGCAAAGTGCGTTGCCTATGGATTTAGTGGAAGCTGCTAGAATCGATGGAGCACGTGAATTCAGAATTTTCAATCAAATTGTTCTCCCGATTATGAAACCAGCGATTGCTGTTCAGGCTATCTTTACATTTGTATTTGCTTGGAATAATTACTTTATTCCAGCGTTATTATTAAACAAAGATAATAAAAAGACATTGCCAATTTTAATTGCACAGTTAAGAAGTGCTGACTTCTTGAAATTTGATATGGGGCAAGTATATATGCTAATTGCTATTTCTATATTTCCTGTAATTATTGTATATTTGATTCTATCGAAAAATATTGTTAGCGGAATCACCCTAGGAAGTGTCAAAGGATGACCTTGCAAAGCATTAAGTCGTGCAACCACAAAAATAGGAGTATTCAAAAGAGAGCTTGCTCGCTTTTGAATACTCCTATTTTTGTGGTTGCACGACTTATTATAGCCAATAATAGTATTTTAGGTTATATATTATAAAATAAATAAAAAAAGATGATTCTGCTTCGATAGAAACATTGAATAAATATTTTAATAAACAGTAGATAGAATCCATTAAATATTGACATATTAAAATAATAGTTTGATACTGTTAATAGTGAATAAAATAAGGAGGTAAAAAATGGAACTTTATATTATGATTGGTGTAGTAGCTTTATTAATTATTTATATATTTATATCTTATAATAGTTTAGTAAATCTCAATAATTCGGTTAAAGAAGCATTTTCAACAATGGATGTCTATTTGAAAAAGAGATGGGATTTAATTCCAAATATTGTTGAAACAGTCAAAGGATATGCAAAACACGAGAGAGAGACGTTAGAAAGTATTGTTGAATTAAGAAATGGTGCATATGATAAGATGTCACAGGATGCAAAAATCGCTGCAAATGATCAAATAACTGGTGCATTATCGAAGTTAATGGCACTGTCAGAAAATTATCCTGATTTAAAGGCAAATCAAAACTTCTTAGATTTAAGTAGTCAACTTACAAAAATTGAAGAGGACATTGCAAATGCAAGAAAATATTACAATGCAGTTGTTAAAAATATGAATAATAAAGTGCAAATGTTTCCAAGCAATATTATTTCAAAAATATTTGGCTTTCAAGAGGTTAAAATGTTTGAAATATCTGAAAAAGAAAAGGAAAATATAAAAATTGAATTGTAGATAATCGTTTTTTGAATCTTCGATTGCAATACACCAAGGGGGATAAACGGTGAAAAAGATAATTAAGTATTTTTTTCTAATGTTAGTATTATTTATGTTAACTTCAATCAATGTATTTGCATCAGATTTCAGCAATAATAAAAGTAATATCAAGGCAGATACAACGGATACAATTAAAACTGATATGGTTAATGCAGATATAACTACAACGGATACGATTAATACTGATACGATTAATATAGATAAATTGAGCTTAGACAGTAATTATTGGAGTTATGGATACGTAATAGACAGCTATGATATTAATATTGATGTGAATGAAGACAATACTTTTAATATGAAAGAAAAAATTGGTGCGTATTTTTTTATTGCGAAGCATGGAATTTTTAGAAAAATTCCGTTAAGTAATAAAGTGGTCCGCCAAGATGATAAAACGACATCTTATAATAGGGCTAAGATTACAGAGATCACTGTAGATGCGCCTTATACAACGTCTATTACAGATGGAAATAAAGAAATTAAAATTGGTGATTCAGAATATGCATTAACTGGTGCGAAAGAATATAATATAAGTTATTTATATAATCTTGGGAAAGATACGGGAAAAGATTATGATGAACTATATTTGAATTTGATTGGTAAGGAATGGGATACGGCAATTGGAAATATAACCTTTACCATAAATATGCCAAAAGAATTTGATTCAAGGCAACTTGGGTTTTCCAGTGGATACGAAGGATCAACAGATAGTTCTAACATTACATATAAAGTGGCTGGAAATGTAATAACAGGTAGTTATCAAGGTAAGTTAAATCCTGGCCAGGCTTTAACTGTAAGATTGAAACTTCCGGAAGGATATTTTGTAGGAGCAAGTAGTAATCTAGATGCGCTGATGATTCTGTCCATTATTATACCGATTTTGTTTGTGCTAATTACAGTAATTATGTGGTATAGATTTGGTAAAGATAACAAGGTGGTTGAAACTGTTGAATTTTATCCGCCAGAAGGATGCAATAGTGCTGAGGTTGGATTCTTATACAAAGGCAAAGCCGACAAAAATGATGCTATTTCTTTATTAATATATTTGGCAAATAAAGGCTATATAAAAATAGCTGATTCCGAAAAGGAAGTAGTAGTTTCAAAAAAACAAAGTTTTAAAATCACTAAGTTAAGAGACTATGATGGTAATAATGAAAATGAGAAACGGTTTCTAAAAGGTTTGTTTAAGAGTTCTACGTCCTCAAGTGTCACTGCGAGTGATTTAGAAGATACATTTTATACTACTTTAAATAAAATCATTGCGGATCTAAATAAAAAAGAAAACAAACAAAAGATATTTGAAAAGAGCTCGTTGGGAAAAGGCATTTTTGTAATCTTTATGATAGCGATTACATATATATTAATTACAGCAAAGCCTGTATCAGAATATGGCGGGTGGACTTTAGTTCCTGTTGCATTGCTATTTCCAGGTATTGGATTCTCTGTTTCGTTTAGCTTAGTATTTGGCAAAACGCCGATATCAGTCAAATTATTTGGACTAGTATGGGGAATTATGTTTGGTGGAACAGTATGGGTTGCTATGGTATTGCCTACATTATTGATTGATCCAATGTATTTGGTTGCTTATGTTATAGGACTTGCATGTACCCTGGTTATGATTATATTATTTAAAGCGATGCCTAAAAGGACAGTTTTAGGAAATGAGATGTTAGGCAAAATCAAGGGATTTAAAACGTTCCTTGAAACGGCGGAAAAACCAAAACTTGAGGCATTGGTCATGGAGAATCCGGAATATTTTTACAACATATTGCCCTATACTTATGTTTTAGGAATATCAGATAAATGGATTAAAAAGTTTGAAATAATTGCAATAGAACCACCAAGCTGGTACGAGGGT
Organism: [Clostridium] fimetarium; assembly: GCF_900111235.1. Classification (GTDB taxonomy): domain Bacteria; phylum Bacillota; class Clostridia; order Lachnospirales; family Lachnospiraceae; genus Clostridium_N; species Clostridium_N fimetarium. The sequence goes on from NZ_FOJI01000012.1 coordinate 13,438, forward strand.
AGTAGCGGGTTTAACATGGTGTCATTTGGTACTTTCATGAATTCGACAATGTCATCTGCATCAACAGCGATGTCTTCTAGTCCTTCAAGTAGCAGTGGTGGAAGTGGTGGAGGATCATCAGGTGGCGGCTCAGGTGGTGGCGGTGGAGGATCTTGGTAAGAAATGGATCGAAAGCCTGCGTGATAAAGCAGCAATTCGTGTTTTATATTACAATTTAATTTAGTGTTGTAGAAGCTCCTGGAAGTTTAACTTCCAAGGAGCTTCTTATAATCTGTCATATATTTCATATATAATTTTCAATATTTTAGCATATCCCTTCAACTTACTAAATATTTAGATAGAAAATGCATTTTGTAGGTATTCTAAAATATTGTGGTATCAAACATCTATATGTTGTATAATTATTGTTAAAGTAGTAGGAATTATATGAATATAGAAGGTATATTACAATAATCAAATGCATTCGGAATTGAAGACAATCAGAATTAAAGACAACCGGAATGAAAGAAAATCGTAATTAAAGGTAATTGATTTTTAAGTAGTCAAATTGAAAGAGAGATATTTTATGAATGTTACAAATGAAGTTAACAATAAATTCAACAACCCTTTTGTTTCTTTGAAACACAAAAATTTCAGGTATTATTGGATAGGTATGTGTATTTCATTAATAGGTACGTGGATGCAAAATATTGCACAACCATGGTTGGCGTACTCGTTAACGAACTCTCCATTTTTATTAAGCTTAATAGGAATAGTTCAATTTACACCGGTATTAATCTTTTCGTTATTTGCGGGAATTATTATTGATAAACACTCGAAAAAGAAGATTTTAATATGTACGCAATCAGCTTCGCTTGTAATTACCTTAATACTTGCGATATTGGTATGGACTGGAAACGTACAATATTGGCATATTTTAATTTTGGCAACGGCGCTTGGAATTATTAATACAATGGATATGCCAACACGACAATCGATTGTTATAGAGCTTGTTGGAAAAGAATATTTAATGAATGGAATTGCTTTAAATTCGATGTCTTTTAATTTAGCAAGAATCATAGGACCTGCTATAGCAGGACTCGTAATGGGATATGCTGGAATCGCAGCATGTTTTTTTATTAATTCAATTAGCTTTGCAGCAGTTTTAATTAGTTTGTTTTTTATTAAGGTAAAACCGTTGGAAAGAAAACCCCACAAAAGTACGAAAGTAATAGAAGAAATCAAAGATGGACTCAAGTATATTTACAATAATAAGGTACTATTTAATACTATAGTAGTGGTGGCAATCGTAGGTACATTTGCTCCAAATTTTAGTGTGCTTGTTCCTGTTTTTGCAAAAGAAATACTAAAGCAAAACGAAGCAGGATTTGGTATTCTTATGTCCTTTATGGGATTAGGCTCATTTGTGGGTGCAATGTTTATAGCAACATTAAGTACATCTGGACCGAAAAAGTTCTATATTTATGTAACGCCATTTCTTGTAGGCGCCGCATTGATTATTACAGGTTATACGAGTGTTTTCATATTGACAGGAATTTTTCTTGCAATTACAGGATTCTTTTTTATAATATTTGCATCTAGCGCGAACTCAACAGTACAACTTAATTCAGGCAATGAGTATCGTGGCAGAGTAATGAGTGTATATACGTTAGTATTTGCTGGAAGTACACCGTTGGGAAATCTATTTGCGGGATTGCTTACGGAACGCTTTAATGCAAGGATAGGATTTGCAGCTTGTGGTGCTGCGATAATTGTGCTTATGATTCCTTTAATGATATATAAAAAGAAAAGGAAAAATTAATTGGATGGGGAGAAAACGTGGACAAAATCTTAATTGTTGAGGACAACAAAGATGTAAATACAATGCTAGCAGAGGTGCTGACTGATGAGAAATATGAGGTCGATTCTGCGTACACAGGCATAGAGGGGATTAAAAAAATCAAGGACCAGGAATATGATCTGATTCTACTTGATATTATGCTTCCATATAAAAGCGGAGACGAAATACTCAAAGAAGTGCGTGAATTTTCAGATGTACCTATAATAATTATCTCCGCAAAGGATATGATAGGAACCAAAATTGAGCTTTTAAAAATGGGTGCTGATGATTATATTACAAAACCTTTTGACCTGGAAGAAGTAATCGCAAGGGTCGAGACAAATCTGAGACGCTCTAAAAGACGAGAAGCAACAGAAAAGATATTTCGTTATAAAGACTTGGTGCTTGACGGCAATGCAAAGCGGATAACCGTCAATAACATAGAACTGGAGCTGACTGCAAAGGAATGTTTGATTATAGAATTGTTACTCAAAAGTAGAGGCAGGGTATTTACCAAAGCAAATCTGTATGAAACCATATGGCAGGATACATATTTAGGAGATGATAATGCTGTAAAAACGCATATAAGCAATCTCAGAAGTAAACTAAAAATTGCAAATCCAGATAATGAATATATTGAAACTGTTTGGGGACTTGGTTATCGTATGTATAAAGAATAATCTTATCGAAATCTTAACAACTATATTTTAAACTTAACTTTCTCTAAACCTTTGTGATTTATGCTATTAATATAGAAAGGATAGGTGAGTAGATGAAAGAATATGTTTTGAAAACGAATAATTTAACAAAAAGATATCATGGTGTAAATGTTTTGCAAGATGTGCAAGTTGCTTTGGAAGCCGGGAAAATATACGGTTTAATTGGACAAAACGGTGCTGGGAAAACGACGTTAATGAGGGTCGTTTCCGGGCTAGCCTTTCCCACAGAGGGAAGTATTGAGCTTTTTGGTCTAAGCGGTGATGGGATTTTGCAGGAGCAAAGAAAAAGAATGGGTTGTATGATTGAGTATCCTAGTTTCATTCCTTACATGACGGCACAGGAAAATCTTACATATCATAGGATATTAAGAGGAGAACCAAGTAAAACCATAGTGAGCGAATTATTGAAAACGGTTGGCTTGGATAATACGGGAAAAAAGAAGGCAAAGAACTTCTCTCTTGGCATGAAACAACGTATGGGTATCGCTATAGCATTACTCGGAGACCCCGAATTGCTCATTTTAGATGAGCCTATCAATGGGCTTGACCCAATAGGGGTGGTAGAGATAAGGAATTTGCTGACTAGATTGTGTGAGGAACGCCAGATGACAATTCTTATATCTAGTCACAATTTACCAGAACTTTATCAGATGGCAACAAACTATATCATTATCCATGAAGGAAAAATCAAGCAATCACTTACATTAGAAGAACTTGAAGAAAACTGCAAACATTATATTTTAATTGGCAGCGATCAGCCAGAAAAGCTAGTGAGTATTTTAGAGATGCAGTTAGGAACAACAAACTATAAGGTAATGCCTGATAAGACGATTAAACGCTATGACCATTTGGATGACAAGAGTTTAGTTGCAAAGGCTATTTCTGATAATGGAATTATTGTGACGAATTTTTCTATTGAGGGAGATACACTGGAAGATTACTTTATTTCTGCGATTGGGGGTGAACTGAATGCTTAATTTAATTCAGGCAGATTTATTTAAAATGCGAAAATCACCAGTAATTAAAATTTTATTTGGAATTACAACGTTATGTGCCATAGTAATGACCATAATGGCATATTTGATACCACAAGGTGTAATCGGTGATAAATATACTGGAATTGGTTTTCTTTTCTCCGATTTAAATGTCATAAGTATTTTGGGGGCTGTTTTAGCCGGTATTTTAATATGTGGTGATTTCGAAAATAAAACAATACATGAAGCTGTTACAAGTGGATGTAATAGAGGTGCTATCATAGTAAGCAAAGCTGTCGTATTTTTTAGTGCACTGGCATTTATTCTTATTCCATATGCTATCATTACAGGTATTGCTTTGGGTACTGGTGCTAAGTTTGATATGGGCGCTGTATCGGCAGGATTTTTGAATATACTATCAAAAGATTCTGGAATCGCATTGAGTGCATCGGGAATTTTGAAAATATTAGCAGCTATGCTGACACTGATGCTTGTATATATGGCACAGTTGAGTCTATGCGTGCCACTTGCGTTCGTACTTAAGAAACCGGTCCTTGTTGTTGTTAATTATTACGGACTTTCAATAGGTAGCGGACAGTTAGCAATTTTGAGTAGCAGTTCTCCTGTCTTAAAAAATATATTGTCCTGGACGCCATTTGGTGGAAACTACTCTTTTTTAACCATGAATTCGGGACCAGGGGATTTATTAAAGGCAATTGTGGTTTGTTTTATATGTATTATCATAATGATTGTTATTGCATTCAGTTTGTTTAGAAAATCAGAAATCAAGTAAAGAAAGGTTGGTAGAAGGGTTGATAATTGCAATTTGTATTTTGATTATTATAGTATGTTTACTTGCGTCGTATATAGCCCTTCTCCAGTATCAATTTGGTAATATAAATAGTCAACTTGAAAAACGACTGACAGGCGACATAAGGCGGCCTATCAGATTGGAACTCATTAACCGCCAGTTAAATCAATTGACTGCCAATATAAACAAGTGCTTAAAGGCGGAGGAAACCCTCCGTCTTGAGAGCGTTCGGGAGGAAAAGCAATTTAAAGGTTTAATTGCTAATATATCCCATGATTTAAGAACACCGCTTACGGCCATAAAAGGGTATCAACAACTTCTAAAAAATAGCGAGTTAACACAGGATCAACAAAAAAAACTCGAAGTTGCTATAAAGCATGCAGATGAATTGGGACATCTGATTGAACATTTTTTTGAATATTCATATCTTTTAAATGCAGAAATAAAACTAAACATTGAGAAAATTAATCTTACATATGTTGTTACAGAATGTCTTGCTGCATCAATTGCTTCATTTGAAAAACGCGGTCTTATGGTACAGCTTAAGGAAACACAACCAGTCTTCGTGCTAGCCGATCAGGAAATGTTGGTACGTATCGTTCAAAATTTAATCCAAAACTGTGTAGTCCATTCCTCCAGTAATGTTGTGGTTGAAATTTTAGCTATGGAAAATGCCGTAATTTCATTTAAAAATCTAGTCGAAAATGCTACTGAAATTGATGTGAAGTGTCTATTTGACCGTTTCTATACATCAGATCAGGCAAGAAGAAAAACGACTGGTTTGGGATTGTCTATCGTTAAACTATTGGCAGAGCAGATGGGTGGAACTGTAAATGCAAATTTGTTAGGTGAAGAGTTGGAGATAGCGGTGGAACTACCTATATATGCGCGTTAAAATCATGTTATGTTTATACAAAATAATCTAGTATACCATAATATATTGGAAAAAAACAGCACTATTATTGTTGTTTCAGTATTGAAATTGTGATATCATACTACTATAGTAGCGATACAATTAGAGGAACTTATCAATGATGCTGATATAGGAGTACAAATGAATGAATTTAATAGGTAATATAATTATAAACATTTATTCAATTGCAGTTTTGCTTATTGTTTATATCCAATATGTGAAAAAGCAGGAAAAAGAATTTTTGCAATATAAAATTTTTCTAATGATGTTAAAGACAACTGTTTTTCTATTGATTGTTGATATATTTTCCAGATTTGATGGTAGTCCAAATACAATATATGTTTACATAAATCGTATTTGTAATTTTGCTGCGTTTTCACTTAACCTTGTTCTCCCTTCATTATGGATATTATATGTTCATGATCAGGTGGTTCAAGAAGAAAAATTCACAAGGCGACTAATTTTTTCATTGATTTTTTTAAATTTGATAAATTTTATTAGTGTCATATTTTCACAATTTTATGAATGGTTTTATTATATTGATGACGAGAATATGTATCATAGACTTCCACTTTTTTTTGTTCCAGTTGTATTGGTTATAATGTTTATGGCTGTAGGGATAATGATGCTTATAAAAAATAGAAAAAAGATTGAGAAGAAGAATTTTGCTTCTTTGATTTTTTTTGGTGTTCCACCATTTGTAGGTGTTCTTTTACAAGCTACTTTTTATGGCTATTCATTAATGCTGAATTGTCTAGCACTTTCGATGCTAATTGTATTCGTAAACATACAGAATCATAATATGTACACTGATTATCTTACAGGAGTAAATAACCGGAAAAAGCTTGATCTTTACTTGAGGGATAAAATCAATGCAAGTATTGAAAATAAGACTTTTTCGGCTATTATGATAGATGTAAATGATTTTAAAGCTATTAATGATACCTTCGGACATAATATAGGTGATGATGCACTTAAAATTTGTGCAAAACTGCTTGCTAGCTGTGTTGAGGAAGATGACTTTATAGCGCGTTTCGGCGGTGATGAATTTTGTATTATTTTATACACATCTGATGAGAATATATTAGAAGAAACTGTATGCAGAATTAAGAACTATTTTGATAAATTCAATCAATCAGGCAAGCATCCTTATAAGCTAGAAATTAGTATTGGTTATGCATTATACGACTACAATTCTTTTATGAAAGTGGAAGATTTCCAAAAGAAGCTTGATGTATTGATGTATAAGAATAAAGAGCTGGTTAAAAAAATGTAGACAAGCGTAAAACAACATTTTTTCTTAAAACAAACAATGAGGATAATTCCATGGCAAATGAAAAAATACTAATAATTGAAGATGACATAGATTTATCAAACGTTATGAGGGATTTTTTGTCTAACGATGGATATCAGATAAAGCAAGCATTCTCAGGGAATGAAGGCTTGGATATGTTGCAAAAACTGGAGCCGGACCTGATTATACTTGATATTATGCTACCAGGTATTGATGGTATTGAAGTATGCAAAAAAATTAGAGAAGATAGATACGTACCAATCATTATAATTTCTGCTAAAAAATCGGATTATGATAAGGTTTTGGCATTAGGAGTTGGTGCTGATGATTATTTGACGAAACCATTTTCTCAGATAGAACTAGTGGCCAGAGTGAAATCACATTTACGTCGCGCAACTAATTTTCTACCAGCGAAGAGTGCAAAGAGTGCAAACAAAATATTTGGACAATTGTGCATTAATAGTGCTTCATACGAGGTTGTTGTTGACGGGAAACGAATTGATTTTTCACCTAAGGAATTTCAACTGCTTGATTTTTTATCAGACAACCCTGCGCAAGTGTTTACAAAGGAGCAATTGATTGATCAGGTGTGGGGATATACCGAGTTTATCGATGAGAACACAATTGCAGTTTATATAGGTCGTATTAGAGAAAAATTAGCTAGGGAACATGTGGAATTGATAAAGACAGTTTGGGGAGTAGGATATAGATGGGAAAGCTGACAATTAAGCTGAAAATATGTGTGCTATTGGTTGCTATTTTAATTGGAGTTGCTAGCCTATGTGTAAGCATCGTGGTAGTAAATGAGAGAAATACTGATAGGGATATGTTTAACAGAACCAAAGTGCTCCTAAATAACGGAATTTACATGGCTAACGGTTTGGATTTTTCTGAGTTGGATCAATATACATACTCAGTAGTGAATTTATCGGGCAAAGTTTTATATTCTAATGATCTGAAATCTCCAGTAGGCGAGCAAATGGAATTGAAAATGCTATCAGGAATGTCAAAGGGTGACATTGCATCTGATGATATGATATATTCAACACCATTTATTAGAAATGATGTTCAGGTAGGAACTATCTATGTTTCAGTGCCCTATAGTTTAGTAAGTGACAAACATGTATCCGTATATGTCATTATGGCATTTATTATCATTTATATTATTAGTACGATCTTTCTTTTGATTAGGCTTATGTTTAAGGATATTCTTGAGCCGATTAGTATGATACATAAAGTAACAAATAGTATAAGGGATGGTCATTTTCAGGATCGTTTATATTATGATTATGATGGAGAGATAGGAACGCTCTGTCATGATTTTGAAGGTTTGCGTTCGGATTTGGAGTATTCTACTGAAAACGAAAAAAAACTGAAAGAAAAAGAGAAACTACTGATGGCATATATTTCTCATGATCTTAGAACTCCAATTGCAACGATATCAGGTTACGTGGAAGGAATTCACAATGATATAGTGAAAGGGGACAGAGTACATGAGTACACATCTATAATTCTAAAAAAAATCGGTATGCTGAATTCTCTTATTGACGATATTCTCGAACATTCCCAAGCACAACTACATGAATTTGAAATCAAGAAATGCGAATGCTATTCGAGAAAATATTTTGATGAGATCATGATAGAAGCGAAGCAAGATGTTGATAAAAAGGGACTTACATTTTCTTACAGTCAGATACCTGATGTACTGATCAATATTGATGAAAAACGAATCAGACAGGTTATGCAAAATCTTCTTGGAAATGCTATGAAATTTACGAATGAGGGTCAAATAAGCGTTAATTATAAAGTGGAGAATGATTATTTGTTAATTGCTGTAAGAGATACTGGTATCGGCATTGCAGCCATCGATATTCCTATGGTATTTGGTGAGTTTTATAGAGGTGAAAAAGCCAGAACCCTTAATGTACAAGGCTCCGGCTTAGGACTTAGTATATCCAAATATATTGTTGAACAACATGGTGGTAGAATAGAATGTGACAGTATATTAGATCAGTGGACTGAAATACAGTTTTCTATCTCAATTTAGACAGTGGCTATTACCATCCTTGTTCTTTTAAGAAATCAAATACAACAGCTTTTCGTTCGCTTTCTTTTTCGCTGGAATATTTTCCGAGATTTAGCTCCGCATATATACGGCCATCAGACATATACAATAATCTAGTTGCGCGGGTGGCAGCTTTTAAATCATGCGTTACCATAACGATAGACTGACCATTATTGTTTATGTTAGTCAAGCTGTCAAGCACTTGTCGCCCACTCGAAGAGTTAAGCGAACCAGTGGGTTCATCACCAAATATAACCTTGGGATTGCCGATTAATGCCCTACATATTGCGACGCGCTGTTGCTGCCCGCCGGACATCTCACTTGGGTATTTGTCTTTTTCTTCAGTAAGTCCGAACTTTTCTAGAAGCTCCAGAGATTTCTTGTTTACATTTTCTTTTGAATCAGATCCATAGCCTATATAGGCAATATTTTCAAATGCAGTTAAATCATGCAGCAGATTCATACTCTGAAATATAAAGGAAACTTCGGTTTTTCTGAACTTACTGAGTTTTTTTTCTGTCATACTTGACATATCATTTCCAAGTATAGTTAATGTTCCACTTGTAGGCTTATCCATTGAACTGATTGCGTATAGTAGGGTGGATTTTCCACCGCCGCTGCTACCCATAATTACTGTGAAATCACCTTCATATATTTCCAAATCTATATTTTTGAGTACATTCATACCGGTTTTTCCAAGAATATAAGTCTTACATAACTGTTTTGTTTCTATAATTTTATTTTTCATTTCATTTTCCCTCTTTCATAATTAATCTATATTTCTGACATAGTTTGCTCATAAATTTCAATATTCTCATTCATAGCTATAATTCGTACGTTTATTCTTCCATCAACTTCTTAGGTGAAATCTTCTTGATTGGAAGGCTGAGAAGTATGGTTATTAAAATGATGACACTCAACCCACTTACCAGTAATATTGTAGTTTCAAAGGCTTCTGTTTTGTATGCATTTACACTCATAACGGCATAATAGATGCTGTGTGTGAATGCGAGATTTAAGATAGTAGCAATTATTAATCCAAGGGCACTTAACAAAGATAGTCTAAAAACATTTCGTCTTATGATATATCCATTTGAAAATCCATAAGCCTTCATAATACCAAAATTGCGTTGTTGTTCATTGTTGTTCATAACGATTATATTAATAATGTTTAGCAGCGTAAATGCAAAGAAGATTACGATAATAATGATTGTTACAGGTATCATGATTGACATGATGGATACTTTTATGTCATCAACAAAATCAAGCATCGTTTCGAATTTATAATCAGAAAAATGTTCCTTGATATCAGCTCTAAATGCATCTATATCTTTTGGATTCTTTAGGTTAACTCCGATTTTGGTGTAATATAATTCCTTTGGTACATCTGAAAATGTAGAGGTTACAAATGATAACGAAGGGGGCATCATGGTATCATAGATTCCAGAAATCATAAGATTGGTTTCAACACCATTAATGACTAGAGTGATATAATCACCAATATCGTAATCGGTATTTTTTAAAGTAAGTGAATCGATTGCTACTTCTTCTTTGTTTTGAGGTGGGCGGCCATGACGATAAGTGATTCCTGTCAGTTTATAATCAAAGGTATTGAAATCGGTCACATTGGCATATTTTATATTGATATTGTCTTCATTACTAAGTACACTCACTTTAGAAAATAATTCACCAGTAATATAGCTATCAACATAATCGCTATTTTGTACATAGTCAATTAATTCTTGTGTTAGGGCATGGTCTTCCTTGGTTATGAAACAATCACAATTAGGACCTGAAATCCAAGCTGGGGCATTCTTTTCCATACGACCGAACGAGATACATATATTTACTAGCATGATTGCTATGAAAAATGATGTGCCCACAATAAGTACAATAATTGCGGAACGACTCTTGTACTTAAAGATATCATTGATAGCCATACTAAATGAGGAATGCGCATTTTTAATCAGTGACTTTCTTAGCTTTGCCTTGGAGGAAGAGGTCCCAACGCGAAAGGCATCAACAGGCGTGATTTTTCGTATTCGTCTGAGTGCAAACCATATACTAAATATTAGAATTAAGCTGGTAATCAAAATTACAAAAACGCAGGAGTATATGGAAGCTTTGCTCAGGCTGTAATCACCTATATATTCCATAACGATTCGGCCGATGAAGATTGACATTGGCAATCCTAAAAGCGAACCGATTGTAATGGAAATGATTCCTACAAGAGCGTAGCATTTCTGATAAAACCCCATAATTTCTAAGTTTGTATAGCCTACAGATTTATAAGTCCCAATAGCGCTATATTCATTTAGAATTGTATTTCTTATAAAAAATAAAATAATTACAATTGTCATTATTAGCATAAATCCTGCTGATAATGTTCCAAGACTAGATATTAAGGAAGTAATCATAGTAGCTTTTAATTTCATAGCGGACAATGTGTCGTAACTTTCAGCATGATAGTCATCTGTATAGACAGTATCAAGCCAGTCTTGAATGGTCTGGCTATTAGTATCGGTGGTAATACAAATCAATTCAAGTGCTTGCTGGCTGTCAAACCAATCCGTATCCGCTTGATTGATGAATATCGCAGCGCCGGTTGTCATAGATACTGGCTTTCTGGTGTCATTAACAAGGGTGGAAACCGTAAGTGGTTTCGTAGTGTTACCGACTTTTATATCAAATGTGTCATTTACAAAAATACTGTGGTTGTCAGCAACGATATTTTGTACCCAGACTTGACCAGGTGCGGGACAGGTGCTTTGCAAATCACCATCGACGGGTGTGAGCTTGAATGGCAAATCAGTATAATCTGATAGTACAATGGCATATAACGGATTGATATAACTTTGTACAAGCGTATTATGATGATTAATATCAAGAGAAGCAATGTAATAGCACTCGTATGTTTTTATTGAAGTTATATCATCTCGTTCTTTTGATTTTTCTTGTATTAGTTTGCTGGTTCCTGGGGTTGCATAGAGCAGGAGGCTTGCATTGCTAGAATCATCATACTGACTGTCGGTATAACGCTCCACCTCTTTACTGAAACTAATACAAGTGGATAGAATCATAGTCGCAAAGGCTAGAATAAACCCTAGTACAATAAATTGTAATTTTTTCTTTTTAAGCTTTTTAATCCACATAAATCTATTTCCTTTCTGTCTGTATCGAATTGTTTGGTATATAGACAGTGTAGTATTTTAATCTTACTCAGTTATGACTAAATTATAAACAAATTCTTACTATGTAAATAATACCATAAAATGTATTTTTAGTATTATAGGATTTGAAATAATGTAAATGAAATATACAAATAAATAGATATAAAATGGTTTGGAGGTTTTGCTATTATTTCTATACTAATCATTCCTGTTATGTGTATCTGGTTAATGTTTGAAGAATTTACTCCAATCAGTTTGAAACTTTCAAATAATCAAATTGTAGCTGAGCATCTGAAAGTAGAATATGCAATCAATATTGACGATATTAAGGAAATCAAGATAATAACGCAACTTCCGAGAACACAAAAACGAATGGGTACAGGGATGGATAAGTTGGAAAAAGGGTCATTTTCGGTAGATGGATATGGTGATTGTGATTTGTGCTTGAATCCTCAAAATAAAACATTTATTGTCGTTACAACGGCGAGTAACACATATTTTTTAAGTGACGAAGATAATGCAGTTACACAGAAAGTATATGAAGAGGTTGAAAAAAGTAATATAATTTACCATTAATGTAAAAGAAACTATAATCATGCATAAAGAAAACAGCTGTTCCACAGAGTGGGACAGCTGTTTTGTTCTGCGGAATATACGTGTTGTATGTAAAAATGTATATTATATAATATATATATAGCAATTATTTATACATATCTAACAAAAATTGGGAGGTAATGAATATGTTAAAAGCAAATGTTGGATCAAGTACATTGGCAAATGCAGCTGATGCAGGAAAGAAAGCAGCGGCAGCTGCAAAAGTTGGATTAGGGGATATTAAGGTTGCATTTGTGTATGCAAGTTGTGCGTATGATATGAAGGCCCTAATTTCTGGTGTTGCTTCTGAATTTCCAGATGTTCCACTCTTGGGAAATACTTCTTTTACCGGTGTTATTACACAAGATGGTTTTATCTCATCGGATGACGGGTTTGTAGGTGTCATGGCTATTTCTGATTCAGATATGGCGGTGGGGGTAGCCGGTAAGGCACGTGGCGTAGATGCTTTTGAAGATGGAAAGTTACTAGCTGATGAAGCGATGAAGGCTGCAGGTAAGGATGTCGCTCCTACCTATTTCTATATGGCTGCGTCTCCAGCAGAAGAAGAATTTTATCTAAAAGGAATCAGTTCTGTAATTGGAAGAGTACCATTTTTTGGAGGAAGTGCAGCAGATAACAGCATTTCTGGAGATTGGAAACTGTATACGAAGGACCAAGTATTTGCAGATGGTGCAGTTGTCGCGTTTTTCTATGGAAAACCTATCACCAATTTATTTACAGGTGCTTATCATGAGACAAATGATTTTGGTGTTATCACAAAGATAGATGGAAACAGAACTTTACTTGAGATAGATGGAGTCCCAGCTACTCAAAAATATGCAGAGTGGTTAGGTGTTTCAAAGGATGCTGTTGCTGGTGGAAATCTTCTCGTAACTGCGATTACGTCTCCACTTGGCGTTAAGGATCGTCTTGGCGATTTAGTAGCAATTCGTCATCCTATGAATGGTAATGAAGATGGTTCTATGAACATTGGAAACAATTTGGCAGAAAAGACCTGTGTGATTCGTATGGAGGCTACGATTGATGAATTAATTTCTTCAGCAGGAGAAACATTACGAGCTTTAAAAGCGAAAATGGGTGGAGAGGCAGCAGCATTCCATTTGGTTCATTGTGGCGGAAGACGTGCTGGAATTGGCGATCGCATCAATGAAGTTGCAGATGCCATCAAAGCAGAAGCTGGAGATGTTCCATTTATAGTTGAATTTACATTTGGTGAATATGGATATGAAAGTGATAACAACAATACGTGCGGTGGCTTGATGCTTTCATTTACTGGGTTCTATAAATAATACATAAAGTAATATATAAAGTAAAATATAAAGGAGGACATTAATATGAACATGATTATTAATGGTAAGTTAGTAGAAGCTTCAGACGGTAAAGTACTTGAAATATTAAATCCAGCAACAGGCAAGCTTATTGATACAGTCCCAGCGGCAACTGAGGAAGACATTAAAAATGCTGTAAGTGCTGCAAAGGCAGCTCAAAAAATATGGGCAAAAGTTCCAGTATATGAAAAATCAACTATTATGAGAAAATTTATTGCTTTAGTAGAAGAGAATAAAGAGAGCCTGGCAAGAACATTGTCAGATGAAACAGGTAAACCAATTAATGAAGCGAGAGGCGAAATTGGGAATATTGCGATAGCGTTTGAGGCGTTTAGCGAGAAGGCTAAGCATTTATACGGAGAAGTGATTCCAGCAGGCTTGGAAGCGGGACAGGATAAACACATATTATTTACACAAAGAGAGCCTATCGGTGTAGTTGCATGCATCATTCCATTTAATTTTCCTTGCGACCTATTTGATCAGAAGGTAGCACCTGCATTGTTATCTGGAAATGCTGCCATTGTGAAACCATCTACCGACAATCCTTTAACACTTTGCAAGTTATCGAAATTATTGGTTGACGCAGGTGTAACCGATGGAGCAATTCAAATTGTGACAGGTCGTGGTTCAAAAGTTGGTGCATGGCTTTGCTCAAATCCCGATGTACATTTAATCACATTAACAGGTTCAACCGAAGTTGGCATTGAAACAGCAAAGACAGCCGCTGGCAACTTAACGCATGTGGCATTAGAGCTTGGTGGAAATGATGCATTTATCGTATGTGAAGATGCAGATGTTGATCTTGCAACAACAGAACTTATTTGGGGTAGAATGTATAACACAGGGCAAGTATGCTGTGCTTCCAAACGATTTCTTGTACATAGTAGCCGCGTTGAAGAATTTGCTGCAAAGGCTGTTGAGAAAATTAGCGCAATTAAGCGCGGTATGCCATCTGAAGAAACAGCTCAAATGGGTTGCTTAATCAGCGAAAAAGCAGCAATTGATGTTGAAAAGCAAGTAAATCTCACAGTAGATCAGGGCGGTAGAATTATCCTTGGCGGAAAGCGAAGTGGTGCATTCTACGATCCAACTGTTATCATTGATGTTCCAAAAACTGCAGATGTTGCAATCGATATGGAAATATTCGGACCAGTTGTTCCAATCATAGCATTTGACACAGTGGAAGAAGCAATCGAAATTGCAAATGCATCTATATTTGGACTTTGCGGTTGTGTGTTCAGTGAAAATATGAAAACTGCATTCAAAGTTGCCAATGCATTGGAGTGCGGCGGTTCAGTAATTAACGGAGCAAGTTTCTTTAGAAGCTTCGAAATGCCATTTGGTGGATACAAATTCTCTGGTATCGGGACAGAAGGCGTTTTAAGTACATTCAACGAAATGACAACGACAAAGACAATTGTACTCAAAAATATTTTGTAGACGGACGAAGAAACGGATATAGTTCCTCTTGTTCGCTATTGCCTCTACAGCCATACGGGATTGTCTGCATTCGGTTCGACACAAAAAGATGTGTCAACCGCCTGCAGACAATCGCGTATGGCTGTAACGGCAAATGCGGACAATTGAGGAACTATATCCGTTTCTTCTGCTCGTTGAAAGGATTTCATCGCCCCCCTTAGAAGACTAAAAGACTAGAAGACTAGAAGACGAAAAGACTAGAAGACTAGAAGCATCCGAAGCATTAGATCCTTCACAATCATCCGGGCCGGTATGTTTTTTCTTTGAAGGGGCGGCGCCGGTTGTTTTGCGCGACGAGTAGAAAAACCCTATGGATGTCCTCAATTGTACGCATTTGCCGTTACAGTCATATGAGATTGTCTGCAGGCGGTTGACACTGTTTTTGTGTCAAACCGAATGCAGATAATCCCATATGACTGTAGAGGCAATAGCGAACAAGAGGACATCCATAGGGTTTTTCGTCCGTCCAACCAAAACAACCAAGCTCATGCATAGCCGAGGCGGTGGGATATATTATCGGCGGCTTGTTTAACCTTACCGATGATTTCGGGTAATTTTTCATCGGTAATTTGATTGGTGGTTCCACTGATGCTGATGGAGGCTATGGCATCTGAGCGGTAATCAAAAATTGGCGCGGCAACACAGCGCTGTCCGAGACAATATTCCTGGTTGTCCATTGCCCAACCCTGTCTTCTGACTTGTTTTAGGTATTGCTTGAATTCATTTGGATTGGTAATTGTATATTCGGTATATTTTTTGAAGGTATAATTATATAATAATGTTTCAAGTTCTTCCCCTGATAAACAAGATAGTAGACACTTTCCCATGGAAGAGCAATATGCTGGAGATCGATATCCTGCTTGGGTATATTTGTTCATAGGAAGGGATATATCGAGGTTTTCGATATAAGAAATATCCGCTCCATGTAAAATTCCTAGATGTACAGCCATGTTGAATTCGGCTCGTAGTGCTTCAAGATAAGACTTTGCTTCGGTCTGGAGTTCCAATGTATTAATATGACTGCTTACAACATCAATCAATTTATAGCCAATTGAATAAGCCTGATTTTCGTCTTTTTCTACAAAACCACGTGAATGCATGGTCTGTAAAAGGCGAAATGCAGTTGACTTACTTATTTTTGTTGATTTGGCAATATCTGTCACACTCATTGATTTTCGTGAACAGGCAAGTGCTTCAATAATATCAAAAGCACGTTCCACTACTCTGACTTTTTCCTCCATAACTTTCACCACTTTCTTATATCCCTTAAATTATATAATATCTGATTCCGAAATAAAGTACAAGATGAGAATTGGAGAATTGATATTGAAGTCATGTAAAAGCAATATTTAAAATATAGTTAAGAGTTTTAAAAATACAGGAATAATGATGGTATTATTCATAGTGATATTCGTAGTGATATACGTAGTGATATTCATAGTAATATTTATAGTGAGTAATGCTTTGGTAATACAATACACAAAGTTTATCTGCTATGTTAAAATAATACTTGACTGTTACCCAGGGGCACGGTGTAGAACTAGAATAGAAGGGGGATTGCTATGCAAATTAAAGAGGTTGAAGTAACGACGGGACTTACTAAAAAAGCAATTCGTTATTATGAAGAATGTGGTTTGATTAACATTTCTAAAAAGGAGAATGGATACAAAGAGTATAATGAGGAAAATGTAAATACGTTACTGTTAATAAAAAAGTACCGACTTCTTGATTTTTCTGTAGATGATATTCGTAAATATATGAATAACGAAGATTGCAGAACGGTTATTGGTGAAAAACTTGCTGAGAATGAAGGGAAGATACTGCAGGCACATCAAGTAAAACAGATACTAGAAAAAATGTTAGAGGGAGAAAAAATCGAAAATATGGATATAGAAAAAAACTTATTGGAAGAAAAGAAGAAAGGATATATGTATATTAAAAATAACAATATGTTATTTGGAATAATGAATCTCATCATATTCATTTCTATTTATTCATATGTTTTTATGAATCATATTAAAAACGATAATTTTAGCATGACGTTTATAATAATAATTCAAGGAGCACTTACTGCTATATTTATAGGTATTACAGAGAAGAGAAAGAAGAGAGCAAGCTCATTGGACATTCTATTATTGGAAAGAAAGCCAATTGAAGTATTAGTACAACTATTTGTTAGTTCGTTTACATATGCATTGTCGTCAGTCATGTTATACGATGGAATATATTTAGCGAAAAAGTTTTATTTTGAATGGCAGGCAAGTTGGCTTCGAATTATGGCAACCGTGATGGTGGGAGTGGTATTTACAATAGGAAGTATAGTTATTTTAGGTTTATCATTTTGCGATCCTAATAAAAAATCACATGAATATATTTAATACAATCAAAAAAAGAGAAATAATGTTTTTTAAAAAAACATTATTTCTCTTTTTTGATTGTATTTTCCACAAAATGTAATATAATTAAGTTATACAGTAAGATAATTTAATCGTTTTTGTTTTCGTGTTTTCGTATTCGTATTTGGTTAAAAAGTTACAAAGAAAAATCATAAGTAAAAGGAGGATTTTTAATGAACAAATGGGTGTATTTATTTAAGGAAGGCAGTGCAGAGATGAAGAATCTGCTAGGGGGAAAGGGCTCTAATCTAGCAGAGATGACAAATCTTGGGTTGCCAATTCCACAAGGTTTTACAGTAACAACGGAGGCTTGTACAGATTATTACAAAAGTGGAAAGGAGATTACCGAGGAGATACAGGCACAGATTTTCGATTCGTTGAAGACACTTGAGGAGCAACAAGGTAAGAAATTTGGGGATACAGAAAATCCGCTTTTAGTATCAGTAAGATCTGGAGCAAGAGCATCTATGCCAGGAATGATGGATACAATTTTAAATCTAGGGCTAAATGATATATCTGTAGAAGGATTTGCGAAGAGAACAGGTAATGCAAGATTTGCATATGATTCTTATAGAAGATTTATTCAAATGTTTTCAGATGTAGTAATGGAGATGAGCAAAACATTTTTCGAGGGAATCTTGACAGAAGCTAAGGATTCCAAAGGAGTAAAATTCGATACTGATTTAACTGCGGATGATTTGAAGGCAGTTATTGTTAGATATAAGGCCATTTACAAAGAAAAAATGGGTGAAGAATTTCCACAGGAACCAACCGTGCAGTTAATGGAAGCGGTAAAGGCTGTTTTTCGTTCATGGGATAATCCAAGAGCAATTGTCTATAGAAGAATGAACGATATCCCAGGAGATTGGGGAACAGCAGTAAATGTACAAGCAATGGTATTTGGTAATATGGGAAATACTTCGGGTACAGGTGTAGCATTTACAAGAAACCCATCAACTGGTGAAAAGGGAATATACGGAGAATATTTAATCAATGCACAAGGAGAAGATGTTGTAGCAGGAATTAGAACACCACAGCCGATTACTAAGCTTGCAGCAGATATGCCTAAGGTGTTTGAACGTTTTATGGAGATCGCAAATAAATTAGAAGCTCATTATGCAGATATGCAGGATATGGAATTCACCATTGAAGATGAAACACTTTACTTCTTGCAAACAAGAAATGGCAAAAGAACTGCACCAGCAGCTTTGCAAATCGCATGTGATTTAGTAGATGAAGGAAAAATCACGCCAGAAGAAGCGGTTAAGAGGATTGATGCAAAATCACTAGATCAATTATTACATCCAATATTCGTGCCACAAGCGCTAAAAGATGGTAAAGTTCTTGGCCAGGCACTACCAGCATCCCCTGGAGCAGCATCAGGTAAAGTATACTTTACAGCGGATGAAGCGAAAAAACATAATGACGACGGTGAAAGAGTAATTCTTGTTCGTTTAGAGACATCACCGGAAGATATAGAAGGCATGCATGCAGCAGAAGGAATTTTAACAGTACGTGGCGGCATGACCTCACATGCAGCAGTAGTAGCACGTGGAATGGGAACCGCATGCGTATCAGGCTGTGGTGAAATCAGGATTGATGAACAAGCAAAGGTATTTGAGCTTGGTGGAGAAACCATTTCAGAGGGAGATTATATTTCGCTCGATGGTTCAACAGGCAAAATCTACTTAGGTGATATCAGTACAGAGGAAGCCGTTATCGGAGGCAACTTTGAAAGAATTATGGGTTGGGCTGATGGTTATAGAACCTTAAAGGTAAGAGCAAATGCAGACACACCAGCTGATGCAGCCAATGCGGTTAAGCTTGGTGCACAAGGTATTGGTCTTTGCCGTACAGAGCATATGTTCTTTGAACCAGATAGAATACCAAAGATTCGTAGGATGATTCTATCAACTTCGCAAGAGGCTAGAGAAGAGGCATTAAATGAATTGATTCCATTCCAGAAGGCAGATTTCAAAGGAATCTATGAAGTAATGGAAGGCAGACCAGTCACCATTCGGTTCCTAGATCCACCACTTCACGAATTTTTACCAACAGATGAAAAAGATATTGCAGATTTGGCAGCGGATATGGGACTGTCTATTGAGCAAATCAAAGATGCTTGTACATCCCTTCATGAATTTAATCCAATGATGGGACATCGTGGATGCCGTCTTGCAGTAACCTACCCAGAAATCGCAAGAATGCAGACAAGAGCAGTTATGGAAGCAGCGATTGAAATAAATGATGAAAAGGGCTTCAATATTATACCAGAAATCATGATACCACTTGTTTGTGAGAAGAAAGAACTGAAATACGTAAAGGACATCGTAGTTGAGACAGCAGAAAAAGTGAAGAAAGAAAAGAATTCTGATATCAAGTATATGATTGGAACAATGATTGAAATACCAAGAGCTGCTCTTTTAGCAAACGAAATAGCAGAAGAAGCAGAATTCTTCTCATTTGGAACAAATGATTTGACGCAGATGACCTTTGGATTTTCAAGAGATGATGCAGGCAAGTTCTTAGATGCTTATTATAAAACGAAGATTTTTGAATCAGATCCATTTGCACGACTTGACCAGAGCGGCGTAGGCCAGCTAGTCGAGATGGCGGCAAAGAAGGGGCGCTCGGTAAGGCCAAACTTGAAACTAGGAATTTGTGGCGAGCATGGTGGCGA
The DNA here is from genome assembly GCF_900111235.1 of [Clostridium] fimetarium. Classification (GTDB taxonomy): domain Bacteria; phylum Bacillota; class Clostridia; order Lachnospirales; family Lachnospiraceae; genus Clostridium_N; species Clostridium_N fimetarium. Next base: position 33,701 of record NZ_FOJI01000012.1, read on the forward strand.
TCCAGCCTCCGTAGAATTTTGTCACAAGATTGGACTCAATTATGTGTCTTGTTCTCCATTTAGAGTTCCGATTGCTCGGTTGGCGGCGGCACAGGCGGCATTGAAAGAAAACACAAGTAAGTAATATATTGGACACTACCATGGGGGTAGTACAGGGGAGTATATGAAGAAAACCATAGGTTTAAGAAGAATACTTTTAATATCATCGATTATGTTATTGCTTACTGCTTTTTTAACAGCATGTGATAGATATATAGGTGAATCTGAAAAAAAACCAGTGATATATCTTTATCCGACTACAGAACAACAAGTGAAAGTACAATTAAACTACGATGGTAAATTGACATGCACATATCCCCAATATAATGACGGATGGGATGTAATTGCACATCCTGATGGTACGCTTACAAATATCGTAGATAATAGGGAATATTCATATTTGTATTGGGAAGGGATAACCAATACAGAGTTGGATATGTCAACAGGCTTTGTGGTAAAAGGAGCGGACACTGAAAAGTTCCTCCAGGAAAAACTTGAATATATGGGGCTAATACCGAAGGAATATAATGAATTTATCGTATATTGGCTTCCTATTCTTCAAGAGAATGCGTATAATTTTATCACTTTTGCTGGGAATGATTATGAGGATCTGGCACAGCTTAAAATCACCCCAGAGCCAGACTCGATATTACGAGTTATGATGGTCTATAAACCATTAGATAAACCGATACAGGTAGAAGAGCAGGAATTAAAACCATTTACAAGAGTAGGATTCACCGTTGTTGAGTGGGGTGGAACGCAGGCTAGAGGTGCTATGAAATAAATATTTGTTACGGCAGGTGTACCCTATTCGCGCAGGCAGCGTTGAAGCAAAAATTTATAGAAATAGTTATGGAGATATTTAAGGCATAATCTGTGGGCTGATATTATCATTAAGGTTTGTGGTACTTTATAATGCTTATATACAAAAAGACATTACAATTTATAGAAATATAAGTTGTAATGTCTTTATAATTTGATTACTTAATTTTTCAGAACAATAGATTCGATTCTTTTGTTTTAGAGAATTATATAAAAGATACAGAAATCGGTGTTGAAGTTAAATGATAGGGAGAGTTAGAAATGGATGATAGGAAACTTGATAACTTGATTCAAGAAAATAAAATAGATAAAATAATTGAATATGCTAAAAGTCTATCTGGATTAAAGTGTTTTTGAAGGATACATTTATATCATGGAAATTACAAAAAAATTGTGTAGGGGGAAAATAGATTGGATAAAAAGGATATTTGGAAGGCTCTAGAAATATCTGAGACAAGTAACGAAGACGGTATTAAGTTGGCATACAGGAAAAGGCTTGTTTTCGTAAATTCTGAAGAGGATGCGGAAGGGTTTATGCGCTTGAGGGAGGCTTATGAATATGCAATTCAGTTGGTGGGGGAGCCAAAAGTAAATAGTGAGGAAGAAAAAAATGAGGTAGATATATGGATTGATAAGATAGATGGTGTATATTCTTCATTTGTAGATCGAATTAATTGACACTGAGGCGAAATTATATAGAAAGAGTGGTGGAAGGTACTTAAGGTACAATTAGTGGGGCGACATAACTGTTAGTGTTTGGGCTATTATATATTGTTAAACTTCACAAAGAGCAATAATTTATGCTGTAAGAAAACCTTCTAAACAATTTGTTTTGAACACGAAAATAAGAGTGCTATTTTTGATTGTAGAAATACAATAGAGAATAGTACTCTTATTTTATTGTCAAATAATAGCGGTAGAAAGGACAGGTGTTATAATAAGACCTAAACATTGTATTTTAAAACCTATTTTGATATACTATATTAAAATAGGTTGACTCAGTGTGAACGTGAGCTATAATAAACTGTGAAAATGTTAATTGATAAAGATATAAAAAAGAGGCATAAGTATTATCAGACAGAACTGACAAGGGGAGTGACGAGACTAATGAGTGAAAGTATTTTGATTGTGGATGATGAAAAAGAAATTGCCGATTTGATTGAGGTGTACTTAAAAAATGACGGCTATTTAGTATATAAGTTTTATAATGGAGTGGACGCACTCAACTTTATCGAAACCAATAAATTGGATTTGGCAATTTTAGATGTAATGCTTCCCGATCTTGATGGATTTCATATTTGTCAAAAAATTCGTGAAACCCACTTCTTTCCTATTATTATGCTGACTGCAAAGGTTGAAGATATGGACAAGATTATGGGACTTACCATCGGTGCGGACGATTACATAACCAAGCCATTTAATCCGTTAGAGGTTGTTGCACGAGTAAAGACACAACTAAGAAGATATGTGCGATACAATCATACTGATGAGCAACATACAGCAGTTATTAACGAGTATGATATAAAAGGACTGATAATGAACAAGGATATGCACAAATGCACGTTATTCGGGAAAGAACTAACACTAACACCTATTGAGTTTTCAATCCTCTGGTATTTAGGCGAACACAGAGGAAAGGTTGTATCTTCCGAGGAACTGTTTGAAGCGGTATGGGACGAAAAATATCTAGATAACAACAATACCGTTATGGCACACATTGCGCGTTTACGCGAAAAATTACACGAGCCTGCTAAAAATCCTAAATTCATTAAAACTGTATGGGGAGTGGGGTATAAGGTTGAATAATGAAAACAAAAAACTAAAAAATCGAAGTAAAAGCATCTCCAGACGGATTTTATTTCGTCTGATAACTGCAATTGTATTATACACATTGTCAGGTATAGTGGTGTTCGTGGCAGCCGTAACATTTTATGGTCTTTTTACTTGGCGAGGTTATGAAATATTTTATCGAATTGCTCAATGGTTTGGTGTTAGAATCTACATGATTGCATTTTTATATTTTGGAATAGGTTTTTGTATTATTTTTCTCTATTATTGGAGAAAGCCGTTTCAGTATCTGGAAAAAATAGTAGATGCAACTGAAAATTTGTATCATTTAGACGACAGTTTAATTGTGCTTCCAGAGGAATTAAAAGAAATTGAATTGCAAATGAATCAAATTAAAATGACAGTACGTGATAGCGAACGTGCTGCAAGAGAAGCCGAACAGCGGAAAAACGATCTTGTGGTTTATCTGGCACACGACTTAAAAACGCCGCTTACATCCGTCATCGGTTATTTGACATTGCTCCGTGATGAAATCAAGATCTCGGAGGAACTACGTGAAAAGTATTTATCCATTTCGTTGGGTAAAGCAGAACGTCTTGAAGATTTAATTAACGAGTTTTTTGAAATTACTCGCTTTAACCTTACTAACATAACACTTGAGTTGAGTAAAGTGAATTTAACACGTATGCTCGAACAACTTATTTATGAATTCAAGCCAATGTTTTCGGAGAAGAATTTGCAATGCACATTAAACGTTGCACCTGATTTGATGATAAAATGCGATGTGGATAAAATGCAACGTGTCTTTGATAATTTATTACACAATGCAGTAAATTATAGCTTTGAGGGAAGTATGATTGATATTGTTGTTACACAGGATATCAATAACGTAAAAATCAACTTTATAAATCATGGTAATACAATTCCAAAAGGAAAACTTGATCGGATTTTTGAACAGTTTTATCGTTTGGATTCTGCTCGGGCCACAAAAAGTGGAGGTGCTGGTCTTGGCCTTGCAATTACAAAGGAAATTATCGAATTACATGGAGGTACTATTGCAGCAAATAGTGAAGATGAAATTATTACTTTTAATTTGGTAATTCCAGCTTTGTAGGAAAATCGTAAGAATTTTGTCACAAAGAAATAGAATTTCATTATAGAAAAACGGAAAAAGAGCATTCTTAATTTTGGTACAATTCATGTACCGAAGTAAGGGTGCTCTTTTGTTTCGTGCTAATAAGAGGAAGGAAAAAAATTATGAAGGAAGAACCAAAATACAATTCATTAATGTCTGCTAAAAAAAACAGGAAAGCGACGAAACGCAAAATAAAAAATACTACTTTAGCCATATTCATCCTATTTTTCCTTACTATAGTAATTTACGTTGCAAATATCGGTGGCAAACAAAAAGCGAATCAAATTAGAGACAATATTTCAAGTGTTGCACAATCAGCTGCTCAGAACAGTATCATAGATACGCAAAGAAACACTACTTGGAATTTGCTTCTTGTAAATTATTGCAACTATATTCCTGACAACTACTCGGTTAAGTTAAAGACAATCAGAAATGGTTATCAGGTAGATGAGCGAATTTATCTGCATTTACAAGAGATGTTTGATGCTGCAAAAAAGGTAGGAGTATATCCGCTTATTGGAGAGGCCTATCGTACAGCAGCGCAACAACAAAAGATGCTTGACGATAAAATCAAAGCTTATATTACAGAAGGCTATTCAAAAAGCGAAGCTGAAACATTAGCAAAAAAATGGGTGGCTGTGCCCGGAACGAGTGAGCATCAATTAGGATTGGCTCTTGATATTAATGCTGAAAAAGGTAAATGCACCAATGAAGAGGTATATCAATGGTTGGCGAAAAACAGCTACAAATATGGTTTTATTTTGAGATATCCTTCCGACAAAGTTGAAATAACAGGTACAAGTTATGAACCTTGGCATTACAGATATGTTGGTCAAGAAGTGGCAAAAGAAATATATGAACAAGGTATTTGTCTTGAAGAGTATTTGAAAAATTATAAATAAAAAGGAGAATTAGAAAATGGGAAAAAAACGAATTGCAGTTATATTTGGAGGACTCTCTACAGAATATGCCGTATCTCTGCAGTCAGCTTACGCTGTGTTGATACACTTGAATAAAGAGAAATACGACATAATCCCACTCGGGATTAGTAAAAGTGGAGATTGGTTTCGATATTCTGGTATTTATGAACATATTCAAAGCGATACTTGGCTTGAAGATATAACAAAACTAACGCCAATTGTTGTTTCACAAAATCGTAGTATCAGCGGAATTATTGAACTCAACTCAAATAGAAATAAGGTTATAAAACTTGATGCTGCATTCCCTGTATTACATGGAAAGAACGGTGAGGACGGTACGGTGCAGGGTTTGCTTGAATTGGCAGGCATACCACTAGTTGGGTGTAATACACTTAGTTCAGCACTGTGCATGGATAAAGACAAAGCACATACAATTGTTCATAGTGTGGGAATTCTTGTACCACAGGCGATAGTTATGAAACAACCGATAAACGGCGATATGCTTTCTGACGTAACACAAAAATTAAAATATCCGTTATACGTAAAACCTGTACGGGCCGGATCATCATTGGGAATAACAAAAATAAAAAATAAAGAAGAATTGCCTAGAGCATTGGCAGTTGCTTTTGAACACGATAGCGAAGTTATCATAGAAGAAAATGTTGACGGTTTTGAGGTTGGCTGTGCCGTATTGGGGAACACCGATTTACTGATGGGCAGAATTGATGAAATCGAGCTTACCGATGGTTTCTTTGACTATACAGAAAAATACACCTTAAAAAGTTCAAAAATTCATATACCTGCAAGAATAGATATGCATACCGAGAAAAGGATACAAGAAACCGCATGCACTATTTATAAGGTGCTTGGATGCTCCGGCTTTGCAAGGGTTGATATGTTCTTAACGCCAAGCAATGATATCGTTTTTAACGAAGTAAATACTATTCCTGGCTTTACCACTCACAGCCGTTACCCAAATATGATGAAAGCTATCGATTTGTCCTTTGAAGATGTTTTGGACAGGCTGATCGGACTGTGTGAAGTATAATGACAACCCTTATACTAAATAGGAATGATGTTCATACAGGAAATTTGATTCTTGTAAATGCAAAATATCCGATTAAATCTGAAAGTAATATAGGAATTATTTCAGCGGATGAAAATCACTCGAATATTCTTATGGAACTAGGTGCGAGGACTGCAATGTCCCATATATTGAGTGATATGAATTGCATAGATGAGATAGTACTAGTAAGTGGCTACCGTTCAAACGAAGAGCAGGAACAAATATACGCAAAATCTCTCAGTGAAAGTGGACGAGTATTTACGGAAAAGTATGTCGCACTTCCACAGTGCAGTGAGCATCAAACAGGTTACGCTATCGATCTGGGTTTGAAAAAGGATGTCATTGACTTTATCCGGCCTAATTTCCCTTATGATGGAATCTGTGATAAATTTCGCAAAAGAGCACCTAAATATGGTTTTATTGAACGCTATCAAAGCGGCAAAGAAGCGATTACAGGCATCGCTCACGAACCATGGCATTTTCGTTTTGTTGGTTATCCTCATTCAGAAATTATGACGACAAAAGGACTTTCTTTTGAAGAGTATATTGAAGACATTAAGCAATACCCCTATGATGGGGAACATTTGGAAATAATCCGAGGAAAAAGGACAATAGAAATATTCTATGCTCCAATCCTCCTTTACAAGCAAATAAAACTAAATATGCCGGAGAATTGTCTTTATCAAGTTTCAGGTAATAATGTTGACGGCTTTATCATAACCCTATGGAGGCAAGAGGAATGAATAAAAAAGAAGGATATGCAGGAATAGATTATTTTAGAATGATCGCTGCATTTTTAATTATAGCAATTCATACATCACCATTGGCAACTTACAACAATACTGCTGATTTTATTTTCACACGTATCGTTGCGCGTACAGCTGTTCCGTTTTTCTTTATGACATCGGGATTTTTCATGATTGCAGAATACAATTATAACGCTGATAAGCTAAAGACTTTTATCAAACGAACTTCATATATATATGGTATCTCAATCGCACTCTATATCCCGGTAAATATATATAACGGATATTTCACCGCAGACAACCTACTACCAAATATTTTGAAGGATATTGTATTTGATGGAACGTTCTATCATTTGTGGTATCTTTCTGCGGCTATTATTGGTGCATCCATTGCATGGTTGTTGGTTAAAAAAATAGGCTTGAAATTGGCGCTTATAGCTACTGCTATTATATATATAATTGGACTATTTGGTGACAGTTACTTTGGTTTTTCCTTACAAATCCCGTTCTTAAAAAGCCTATATACCAATCTGTTTGAGGTTTCAGATTATACACGAAACGGCATTTTTTTCGCTCCAATATTCTTTGTACTAGGCGGCACTATTGCAAGTGAAAAATGGCATCTTTCATTGAGAAACAATCTAATAGGATTCATTGTTTCATTTTTTCTTATGCTGACAGAGGGATTGCTTTTACATAAGTGGGGCGTCCAGCGTCATGACAGTATGTATATTATGCTTATTCCGTGTATGCTTTTCCTGTTTAGCGCCCTTACATATCTGCGAGGACGCCGAAGTTCTACATTGAGAAATTTGGCTCTGATAATTTATATTATTCACCCTATGCTGATAATTGTTGTTCGTGGTTTTGCAAAAACAGTTGGGCTGCAAGCTTTATTGATTGATAACAGTTTTGTGCATTATCTTGTGGTTGGAGTATCTTCTGCTGCTGCATCATTTATTCTAGTAGCATTGATGGCACGAATAAAAGTAGAACCAAAGGAAGTTTGCGTATATGATGGTACCGATAGGTCGTGGATTGAAGTGAATTTAGATAATTTGATGCATAACGCAAGGGTATTGCAAGCGGCTATGCCTGAGGATTGTAAGATGATGGCGGTTGTAAAGGCAGAAGGATATGGTCACGGAGCTTTAGCCGTATCAAAATGCCTAAACAAAATAGGGATAACTGCATTTGCGGTTGCAACAATTGATGAAGGTTTAAAACTGCGACAAGGTGGAATTCAAGGTGAAATCTTGATTATGGGATATACAAGTCCAATGAGGGCAAAAGAACTTCATAAATACGAACTTACACAGACATTGCTTGATTATGACTATGCCGTTCTTTTGAACAAGCAGGGTTACATTATCAACACACATATAAAAATTGACACAGGGATGCATCGCCTTGGTTTTAATAAATACGACATTGATAAAATCGCGAAAACTTTCAAAATGAGGTATTTGAAAATATGTGGTATATATACGCATCTATGTGTTTCAGAGAGCCTTGAAATTACGGATGTAGAGTTTACACACACTCAGATATCTGGATTTTATGATTTGCTTGATATTCTTTCAAAACAAGGTATAAAGTTACCCCAAACGCATATTCAAAGTAGCTATGGCCTTTTGAATTATCCAGAGATTGAATGTAACTATGCAAGAATAGGCATTGCTTTATATGGAGTATTCAGCTCCGGAAACGATAAAACAAAATTGCAGCTTGATTTACACCCTGTTTTATCTTTAAAAACACGAATAGTACTTATCCGAGCGATTACAAAGGGAGAAAGCGTTGGATATGACAGAAAATTTATTGCAACCAGAGATAGCCGCATAGCCATATTACCCATTGGATATGCGGATGGACTACCGAGAAACATTTCATGCGGTAATGGTAGTGTTCTTATACACGGCTACCGCGTACCTATTGTCGGGCGAGTTTGTATGGATCAGCTTACCATTGATATAACAGATATTTCTAATACCGAAATAGGTGATATAGTTACCATAATTGGAAAAGACGGACAAGATGAAATATTTGCCACAGAGGTTGCCGAAAATTCAGACAGTATCACAAATGAATTACTATCCAGAATGGGAGGTAGATTGAAATTGGTTAATTATTGATCCTATCAATTTAGCAATTACCATTGCTCACCGCTGAACCGATGCGGCGCAGGCAGCGTTGAACAATAAGTAGTTATTGATAGTTAGATATTCGATTAGAAGTAAATATTTAAAATAGTAGGTAAGAAGTTCCATATCAGCAATTTATTATTTGAAATTGACTGATATGGAACTTTTTATTTGTAATTGCTCAGTAAATAGTGATTTTATGGTTTGATAGATGAATTTGATATATAATAAATATTAGAAATGCTAAGTAAAATAACAAAATTCGAAGGAGAAAAAAATAATGAGCAATATATTTTTTATAGGGGATACGCATTTTGGTCATAAAGAAGTGATCGTATTTGAACGACGACCTTTCAAAGATGTTGAAGAAATGGATAATGAAATGATACGCCGTTGGAATAGTGTTGTGAGCGAAGAGGACACTGTTTTTTTGATAGGTGATTTTTCATTTTATGGTTTTGAAAAGACGAAAGAAATATGCAATTCGTTAGCTGGTAAAAAAATCCTAATTATTGGAAATCATGATTTAGAAACAGAAGCGTATTATAGGGAATGTGGATTTGAAAGTGTTTATGCTTATCCAATTATAATTGAAGAATTTTGGATGATCTCCCATAAGCCATTGTACCTAAATAAGAATATGCCATATGCAAATATATATGGGCATGTTCACGGCAACGAAATATATGTTGATTCATCTAAACATTCTTTCTGTGCATGTGCAGAAAGAATTAATTATACACCGATTTCTTGGGAGAAAATAAAAGAAAAAATGAATTCGTAGGGGGATCTTTATTTAGAGTTTGTTCTATGTATTGAGATTGTTGAGTCTAATACGCCTCAATTTACTTGTTCGCAACGGGAGTACTCGTCTCGGTTGATGATTTAGTGCTATCATCATTTGATGCAGCAGTTGTTTTTTCGGTGCTTTTCTCAGTAGTTGGCTGTGTTGTTGCTTCAGTAGTTGGTTCTATTGCTTTTGGGATAGGCTTTATTACAACAGCTTGACTGTGGCATCTGTTCATATCTTTTTGCCATTGTTTCTAAGTCACGAATCACCATTCCACACATAGGATCTGATATTGTTACGGTTTTGGCATTCAAATCATAACCAATCATAACAACACAATGCTCAGGAGCTGTCCATTGGATAGTCTCTCCGTTGACATCCCACTGCATTGTCATATAAGCTTCACTTAAGTCCATTGTGGACCATAAAACTACTGGGAAGCCAGCTTCAATTTGCTGAAGTAATGTTGAAAAACTACTATTGCTAAAGTTATATGCTTTATGTTGATTTCCCTGTGTTGCCAAATATGAATTAGCAGCTGTAACAATTGGACTAGCATAACAACCAAATGAATAAGGATCTCTTGGGTCTCCTAAGAAATAATCCCAAAAGCTGCCTTCGCCTAGGCTACATTTTGGTAGGTATCTATCAGCCATAGTACATTTGTCAACATTATATTCGAAATAATTTAATACAGTTGTGAGTGAAGTTATTTCGCAGCCAGTTGGTAATTCGGGTAACTGGGACAAGTAAGCAACTGGTAATTGAACGTTTTTAGTTTTGATATTACTGACATTAACAGTTACGTCGACTTCTGGTAAGTATATCTTTTCTGAATCATCAGTTCCCATAATAGCATTATATACAGTTTCTTTGTCATTGTTTTTAACAAAGGATTTTATATCTTCGATTTTTTCTACCTTTGCGATAAGCGCTGCTTGTGTATCTTTTGCCTCTTCCATAGCGGTTTTAGCAAGTTCCGCCGCCTCAGAAGCTGCTTTTTTAGCGGCTGCATATTCAAAAGCAAGTTTTTTGAATTCATCCGGAAGACGTATTGACATTGTTTTATTTTGTGAAACGCCAAGAGTAGTTCCTGAATTATAGTTATTTGAAACATTTAGAATTGAAATACGGTCCTCGCTACGGGGTGTTTGTGATAGAAATATCGCAGCGAAAATCAAAATTATGGATGTGGCTATTATAATACATTTGTTCTTTTTACTAATGTTAGCAATATCTTTTTTCATGATTTTATCCTCTTTTGTTTGTCATTAGATAATAACACATAAGGGAACAAAGTAAAAACAAAAAGTAAAAAATAATTGTAAATTATGGAAGTAAATGGTAATATAAAAACAAGCAATTGGTACTGAAATATAAGTCGTTTATAGGACTAGATCAATTGTTTTCTTATAATTTAATTGTAATTACAAACTAGAAAAGGAGAGATATGATATGATCTTATCGATATATCATATCAAGAAGGAAAAATGAAAATCCAAAGTTACTTTCCACGTTTTTACTCTATTTTTTTATTAGTTATTGCAGTTGTATATAGCCTACTGGCATATATTTTTATTAAAAATGGTCTTTATATAATTATATTTGTATTGTTAATTATTGCAATTTGTTATATTAGTTTTATGAATCTTTATGATGATAAGGTTGTTATTATACAATTTTATCAATCAATAACGATTAAATTTGACTTGATAGAGAAAATTGAAATTGGCTACTATCGAGAAAGCGCTCCTGTAATAATTTTTTATATTAAAAATGGTAAGCAAAAAGAATTCTTTTATAAGCTTTACGCAAAGGAAGCTTCAATTGAATTAATTAAATATGCGTTGAAAAAGAATGATAACATTAAGCTAGATTCAAAGGTGAAAGCATTTATTGACATTTCATGAAAAAATATAAGATAGTTTTATCCAAGTCTATGATTTTTGAAAGCGATGTCAGACTTGCAAAATATGAGGCATGGAAAGATGAATTTTGTGAGTAGGAACAGCAATAAAAACTTATTTAATTAAAATAGCCACTCAAGTCATGTTGAAAATGACTTGAGTGGCTATTTTAGAATAGTATCCGTATGTGCGGTTCGCCTTATTAAATATAGTTTTTAAGTATCGTTATATCTAAATGACTCTCTTTTTATTTATCATAACAATAGCACTGGTAGAAACTGAACCTATGAATAGTAAAACATATAAAGCTAAATTAAATGTATCGCCAGTCTTAGGTGTAGTAATGATTGCTGGATCAACAGTAGCAGCGGCATTAGCAGATACTATTTTAAATGATGTTCCATCAATCGCAACTTTGTAGGAATCTGAAAGACCACTTATTTGAACAGATGAAAATGCTGTACTATTTGTAAGTGTGCCATATGAAATGAAAGCTGTATTAACATCAGGCACGTAGTTATTTACAAAGTTAAGTTTTAATGTTCCACCAAGGGTCGCTTCGCCAGTAATATTAAGTAAATCGTCACTGCTGTCAATGTTAAGTTCAAGTGTACCGTTTTGAGATTGGCTGAAGTTACCTTTGATCGTCAAGCTATCTGGGACATTTTCACTTATTGTACCACCGTTATTTGAAACATTTCCGGTTCCAAATGCTTTACTAGAATCTGCTTCAAGGATACCTTGTGCAAGAACGGTACCGCCGGTATATGTATTATTTCCAGATAAAATTAAGGTTCCTGTTCCTTGTTTTGTAAGGGTTCCGCTACCAGAAATATCGTTTTTCCAGTTATCTGAAGCATTATATCCACCTTTTGAAGCATCCATTGTTACGGTTACGTCATTGTTCATTGCACCGTAACCATTTGCGGCAGCGAAAAGATTTAAACGGCCCCAACCTTCTACATCATCGAGTACTGGATAACCAGAAGCCAAACCTGTTGAATATAAAACCCAACGACGTTGTGTTGCGTCAAGATATGGGAGACGTGTTTCGAGCAATACTTCTGCTCCTTTTGGTACGACCATTGCTTTTGTTGTATCACCGGTCTGTGCAAATCCATAAGTTAAGCGATCTGTGTAATTCTTTAAATTAGTTGCATAGCCACTATATTTATCAACAGAAGTTCCGGTTTGTGTAAGTAATGTGCTTTGTGCTTGTGTGTAGGCTGATTGCTTTAAAGCTGCATTTGCAGGATCATTTAATGCTGAAGCTACAATTGCAGTTGAGGTCATACGTCCGCCTATAACATCAAAACAGGAATGCATACCGGCAATGACTCTGTTATTTCCTAAATCGGATGCTCTTGTAAGCATTTCCTGGAATCGCTGTGGTACTGCATATGCTAAACTAAGTGATGCAAGATAACCAGCATTGGTATGCCCACTTGGGAATCCACCATCACTTGCAGGGGTTGGACTTATGCATGGAACTAGATTTGGAATTACGCTTACAGCTGTATTCCAACGGTATGGACGCATATATTGGTAATATGCTTTTGCTGAAGAGGTTGATGCACTACTATTACGTACCATGTTTACTAATTTTACGATGTTACCAAGTGATGAATTTTCATCAGCCCAGGCACTTGCTGTATCATCATACTTTACAGTTGTAGCATTGGCTGGAATTACATCAGTAACGCTTGTTGTGGCATTGGCACCAGTTATAAAATTATCTGTATAAGAACCAAGTCCTGTGATTATACTGTAATTTTGGTTACGACGGTCATCTAAATATGCTTGTGTTTTTTGTGCTGCGGTACTGTTACTTGTAATTGAAGCTACCTTTTGGATATTTGCATCAAGTACAGAGGTGTTCAGTTTGGTTCCCGTATCCCAAGTAGCGCCAGGGGTCCAAAGATTTAGGAAACCTGAAAGAACACCTATTGATGGGTTTGTTACAGGAGTCTTATTACTTGAAGAATTATTTTTATAAACATCTACATAATAACCATATGCTGCAGATTTAGGGTCTATTGCTGATTGATCCACTCCATTTGCTGCAAAAGCAATACTTACACTTTGACTGCTGATTGCAGTAACTAATAATAAAGCTGCGAATTTTGATTTGTGCTTCATTTTAAAAGCCCCTCCATAATTACATTTCATTAAATTCATTTTTCATCTCTCCTTTTGATTTGAATAATACAAATTCAGTATAATTGAACTATATTTATTTTAAATAAAGGTGAGGTAAAGCTAGCGTAAATTTTCATACGGGCTGAGGCGCTTGAGTAAAATATAGGTAGGGATTTAAGAAAAATGTTTATGAGTGATAAATGGTATGGTATATTAAAAGTGGCTTCAAAATAATGTGATGAAGCTGAATAACACTAGAGATTTGTTGATCTTGCATATTTAATAAAATTGAAAGGAATGGTAGAAATGATAGAAAAGAAAAATTATAATTGGGCAGTTTTAGGATGTGGAGTAATCGCCAATGAATTTGCAGAAGCAATGAAAAAACATAACAATAAAATATATGCGATTGGGAATAGAACACATGAAAAAGCAGTAGCGTATGGAAAAAAGTATGATGTTGAGAAGGTCTATGATGACTACAAAGATATATTTGAGGATGATGAAGTCGATATTATTTATATTACAACGCCTCACAATACACATATTCAATTTTTAAGGGAAGCATTATCAAGAGGAAAACATGTTTTGTGTGAAAAATCAATTACATTAAACAGTGATGAACTAGAAGAAGCAATCACGCTTGCAAATGATAAAAATGTGATATTGGCGGAGGCAATGACTTTATACCATATGCCTTTATATAAGAAACTTGATGAGATTGTAAATGGGGGTGACCTCGGTGATGTGAATGTAATTACCATCAATTTTGGTAGTTATAAAGAGTATGATATGAATAATAGATTTTTCAATCGTAATCTTGCGGGTGGAGCTATGCTGGATATCGGTGTTTATGCGCTTTCATTTGCAAGATGGTTTTTGAAATCAAATCCGAAAAAAATTGTTAGTCAAGTGAAGTATGCATCTACAAAAGTGGATGAACAAGCGACTATCTTAATGATGAATGAAGAGCAACAAATGGTATCGATAGCAATTTCATTACATTCGAAACAGCCGAAAAGAGGTATGATTTCATGTGATAAAGGATATGTGGAAATCATGGAATACCCTCGTGCAATGCAGGCTGTAATTACGTATACTGAAACTGGAGAGAAGGAGATTGTTCAGATTGGGGATATGCAAGACGCATTGTGGTATGAAATTGAAGATATGGAAAAGGCAGTTGCGGAAAAAGCAGTTACAGATAAGGCCGCTATGGACAAAGCAGTTACGGACAAAGAAGTTACAGAAAAAGCGGTTGTAGGAAAGTCAATTACAGATAAGGAAAGTTATATGCATCTAGATTATACAAAAGACGTAATGGAAGTTATGACGCACATAAGGAAAGATTGGGGAATGAACTATCCGGAAGAAATATCATAGTCTGATTGATAGAGGTACATTTATATAAAAAAATAAAATTGTAAGAATGAAGCAAGAATTGTTAAGACTCCCCAAAAGGCATGTGATATTATTATTTTGTAGCTACAATATAATTTTGAAAGGAGAAAAATGATATGAAAAATTTCAGTAAAATAAGTCAAGCACTTCATTATATTGACGACAATTTAGATGACGATCTAAGTTATGAAATTGTTGCTGAAACATTTCATTTTTCGCCATTCTATTTTCATCACATTTTTTCTGCGATAGTAGGCAAGACAATTACGATGTTTATCAGAGAGAGGAGACTTGAAAAAGCTTGTAGAATGCTTAGCAATACGAGTGAACCAATCACTACGATATGTTTTGCATGTGGGTTCAATTCTTCACAGTCTTTTAGTCGTACATTTAAGTCCTATTATGGAATGTCTCCAAATGCTTTCCGGAAGTGTGGATATGTTCCTGACATAGTATCGGTGGAAGAAATGATTAAGAAATTTGCAAATCGTCTAAAAGGAGGAATACTTGTGAGTCCTAATATAGTGAAAAAAGGAAAGATGCTAGTTGCAGGGATTACCGGAAATGGAAATGAAACAGGAAAGTTATGGAGTGAATTTAGTAAGGTAAAAGACAAAATAGATAATAAAGTTTCAGAGAACGGATATGAAATCAGATTATTTGGAGAGGAGATTAATACATGTCATGTTGGTGTTAGCGTAAAAGATGATAACACGAAGGGATTGACATATTTGATGCTACCGACTTCGTTATATGCATCCTTTGATGTATATATTTCTAAAGGGTATACAAGCGAGAATGATGCTATCAATAAATGGCTAACAGATAATAAAGACTATTATGAGCGTAGTCTACTAGATGGGAAATCATATGTTGTAGAATCTTACGATGAACGGTTTAATGAAGGAAATGATGAGTCGATTGTCGAAGTATGGATACCAATTACGAAGAAGTAATTAGCATTCATTTGATTAACATCAATAAGAATGAGGTGCGTATGAGGGCTTTAATTGTGGTGGATATGCAAGAGGATTACATTGGAGAAAATTCCAAGTATCTGTATGAAAGAGAAAAAATAATTACAAACATTAATATGCGTATTGCAGAGTATTATGCGAATAAGGATAGCGTAATTTATATCAAAAATCTTAAAGTCAGAAGGCAAGAAAATTATGTTTCAGAATTTGTTCCTGATCTTAATGTTGTATCTGATGTCGTAATAATTAAGGATAAGTCTAGCTGTTTTAGTAATCCTATTTTGCTGGATTATCTTAAAGAGCATAGCATAAATGATATCGAAGTAGTTGGGATTGATGGAAACTGCTGCGTAAAATCAACGGCATCAGATGCTGTGAAAGCAGGTTATTTTGCTTCTATAAAAGAAAATTGCGTGGGAGTATTAAATAAACAAAGGTTTATCCAGTCGAAAGATAAAATGTTGAAATTAGGAGTATCTATATTATGATTTTCAAACGATTCAGTTTTGCAATTGGATTTTAAGATGCAAAAACTTATAAAAAGCAGTATCATTTATTTTTTAGAAATGATACTGCTTTTTATTACATAAACGTCAGAGAATTTGCGGGAAATATTTGAATATAAGTATGAAAGAATTGCGCACGCAACTATGTAAATTAATTATTAAGTTGACATTAAGATGTAATGGTAAAACAACTATTGAAAATAGGAGTGGTTATGAAGGAAAAGAAATGTATAGCGGCAATATATTGGTAATGTTTAGGGAAAATATTAATAGTATAAATCGACATATAGTGATATAATTTTGCTGAAATATAAAAAATAAATTCAAAATAAATCTTAAAGAATGTTAAACAATTAAACGTGTAAATAATAAAAATAGTTCTTATCATTAGATATGAGGGGAATACGTATGATAAAAATAGCGATTTGTGACGACGACGCAATCATAAGTGAACAATTACAAAAGATGATATATTCGATGGAAGAGTTCCTTCATGAGGAGTTTCATGTCGATATATTTATAGGTGGAATGAAGCTTTATGAAGAACTGAAAAAAGGAACAGAATTTCATGCTATATTTTTGGATATAGAGATGCCGGATATGGATGGAATAGACGTTGGGCGCAAAATAAGAGAAGAATTTCATGATGAAATTACGCAAATTATATATATTTCATCTCAAAGCAGTTATGCAATGCAACTATTTAAGGTAAGACCAATGGACTTCCTGATTAAGCCGCTAGATGAATTGCAAGTAAAGGCGGTTGTTACAAAGGCCTATAATCTTATAAAAACTGGAAATGAGATTTTTCCTTTCGTGGTTGGTAGAGAGACAATTAGAAAACCAATCTCAAAAATATTATATTTTCAGAGCCGCGCTCGGAAGGTTATTATGTATACAACGGATGAGACCTATGAGTTCTATTGTAATCTTGGCGATATATATGAACAGCTAAAGGCTAATAAGTTTTTCTTCATACATAAGTCATATCTGGTTAACTATAATCATATTTCTCGGCTCGGCTACGAAGCTTTGGTGATGACAGATGGCACTCAATTGGAGATAAGCCAGTCCAAAAGAAAAGAAGTTCGTGAATTGCATGCCGAATTTGAGAGGCGAGTGTAGTATTCATAATGTATTACAATCTTTTTGACGGTACCATAAACTAGATAGGTGTTGGGGATAGTAACACACAAACTTATGATATGTCTAGCTAAAGTAGGGCAGGAATGGGGAAAAGTATGGGAACATTTGGTAGTATGGAAAATATAAATATCCTAATTGCACTTTTAGGTGGTTTATTTGGAACTTACGTAATCAATAAATTTGCTAATGCATTTTTAAAACAGCAAAAAAAATCAAAGGAATTGAAGTCTATGCTCTTTTTTGCATGCTTTATTCTTGTATCCGTTGGAGCGTATGGTGAAGATGCAAATATTTTCAAGATGCTATGTTATTTTGCAGGTGCTTTTGTATTTTCCTTTTCGTTTGAAGATGAGGTCAGAAAACGCAGTATGTTTGTTGTATATACTTCATTAATATTGGTCGGAATACAGTTATTAGCTACTATATTAATGACTGGGGTAGCTAAGAGCGAGATGCATTATCCGATTCAAATTTCAGTATATACCGTGGAATATATCATTGCATTAATGGTTGGAAGAATGAAAAGACCAGATTCAATCAGTTTGCCAATAAGATATTGGGTAGCTGTAATTATGGTACCCGTATTTTCGCTTTATTTTATTACGTTATTATGCAGAATGGTGGGTCTAAATTTGGTTGAAGTGTTTTTTGGGATTATTAGCATATTAGCCACAGATTCTGTTATTATCATATTATATGAGGCATTGAGTGAAACGTATAAAAAGTCTCTGGAGCAAAATGCACTCCAGCAGGAAAACAAATATTATGTTGAGCAGTTACAATATATGTCGGAATCCTATCATACAATTCGTTCTGTAAAACATGATATTAAGAATACCTTAAATAGTATAAAAGGACTTGCACAAAATCAAAATTGTGAAAAAATAGTACAATATATTGATTCGGTTAATAATACCGCCGGATTCAATACCATTTATATAGACTCAGGCAATACAATTTTGGATAGTATATTGAATTTCAAAGCGCAAGAATCCTTTGAAAAAGGGATCTCTTTGATATGTAAAGTGTCAGTGCCAAACGATATAGAATTGGACCCATTTGATATGAGTGTAATCATCGGAAATATCCTCGATAACGCAATTTCAGCAGTGGAAAAGCTCAATTCAGATAAAGTGATATTAGTCAATATCGACTGTAAAAAGGGTAACTTAATCATAAATGTATCAAATAAATTTGAAGAGGCGATCACGTATGATGCGAATGGAAGATTACTTACATCGAAGCCTGATAAAGTGAATCATGGCATTGGAATCAACAATATAGAAAAGATCGTTAAAAAATATAATGGTAAACTGACACTTGGCCCAATGAAAGATCGTTTCGTATCAGAAGTCATTATGTATATCTAGAAAAACAAAATAAAGTCAAAATAAAGCCGCATCATCAATAAAAGTAAAGTTGATGAGGTGGCTTTTAAATTATATGAAAGAATAAATTAATTTTAACTTTTTACATTAACGTATATAGTTTTTTACATCAAGCGGGATACGATTGTGAAACGTGGTAATATAAAATAAGTTAATAAAACAAATTAATAATACTGATTTTTGTATATACCAACCCCAAAACCATATTGAAAGGAATGTATCTAGTATGAAAAAGTTACCGATCGTTGAAGTTGTTATGGGAGCAGTTTTGATAATATCAATTATAGGATTTTACGCATTGAAAAAGGATAACACAGATAATAATGCTCAGAAATCAACAACAGTAAGTGCAGAGAATAATAGCGAAAGTGAGTAGCGGACAGATTCAAGTGGGCAAGCTTATACTCCTCCTATGAGAGAGGATAAATCTGCCAATCTGGATGCTACTGATATAATGAATTATTATTCAAAGGAGATGTATATTACCGAAGAAAAATTTCTAAGTCAACAGTATGGTAATATTGGTGACACAGTATTTTTTGCCGCATCAACTGAATCTTCATTTCAATATGTACCAGCTTCAGCAAAGGTTACTAATATCAAAATTACAAATGAGATAAGTGATGAATATATGAATTTAGTAGAAAAAGAAGTCAACCGCTCACAGAAGTCTGGTCGCCCAGGGTGGAACTGTTTTGTGAGAAATTTCTCAAATATGGATGATGCAGTAACGAAAGAAAAGGCAGAATCGTTAAGCTCATATGTAATTGTCGATGTTACTTTAACAAATTATACAGATAATGATATAAGATTTAATATAAATACACTAAAAATTCCAGTAATTGAAGATAATGGGATAATGTCATGGTATACATATTCTGAATCAGTTAATAGTCTGGTATTAGTAATTCTATAGAATACCACGAACCCGACGTTAGCATGGCAGAAAGTGCAAGTTTGTTTTATCTTGCGAAAGGTGAATTAAAATTAAAGTTATTATATGTAATCACGCATAAAGAATTGGCGACCGGAAAGGGGTGTTTTTGCGGTGGGTTGGGAACCGAGGGCGGTTCGGACAGTGGAACCAGAAGATATAGGAATGATGGCTTTAGGATAAGAATCAACTAAGGGGCAAGCAATGAAGGTTATTACTAAGATGGAATTATCAACCCAAAATCATATTGAAAGGAAATATATCTTGTATGAAAAAGTTACCAATCGCTGAAGTTGTTATGGGAGTAGTTTTGTTAATATCAATAATTGGATTTTACGAATTACAAAAGGATAACACAGATAATGATGCTCAGAAATCGACAACAGTAAGTGTAGAGAATAATAGCGAAAGTGGACAATCATTAAGTTCAAGCGAGCAAGCTTATACGCCGCCTATGAGAGAGGACAAATCTGCCAATCTGGATGCTACGGATATAATGAATTATTATTCAAAAGAGATGTACATTACCGAAGAAAAATTTCTGAGTCAGCAGTATGGCAATATTGGTGATACAGTATTTTTTGCAGCATCAACTGGTTCTTCATTTAACCATGTACCAGCTTCGGCTGAGGTTACTAATATCAAAATAACAAATGAGATAAGTGATGAATATATGAATTTAGTAGATAAAAAAGTCAATCGTGAATATAAAATGGGTAGTCGCGGGTGGAACTGCTTTGTAATAAATCATGCATATATGGATGATGTAGTAACAAAAGAAAAGGCAGAATCACTAAGTTCCTATGTGATTGCTGATGTTACTTTAACAAATTATTCAGATAACGATATAATAATTACTTTAAGTTCATTAAAAATGCCAGTAATTGAAGATAATGGCTTAATGTCATGGTATACATATTCTGAATCAGTTAATAAGGATTATGTATCAAGAGCAGATGGTAGCAATTATGTGCTTCTTGAAATGGATAAATCTGTTGACTATGTTGGGATGATAACTAGTGCATCGGGAACGCCGGGTATTAGTGATTTTACATATTACCACGAGCCCGACGCCAGTATGGCCTTTAGTGAAAGCATGTTTTATCTTGCCAAAGGCGAATTAAAATTAAAGATATTATATGTTATAACGGATAAAGAATTGGAAACTGGAAAGGTGTGCTTTTGTGGTGGATTTGGAACCGAGGGTGGTTCGGACAGTGGAACTAGAAGATATAGAAATGATGGCTTTAAGATAAGAATCAACTAAGGGGCAAGCAATGAAGGTGATTACTAAGATGGAATTATCACCCCCAAATCATATTGAAAGGAAATGTATCTTATATGAAAAAGTTACCAATTGTCGAAGTTGTTATGGGTGCAGTTTTATTAATATCAATTATAGGATTTTATGCATTACAGCAGAATGGTGGTAGTAATGCTCAGAAATTAACAATTGAAAACCCAGAAAATAATAGTGAAAGTAGTGGGCAGTTGCTAGATACTATGGGGCAGCCTTATACAAGTGCTGTTTTTAATGATAAATCTGGCAGTAATAGTACAATTGCGGATAAAATGGATTATTATTCAAAAAAGGTATATATAACAGAAGATAAATTTCTAAATCAACAGTACGGAAATATTGGTGACACAGTATATTGCGCAAAACAAATGGCAACTTCACTAAATTATACGCCTGTTTCTGCGAAGGTAACTAATATAGAAATTACTAAAAAAATTGATAATGAATATATGCAACTTATAGAAACCAGAGTAAAACATGAAGGTGATTATGGCACTAAGGAGTGGAATTGTTTTATAAGAAATCATGCCAACATGAGTGCTGCAGTTACAAAGGAAATGGCAGAATCAATATGTTCTTATGTGATTGTGGATGTTGTTTTGAACAATTATACGGGAAATGAAATAATAGTAGATAGAACTGAATTAAAAATGGCAGTAGTTGAAGATAATGGTTTAATATCGTGGAGTACATATTCTGAGGCTGCGAATTCGGACTATGTATCATTAGCAGCAACGGGTAATAATGGAATATTGTTGGGAAAAGATAAGGCGGTCGACTATGTTGGAGAAATAACGAATGGTACTAATGGTTTTTCCAATTACCATGAGCCTGACGTTAATCTTGTTAAAAGAAGTGACAAGTTTTACATTCCTACAGGGGAATTAAAATTAAAGCTATTATATATAATAACTGATAAAGAATTAGCAACAGGGAAAGTGTGCTTTTGTGGTTGGGATGGAAATGAAGGCGTTTCAAACAGTGATGGCAGAAAATATCTTAATACTGGAATAAGGATAAGAATCAACCAGGGGGCAAGCAATGAAGGCAATAACTAGAATGGAATTATCAAGGGCTTTTAGAAACAAATATTTCTGTTTCGCAATTACGATTGGCATTGGGATTACGTTATGGCATTATTTCAGGTATAGTTATATTTTAGCTGAGTATATATATAAGGTATATAAAGGAACAATGTTTGAATCATTCTTTGAAAAGGTAACCTACGGGACACCAGCAGTAGAAGCATGGATTGGAACTCGAAATATTGGATACAATATTTACTTTTTTATTATGCCTTTATTGTGTGCAATACCATATGGGATTTCTTTATGCATTGATAAAAAAAGTGGATATATTAATAACATTACTACACGGGTTGGTAAAAAAAATATTACAAAGCAAAGTTGCTGGCAGTTTTCTTGAGTGGAGGGGCGGTTGCTGTGATTCCACTTATATTTAATTTGTTATTATGTATGTGCACATTACCAATTATGTTTCCACTGGCATCTAGCATGCTGTTTCCAGTATCAACAGCTTCGGTATTTGGTGATTTGTTTTATTCACATACATTTTTATACATATTAATATATTTGTTATTTGATTTTATATTTTTTGGATTATTAAACTGTTTGTGCATCGTTATGACATATTTTGAAGATAATAGATTTGCGGTTGTATTGTCTCCATTTATCATCTATTTTGCAGTTCATGTATTTTGTTCCTGGGGGTTGGGAAAAGGTGGTTATTCACCTATGGTATATACATTTTTCCCACAATTCCATACACAAAATGTCGGAATAATTTTGGCACAGATATTAATATTGCTTGTATTGGCACTGTTGACTATTAGGGGTAGTAAGCATGATACCATATAATAAAATGAAATTCAGAATAGTCGAGTATTTTTCTAGAATAGTTGAAAATTTGAAGATTTTCAGGAATTATATAATGGCGGTATTGTTTGCATAAATTTTGTTAGGTGTCATGTATACTAGGAAAGTCAAAATAAAGTCATAAAGTCAATATAAGTAAATTTGATGAGCGGATTTTAAATTATATTGAAGATTAAATTAGGAGAAATAAGATTATTAATACTAGTGTAAACTTTATTTTTTTACATCAACATATATAGTTTTTTACATCAAGAGGGATATGATAGTGAAATGTAGTAAGATAAAATAAGTTCAATTTATGAACTTATGATGATTGGGTGGTATATACGATAAATGGAGGAGAATAATGAAAAAAATATCAAAAGAACACAAAAAAGGTAAGATAATGTCAGTTTTATTGATAGCAATATTTGTTATGTCAATGGGGACATTATGTTTTGCAAATCCTAAGCCAGGTGGATATGATATATCTCAATATGCGTACTATGGAGAATACAATAATATTTCAGCTTTTATTGAAAAAGATACATATTCTTCAATGTATGCTCATTGCGATTCATCTTCTGCTGAATTCAGAATCTCTGCAGTCGGATCTACTGCAGGAACTGGATATCAGGATGATTATATTGATGCTTCTCGTGGTCATAGTTATTTATTAAGTGGTGGAGAGACTGCTGATGATATTATTAATTTTGTAAGGGAAAATGGTTGCTGTAATGCAGGAATCAAAGGGGAATATGCAGGTGATTCAGCTTTTGCTGCGAATGGATGGTTTTTAGCAGACAAGTAAAATACATAAAAACATTAATTTAGTTATATACCAACCCAAAATCATATTGAAAGGAAATATAGCTTATATGAAAAAGTTACCAATCGTCGAAGTTGTTATGGGCGCAGTTTTATTAATATCAGTCATAGGATTTTACGCATTGCAGCAGAATGGTGATAAAGACGCTCAGGAATCAACAACAGCAAGTTCTGAGAATAATAGTGAAAGTGGGCAACTGATAGGTTCAAATGGGCAACCTTATACGCTTGCGGTGAGGGAGGATAAATCTGTTAATATGGATATTACTGATAAAATGGACTATTATTCTAAAAAAGTTTACATTACGGAAAGAAATTTTCTGAGTCAGCAGTATGGAAATATTGGCGACACAGTATATTTTTCTACAGTAATTGGAAATTCACCAAATTATGTACCAGCTTCGGCAAAGGTTACTAATATAAAAATTACAAATGAGATAAGTGATGAAGATATGAATTTAGTAGATAAAAGCGTCAGTCGCGCGCAGAAATCAGGCGGGCTTGGCTGGAACTGCTTTGTGAGGAATTTTGCAAATATGGATGAGACAGTAACAAAAGAAAAGGCAGAATCGTTAAGTTCATATGTGATTGCAGATGTTATTTTAACAAATTATTCAGATAATGATATAATAATTAATTTAAGTCAGCTCAAAATGCCGGTGATTGAAGATAATGGGATAATGTCATGGTATACATACTCTGAATCAGTTAATAAGGATTATGTATCAAGATCAGGAGATGGTAATAATATAGTGCTTCTTCAGACGGATAAGTCTGTTGACTATGTTGGAATGATAAGCAGTGCATCGGGGAATTCTGGTGTTGGTAATTCTACATATTACCATGAGCCTGACCCCAGTATGGCTGTTAGTGAAAGTATGTTTTATCTTGCCAAGGGCGAATTAAAATTAAAGTTATTATATGTAATCACGGATAAAGAATTGGCGACTGGAAAGGTGTGCTTTTGTGGTGGGTATGGAACCGAAGGTATATCAACTAGTGCTACCATAAGATATAGGAATGATGGATTTAGGATAAGAATCAACCAGGGGGCAAGCAATGAAGGCAATAACTAGAATGGAATTATCAAGGGCATTTAAAAATAAATATTTCTATTTTGCAATTACAGTTGGTATTGGGATTACGTTATGGCATTATTTCAGGTACAGTTATGTTTTAGCTGAGGATATATATAAGGTATACAAAGGTACAATGTTTTCAACATTTCTTGAAAAGGTAACCTATGGAACACCAGTAGTAGAAGCATGGATTGGAACTCGAAATATTGGATCTAATATTTACTTTTTTATCCTACCTTTATTGTGTGCAATACCATATGGGATTTCTCCGTATTTGGATAAGAAAAGTGGATACATTAATAATATTACGACGCGGGTGGATAAGAAGAAATATTACAAGGCAAAGTTGTTAGCTGTTTTTTTGAGTGGAGGGACGGTTGCTGTGATTCCTCTCATATTTAATTTGCTATTATGTATGTGCACACTGCCAGTTATGTTTCCACTGGCATCTAGTAAACTGTTTCCTGTATCAACAGCTTCAATATTTGGTGATCTATTTTATTCACATACATTTTTATACATATTTATATATTTACTATTTGATTTTATCTTTTTTGGATTACTTAACTGTTTGTGCATTGTTATGACATGTTTTGAAGATAACAGATTTGCGGTTGTATTGTCTCCATTTATCATCTATTTTGCAGTTCATGTATTTTGTTCATGGGGGTTGGGAAAAGGTGGTTATTCACCTATGGTATATACATTTTTCCCACAATTCCATACACAAAATGTCGGAATAATTTTGGCACAGATATTAATATTGCTTGTATTGGCACTGTTGACTATTAGGGGTAGTAAGCATGATACCATATAATAAAATGAAATTCAGAATAGTCGAGTATTTTTCTAGAATAGTTGAAAATTTGATGATTTTCAGGAATTACATAATGGCGGTATTGTTTGCATAAATTTTGTTAGGTGTCATGTATACTAGGAAAGTCAAAATAAAGTCATAAAGTCAATATAAGTAAATTTGATGAGCGGATTTTAAATTATATTGAAGATTAAATTAGGAGAAATAAGATTATTAATATTAGTGTAAACTTTAATTTTTTACATCAACGTATATAGTTTTTTACATCAAGCGGAATATGATAGTGAAATGTGGTAAGATAAAATAAGTTCAATTTATGAACTTATGATGGCTGGGTGGTATATACGATAAATGGAGGAGAATAATGAAAAAAATATCGAAAGAGCACAAAAAAGGTAAGATAATGTCAGTCCTATTGATAGCAATATTTGTTATGTCAATGGGTACATTATGTTTTGCAAATGATACACCAGGTGGATATGATATATCTCAATATGCGTACTATGGAGAATACAATAATGTTTCCGCTTTTATTGAAAAAGATACATATTCTTCAATGTTTGTAAATTGTAATGCAGCATCGTCAGAGTTTATAATCTATGCAGTGGGATCGACTGCAGGAACTGGAGTACAGAGTGATTATATTGACGCTTCTTATGGCTATTATTATCCAATAAGTAGTGGACAGTCTGTTAATGATATGGTTAATAGTGTAAGAGAAAGCGGTTGCTGTAATGCAGGAATCAAAGGGAAATATGCAGGTGATTCCGCTTTTGCTGCAAATGGATATTTTTTAGCAGACAAGTAAAATAAATAAAAAAATTAATATAGTTATATACTACCTCCAATCATATTGAAAGGAAAATATCTTATATGAAAAAGTTACCAATTGTCGAAGTTGTTATGGGCGCAGTTTTATTAATATCAGTCATAGGATTTTATGTATTACAGCAGAATGGTGATAAAGATGCTCAGAAATCAACAACAGCAAGTTCTGAGAATAATAGTGAAAGTGGGCAACTGATAGGTTCAGATGGGCAACCTTATACTCTTGCGGTGCGGGAGAATAAATCTGTTAATATGGATATTACTGATAAAATGGATTATTATTCTAAAAAAGTGTACATTACGGAAGAAGATTTTCTATATCAGCAGTATGGAAATATTGGCGACACAGTATCTTTTTCTACAGTAAGTGGAAATTCGCCAAATTATGTACCAGCTTCGGCAAAGGTTACTAATATAAAAATTACAAATGAGATAAATGATGAGTATATGAATTTAGTAGATAAAAGAGTCAGTCGTGCTCAGAAATCTGGTGATTTAGGGTGGAACTGCTTTGTGAGGAATTTTGCAAATATGGATGAGGTAGTAACAAAAGAAAAAGCAGAATCGTTAAGTTCATATGTAATTGCCGATGTTACTTTAACAAATTATACAGATAGCGATATAATAATTAATTTAGGTGAACTAAAAATGGCGGTAATTGAAGACAATGGGGTAATGTCTTCGGATACATATTCTGAATCCGTTAATTCTGATTATGCATCTAGATCAGGAGATGGTTGCAATATAGTGCTCCTTGAGACGGATAAACCGGTGGACTATGTTGGAATAATAAATAGTGCATCGACAAAGCCTGGTGTTAGTAATTCTTCCCTTTACCATGAGCCAGACGTTAGTATGGCATTTAATCAGAGTATGTTTTATCTTGCGAAAGGTGATCTAAAATTAAAGTTATTATATGTAATCACGGATAAAGAACTGGCGACTGGAAAGATGTGCTTTTGTGGTGGTTATGGAACCGAAGGTATATCAACTAGATATATCAATAATGGATTTAGGATAAGAATCAACCAGGGGGCAAGCAATGAAGGCAATAACTAGAATGGAATTATCAAGGGCTATTAAAAATAAATATTTCTATTTTGCAATTACGATTGGAATTGGAATAACGTTATGGCATTATTTCAGGTATAGCTGTATCTTAGCTGAAAGTATATATAAGGTATACAAAGGAACAATGGCTGCAACATATTTGGAAAAGGTAACCTATGGGGTACCAGTGGTAGAAGCATGGATCGGAACCCGAAGTATTGGATACAATATATACTTTTTTATTATGCCTTTATTGTGTGCAATACCATATGGGATTTCTTTATGCATTGATAAAAAAAGTGGATATATTAATAACATTACTACACGGGTGGATAAGAAAAAATATTACAAGGCAAAGTTGTCAGCTGTTTTTTTGAGTGGAGGGGCAGTTGCAGTGATTCCACTCATATTTAATTTGTTATTATGTATGTGCACATTACCGATTATGTTTCCACTAGCATCTAGTATGCTGTTTCCCGTATCAACAGTTTCAGTGTTTGGTGATTTGTTTTATTCACATACATTTTTATACATATTAATATATTTACTATTTGATTTTATATTTTTTGGATTATTAAACTGTTTGTGCATTGTTATGACATATTTTGAAGATAATAGATTTGCAGTTGTATTGTCTCCATTTATTATCTATTTTGCAGTCCATGTATTTTGTTCCTGGGGGTTGGGAAAAGGTGATTATTCACCTATGGTTTATACATTTTTCCCGAAATTCCATACACAAAATGCCGGAATAATTTTGGCACAGCTATTAATATTGCTTGTATTGGCACTGTTGACTATTAGGGGTAGTAAGCATGATACCATATAATAAAATGAAATTCAGAATAGTGGAGTATTTTTCTAGAATGTTTGAAAATCCGAAGGTTTTCAGGAATTACATAATGGTGGTATTGTTTGCCTGTATTTTATCAGGTATGCTTTCCTATCAATATCAGAAGCTTTGGGGAGTATTCCAAGGTTGCGCTTGGGACGGAGCATTTGCATGGGCAATGAGAAGTATGCTAACTGCTTATGTGATGACGCCTATAGCAATGTTTTTTTCTATGCATATGATTCGAAATGATTTTACTTCGGTAAATGTGATTAGATATAAGAACAGACGGAAATTATGGAACAAGCAGTGTCTTGAGTTATATGGAATCGCTCTCATAACGATTGCGCTTGATATGATCATATCGTTTATTGTAGCCTATGTATATAATGGAGTATGGTGGAATTTTTCATCAACAAACAGTTTGTTCTTTTGGGCAACAGGAATAATGGATGTTCATTTTTACATTCCAATTAAGATTTTATTGGTGTTGTTCATTAATAGTGGGGAAGTATATGTAGTATTAATTGGGGGCCTATTAATATATTGGCTATTTAATTCAAAGATTATCACAATGTTGGCAACTTTATTGTTTTGCTTTTGTGAAAATAGATATCTTCACGTATTATTTACGAAGAGCGGATGGGGTGATTACTATAATGAACTTGTAGATTCCAAGCTGTATGTTAGTTCATTATTAAGAATCATTATCGGGATTTTAATTATTATGTTGATATCTTTTTTTATAACAGGCAGGAAGGATTTTATAAATGGGGATAAAGCAGAACAATAATAGCAAGTGCGGAGTAGGCAGGTTATTTAGATATGATTTGCGCGAAGGAATTGCCGCTGAGTTGAAAAAGTTAGTTGCAGTGGTAGTTTTCTCGCTAATAGCAGGTTTATATATGTACGTACATATCGTTGGGTTAAAGAAGAACTTTGATGTTTCTACAGATGGAACATTTATAGATTATCTTCTTAATATGCTTCATGGAATGAAGCGTTTTGTAGCATCGTCGGGTGGAGACTTTGAGATACCTATTACATTTTTGGGGATAAGCATTTTAACAGCATTCACAATTGGTAATTATGCGGTAAATGACCTTAGCGCATGTGGAATCCAGATAATTACAAGGAGTCAATCGCGGACGAATTGGATTATAAGTAAGATCTTGTGGAATTTTACGGTTGTTATCATGATTTATCTATGTATCGTAATTGTCGCATACATTTTTGGTGGCGGTGGAATCACACCAACAGAACTGATATGCAGTAAAATACTAGATTTTTCCAATATAAATGCAGGCGGAATATCGAATATGACATTATGCGTGCTAGTTATTTTGCTACCGCTTGTTACATCAATGGCAGTTTCACAACTTCAGATGACTATATCATTGATTGTATCACCTGTTGCGGGATTTTTTGTAGCAATAACCATCATGTTTTTATCCGCATATATTACTTCACCATATTTGTTAGGGAATTATTGGATGATTCACAGAAATTCTATTTTCTTAGATGGTGGAATGAATATGGTAATTGGATTTGTTGTGAACGTTATTGTGATTCTAGTAGCTGTCATATGTGACATTTTCTATTTTAAAAGAAAAAATATTATTTAAGGAGAGCTATATGTACATAAAGGTAACAGGATTAAATAAATCTATAAAAAAGGTTCCGATTTTATTAGATATTAATATCGAATTTCAAAGCGGCAGAATATTTGGGCTAAAGGGAAGCAACGGTTCTGGAAAAACGATGCTTATGAGAGCTATCAGCGGATTAATTCTAGCAGATTCAGGAAGCGTGGATATTAATGGAAAGATATTGGGAAAGGATATTTCATTTCCAGATAGTCTTGGCATATTAATTGAGAATCCATCATTTATTTCTGGATATACATCATTTAAAAATCTGAAAATGCTTGCCTCTATTCAAGGAAGAATTAGTGATGATGAAATAAATCATGCAATTGAAAGAGTTGGCCTTGATCCAAAGGATAAAAGAACCTATAAAAAGTATTCACTTGGCATGAAGCAAAGACTTGGGATTGCATGCGCAATTATGGAAAAACCAGAAATTATAATACTTGATGAGCCAGTTAATGCGCTGGATGAGAATGGTGTTGTGCTGGTAAGAGAGATTTTGCAAGAAGAAAAAAATAGAGGTGCACTTATTATTATTGCTTGCCATGATAAAGAAGAATTAGAGTTTTTGTCGGACGAAATATATATAATATCCGATGGTAAGATATTAGATCACTATATAAAAAAAGACAATAATAAAAAAATTGATGAAGAAATCTTAAGTAGTTGATTTAATAATGTTAGATGGAGGCAATGAAAATGTTAATTAGAGTTAAGGGGAGTATAATAAAAAGGTGGAAGCTTTTATCTATTATATTAATTATATTACTTGTTTCTGGAAGAATCGTATATGTGAATGCATATTATCCCCAGACAGTAAAAAGATATTATGCGCAAGGGGACATATTTGAGTATTCAAAATTAAATATTTCAGTTGATAAAATGACTGTCTATACAAAAGACAGTTTTATGAGCTATGCAAATGATAATCTCAAAGGGTTTAATAAAGAAACGATGGCGAAAATAACAATGGACTATTACGTATATATTGTAGATATAACCGTAAACAATCCAACAGATAGAGAAACGAAAGTTAGTTATGGTCAAATGGCGATTTCCATTGGAAATGTAAGTAATGGTTCAAATACATATTTAAATAAACTTCTAAATCAGGAAGAATATTCAATAATATTTGGACCTAGCACAACCAGGAGCGTCTCAATTGCATATACAATACCTAAGGTTAATGATATGACAGATAAAGAGTTTAAAGCAATCCTTGATAAAAAATGTACATATAGTTTCAAGGAATTCTACCATTTGAATATTGTTTCGATCAGTAAATTAGATAAATATGAATAAGGCACTAGTATATTATTGTGTATTAGAGGTATTAAACATAACACTATATTAAAATAAAATAAGGATTCCATAAATTAAAAATAAAGTCACATCGTCAATATAGTAAAGTTGATGATGTGACTTTTTAATTATATGGAAGATTGACTATTAACAATTTTCATTGTATTGTTAACAAGAAATTAATGCACATAGTATGAGCAAATTTAAAATAATGAGGTTTATTACGTAATGGATACACGCAAAAAGAATATAGTAATTGCACTAATGGTAGCGATGTTTTTAGGTGCAGTAGAAGGAACCGTGGTGACAACCGCTATTCCAACAATAGTAAAGGATTTACATGGGTTTGAAATTATCAGTTTGGTATTTTCTATCTATTTATTAACGTCAGCAATTTCAACTCCCATATATGGGAAATTGTCAGATCAGTTTGGAAGAAAAAATGTACTTTCTATCGGTATTGTTATATTTTTAATTGGTAGTATTTTATGCGGACTTTCGAAAAGTATGTATATGCTCATTGCATTTCGTGCTTTACAGGGGCTAGGCGCAGGCGCTATCTTTACGATTACCTATACAATTATCGGAGATGAATTTAGCCTTGAGGAAAGACCGAAGGTTCAAGGCGGTATAGGAACCGTTTGGGGCGTTGCAAGTCTACTAGGCCCGTTTTTAGGTGGATTTTTAATAAATGTACTTTCTTGGCACTGGATTTTCTTTATCAATATACCTTTCGGCATATTGTCCATTGTACTTCTTCAAAAGAGTTTAAAAGAAACATTTCAAAAAAAGAAGGTTAAAATTGAT
Organism: [Clostridium] fimetarium; assembly: GCF_900111235.1. Taxonomy (GTDB): domain Bacteria; phylum Bacillota; class Clostridia; order Lachnospirales; family Lachnospiraceae; genus Clostridium_N; species Clostridium_N fimetarium. The sequence continues at coordinate 65,915 of NZ_FOJI01000012.1, forward strand.
TTCGCAGGGATTATCGTTTTATCAATGGCGATGATGATATTTTTGAACATTTTTTTAGATAGTGGGAGTTTTGGGCTTCAAAAAAATGTGTTTGTTATCCTATCTATTTGTGTCACTACTTTATTATTAATCGTATTTTATTTTATTGAAAGAATAGCAAAGGAACCAATTATTCCATTTGAAATATTTACGAAGACAATTATAAATGTAAATCTAATCAGCTTTTTGTTGTCTGCGATATTAATCGGTGTAGATGTATATATGGCAATCTATATCCAGAATATCCTTGGATTTTCGCCGACTATTTCGGGGCTGGCGATGGCTCCGATGTCAGTTGCATGGCTAATGTCCTCTGTTATTTTGGGAAAATGCATTATGAGTTATGGAGAAAAAGCCGTAATTATGATATCTGTTTTTACGTTATTTATTAGCACTTTATTATTTGCTACATTGAGTGTACATTCTGCATTGACGTTAGTGGTATTGTTTTCTTTTGTAATGGGATTTGGACTGGGTGGAGCATTTACAACGTTAACAATTGTTGTTCAGACATCTGTAGAATATAACAAAAGAGGTGCGGCAACGGCAACCAATTCACTTCTTAGGACGTTGGGACAAACGATAGGTGTAAGTATATTTGGCGGAATTTTCAATGCAAATATAGTGGATTACTTTAATAAAATAGGCATCAATGGAGTAGACAATCGTAATTTGTATAGTACGGCATCCCAAATGGGCGTTTCAGGGGACCAGATAAAGCTGTCATTAAATAGTTCAACTCATATTATATTTATCATATTTGTATTAATTGCAATTTTATGTTTGGTATTATCGATTGGGTTACCGAAAGTGATTCGAAAGAAATTTGTGGAGTAATGTAAGTTAAAACATATTAGGAGGGAATGGGAAAATATGGTGATAGGGCAACTTTCGGTAATTTGCAATTTGTTGCGGATGTTGCGAAAACTGCTAAGTAGTTCCTAAGATAAGGATTAATTAACAAAATAGCTTTCTATGATATAATTATACTTATCATAGAAAGCTATTTTAATTAGCATATTTCTGCTCGGAGAACGCGATGGAAGAAAAACGCTACTGTTCAATGAATGTAGTTAATTCTTCGTTGAATTTGTCACGTTCTTCCCAGAATAATCCATGGCCACTATTTTCAAAGGGTACAAGCGTAGAATTTGCGATCCCATTTTTCATAGCTTCAGCCAATGGAAACAGACAAACTTTATCATGGATGCCATGAAGAATTAAGGTCGGCACGTTGATCTTTTCTAAATCAGAAAATAAAGTTTCGTCCCTAAAGGTGGTAGCACATGCGGCAGTGGCCCATCCAGCAGCTTCTAGACCCAATTGAAAGAACCAGTCTGAAAGAGGCTGAGTGGCATATTGGAATAAAAATATGTCGCCAAAATCTCTGAGCATTTTAGGTCGGTCATTATATGTTTCTTCAATTAATTTTGTTACAGCTTCTTTAGGCAAACCATATGGAAAATCTGGACGCATAGTTAAGCTAGGTGCAGCAGCTCCAAAGAGAGCAAGCTTTGAGACTCCATAGCCATGGTGGCGAGCCATGTATCTAATTGCAGTTGCGCCTCCCATAGAATGTCCAGCCAATGTGAAATTTTGTAGTTTAAGCGTTTCAACGACGGCTCTAACATCGTCGGCCAGGCTATCGTAAGAGTATCCACCCCAAGGTTTATCGGAGGCACCAAAGCCCCTGGTATCCATTCCGATACATCGATATCCCATTTCGGGGAGCTTATCAAACTGGTATTCATACGCCTTATGGCTTAAGGGCCAACCATGTATAAATAAAATTGTTTTCTTGCCCGTAGGATTAAGATCCTCAACAAAAATATTTACATCAGGTTCAACTTTAATATAATATTCCACTTAAAATTCTCCGGTTATTTAATTTTATTCATTAGCATATTATGCATTTATGGGCTAATATGTGAATGGCAAATTAAGCAATTGTTAAGTTTTAAAACACATAGTATAATAGGTATAATATTAGGATGAGGTTTGGTCAGATAAAAAAATGAAATAGGTTTAATGTTTTGTTAAGGAAAAGTGATTTAACCGTTAAGGAATAGATGATATCTTATATACATAACAAAGAGGCAATATATCGTGAAGGAGACAATTTATGTGGTCAAGAGAAGAATTAAAAAGTAAAGCGAAGGAATCATTTTATAGGAATTATTGGAAGGCAGTATTGGTAGCGCTTTTCTCATTAATATTGACGGGCGGTCTACAAGCTAAATATACTTTCGACTCAAATCATTCATTTCCTAGTTTTAACAATAATAGTGGAAATAGTAGTGATCTTGCCGAAGTAAAAGAATTATTAGATGCAAACGGACTTGATGGAATTGTGAATAATGCTTTACAAAAGATTCCCGAATCAGATCGAGTGGCAGTGATTGTAGCCATTATAGTGGTAGTGATTGTGATTGTTTTAATTGCTGTAGCCATTGGTTTGACGCTTGGAGCATTACTGATTAACCCATTGATAGTTGGAATTAAAAGATTTTTTGTGCAGGATTTGGATCATAAAGCAAACATAGGCGAACTTACCTACGCATTTGATAATCACTATAAGAATATTGTTATCACTATGTTTTTTAAGAATCTATTTATATTTTTTTGGACGCTTCTCTTGATTATTCCTGGTATTATTAAAGCATATGAATACCGAATGATTGATTATATCTTGAGTGAGAATCCTGATATGGAGAGACACAATGCATTTGCGTTAAGCAAAGAAATGATGACAGGACAAAAATGGAATGCATTTGTTCTTGATTTATCATTTCTTGGTTGGGATATTTTGAGCCTTTTCACAATAGGATTATTAAGTATATTTTATGTAGCACCTTACCAAAATCATACAAATGCTGCATTGTATGACGCTTTAAAAAATGAAATAAAGAATGGCGCAGTTCAATAAAAGGTAAAATTAATATATATTTTAATAATGATGCCAAGTGAAAATATAATCGGCAGTCCAGAAATAGGATTGCCGATTTTTAGATGTTTATTGAAAGATGGACAGAAATGAGGAAATTATGGTTGATGAGAAATCTGGACATACAATATTAATTGCAGATGATGAGTTGGAAATAAGAGATTTGCTGCGGCTTTATCTTGAAAAAGAAGGTTATCAGGTAGTGGAGGCAATTGATGGATTAGATGCCTGGGTAAAATTTGAAACAATGGATATAGACCTGGCTGTTTTGGATGTTATGATGCCTGGGCTGGATGGATTCCGTCTTTTAAAAAAAATCCGTGAGACAAGCAACATTCCAGTATTGATTTTATCAGCAAGAATCGCGGATAATGATAAAATATTGGGTCTTGACCTTGGCGCCGATGATTATCTTACAAAACCATTTAATCCGTTGGAAGCGGTGGCACGCATTCAAGCAAACATAAGGCGTTATGATTCCATGTGTGGAAAAAAGCAAGAAGTTAGAGAACTTCAGGTCAGAAATTTGAGATTAGATACGGATTCTTGCGTGCTATATAGGGAGCAAAATGCCATTGAGCTAACTTCTGTGGAATACCGATTAATGAAACTGTTTATGGAAAATCCAGGAAAGGTATTTACCAAGCAACAGTTATTTGAACATGGTTGGGGAGAAGAGTTCTATTTATCTGATAATAATATTATTGTTTGTATCAGCAAACTGAGAGCAAAATTGTCTAATGACGTCAATGAGTATATTAAGACAATTCGTGGACTTGGATATCGCTTGGAGAAACTAGTATAATAGAAAATGAGGACAGATATGAGAAAATCAGGAAAAATAAAGAGAAAAGATAAATCTTTGAAACAGTTTTTGAACAGAAGATTTATACTGATCATCCTTTTGCTCGCACTTAGTGAAGGGGTTATTAGTGTGCTCTTTTCTGAATTTCTATATCCATTTATTTCTAAACTCTTAGTATTTACAGATATCAAAATTACGAATTTCTCTTCTGGGGTATTATCTAATATGACCCAGGTTATTTTAGTACTCATTATTATATGTATTCTTTCTCTTTTGCCAAGCTATCTTTCGGAAGCAATGAAAGTGATCTTTCAAAGGGTTAGCGCAGATGTGTTACAAATCAGATTGGATACAAAAATACCGGAACAACTTGGTTCTCCAATATTAGTACAATTATATTATTTCGGGCTCCTCCTATTATTTTTGATTATTCTATTTGTAATATTATTGCCCTATTTGGTTGCGGCGCTTGCGTTTGGACGGATGGTTTCTAAAAAAGTAGAAGGACCAATACATCGATTGACAAAAGGGATGGAACAGGTTAGCGAAGGAAAGCTAGATACTAGATTAACCTTTGAAACAGAGCACGAATTCATTCAAATGCGCAATACGTTTAATGAAATGGCAGAACAAATGGAGCAGAATGCAAAAGATAAAATAGAAATTGAGAACCGTAAAAATACACTTCTTTCTGATATTGCTCACGATTTGAAAACACCGATAACGACGATATCTGGATATGCAACGGCATTGATTGACGGATTGGTCAAAAGTCCCGAAAAAGAAGTGCAATATCTGGAGGCAATCAAAGCAAAATCTCTTCGCATGGATGAATTGATTATGCTTCTATTTGAATATGTAAAATTGGACAGTGTGGGATTTGCACTGAGTAGAGAGAAACTGGACTTAGCAGAGCTTTTGCGGGAAAACATTGCATTGCTGTACACAGATTTTGAAACAAAGAAAATGGAAATCAATATGGATATTCCAACAGAGGCGGTAAACTATGAGGTGGATCGCATTCAATTTTCGCGTGTGATTGCTAATTTATTAAATAATGCGATTCGATATAATCCGGAAGGAAGTTTGGTCACAATCAAATTATTTGTAGGAGATTGTATAAAAATTGTGATTGCCGATAATGGAGCTCCAATTGGGGAAGAAATCGTGGGGCATATTTTCGAACCATTTGTAACAGGTGATGAATCGAGAAACACAAAAAGTGGAAGTGGACTCGGATTAAGCATAGCAAAGAAAGTGGTAATTATGCATGGTGGTGATTTGGTATTAGATCACGAAATAAATGACGAGTATACGAAGGCCTTTGTCATAACGCTACCAATTTGACTTTTATTGTAAATATCTATTGACAGATAACAAGAAATAGCTTATCTTGGATATCATACTAATCCTATAAAATAAGTATGAAAGAAGCACTGCCTTTCATATACAAGATTTGTGAATCTAAAATAATAGTAAGGAGAATCACATGGTAAATAAATCACGTATCTTAGAAGAATTTTGCATACTTGTAGGTATTGATGCATTGTCTTATCAAGAGAGAGAAATTGCAGATATATTAAAAATATACTTAACGGAACTGGGCTTTGAAGTGAAGGAAGATAATGCAGGGACGTTTTACGCTGGAAATTGTGGAAATATCTACGGATATTTAGCAGGTGACCTGAAAGAAGACCCTCTATTGTTTTCTGCACATATGGATACTGTAGGACCAGGTCATAATAAAAAGGCTGTGGTTCATGAAGACGGTAAGATTACTAGTGATGGGAATACAGTACTGGGTGCGGATGATTTATCTGGAATTGTAGCAATACTAGAAGCTGTCAGAACAATAAAAGAAGGCGGACTTTCTCATAGAAGCATAGAAGTATTATTTCCAATAGCAGAAGAAGTATATATTCGCGGAAGTGAAGTATTTGATTATAATATCATAAAGTCGAAGGAAGCTTATGTGTTAGATTTAAGTGGACCAGTAGGTACGGCTGCGTTGTCAGCACCTACGTTAGTATCATTTACAGCACAAATCCAGGGAAAATCTGCTCATGCAGGATTTGCACCGGAACTTGGAATCAATGCAATTGCAGTTGCTGCACAGGCAATTGGTCTGATTAAACAGGGACGAATTGATGATGAAACTACAGTTAATATCGGTTTAATTGAAGGTGGAAAGGCAAGAAATATTGTATCAGACCAATGTATCCTTAAGGGAGAAATACGAAGTCTGACACATGATAAAGCCCTATCAGAAGGAAAAAACATTGAAAGAATCTTTTCTGACATCACCGCGCAGAATCATGCTACGTTAGATTTTTCAACAGAATTTGGATGCCTTTCTTATAAAGTGGAAGAGAAACATCGCGTTGTAAGAAGATTTCAAAAAGTGTGTGACGAATTAGGCTATGATACACAATTAACGAGCACATTTGGTGGTAGTGATAATAATAATTTTATGAGGCATGGTATAACGGGAATTGTAATTGCCTGCGGTATGAATCAGGTACATTCATGCGACGAATATACCCATATAGATGAATTGGTAAAATGCGCAAATATTGTAGTAAAACTGATGACACAAACTTGATATGCACAAAGCGTAATGCAGAAATGAGGTAAACCATGAAAAACCCACTAAGTTATCAATCAACTGAATACGACTGCGGCCCAACATCGATGCTGAATGCGATAAACTTTTTATTTCATAGAAAAGATATTTCACCTGATGTTGTTAAAAATATTATGCTATATTGTCTGGACAGTTATAATAAAAAGGGGGAAGCGTATAAGAGCGGAACTACAGGAATGGCGATGATGTTTTTAGCTAATTGGCTGAATGAGTTTGGAAAGGTCAAGAAGTGGCCGATTAACTGTAGTATGATAAATGGTGAAAATGTACATATCAATCAGAGCAGTAAGATTGCAGAGTGTCTTGGTCAAGGAGGCGTAGCAGTTGCACGCGTGATGCTTGGAGGTTGGCATTATGTACTTTTGACTGGAATTGATGATAAGTATGTCTATTTGTTTGACCCATATTATAGAATAAAATCATTTGCTGTAGACGGAATAGAGATGATTAAGGACGCCCCTACGAAAATGAATCGTAAGATCACATATGATACTCTCAATAGTGAAGGTAGAGGTTATTATGCACTTGGGAAGCTAGAAGATAGAGAGTGTATGATTTTATATAATAAGAAAACAAAGACTTCAATGGACTCCATTGAATACTTTATTTAATAGAAGTGTTTATCTATGACATCATTTTCCATTTATATCCGATTGTAAGCAATAGCAAGTTCACATATAATTAATGTGTATCTTTATATTTATGTATGAGATATTTACAGGAGGTATGTGATAAATATGGGCTTTTGCGGATATAAATATAAATTTGAATTATATGCTTCACATTCTAATATTATTAACAGTGGAGAAAATATACATTTTCATAATTTTACAATGGCGTTATATATTAATACAACGAATCTTAAATTAGATGATAACTTCGCAATTGAAAAAGTCGTGCAGGATTGGTTGAAGCCGTTTCAAGGACAACAATTAGACAACATGGAATTGTTTGTTTCAAAAGAGACAACGGTAGAGGGGATTGGAAATACGTTCTTTGAACCTTTATATTCCTTAATTGAAAAACTAGGATATGAACTGGTGAAATTAGATATATATGAGAATCCTATCAGAGTATATTCAGTGTCAAGAAAATTGCTAGATAGTTCAGTGAATGAAATTAGTAGCGTTCCACTGGTATGTCTCCCATTGATACAAATTGATGAAGACGAAGAAGTATTAATTGATTACAATAATAAATTTCAAAAAGAGGCAGCAGCAACACAAGAACCATTAGTAGAACCATTAGTAGAACCATTAGCAGAAGAGATATTAGAAGAAGTCACACTAGAAGAAATTACATTAGAGGAAATTTCTAATCATAAGAATAGATTATCACCACATAAAACAAGTACTTATAGAGCAAATAAAAGTTCAGTACATAAATCAAATAAAATATTTACAGCATTGAAACTTATACTGGGGTTTGGATGCTTTGTTTTGTTGGCCATGTTAACAATGTATATCGTGAAAATAAGCGGAAGATATCCACAAGGTTCTGACACATTTTGTCACTTATATAGAGCAGATTTGATTTTGAAAAATATAGGGCAGGGGAACTGGTACCCACTATATGATAGTACATGGTACAACGGTGTAGAAATAATGAGATATTGGGGACCAATCCCACTATATATAATTGCAGGATTGGAATGGATTGTACAAAGCACTGTGTTAGATGCATATGTATTATTCCTTGGAGTTCTAGTATTGATAGGTGGCTGTGGATGGATTTTATGGGGGTATCGATATAATAGAGTAGGATTATCTGTGTTTTTGGGGCTGATATGGTTCTATATGCCAGAAAATATTAGAGTTGTCATATACGAGGGAAATCTTCCAAGAGGTGTCATAAATGCATTATTACCATTTTTCTTTTACTTTTTTTGGAGAGTAATAGAAGATAAAAAGAAGAATGCAATATGGCCACTAATGGTAGTTACAGCTTTGATCACATTGTGTCATCTAGGTATTACAATTATGCTTATTGCAACAGTAGCGATTTTTACCGTTATTTATGCAAAAATGAATCACTGTGGAAAGTGGGCGTTGGGCGCAGTGCTAGCGAGTATATCTGGAGTGATGTTAGCAGGAGTATGGGTTGTTCCAGCGTTGATTGGAGGTGCGGCCAGTGGCTCATCAACGAATCAAGTAATGAAGAACTTCTTTGAAAGCGCGACTGTTTCTTTAAATCCAATGATTAGATTAAATGGCGATGCGTTATCGTTTTATTTTGGACTTTCCATATTTATTATTTGTTTAATGGGAATTGTTTTTGGTACAAAGAAAGTAAAACCTGGATTTATTACTGTAGTAATATTGTATTTGTGTACAACGAAATCAATATACACGCTTTTTTCAAAATTACCTTTTAGCCAGTTTTTGTGGATGATTCGATTTATTCCAATTGCGCTAGCCGTAGCAATGGTTTCATTTATTATGTGGAAGCAGTTAAGAAAATGGATGATAGTGCTGTTTGGTATCATGTTGCTTGCAGATTGTTTTGCATCAGCTCAGTATTTATATTATCCCAAGGAAGATAGAATTGAAAATGTTCAGGCTGACTTGGATGCCAAAGCAGAAACGATGATTTTGACTGAGGCTAAAAAAATAACGAACCAACGAATGGCCCTTTTGGATCTGAGTAAATATGGTTCGTTTGCTCCCTATTATATTGCTGGTGTGGGTAAAACCGTCAAATATACCTTTGGAGCAGGATGGGAAGGCGCCAGTACGGCTTCTAATATCGTTAATTTGAATGCAGCAGTTGAAAATGGCTGGTATGTATATTTATTTGATAGAGCATTGGAACTTGGAAATGACACCGTGCTGATTCCTATAACATGTCTAAAAGAAAAAGCGAAGGATATGGAAAAAGTTATTAATTCTGCACAAATAAGTGGATATAATTTAGTTAAAAATAATGGAAGCAGTTTGCTGTTTCATAAAGATACGATAGAACAGTTTGGCGTTATAACACAATACAAGAATATTGCCATAGGAGATTCTGCATCTGGGATAGCAATGATTTTTCCTAGCTTTGAAGAGGGGTCAAAAACCAACATAAGTGATTATACGTTTGAAGAGCTTTGCAAATATAATACCATCTATTTATCGGGTTTTACCTATGATGATAAGGCTAAGGCAGAAGAACTTTTGTTGAAATTATCTAAAAGTGGTGTACAAGTTTATATAGATATGAACAAGGTTCCAGAAGATAGAGCTAAGAAACAGATGGAATTATTTGGAGTGAATGCACAAATCATAACATTTACAGAAACGTATCCTGAATTTCAATATAAAGCAGACACTTATAAAAGTTTGGACTTCTCTGCTGATACGCCTGCGTGGAATACGATATATCTAAATGGTCTGGAAAATGTCGAAGGATATTGTAATATGCCAGAGAAGAATCTTCCGTTTATTGGAACCTCCCAAAATGAGAACCTACATTTTATAGGATTAAACATTGTTTACTATTTGCAGACGACAAAAGATTTAGAAATCAAAAATCTTGTGGGATCAATATTTGGAATGGATGAATTTTCTACTCCGAATAGAAAAGTGGTTCCATTAAGTATTAAGACAGACAGCAATAAGATAACCATATATTCGGAATATAACAATGTGAATACCACATTATCAAGTATTGATATATTTAGTAGCGACAATAATTATAAAACAAATAATAATCTTATTGTAGTTGATTCTGGTGTAACTGTAATTGATATTGGATATCCACATTTTAAAATGGGTATTTTAGTTACTGCTGTTGGCATAATTTTAGCAATTATAACTTATGTTTTAATGCTGAAGATGAAGGAGAAAAAAGAAAATGACGATAATGATGAAATTAAAGAAGAAGACGATAATGACAAAAACTAAGATTATGACGATGGCTAAGAGCATTATGAAACAAAAAAAGATGAAGACAGTTAAAAAATTATTGGCTCTTTGCAGCGTTATATTCATTTTAAGTATGTATTCAGCAGCTACAACATATGCTAGCAACAGTGTTCAGCTACAAACACAAACATCACAGTCAAATACAGCGGGTATAGCTGTAGATGGATATTATGATGATTGGGTGGATAAGCCGATGTCAAAGCTTACATGGAATTCTAATAATGGAACGGCAAATCATGATGTTTCTTTGATAAAGGACGATAATTATATCTATATTTATGTTGGAATGCATCCTAATTATAATAGTCCCATGCCAATTGATGCTATTTATTTATCAATCAATAATGTGGAATGCCAGCTATTTGTCAGATATGTAAATGCTCAAAATACAGTTGATTGGGGCCATCAAGTAAATTTAAATCAGAATGGGACATTTTTGGGATTACATCCCTTTACTTATTATCCAAATAATTCATTAGGAGATGCTGCAATTACTGTATCTCAAGGAAACCCCAATGATAGAATGGAAATAAGAATTAACATTAAGGACTTGGAAAAAGTTATGAGCTTAAAAAGCGGAACGATTAACAATGGTTCACAGATTAAGTTAAGAATGCCAAATGTAGGAGGCGGTTCAATTGAATTACTTGGAACGTCAACAGGTGCATTATTAGGAATTATATTATGTGCGGGAACAGTAATTATTGTAAAATTACGCAGGAATAATAAAGCGAGGTTAGTATAATGAATTGGCTCATTATAGTATGCTTTATAATCTGGTTATATTTTCTTACTGTATTTCATCGCGGTAAGCTGAATTATTTTCAATATCTATGGGGAAGTGTTGGGCTATTCGTTTTTATGTGTATATTTATACAGCCAGCGTTGACGGTGATATTGAAACAATATGTGACTTCGGTTGTTGGAATAATTGGTAAAGTAACGGGAATATGCGAAGCGTATTACGAATATAGCATACTATTTATACCAAAGCAGAGCGTTCTTTCATCAATATCATTGTATATTGATTATGAATGTTCAGGTGTTATAGAAATGATGGCTTTCGTTTCACTGCTTGCATTTTTTCAGGTATATGAAGTTGGACAACGAATCATTGTAGGTATTGTTGGATGTGTATGTATATTCTTTTTCAATGTTATTAGAATCGTGGTCATATGTGGAATTATATTTCGATTTGGAAGTGATTCCTATTATGTTGCACATACTATAATCGGAAGACTTATATTTTATGCTCTTTCAATATTGCTTTACTACTATGTTTTTACAAAACAGCAGATAGTAAAACAAAAGATTGGAGGATTTAACTATGCAGAACATAATGAGAATGCTGACAAGTGAAATGGTATTTTGGACAGCCTGGATTATAATACCTCTAATAATGGAAATTATTCCAGCTGTTTTTGGGTTTTTAGTACTGATTAAGAAGCGACTACGTTATAGAAAAGATATTGAACTGAAATATTTCCCCGAAATATCTGTAATTATTCCCGTTTATAATTCCGCAAGTACTTTAGAAATGTGTATTAATTCTATAGTAGAATCCAATTATCCCTTTGATAAGATGGATATTCTTTTGGTTAATAATGGTAGCAAAGATAATAGCTTTGAGATTTTTAAAAGGTACCAAAAAGAACACAAAGGCGTTAATATAAAATGGATGAATGCGCAGCAAGGAAAATCGAAAGCACTAAATATGGCGTTGTTTAATAGTCAAGGAAAATATATTATACATCTAGATAGTGATGGAATCGTGCATCAAGATGCATTGCTCAATCTAATCAAAAGATTTGAGTCGAATGATAACATTCATTGTATGACAGGCTCAATATTGACAAATCCAGAGCTCATTTCTAATGCAAAACCTGGTTTTATGAGATTTGTTCAAAAACTAGAGTTTTTCGAGTATGCGCAGGCATTTTTGGCAGGACGTAACTTTGAAGCTGAATGGAATAGCATATTTACGATGTCTGGAGCATTTTCGTCATTTCGGAAGTCTACTATTTTAAAAACGCAGTTATATAATACGGAAACAGTGTGTGAAGATACACATGTTACATTTCAGGTTCGACGTCTGTTGAAAAAGAAAATTGATATTTGTGAAAAAGCAATATTTTTTGTTGAGCCCATCGATAGCATTGATACTTTGTATGTGCAACGACAGCGCTGGCAAAGGGGTGAGCTTGAAGTCGCTCATATGTTTCCAACAAATGTTGGGGCAATAAAAGGGTTTTTTACAAATTTTATGACAAGACTTCTTATGTTTGATCATACTTTTGCCTTTCCTAGAATGATATGGTATTTTGCTTTGATTTGTCTTACATTTATGAATTATCCATATATGTTTATTGTTCAATCGGTGATAATTATTTATGCATTGTATACATTTTCGGCATTTTTGTATTATCTGAATGTGTTTTCATATCTTAGTTGGGATAAAAAATTAAGAAGGTATTATGCAAATAAGATACTTTTAGTATTCTTTTTACCTATGTTTAATTTCGTTGTATATTGGTTCCGAATGGCGGGTATTATCAATAGTATTAAAGGTACTAGTACTTGGAAAACAAAGACGTTTCAAGAAGAATGTGAAACTTGTAAAATAATTATAAAAAAAGATTTTAATGTAGTGATAATTGTTATAGATAAATTAAGAGGATTTATTACTACGCAAAAGTAGAATTAGAGGTTTAAGTGGGAAGAAATAAAGACAAAAAAAATAGATTTATCATAGTAGCATCGGTAATTGTACTAGGTGTTATTTTGTTAGTGCTGCTTATATTAGATATTAATAATACAGTGAATAAAACGCTGTCTGCATATAACGATAATCAAAATTTACTCGCGAATACACTTCTTAAGACCGCTGTTGTGCAGGCAGAAAATGATAGTAGTGAATTAAAAGATATCATTCAATTTAATGTAGATGAAAATTTTCCAACATCGTCGAGCTCCTATTGTATTTTCGCGAAAAATGATAATATCATATTCCTAAAAGATGAAAATACTTCATCAACACTAATTGATGAAAGAATTAGCAACTATTTTGATGGAAATAATGTATCTTCAAAGGATAATCAAAAGTATATTATATCAACAGCTCAGACACAAAACGATGGAGACAATTATACGTTTGTAATTTGTACAAGGCAAAACTATCTTTTAAAACAAGTTAAATTTAATGAATTGAGGCTCCATGCGCTTGGATATTTTATTATATATGGAGTTATATTATTAATGATTATTATATATTTACTTTATAAATCACGCGCTGATGAAAAAAGAAATAGAACTTTAGGTGAAGCGGCCAAAAACAATAGAATGATTATTGAAAAACTAGGAAATGATAAAACTAAGAATTATGTAAACCTAGATCGAGATGAAGTAGATTCTTTTTATAGTAGAACTATTGTTGATGAAGTAATCGCATGTATGAGTGAGGAAGAAAAAAAGAAATGTATTGAAATAGATATCCTTGTTCAAAACTTGAAAATCGAACATTTTATATTGATAACGATTATTCTTGGTAGAATTAAGGCAGGTGGTAGTTTGGCATGCTACTGGGAAGAGAATCAGTTTAAAGTGCTATTGTTTAATTCTAATAAAGAAGAAGTAGAAGAATTTATAGATCGATTTATGAATAAATATCGAACAGATAGTGAAGAAAAAGTAGAAGAACTAAAAATCATAGCAACTAGATTTGGGAGAAAAATAATGGAATATAGTCAATACAAATATAATTTTTATCTCAATGCCAGCCATTCTATATATATCAATGGGAATAAGGGCGAAAGACATCCTCATACATGGCAAATATCATTATATGTTGTAAATAGTAAGGACACATTTATAATGTTTAATGAGGTGGAAAAGTTAATTGAGGATTATCTTGGACAATATCAGGAAAAATATATGAATGAGTGTCCTCCATTTGACACAATGAATCCTACTTTGGAAAACATTGCGCATTATTTTATGGAGGAGCTTCAGAAAAATCTTAATCCACTTAATTGGGTTATATTTACGATGGAGATTAGTGAAACACCCTCAAGATCTTATATAATAAGTAATGTTGAGAATAATATTATAAGTGATGTAGAAAAGAAAAATATTGCGGAAAAGATTCTAGAAAAAAATCGAATTAAGAATCAGTAGACAAAACATGAAAAATAAACTATTGTTGAGCTAAATCACCTAGGCTTGTAAAAGGTGCAAAGAAGTGAGGCGAAATATGAAAAAAGAAATTTATTTAGCTGGAGGATGCTTTTGGGGAACTGAGAAGTATTTTGAAGATATACAGGGTGTTATAGAAACGCAAGTAGGATATGCAAATGGAAATACGAAAAATCCTACATATGAAGAGGTTTGTAACAAGGAAACAGGACATGCAGAAACTGTAAAAGTTATCTATGATGAAGAGAAAATTGGATTAGCATTCATTTTAAATCTGTATTACGATGTGATAAATCCAATAACGTTCAACCGTCAAGGTGGAGATGTGGGATCGCAGTATAGAACAGGGATATATTATGTTGACCCTCAAGATGAAAATACGATTGAAAATTCAATTTTAGAGCTTCAGAAGAAATATAAAGAAAAAATAGCAATTGAAGTGAAGCCTCTATTAAATTATTATAAAGCAGAGGAATATCATCAAAAGTATCTAGATAAGAATCCAAACGGATATTGTCATATAGGAAAAGAGAAATTTGATAAATCAAAGCAAGCAGTTGATTATAGTAAGACGTATACCCCAAAATCCAAAGAAGTATTAGCAAGTAGTTTAACGGAAATGCAATATAATGTAACGCAGAATAGTGCCACAGAGCCAGCATTTCAAAATGAATATTACGATGTGTTTAAAGAGGGAATCTATGTTGATATCACTACAGGAGAACCGCTTTTTGTTTCTAGTGATAAGTTTGAATCCGGTTGTGGTTGGCCAAGTTTTGCAAAGCCAATAAATAAAAATGCGATTATAGAAATAAAAGATAAAACTCATGGAATGGTACGTACTGAGGTGCGAAACAAGGTAGGAGATGCACATCTTGGACATGTATTTTCTGATGGGCCAATTGAATCAGGAGGACTTCGCTATTGTATCAATAGTGCATCTTTAAAGTTTGTTTCAAAAGAAAAGATGGAGATGGAAGGATACGGATATCTATTATCACTCCTGAATTGATTGTACAGAAGGAAAAATATGAAAGATTAGTTGGAATAAAAAAAATTTAGATGTATAATGAAAGCTAGACATTTATGATAGAAAAAGAATTTATAAAACATATGAAATGGAGAAAAAACATGGGAAAATTTAATGGTGTTGAAAAATTAGGATTAAGAAATAAGGAAACAGGGAAATTGATTGCGGTTTATCCTAATAAGGCAGAGGGAACAGACGAAGAGATTAGCAAAACTGTGAAAGATTGGTATTACAAAAAGAATTGCTCTGCAGAAGATGAATTATTAAGTGCATATGTAGATTTACTAACAGAACATGAACTTAAAGAACATCAATAGAGAGGCCATAACTCAATGTCAAAAGATAAAACAGATTGCAAAATTAAAATCATAGAGAATGGACCATATATTGTAACCGGAAATATTCCGCTACAAGAGAAAATAATAGTCAAAAAAGGGAAAGGCTATGAATACAAAGATGGACAAGAGTTACCACAAGCAGAAGAATATCATCTATGTCGCTGTGGCAAGTCTAAAAATCCTCCTTTTTGTGATGGCACACATTCTACAATTAATTTTAAGGGTACTGAAACAGCTTCAAGAGACAAGTATGAAGACAGAGCGGATATATTTGAGGGGCCTGGTATAGATCTCTTAGATGATGGCAGATGTGCTTTCGCACGTTTCTGTCATAGCGACAAAGGTAATACTTGGAAATTAGTAGAAAACTCTGATAGGCCTGAATATAGGGAAAAAGCGATACAGACTGCATGTGATTGCCCAACAGGTAGGTTGACCGCGATTGACAAAGAAACTGGAGAAGCAATTGAACCATTTTATGAACCTTGCATTGATATTATTCAAGATCCAGAAGAAGGTGTTAGCGCTGGAATATTTGTAAAAGGTAATATTCCTATTGAGGCTGCTGATGGAGAGCTATATGAGATAAGAAACCGTGTTGCATTGTGTCGTTGTGGTAAATCATATGACAAGCCTTTTTGTGATGCTACACATGTATTAATAGGATTTTTAGACGAATTATAATAATAGAATATCTAAAGTTTCCATATTTGTATTTCAGGATGGAAACTTTATTTTTTAGAAATACTAGAAATGAAAGGAGTTCTTAAAAATGAGTAAAATTAGAACGGTAAAAAAAATCACAAAAGGAATACACGCAGTTGATGGCGCGGGCGTAAATCTCGTTCGTGTGGTTGGATATAATGATACAAAGGATTATGATCCATTTCTAATGTTAGATGCTTTTGACTCCACAAATCCAGACGATTATACAAAAGGGTTTCCATGGCACCCTCACAGAGGAATTGAAACAATAACATACCTAATACATGGAGATATAGAGCACAGTGATAGTCTTGGTAACAAAGGAAGCATAAAAGATGGCGATTGCCAGTGGATGACAGCAGGATCGGGGATTATTCACCAGGAAATGCCAAAACCCACTGAAAGAATGTTGGGCGCACAGATTTGGCTTAATTTACCCTCAAAAGATAAGATGACAGCCCCTAAATATGGCGATATTAAGCGAGAAAATATTCCGGTGATTGATGAAGGAGGAACTATCGTTCATGTAATTGCAGGAAATTATATGGGAAATCAGGGTGCGTTTGAAGGGAACTATGTGAAAGCGACATATTTAGATGTTGAATTAGCAGCAGGCAAAGAATGGCACTTTGATACACAAGAAGATGCGACACTATTTATATATATTGTTCAAGGCGAAGGAAGATTCGACCAGGATAGCGAGGAAACAATATCAGAAAAACAGGCGGTATTATTTAATGCTGGGCTTAGCTTCTGGGTTAAAGCAACGGATAGTGACATGAGATTCTTACTTTTAACAGCGAAACCGCTCAAGGAACCGATAGCATGGGGAGGTCCAATTGTTATGAATACCAAAGAAGAATTGAATTTAGCGTTTAAAGAACTTGATGATAATACATTTATAAAATAGAAATATATTATATCAATTGGAGGAAATAATATGAAGAAGGACTTTAATACTGCGGTAGCAGAAAGACGAACATTTTATGGGATTGGTAAAGAAGCAGTTACGACGGATGAGGTGATTCAAGAAATTATTGCACATGCAGTTAAGCATACGCCATCCGCTTTTAATTCTCAAAGTGTAAGGGTAGTTTTATTATTGGGAAAACATCATGATAAACTTTGGAATATAACAAAAGAAGCTTTAAGGAAAGTAGTCACTGCAGATCAATTTGCGTCTGCTGAGGATAAAATAGATTCGTTTCGTAATGGACATGGAACAATATTGTTTTTCGAAGATATTAGTATAATTGAATCTTTGCAAGAAAAATTCACTCTTTATAAAGATAATTTTCCGATTTGGGCTCAGCAATCAAGTGGAATGCACCAATATGTCATTTGGACGGCCTTGGAAATGGAAGGATATGGTGCTTCATTACAACATTATAGTGAATTGATTGAAGCTCAGGTCAAAGAAGAATGGGATATTCCAAGCAACTGGAAGCTCATAGCACAAATGCCATTTGGAAAGCCAACTGCGCAGCCAGATGAAAAGCAATATCTACCATTAGAAAATCGTATTAAGGTATTTAAGTAAGAAAAAAAGCTGTATGATTTTTCATATAAAATCATGCAGCTTTTTTATGTAATTAGATAATATAGGCAGATAATACAAGTAGATAATATAATTAGATAATATAGGCAGATAATGCAAGTAGATTATACAGCTTGATATCCAGCTTTAGTGTCCATAAGTTTTTTTATGTTCTTCAATCATACATTCAAGTTCCGTTACAGGAAGTGGTTTAGAAAATAAATAACCTTGGATTTTATCACAATTATTTTTCTTTAAATATTGAAGCTGTTCCTCGGTCTCAACACCTTCTGCTACTATCGTTAAATTCATTTTGTGTCCAAGGTCAATAATGGCATCGGTAACATCTGTATTAGATTTAGGGTTGGAAATATCATCTATAAACAATTTGTCTATTTTTAAGGTCGTTATAGGTATATTTCTTAAATAGGAGAGGGATGAGTAACCAGTCCCAAAATCATCTAAAGCAATTTTAATGCCGATACGTCGAAGAACTTTAATCTTTTCTACAACTAATTCAGGAGATCCCATGATAACTGATTCTGTAATCTCAAGTTCTAATAGTTCAGGAGATAATCTTGAGTCAATCAATACTTGCTTTACGATATCTACAAAGTTATCTTGAAGCAGTTGAATTACAGAAATATTTACGGATATTTTAAATTTAGCATTTTTTCTATTATTTAAATCTTTTATATAATGACAAGCAGATCTTAAAATCCATTCTCCTAATATCTTGATAAAGCCGGTTTCTTCTGCAATAGATATAAATTTTAAAGGGGGTAACATACCGAGTTCAGGACTATACCACCTTATTAAAGCTTCAAAACCGTCAATAGCATTTGTAGTTGTGATAATTTGCGGTTGGTAATAGATTTGAAATTCGTTATGGGATAAACCCTTCTTAAAATTGTTTTCAATATTGACTCTATCAAGTAACATATCTTTTAAAATGTTGTTAAAGAAGAAAAATCCATTTTTTCCATTATTCTTAACTTTATACATAGCCATATCCGCATTACGAAGCAGAGTATCTACATTCGACCCATTATCAGGACATAAGGCAATGCCAATACTCACAGTAACGGTGAGATGATTCGCCAAAATATCAAACGGTTTAATAAAATATTTGCTTATTTTATTTGCAAAATTTTGTGCAATTGCTTTGCTTTTTATATTACTAGAGAAGAATACAAATTCGTCACCGCCTAAACGTATAAGAGAATTGCTTTTAGAGGAAAGATTTAAAAGCCTAAGGCTGATCGCCTTTAATAGTTCATCACCCAAATTATGTCCTAAAGCATCGTTTACAAATTTGAAATTATCTAGATCAATAAAAAATAAAGCACCGATACATGAGCTTAAAGTCAGTTTTTGTTCAACTACTTCATAAAGATACAATCTATTATAAAGGCCGGTTAAAGTATCGTGATAGGCAAGATGGTGAAGTTCACTGCTGTATTCTACTAATTGGGTTTGTGCTTCTGTAACATCCTCATATTGTGCGCGAAGTTCTTCTTCTGTTGCAGTTAACTCTTCGTATAATTGGGTTAATTCTTCATTATTTGCTGAAATACGGAGTTGCATAAGTCTTATCTTTCTAATATAGAATAGTAATATTATAGTAAATGAAATAAGTAGTAAAAAAATAAATAGTACTACATATACTAATTTACGATATGTTTCTATAAAAGAAAATGGTTTGTTGATTATTTGGCTATCCTTAGGTAGTAGAGATTTGGATATATTATATTTTTTCATTATATTGTAATCAAAAGTATATTTATTTGTTTTTCTATCTATAATCGGAATGGAAGAAGCTTGTTCACCAAGTAGAATCCTTTTAGTTAATAAACCGGCTTCTTCGCCCTGAATTTTTCCTATAATGAGATTACCACCGAATATTCCATGATTTAATCCAAAATCATATAGATGATATATAGGGACAGGGGATGAATTGCTTAAATTTTCACAGAACGCGTGATGATCAATATTATTTCCATATATATCTACAAAATAGGAGGTTACAAGAACCATACTGTTTTTATCCACTCTTGATATAAAATCAATAATACCACTTTTACTTAGATTATTTAATGGTTGTACATTAAATGTATTGCTAATATTTTTCGCAGTGTCAATGCAGAGTTGCCCAGTTGATATTCCACTTTCCGTATTGTCATATATTATATAAATGTTTTTTAAGGCAGGATTAATAGCTAAGGCCGCATTAATAGTACTTTCGGGATCTAATTCTTCTAATACACCAGTAAAGTTAACTTGATCCTTTGATATATCGGCTAGCCCATTCGAATTAACACCACAAAATACTATGGGCGCATCAGAAAATAGTTCACCACGATATTTTAATGCAAAGTTTAAAGCGGCATCGTCAGTACACATTATAACATCCATTTTAGTATTCGAATATTTTGATTTCATATTATTATAGGCGTTAGCTATGTTGACTTCTGTAGGATATCGCTTCCAGTCTAAATATTCTATAGAAACATCATAATTGATATCTAGGGATGAAAGAGAAGACATGATTCCTGAGGATTGATCATCAGTCCATTGAAATCCCTGGTGGTAAGAATTTATGATAAGTACATTTTTTGCTAGCGTGGTTGCAGCTTTTACAGGAAAGTTTGAACTAGAAATAAAGATTAAAATAATCATAAATAGTATCGTTATTTTTTTAGCCATAGAGCCCCTCTTTAATGGTTTTTTTGAGTTACTTTTATCTACAAATTATAACATAATTACCCATAAAAATACACTATATTTAATAGTGGAATTTATTTGTATTTTATGTTATTGGTATGATGTTTTGTGCAGTCGCAAAGCTTAGCAATATTATAAAAATTAATGAAAAGATAGGTATTTAATATTAATAAATATTCGTCAATTGCGTATATATATAAAGTATAAAAACTTTCTATCATTCATACTTAAAGATCCGCAGAACGGTAATAAATATAATGCATAAATGGGAGGTTCGTTTTATGGAATTCGTAAATATTGATTTTCAATATTCAAAAGAGGTTACGGTAATTAATGAGGAACAGTTTAATGCACACATGAGATTGTATGAAGGTTATATTAACAAGATGAACGAGATTGATAAGTTACTTATGGAAGATACAGATTTAGTGCAAGCAAATTCTACATATAGTAAATACAGGGGAATTAAAAGAGGAGAGACGTTTGCATTAAATGGAGTTATTCTTCATGAGCTTTATTTCCAAAACATTGGTGGTCCAGAAAGTAATCCAGATGAGACAGTAAAAAAATATTTGAGCCGGGACTTTGGAAGCTTTGAACAATGGGAAAAAGAATTTGTGGCTACTGCAAAGGCAAGTAGAGGCTGGGTTGTTTTAGCATATGATGTTCGTTCTAAAAGATTTAGAAATATTAGCTTAGATGCGCATGACGTAGGAAATATTGCCTTTTCAACGCCTATACTAGTATTAGATATGTACGAACACGCCTATTTCCTTCAATATGCAGATAAAAAAGTAGATTATATCAATAATTTCATGAAAAATATTGATTGGAATATTATAAGCGACAGGATGTAAATTTCGTTTGTTGAATGGTTACAAATCTTTTTGACAATAATTACATTAGTAGTAAATAACTACTGTGATTATTGTTAAAATAGAGGATCTAAAGAAAGGGATTGTAGAAATGTTTATACCTAAAAGGATTATAATTGAAAAAGATGCAATGGAATACGAAATGGCTAGACAAATACTGGATACATTTAAGAATAATAGCGACATAGAAATAATATATTTAGATTCTAATAAATTTAAGCAACACATTCCTGGTGACGACTTGTATTCTTGGTATAGGGAAAGTAAAAAGTCTTTAGTTATAGGTGCAAAGAAAAGTTTGAAATTTCAAACCTGCAAACCGTCAGCTCATTATCAATTGCCCTTGGTGTCAGGTTGCATGGGACATTGTGAATATTGTTATCTTAATACAATGTTAGGAGATCGGCCTTTTATTAAGGTTAATGCTAATATAGAGGACATACTTCTTCAGGCACAAAAGTATATTGATGAAAGGTTACCAGATGTCACAATATTTGAGGGGGCGGCTACCTCTGATCCGATACCAGTAGAGCCATACACTCATTCACTAGAAAATTCAATTCTATTCTTTGGAAAAAATAGCAAAGCCAGATTTAGGTTTGTAACAAAATATAATGATGTAGAATCTTTGCTAAACTTAGAACATAATGGAAATACAGAAATTAGATTTAGTATTAATACGCAACACGTTATTGATGAATATGAACATTTTACATCCTCTTGTAATAAAAGGTTAGAGGCAAGTATCAAAGTGGCAGAGGTAGGATATCCTATGGGTTATTTGATAGCACCTGTATTTGTTTATCCAAATTGGAAAGAAGAGTACCATAGTTTATTGCTAAAATTACGAGATATACTCCCGGATAATTTGAAATATCCTGTCACTTTTGAAATCATATCTCATCGTTATACAATGACAGCTAAAAACAGGATAAACCAAGTATTTCCAGACAATCAGTTGCCAATGAACGAGGAAGACCGCAAGTTCAAATATGGTCAATTTGGTTATGGAAAATATGTGTATCCCAAAGAAGATCTTGACGAAATCAAACAATTTTTCTATAAAGAAATTGAAGAATTATTTAAAAATAAAGAGGTTAAATATATCATATAGTATAGATTTAAAATTATTGAAGTTTGCAGAGGGATAAGTTATAATATATTTATATTCTACCTATTAAAATTTAGCCGCAAAAAATGATAGTTTATTTTTTGCGACTTTTTAATTTATATAAATCATCAGTCAAAAGAAGAATCAGTAATTGGAGGGGAACAAAGTGGATAAAAAAACAATATTACAAAATAAGTATTTCTTATATGCTACAGAATTTTTTGCGGGAATGGCTGTAATGGCAATTGAATTAGGTGCAAGTAGATTGCTTGCACCATATTTTAGTTCGTCACAAATCGTGTGGACAGTTATCATCGGGGCCATCATGATTGCTATGGCACTAGGAAATATCTGGGGTGGAAAGATGGCTGACAAGAATCCAGATCCAGGGAAATTATATAACCGTATTTTAATCGCATCTATATGGATCGCTCTCATTCCATTTGTTGGAAAATATATAATAGCAGGCGTGTCGTTATTGGTTGCAATGGTGGTTACAGATAATTTCCTAGTATGGGCATCGTTAGCATGCTGTTTGGTTATTTTTGTATTTCCACTCATGCTTTTGGGGACGGTGACACCATCACTCGTAAAGTATGCAGTACATGACTTGGAGAAAAATGGTGAAATTGTTGGACGATTAGGGGCGCTTAATACGATTGGTAGTATAATTGGAACATTCATTCCTACATTTGTTACGATTCCGACAGTTGGAACTGCAGCTACATTCTTGATATTCGCGGGAATTTTAGCGATATTAAGTATTTTATATTTTATATCAATTAAAAAATTTAAAAAAAAGGCAGTCGTTTCTATTGTTTTAATTATCGGTTTAAGCTTTGGTTGCAGTAGTTATACGTTTGCATTTTGGGAATCAGATGTGGTTTATGAAGGTGAATCTATATATAATTATTTGCAGGTAAAAGATACGAATGAAAGCGTGATTTTGTCTACAAATGTATTGGCGGGAGTTCAGTCAATCAAGATGAAAAACAAACAACTTACTGGAATGTATTATGATTATGCAATTGCAGCTCCATTTATGGCAAATGTTCCTCAAAATGAGAATAGTGATATACTGGTTCTGGGACTTGGAACAGGAACGTTTGCATCAATGTGTACAGAGTATTTTCCAAATGTACATGTGCAAGGTGTAGAAATCGATCAAAAAATTGCGGATTTAGCAAAAGAATATTTTGAATTGCCTGAAAAAGTTGATGTTAGCGTGTATGATGGAAGAGCCTTTCTTAGTACGGCTAAGAAATATGATGTTATAATGGTAGATGCATATCAAGACATAACGATTCCATTTCAGATGTCTACAGTGGAATTTTTTACCTTGGTAAAAGAGCATTTAAGTGAAAATGGTGTCATGGTAGTAAATCTTAACATGGCGTCATCAAAGGAAGGATCAATCAATGATTATCTATCCGACACCATTGCAAGTGTATTTACGGATGTCTACACGGTAAATGTAGATAATGGAACAAATACAGAACTTTTTGCCTTTCAAAAAAAGGGAGGAATTGAGACATTTAGTAAAACCTACACAGAATACTGCAGTAAAAATAATAATAAACAACTTTTAAACATGATGAATAAAGTTGCTACCGGATTAAATAAGGAAGAAAAAGGTGAATTGATTCTTACAGATGACAAAGCACCAGTCGAAGTACTTGGAATGAAAGCCATCGATGAGATTATTGAGGATGAATTGAGTTATTATAAAGGGATATTGAAATCTGGAAATTGGGAAAACATAAAAGGTCTTTTAAATTAAGGATTATAAAGTAATGTTCAGATGTTACATCTATAAAAGAGCTTTTCTGTAAATTGAATTAATAGCAGATAAAAAGATTATATTATATATAATATTTGCGGTATAATAAAAGTCATATTGAAATAATGAGAATTGAGGAGAAATATTATGCAAAAAAGAAAATTTGGTGATACAAATGCAATGATTACAGAAATAGGTCTCGGAACTTGGCAGTTAGGAACAAAGTGGGGCAATCCATTTGATGCAGTAGAGGCCAGAAAGATACTCGAGACGGCATATGAAGAAGGCATTAACTTCTTTGATACAGCGGATGTATATAATGGAAATATGAGTGAAAAAGCAATTGGTGAATTTATTAAAGATAAAAAAGATGAAATATATATAACAACGAAGTGTGGGCGGGCATTAAATCCACATGTTGCCGAAGGTTATACAGCTCAAAGTATAAGAGGGTTTGTAGAAGGAAGCTTGAAAAGACTTGGCGTTGAAAAGCTTGATATGATATTACTTCACTGCCCACCAGAAGAAGTCTATAAAAAAGATGAAGTATGGGATGCACTTGCAACAATGAAACGAGATGGAATGTTAGCGAACTATGGCGTAAGCATTGAAAAAGTCTCAGAAGGTATTGCGGCTATGGATTATGGTATTTCTGCAATAGAAGTTATATTTAATATGTTTCGTTTTAAACCCAGTGAGCAACTTTTTATAAAGGCGAATGCAAAAGACATCGGCATAATCGCACGAGTTCCATTGGCAAGCGGAATGCTGACTGGAAGATATAGCAAAGATACTATATTTGGTGCAAAAGATCATCGTACATTTAATCGTAATGGAGAATCGTTTGATAAGGGCGAAACTTTTTCGGGCGTCGATTATGAATTAGGACTAAAGGCGGTAGAAGAATTAAAGAAATTATTCAACACGCAAGACTTAATACCATTTGCACTTCGCTGGATACTGATGTTTGATGCTGTTTCTACAGTGATTCCTGGTGCAAGCAATGCGGATCAAGTCATAAGTAACATACGTGCAGGCGAGATTCCACCACTTACGGATGTTCAGATGGAAGGCGTTAGAAGTATATATAATCAATATATAAGAGAAAGTGTCCAAGATTTGTGGTAGAACTAAATATTTGATAAACATATGGCATCTGTGGGACAGTAGTTTACTACTTGTCTCGCAGGTGTTTTTTTTTAGCCCAAAGAAATAAATATTTATGAAAGTTGGATGAAAGTAATCATAAGACACTGAAATCTGTGGAAATTTATGGTAATATTAAAATGTTTGTATTATAATTATAATTATTAATAAAGAGGGTATATAATTTTCAAGGGAAAAGTAGATAACAAGCATATACGATATTTCAGTGGAAGAGATATCCAAACATTGTGCATAGTATTTATGAAGTGAGATTAGTAATATGTCAAAATACGAAATCGTTAAAGCACGCACACATTTTTACATCGAATATTAATGTAGCGGTAAACAAAAAACGGAAATAGTATGAAAAAGCGATGAGAAATTTACAGATTTTATAAAAATATAGGAACAACTAAATAAGCGCAAAAATAAGCGTAATAATTAATGTCAAGGGGGAATATAAAACATTGAAAAATAAAATAAAGATTGGAATATGTATTTTTACGATTCTTATATTGGTGTCAGCGGGTATAGTGACATATTACTTTTCGGGTAATGGTGAAAACTATATAAAAGATAGCAAGGGATATAGTCCTACATATTCATTGTCAGATAAACATGCTACAGCTATTGAGGATATGGGAGAACATTCTACAGCAGCAGATTCTTCGGATTCAGATCAATTAAAGAGTAAAGACGTTGCTTTTTATGATAGTGATGGCGGTCCTCAGATAGAAAATAAGGTTAATAAAAAAATACTTCCGGAAGCGAATGACTTGATTTCGTATAACGCAAGTGGTCAGGCAGAGATAGACAAACAGGCAGAGATAGACAAACCGGCAAAGATAGACAAACAGGCAAGTAAAGATGCTAAAATAGAAAATAGTATACAACCTGATAGTGAAGGAAAAGTGATAGGTCGGCTCGATGGAAGTAAGTTCTGGGTCACTTCTTTGGTTGGATATGATGCAAGACTTTTGGATCGAACAATGGGTCAAGAATCTAGAAAAATTTATAGGTCCGAAGATGGAGGAACCACATGGTTAGAGATTGGGTGGGCACCTTCAAGTTGGACAATGCGTTCTTATTCATTTATAACTGAAAAGTTGGGCTTTTTCTGTTATAAATGGGTAGAGGGTGAACCTACTAATTTTTATAGGACTGAAGACGGTGGCTTAACATTTAGTGATATCTTTTTGCCGAAAATAGAGGTTGCGTTCTTGGGAGATATATATACACCATTTATTATTCCAGAAGCTCCGTGGAAAGAAGACGGTGTACTATATATGTATTATGCACAAGATGAAAATGGAGATTATAAGGGTGGAAAATGCAAAGCACTTTTAAAATCAGAAGATGATGGAAATACATGGATTTACACAGATAAAATTGTTGATTTTAGGGACGATAAGGGTTAAAGAGTAGGAACTTTGGCACTAAAACCATAATATTTAAGATAAAAAAGAGATAGAAAATCAAATATAATTCGTTTGATTTTCCATCTCTTTTATATATGTATATTACCACAAAAACAGTATTTTTTCAAGTCTTGTAATGAAATCATTCTGGTAGTAAAATCAACAATTATCTAAGTGATATTCATAGCGATGTCTAGAAAGGAATGATTATATGGATGAATTTAAGTTTTTAAGTATTTTGGGTGAAGGGCAGTATCAAATTGAAAAGGTAACTGACTGTAATCAGTATTCACAAAAGTTTGGAGTATCTCTAACAGAAAAAGATGCATTGATGCTACTGGAGGCTAGAAAAAACAGCTTGAAGGAACAAGAAAGAATTGAGTTTGGTGGAGGTATCTTGCCTAAGTTAATATTTGCTTTTTGTGACTCTCCATTCATTTACCAAGATAATTATGTGGATACGCTGGAATCGCTACAAGATATATTTTATTTGTATAAAAATGAATCACTGGATGAACTTACAGATGATGAATTGATTGAATATATGAAAAAGCATTTTGACAACGATTGTCAGGGCTCATTGGAGTACTTAGAAGATACCTGCCTAGAAGATTTCGCAAGAAGCATTCGTGAGGGAACGCGTGGATTTATAGGAAAGTATGAGGACCTAGGCGAGTGATGATTTTCAAAACGCATATCAGAGTTTGAGTTTCGCAAAATAATGCGAGTACTATTCGCATAGCAGACAGGAGCAAAGGTGAATAAATTTGAAATGGAAGAATTAATTCCAATTGTTGCAGAATTGACAGAAAAATATACAAGCAAAGAGAGCACTTCTGTGTCATACAATACAGCGAAGCAACTCATGAATGCGGTTATTTACTGTATGAATGAAATCGATTTGGTCAATTATGAACTAGATTCCGGTGCAGCGAAGGACATGGCGGTGAAGGATATGACAGAGCAACAAGATTCAAAGTTAGCATATCGTACAGGCTATGAGTTGGTGGTAAAAAAAGTATTTAAGACAAAAGCATTGTTTGAAGAGATAGCACTTGATTTTAATGCATATAGAAATCGTGCTTATTATGAAACTGTTATGAAAGGAATGCCAGCTTTTTTTCTATATTATGACCCCAAATTCAATCCACAAAATCATATTTTAACGCTAGATTACCCGACAATAAAGAGTGTTCAGGATTCGTGTGGCATAGATGCAATTTATGAATATTTATCATACACAAAGTTAGAGCAAGAACTTTTGAAGGCATTTCCAGAGGAATATATTACAACATTACTTTCTTCCTATCATGCAGACTACGAGGAACTATTTATTAATGTTGGAAGTATTGTATTACGTAATATTATTGTATGCATGATTCTTGGAAAGAATATTACAAATCACTGTTTTGAAAAAAAAGATGCTGTTGTTTTGAAAAAATATATTGAAAGTTCTTCGCAGGAAGAATTGGAAATCAAACTATGCAATTTAGTTAAAATATTAGTGAATCAAGGATATAATCATAATGAACAGTTATATGAATATTTGAAGGAAGATGTAAAAAATATTAGCTTTGAACTTATAAATGCAGTTGAACATGATTGTCTAGATATCATGTTCTTATTATGAAAAAAGAATACATTTCAGGTAATTATATGATATTATAATGAAAAGATATTGTACAAAATTCAATGCTATCTAAAAAATGAAAAAAATAAAAAGTCTTACTATATATGGGGGCGCTATGGATATAAGCAAAAAACAAAAAGAGAAAACAATCGATATAAATCAAAGCATAAATTATGCTGACGCTACTAAGAAAGATTTTATTGGCCCAAATATTCAATCACAGGAACATTGCCATGATCAATCGCAGGAACTTGGACGTGATCAATCACAGGAACATTGCAATGATAAATCACAGGAACATTGCCATGATCAATCACAGGAACATTGCCATGATCACTTACAAGAGGAGCATAATCATCAACATACTCATCAGAATACGAAAGCAGTTATCAATCGATTAGCAAGGGCAATTGGACATCTAGAATCGGTTAAAAAGATGGTAGAAGACGGAAGAGACTGTAGCGATGTTTTAATACAATTAGCAGCAGTGAAGTCAGCAATTAATAATACGGGTAAAGTTATTTTAAAAGATCATATCCAAACCTGCATTGTAGATGCGATTGAAGAAAGAGATTGGGAAAAAATAGTAAAGATGAATGAGGCAATCGATCAATTTATAAAGTGACCGGAAATACATTTTTGATTAATTCGCGTTGTACTCCATTCGTGCTTATACTTAATAGTAATTGGATAAATTCTTCATCTGGTATGTCTTTTTCATTGGCATACCAGTTTGCGATTGTATTAAAAATCGCTGCACTTTGATACTCTAGAATATATTTTGTGCTTTTATTAGAATCGATAGATATATGGAAATGGCTAGAAACCACGGGAATTAGTTTGCTCATAAGCTTGTGTCTAAATGCTGAATCTCCATGGTCACCAAGAAGCACAGGGATATAGCCACTACTTTTTTCAAATAGCAGTATAATCTGTTCGAATGCAAGCTTCTTATTGTCTGATAATAGATATGAAACCACAGACTTTTCAAGCATTTCGGGCGTTATTATCTGTTCTTCGATTTTGTCGAGCACATCGTACACATCTAAGAAATATTTATAAAAGGTTGATCGGTTATATCCTGCACGTGTGCAGATTTGTGTCACTGTTATTTTCTCAATTCGTTTTTCGGTATATAGGTCCCAAAAAGCTGTCATAATATTTTGCCTTGTTTGGTTCGCTGTTAACGATAAATTAGAATCCATTTTTATACACCCCTTAAATTGTTATTTATTGTTTACATTATAAAATGAGTTTAGATACTCAAATGAAGTTATATAATTATATAACTTAGGACACTATATTAGCAACTCAAAAAATCCAACAGATTCTTATTTATTGTTGATTGATTTAAGTTGCTGAAAACCTATAATTATATTTAGGTTTGAGAGGAAAAGGCGGCAGGAACGTATCGAGTGAATATAAATTTATCATGGTGTATTTGCCTTGCCTTTCCTTCAAACAGTAAAGGGACACTGTTTTCAGCCGGTCTGCGGCGAAATGCACCATGATAAATTTATATTCACAGTTACATTTTGTGAGGCGCTTTCACACTCAAACGGGGGTAGGCGCTAAGGGAAAAAAGAAGTAAAGAAATAAAAGAAGTAAAGAAATAAAAGGAGTAAAGAAGTAAAGAAATAAAGAAATAAAGAAATAAAAGAAACAAAAGTAATAAAAAAACATAAGAAATAAAGGCACAAAGGTGCTGAAAGTTGCGCAGAAAGATGTGCGGGAATGGGGAGCTTTATGAGGATAGAAATAGTTGAAATAGTGAAAAGGTATAAAGCCAATGTTGTGTTAGAAGATATTTCATTGACTGTGGAAAATGGGAAAATATATTGTTTGTTGGGGGCATCTGGATCTGGGAAAACTACATTGTTGCGAATTATTATGGGCGCGATTACTGGAGAAAAGGGGCAAGTTCTAATTGACGGAGTTAAGATGCCGAATAAGAAAATGCTCGCACAGATTGGATTTATGCCACAAGAGGATGCGCTGTACAGTGAGCTTTCAATACTTCAGAATATGAAATTTTTCGCTGGAATTCAAAATTTAAAAAAAGAAGAAATTATAAAAAGTGCAGAAAAACTATTACAAGTGGTTGGGCTACTAAGCGAAAAAAACAAGTTAGTGAGCAATTGCTCAGGTGGCATGAAAAAAAGGGCATCATTAGCTACAACAATGATACATAATCCTAAGATTTTAATTCTCGATGAACCTACAGTAGGAATTGATCCTGTACTTCGCAGAAAAATATGGGCTTATTTACATTCGCTAAGAGATAATGGAGTTACGATTCTAGTTACAACACATGCAATGGATGAGGTAACCGAATGTGATAATGCAGCATTACTGCGAAATGGAAAAATCATTATTGCCGATTCTGTAGTGAATCTATTGAAGAAGACCGAAAATGGAAAAATAGAAGATTTATTTTTTGTAGACGAAGAGGAGGAATCCACATGTTTTCAATTATAAAACGAATTTTAGCGCAAATAATAAATGATAAAAGGTCACTGGCAATCTTATTTGTTGCCCCAATTTTAATATTTACACTGCTCTATTTCATATTAGGCGATTCAGGATATGTGCCTAAGATTACTGTGTATAATGTAAGCGATACTGTTCTTACTGGGTTAGAGAAATCTGCAGATGTAGAAGTGACAGATTCGATGCCTGAATTAAAAGCGTTTTTGGAATTACAAGGACAAGATGCTATCATATGGGCTAATCAAGAGGGCCTTCACCTCTATATGCTTGATAAGAGTGCAAAGACTTCGAAAGTATTAAAAGCGGTTCAAGATATTAACGCTTCCAATATACATATAAACTATGAGTATGAAACAAATAGCGAAAACCAGCTAGATTCATTAAGTTTCGTATTTCTCGGTGTCATTTCATTTTTCTTTGTATTTATATTATCAGGAATGTCATTTGTTCGTGAGAGGACAAATCAGACTTTAGAGAGAATGCTGATGGCTCCAATTAGAAGATCAACTGTGATCGGCGGATATACGCTTGGTTATGGTATCCTTTCTGCCATACAAAGTGTTGTGATATTTTTGTTTTCTGTATATGTATTAAAATTACATGTTGAGGGTTCCTATATTTTATGTACACTGATTATGATTATATTGTCATTTGCAGCAGTATCGGTTGGTGCATTAATGTCAATTTTTGCAAATAACGAACTCCAATTAGTTCAATTTATCCCTATCGTATTAATTCCTCAGATATTTTTCTCAGGGTTAATTCCACTAGATACGATACCATATGGACTTGGAAATTTATGCTATTTGGCCCCTATTTATTATGGCTGTGCGGCGTTACAAAAAGTCGTGATATTTGGAGATGGAATTGATGTGATATATCCTTGGATTTTAGGGTTGCTCGGAATGATTGTAGTGCTTTTTGTACTAAATACATTTTTGCTAAAGAAATACCGTAGACTTTAAAAAGTGCAATGAGAATTTCTTTATAATTCTGTGTTGAATCAAGTTTATAAAATATATTTGACCATACCATTGACAAAAATTATTAAACATATATTATTTTAGATAAGCTACATGAGTATTTTATATAATCCGAAAAGGAATTAGATGAGATAAGTAGAAAAAAGCGGATTGCAACTGCTGGTTGCGAAAATTCAAGGTCATATAGGTAGATTGCAACTACATTTTGAGGTTAAATATAATTATCAATAATAAGGAGATAATACTAATATGACATTGGGTGAGAAAATTTTAAAGCAAAGAAATAAAAATGGCTATTCGCAGGAACAGTTAGCCGAGAAAATAACTGTTTCAAGGCAGGCAGTTTCAAAGTGGGAACTTGACCAATCAACACCAGACCTTGAATGCGTGATTCAATTGAGTAATATATTTGGGGTTTCTATTGACTATTTAGCTAAAAATGAAATTGAAAGCGAAACTGGTGAGCAACATTGCAACGCTGAGGAAAAATCCCCAAAAGAAGAACAATCAGGGAATGATAATTCAAAAGTAAAATCTAGAAGTACGGTATTTAATAAGGTACCATTTCCATTTGTTATTCCAGTCTTTATTATAAGTAATATGTTTGGAATGCACAGTGGATGGAATTGGTTTGGAAAAGGAGAACCAAATGCGCCTCAGCGCTTCCCTTATCCAATTATTGTAGGCGTAATTTATACAGTCCTTTGCTTATGTGGAATTATTAACTGGCATCCAGGATGGATACTATTTTTGACGATTCCGGTGTATTATTTACTAGCAACCTACATAGGTGTGAAAAAAATTACAGAGGTCGAATAGAATTAACTAATAAAAATTAATATTATAAAGCCAGCTAAACAGTAGATACAGAACTGTTTAGCTGGCTTTTTGTTTAAATGATCATGAGAAAATTTTAATTGTACTAGAAGAAAAAAGTATATAAAATATAATTATAAAAAATGTAAAGCTTGCTTGACAAAATCAAAATAATCACATATAATACATGTAAAGCTAGCTTTACAAAAATGCATTATAATCTGCATGTAATTTTTATGATTCAGATTTGAAAGATCCTTTTAATCAAAAAGATGTTTTAAATCAGAAGAGATAGGAGGTATCAATATCGAATGGAAAATCGGTTAGAAGAAATAAGAAATGAGCATGGTATTAATCAAGAAGAACTAGCAAAAGCACTGGAAGTTTCAAGGCAAACGATTAGTTCACTTGAAAATGGGCGTTACAATCCATCCATTCTTTTGGCTTTTAAAATTGCCAGGTATTTTAAAATGAGCATTGAACAGATATTTATATATGAGGAGGAATAAAAATATGTTACGTAAATCAAATCAGAATAAGAAAATATACATTGGATTAATTGTGCTTGGAATTCTGTCAATTATATTTGGAACGGTTTTTCAACAATATGTGGAGAGCACTCCGAATCTTAAAATGACAGCAGGAATGATAGTAGGAGTAGGCGGAGCATTTGTGGCAATTGGAGTGATACGTTTAATAAAGTTTAAAAAGAGTACTCCAGAAAAATTAAAAGCCGAAGAAATTGAATTAAAAGATGAGAGAAATATTCAAATATTGAGAGCAACATATAGTGTGGTCGCAGCAGCTTCGATTCTTATATTTGCCATAATGGCATTTGTATTTTTGCTAATGGATTATATGGTACCTGCATGGATTACAATAAGTGGGATATATGTTGAGGTGGTTATATTTTTTATTGCTTATAAAATTATTTCTTCGAAAATGTAACTGAAATATATGGTTGTATGAAAGGATGCTTGTCTCAAAGATTTTCGAGAAAGCATCCTTTATTTATGTTAAAAAATAAAGAATCATGCTAAAATGACATATAGATTAATATATATGGATTAAAATAATCTAGGGTATGAAATTCATTTATCGATTAAAATCAGCAATATTATAATAAAAATATGAATCACACTGAGAGACTGTATGGGAGAAAACATGGAATATTTTGAAGAACAGGAAATAAAAGATCAGCAATATGAGGATCAAAGCTTTGAAAATTTTGAATTCGTAGAGTGCAATTTTACCAAATGTCAATTTCTGAATATCAAACTAACAAATTGCAAATTCAAGAATTGTAAATTTAACAATTGTGTGATAGGAAATGTTAAATTTTTGTATAGTGAAGCCAAGAATTTAGAATTTACAAATAGCGTATTAATAGGAATTATATGGAACGATTTAAAAAACAAGGGGATAGAGACTGCTATTTTTAGAAGCATGAAATCATGCACGATAAAGTATAATTACTTCACAAATCTGAAACTTGTGAAATACGATTTCAGTGGCTCTCAATTTGATGAAAGTTATTTTGAGGAGTGCAAGTTAACAGACGCAAAATTTAATGGTGTGAACTTACATGGCACCAAATTCATAAAATGCGACTTGAGTGGAGCAGATTTTAGGGATGCGTTAGAGTATGAGATTGACATTGCAGATAACAAATTAAAGAAGGCAAAGTTCTCATTTCCAGAAGTGATTAGTCTTTTGTCATCCTTAAATATAATTATAGATTAGTGAAAAATACCTACAAAAAGGCATAAAACCACTTTCAAAAAAAGTTTGAAAAGTTACTTGACCTTACCCTGCACGGGAGGCATTATACTGTTTTTAGAGGAGATAGAAGATGTATAAAATCGGCGAATTTTCAAAGATAACAAGTTTAACAGTAAAAGCACTCAGATATTACGATGAAGTGGGGATGCTAATACCATCCGCTCGATCGGATAATGATTACCGTCTGTATGATAGGTCGGATTATGAGAAGGCGCAACTCATAGTTCTCTTAAAAGAACTTGGATTTTCCATATCAGAGATGAAAGATATGCTTACAACCTGTGAAAGCAGGCAAGATATTTCATTTTATTTGGCGGAAAAGAAAAGTTTTATTAAAAATAGGATCCAAAAAGAAAAGATGCTGATTAAAGAAATCGAAAAACATCTCCTCCAGAAAGAAAAGGAGGATAATGTGTTAAACTTAGCACATAGAACAAAAATGTATGAAATAGAAATAAAGGAAATCCCATCCATGACAGTTGCCAGTATAAGGTTTAAGGGTAAATACAGTGATGTTGGAAAGCACATTGGAAAGATTTATCAGGTTGTAAAAGAGAAAGCCAACGGGGCGCCACTTAATTTGTATTATGATAAGGAATATCAAGAGAATGCAGATATTGAACTCTGTGTACCAATAAAAGGTACGATATCTGGTAGAGAGGGTATCAATGTTAAGGTACTTCCTGCGATGAAAGCAATCACAACAATGCATACTGGAGATTATCAGAAATTAAATGAAGCATATATGGCAGTCCTTGATTATGCCAAAGAAAATGGACTTGAACTCTTGACGCCGTCAAGAGAAGTTTATCAAAAAGGCCCAGGAATGGTATTTAAAGGGAACCCAGATAAATATGTTACCGAAGTAATTGTACCATATCAGATGCGTGAAAAATAGAATGGAAACAATCTGAGGATTCCTGTGAAATAGAACCAATAAAAATGCCGGTTTAGCCCAATTTCTTATCTTAATAAAATTGGGCTAAGCCGGCAATTTAAATTTTATAATCGAGCAAATCCGGCAATTTAAATTTTATAATCGAGCAAATCCATGACCATTTGCAATCGCGTCAATCGGTTTTCCTTCTTTGCAGAGCGTACAGTTGGAAGATTCATAAGTATGATAATCAGGCATATCATGTGTTGTAAATAATGCATTAATAGGATAGTCATATATTTTAGTGGCTGCACTAAAAATAGCTGAAATACCAACAATTGTTCCACCATAATGCAGAATAACATCAACGGCGGATGTGGCTGTTTTACCTGTGGTTGCTGATGCAAACAATAAGATGACGTGCTTATTTTGTATCATATGTTGAATGTTTTCCCGAAACAGTAATTCTCCGGTTCTGCTAAATTCTGGTGTGACAATGTACATGGTCTGGTGGGAATTAATAGAAACAATGCCGGTTTCAGTCAAATAATTTGCAAGGTAAGCACCTATTACTTCACATCCGTCCATGCATACAATTGTATCAACTATTGTAGAAGCAATATATCGACTTGCGATGGCGTGGGCAACCTTAGTTGCTTCACTTTGTCTAGACTTCAAAAGTGACATATCAACGTAATAATTAATATGTGAATTTACTGTCACAAAGTGTCCTGGAATTACTCTCAATGTGAGATTAGAATAATTCTTTGATACAATTTTCTTATAATTTTCCATAAAACCCTCCTTATTGGTATGGAATTAAAATTAATTAGTTATAACAAGTATTTACATATATTATACTTGTTTAAATAATAGATAACAAGATAACATTTCAATAGTTATAAAACATTTTATATTAAGATAATTAAGTTTATTACAAAATAAAACTATTAAATTAAGTAAATATAGGTATTAATAACTACTTTAAGACTTGTATGTTATGATTATGATAAAATTTCTATATTATATGAAAATGGAGCGTGTGAAATGAGAAGAAAAGACAGAGAAATTACTGAAATAAGTGAAATTATGGAGATTATAAAAAAGTGTGATGTATGTAATCTTGCTTTCTTTGATGAGAAATATCCCTATATAGTTCCGTTAAATTTTGGAGCAGCCAATACCCACAATCAAGTTACGTTGTACTTTCATGGGGCGAAAGTAGGTAAGAAGATAGAATTGTTAGAAAAGAACAATAGGGTAGCTTTTGAAATGGATTGTTCGCACAAATTATTACTTGCTGAAACAGCTTGTGATTCAACGATGGAATTTGAGAGTGTTTGCGGTAACGGAACGATTGAAATATTAGAAGAAGATCAAAAAATAGCAGCATTGACTATATTAATGAATCAATATGAAGTGAAAGAGAAGCATGAATTCAATGAAAATCATCTGAAAGCTATCGTTGTATTAAAGTTAACGGTAGATGAAATTACCGGAAAAAGATTAATGAAATAAACGTTTATAATTGCTTTTAAAGAATATGAATCGCTGATTGAAAAACTAGTTGAACCGTTCGTTATGAACAGTTCAGCTGGTTTTTTATGTTATTTAGACGATACCATTAAAATCAACTTTGATTTCTCATATATTTTAATTAAAAAAATAATATCCAATTAATTGACATCGAATAATATACATGATATCATTGCTGCATTACATGAGTAGTGTAGTGATAATAATAACAGTAATAATATTACAATGAGTTACAGATGTATCTTATAATTCACTGTAATATCCAGGAGGTGTAACGTTGAACATTGATTTCAACAATGTGGTACCTATTTACATTCAAATTGCGAATGCCATAGAAGATGATATATTAAGCGGTAAATTAAAAGAGGGTGACAACTGTTATTCTCAGATTATCCTTGCTAAGGAACTTAATATAAATCCAGCGACAGCTGCAAAAGGTATCCGTTTATTAGTCGAACGAGGAATCCTAAATAAAAACAGGGGTCAGTCAATGATAGTATGCAATGATGCAAACGTTCTAATTAAGGCCAGGAAAAAAGAAGAGATTTTAAATACAATCGTTGAAAATCTAGTTTCTGAGTCAAAAAAGTTGGATATTTCGGAAAATGAATTGATATCTATAATTAAAGCGCATTTTTAAGGCTAGTGGTGAAAAGTATGAATGAATTTATCATTCAAGTGAAATGAGAGGGGATTTTTAATGGGTGAATATGCAATTAAAGTATCAAGTCTTAATAAGTACTATAATAAAACACATGCAATAAAAGATTTTAGTATTAATATTAACAAAGATAATATTATAGGTTTAATTGGAGCAAATGGTTCAGGAAAAACAACATTATTTAAACTGTGCAATGGATTTTTAGAGGAATCAAGTGGGACAATAGAGGTGATGGGCGGTAATCCTTTGACAGAGATCGCAATCAAGGAGCAGATGATTTATTCCATGCATGACCTGCCAATTGGCGATAATGAAAAATTGATGAATGTCATCAAATATTACGAAGAAGCTTATCCAACATTTGATATCGAATTTGCCAACAAGCTTATGGAACTTTTTCAAATCAAAAAAAGAAATTCGTACAGGAGACTATCACAAGGAACAAAAAGTTCATTTAATTTTATATGTGCACTTGCAACAAGATGTAATGTTACAATGTTTGATGAACCATTTATAGGGATTGATATTGTAAAAAGAAAAATAGCTTATCAGATTCTACTTCGCGATTATATGGAACATCCAAGAACAATCATTATTTCAAGCCATAATTTAACAGAACTAGACAGCGTTTTATCGGAAATGATTTTGATTGATGATGGCAATCTGATTTTCTATAAGGATATGGATGAAGTTAGGGAACTGGCATTTCGAGTTGAAGGAAATATGGATATCATTCAGGAATTTTCAAAAACACATAAAACAATGCATTTGAGTGACAAAACAGTTGGTAGCTTTGGGATATTTGAAGGTAGTCCTAATTCAAAGGCAGCAATTGAAGCAAAAGATGTGGGGCTTGTAATTTCAAATGTTTCACCAGAAGATATTTGCATTTATAGCACATCACATTTGAAGGAGGGGGACTTAGAATGCTTATGGAATTAATCAAGAATATTAAGTCACTAACAAAAATACAACTGAGGCAAAATAAAAATTTAGTGGTAGTAGCTATAAGTGCATTGGCCCTATGTATGCTAATATCGAATCTTGGCCTGATCTTTAATCACAATGGCGAATCGACATCGTTGTTTATAAGTATTAATAATATAATACCTGGTATACTTTTCTTGATATTGTTGGCGATTATACCAATTTCAACAAATATGCTTACAAATAAGAAAATTAGTATGTATCCTAGCACCGGAATTAGTCGGTTTGCTTCACGGATTTTGGCTGATCATATTTGCATTTTGATTATTCTGGGTTTTACTTTTTTAATGTATTGTATAGAATATCCAATACTTATGGCAATTAGCGCTGGTGGCTCTGATATGGTTGTATCATTTGCATTTGATATCAAATATGCGCTTGTTGGAACGATTAATGTGTTGTCCTATTATTTATTAGCATATGGTGTTTCTGTCCTAATGTATTGCATTGCAACAAAACTTGGAGTCATAAAATCGATATTTTTTTATATAGGATTCTTTATGATTGTGATATTTCTTTTTAAAAGTAATATTATAACATTCATAGGTATTAGAGATTATTTTGGTGAAGAAAGATATTTGGGTATGTATGTATATAAAACATGGAGTATATGGTTTATTACAATGATAATTTCTTTTCTAGTTGCTAGTAGCACAAAAACAATAAAAGAAGAATTGCGTGGGATAAGGTTTGTTGTATGTATTGCTATTATTGGATGCTTTATCGTTACCGCATTTTTACCATTATCAAGCAGATCGTCGAAAAATTTTGGAAATATTTCCATTTATTCTTCCGCCAGCAAATTTAATGAATTAAAAGAAACAAATATTTACAAAGAAACAGTAGTTAAATGTGATGCGTTTAATCGGGATAAAATTGCAGCATTATCTATAAGTCCTCAGATATATTTCATGACAGAAACCGAAGCCATGAAAGGGGGAATCTTAGAGAATGATTCTTCTTTGAAAGGTGAAATAGTAGTTGTTACATTTTTCCCGGATGAAAAATATAACAACCAATATATTTATCAATATTACCTCGATAATATGACTATATCATGTAAAAATTCAATAATAGATTATAGTTTTTCAAATACGAAAACAGTCATAAACTTTTTGTGGGGCGACAGTTATAAATTTTTAGACAGTTATGATTTAGAATATAGCGGTGTTTATCCAGATATTAATGAAAAAAGTGTTATGATTATAGCACCTGAAAGTGTTATGATTAATTAGGATTAGCGAAAAATACGAAATAAGTGTGGCGCGTTCATAAAAATGTTTTGTTAGTCAAATAAAGATAAATATTTTGTTAATCAAATTAAAGTATTTTGTTAGTCAAATAAAATATTGACATATTAGAATAAATATATATAATAGTTCAAAGAGTGTGAAAAGTCACACGAAGGGGTACACCACCATGGGTGTATCTTTTCGTGTGGCTTTTTTTGTTTTATTGGAAATTATGTACTCTTATAAATGTGATTGGAGGTGACACGATGCAAGTAAATGGAATAGAAAAAAATATTGATAATGGAGTAACATTAATGCAGTATTTATCAAATGAAGGCTATAAAATCGCAAGAGTTGTAGTCGAAATTAACGAAGAAATTATTTCAAAGTCAAATTATGAGAACGTAATACTAAATAAAAATGACTTGATAGAAATAATAAATTTCGTTGGAGGAGGTTGAAAAAATTGCCAAGTAAAAAAGAGGAATCGATACCGTCAGAAAAAGAATTTGAAAAAATAATGGACAAAAGATTTTCAAGTGAAATATATGAAAAATTAAAATGTGCAGAAATAGCTATATCTGGACTTGGAGGACTGGGTTCAAACATCGCTATAATGTTAGCCAGAACAGGAATTGGACATCTGCATCTTGTGGATTTTGATATGGTTGATATATCGAATCTGAACAGACAGGTCTATTTGATACAACATATTGGAATGCGAAAAACAGATGCATTAAAAATAATAATAAGTGAAATCAATCCATACATAAAAATAACAACAGATCATGTATATATTACGCAAGATAATGTGAAAAGCGTATTTAGCGGATATTCAATTATTTGCGAGGCATTTGATAAACCTGAAAATAAGGCAATGCTTATAAATGAGCTGTCAAGAAGCTGTCCAGTAGCAAGGATTGTATCAGGCTCAGGAATGGCTGGTTACGGAAGTAGTAATACAATCATGACTAAGAAAGTATTTAAAAATCTATATTTATGCGGAGACAGAGTTACAGACATAGAAAATGGTATAGGACTTATGTCGCCAAGGGTAAGCATTTGCGCTGGGCATCAGGCCAATATGGTGGTAAGACTAATATTAGGATTAGAAGAGGAGTAATGAAAAAATGAAAAATGATAAGCTGATAATAGGAAACTATGAATTTGATTCGAGATTCATTTTGGGTTCGGGAAAATATAATGTAGAACTTATAAAAGCGGCCGTTGAACATGCAGGTGCAGAAATTATAACATTAGCAATGCGCCGTGCAAATTCCAATGCAGAATCCAATATTCTTGATTTTATTCCCAAAGGAGTAACACTTCTTCCAAATACATCTGGTGCAAGAAATGCTCAGGAGGCCGTTCGTATAGCGAGACTTTCAAGAGAACTTGGGTGTGGAGATTTTATAAAAGTCGAAATCATAAGAGATTCCAAATATCTTCTCCCTGACAATTATGAGACGATTAAAGCAACGGAAATTCTAGCAAAAGAGGGCTTCATCGTAATGCCATATATGTATCCAGACCTCTATGCAGCAAGAGATTTAGTAAATGCAGGGGCGGCAGCAGTAATGCCTCTTGCGGCACCAATTGGTTCAAACAAGGGTCTGGCATCAAAAGAATTTATACAGATTCTTATAGATGAGATTGAATTACCAATCATTGTTGATGCAGGAATTGGACGCCCTTCACAGGCATGTGAAGCAATGGAAATGGGAGCAGCAGCAATCATGGCAAACACTGCAATTGCAACAGCAGGAAACATACCAGTTATGGCAGGCGCATTTAAAAAAGCAATTGAAGCAGGTAGAGAAGCATATCTTGCAAAAGTTGGACGTGTGATTGATCAAGGCGCTTCTGCTTCATCACCACTTACAGGATTTATAGCAATATAGAGGAAAAAGTTTAATAAAGCGAATCAAAGATTCACTTGTAAGAATGGGTAGAAAGATTGGAAGAAATGAGGACAATTATGGAAAGAACAAACCACATGGAATATATGGAGGAGATGGAAGTTATTCCATCAATGATAATGGAACAGGTTATTAGCGGTATGAATTTATATGATTATGAGAAATATAGCGCTGAAGATGTGAAAAGGGCTCTTGCAAAGGATATTCGTTCCTTAGAAGACTTTGCTGCATTATTATCTCCCGCAGCAGAAGCATTTCTTGAAGATATGGCAATGAAAGCAAAAGAAGAGAGAATGAATCATTTCGGTAGTTCTGTATATATGTTTACACCTATATATATTTCAAATTATTGTGATAATTATTGCATTTATTGCGGATTTAACTGTCACAATATAATAAGACGTGTAAAACTTGATGAAGCAGCAATAGAAAAAGAAATGAAAGCAATTGCCAAAACAGGGCTTGAGGAAATACTAATTCTAACCGGAGAAAGTAAAAAGATGTCAGATGTTGCATATATAGGACGGGCATGTGAGATAGCAAGCAAGTATTTTAAAATGGTAGGTCTTGAAGTATATCCAATGAATGTAGATGAATATAAACATTTGCATGCGTG
This sequence comes from [Clostridium] fimetarium, assembly GCF_900111235.1. Lineage (GTDB taxonomy): Bacteria > Bacillota > Clostridia > Lachnospirales > Lachnospiraceae > Clostridium_N > Clostridium_N fimetarium. The sequence continues at coordinate 108,636 of NZ_FOJI01000012.1, forward strand.
CGGAGCTGATTACATTACTGTATTTCAGGAAACGTATAATTCTGATAAATATGAAAAATTGCATCTAGAAGGACATAAACGAATTTTCCCATATCGTATGAATGCACAGGAAAGAGCTTTGATGGGAGGAATGAGAGGAGTGGCCTTTGCAGCGTTGCTTGGACTCGATGATTTTAGAAAAGATGCATTTGCGGCGGGGATGCATGCTTACCTTATTCAGAAAAAATATCCATATGCTGAAATATCATTTTCGTGTCCTCGACTAAGACCTATTATAAACAATGATAAGATTAATCCCAAAGATGTACATGAGGCTCAGCTTATGCAGATAATGTGTGCATTAAGACTATTTATGCCATATGCAGGCATGACTATTTCCACAAGAGAAAGAGCTGAGTTTCGTGATAATGTCATAGGTATTGCTGCTACAAAAATATCTGCTGGTGTAAGTACTGGCATTGGAGGGCATACGGAAAAGCAAGAGGAGCAGGGCGATAACCAGTTTGAAATTGCTGATACACGTAATGTGGATGAAGTATTTGCAGCAATCAAGGAACAAGGACTTCAGCCGGTGATGAATGACTATGTCTACATTTAAGAGGATTGCAGTAACTAACAGAAAACTGAGCAGATTTGAACTACCTGAACAAATTGATAGAATTATGGAAATTTCTAGAACTGCCTCGAATATAGAAAAACCAGATATGATAATATTACGTGAAAAAGATTTATCAGAAAAAGAATATGAAATATTAGCCGCAATGGTTATAGAGAAATGTCGAAACTATGATATTGAATGTATTCTCCACACCTATATAAATGTTGCCCTAAGATTAAAATGTCGAAAAATACATTTGCCTGTTTCGTTATTAAAAAAAAACAGCGGTTATTTAAAATGTTTTGATGAAGTAGGAGCTTCCATTCATAGTGTGGAAGAGGCAGTCTGGGCAGAAAAAAATGGTGCAGCGTATATTACAGCAGGCCATATCTTTGAAACAGACTGTAAAGAAGGTGTTCCTCCGCGGGGACTGATTTTCTTGAATGAAGTGTGCAACAGTGTTAATATCCCAGTGTATGCAATTGGAGGAATTGATAATGAAAAAATTGCATTGCTTAAAGCTTTCGATATTGCTGGTGTATGCATCATGTCAGGATATATGATATTATAGTGAAATTTACGCTCAGAAAATTATAGTGATATTTACGCTCATCTTGACAAGACCCCCTATAAATGCTACAATTCAGCCAAATTTAATATTTGAACAGGGGAGCTTGTGTTTCAAGCTGAGAGGAAGTAATGAACTTCGACCCTTAAACCTGATTTGGATAATGCCAACGTAGGAAGTGATTAGAAGTTGATCAATTTGCGGAAAATATCTTATCAGGTATTTTCCGCTTTTTAGTTACCCAGAATGGGTTTATGCTTACAAAAGAAATATGTAAAAACGGAAACTCCTGCTCAAAAAAATAAGGAGGAATTATATTGGAAAATTCAAAAACATCAGTATTTAGTAACGGTTTAATATGGTTTGGGGCTGCAGTTTCCATTGCAGAGATTCTTACAGGAACATTAATTGCTCCACTTGGATTTGGCAAAGGAATTGCTGCAATTCTTTTAGGGCATTTGATTGGGTGTGTGCTTTTGTATTTTGCTGGTCTAATAGGAGCAAAAACAGGACGAAGTGCAATGGAAACTGTGAAAATGTCATTTGGCGAAAAAGGCTCGCTTTTATTTGCCGTACTTAATGTATTACAGCTTCTAGGCTGGACTGCAGTTATGATAGTAGCCAGTGCGGCAGCAGCAAGTTCAGTGATAAGTTTTGGAGGAAATGCTTTCTGGAGTATCGTTATAAGCTTGTTGATTATTGTATGGATTCTTGTAGGAATCAAAAAGCTAGGAAAACTTAATTTTATTGCAATGGGAGCATTATTTATTCTTTCAATTATGCTTAGCGTAGTTGTATTTTCTGGAGATAACGTTGTTACTACATTTACTGACAGCATTAGTTTTGGAACAGCAGTTGAACTTTCAGCTATCATGCCTCTTTCATGGCTTCCACTGATTTCTGATTATACACGTTTTGCAAAAAAACCAAAAGCTGCAACATTTACAAGCGCAGCAGTTTACTTTTTCACTAGTTCGTGGATGTATATTATTGGTATGGGAGCAGCAACATTTACTGGCGAATCAGATATTTCTATTATCATGGTAAAAGCTGGACTTGGGGTTGCAGGGCTTATAATCGTAATTTTTGCAACAGTAACAACAACATTTTTGGATGTATATTCAGCAGGAGTCAGCGCTGTAAGTATTTCGAAAAGATTAAATGAAAAATGGACTGCAGTTATTGTTTGCGTAATCGGAACAATATTAGCGATATTTACACCAATTGACCAGTTTGTGGATTTTTTAAATCTTATAGGTTCCGTCTTTGCACCGATGATTGCGATTCAAATAGTTGACACCTTTATTTTGAAAAAGGATAGCACCAAAAAGAAATTTAATGTTGTGAACTTGATTTTGTGGGTGATTGGATTTACAATTTACCGTATATTTATGTATATCGATACACCAGTGGGCAATACACTGCCAGTTATATTGATTACGATTATCCTTAGCGTTATTGTAGAGAAAATTATTATAGAAAAAATTTTTGGAGGAAAAAAGAATGCTTAAAGAAATGTTTGAGAATGTAAAGAAAAAGACGCCACTAATCCACTGTATTACAAATTATGTAACGGTAAATGACTGTGCCAATATCTTATTAGCTTGCGGGGGTTCGCCTATTATGTCAGACGATGCAGCAGAAGTAGAAGAAATCACTTCTATATGCAACGCACTTGTCATCAATATCGGAACGTTGAATCAAAGAACAATTTCATCTATGTTACTTGCAGGAAAGAAAGCAAATGAACTAAATCATCCTGTAATTTTTGATCCTGTTGGCGTTGGAGCCTCCAAACTTCGTAATGAAACGGCAGAAAAATTGCTTGAAGAAATAAAGTTTCAAATAATTAGAGGAAATATTTCAGAAATAAAGATGTTGGCACTTGGAAATGGTTCTACAAAGGGCGTAGACGCTGATATTGCCGATGTTGTAACTAGTGAAACGCTTGATTCAGTTATTGCTTTCGCAAAGGAATTTTCAAAAAAGACTGGAGCAGTAATTGCAATAACTGGTGCAATAGATATCGTATGTGATACAAACAATGCCTATGTGATTTATAATGGTCATCCAATGATGTCACGAATCACAGGGAGTGGATGTATGCTTACAGCAATGATGGGTGCATATCTTGCAGCAAATCAGGAAAATCCGCTTGAAGCAGCAGCTTCAGCTGTATGTGCTATGGGAATATGCGGTGAACTCGCATATGAGAAATTGGAAGAGACAGGCGCTGGAAATTCAACTTACCGCAATTACCTGATAGACGAAATCTGTAATTTGACAGCCGACAAATTTGAAAGAGGCGCTAAATATGAAGTGCGATAAGAAATCGATGTTATTATATGCTGTAACTGACCGCACATGGCTAGGAGTTCAAACCCTTGCCATGCAGGTTGAGGAAGCACTAATGGGTGGTGTTACATTTGTTCAATTAAGAGAAAAGAATTTAGATTATGCTCTATTTTTGGAAGAAGCCAAGAAGATGAAAGTATTATGCAAAAAATATCATGTACCTTTTGTAATCAATGACAACGTAGATATTGCCATTGCCAGTGATGCTGATGGCGTTCATATTGGACAAAGCGATAGGAAAGTAAGTGAAGTTAGATCCTGTCTTGGAGCTGATAAAATTATAGGTGTATCTGCACAAACAGTTGATCAGGCAATTCTTGCACAACAAGAGGGCGCTGACTATCTTGGCGTTGGTGCAGTGTTTTCTACTTCTACAAAACTCGATGCGGATTCGGTTTCTTTTCAAACACTGAAATCCATCTGCAAAGCAGTAAATATACCGGTTATTGCAATAGGTGGAATTAACGAGAATAATATCTTGGAGCTTTCCGGTACAGGCATAGATGGTGTAGCAGTTATATCCGCTTTGTTTGAGAAAACGGATATAAAATCAGCAACTGAAAATCTTTGCACTTTATCAAAGAATATGATAAAATTATGAAAATAAAAGGTGCAATATTTGACTTAGATGGTGTACTACTTGATTCTATGTTTATCTGGGATACACTTGGTGAAACATATCTTAAAAGTCAAGGCATAAAACCACGAAAAGATGTTCGTGAGACACTTCGACCTATGAGCTTGTTGCAAGCAGCAGAATATTTTCGCTATGAGTATGGAATGATAGAATCTGTACAGGAAATTATAGATGGAATTAATCGTTTGATAGAACATTTTTATTTTGATTTAGTTAAGTCAAAGCCAGGTCTACTTGAGTTCCTCGATAAACTCGAAGAAAAGAATATAAAAATGTGTATAACGACCGCCACAGATCGTTTTATGGTGGATGCAGCACTGAAACGCAATAAAATGGAACGATATTTTGGTAAGATTTTTACTTGTACTGAGGTTGGTCAAGGTAAAGATAAACCAGATATATATCTTCAAGCACTTGAATTTCTGGGCATGACAAAGCGAGAGGTATTTGTGTTTGAGGATGCGCTATATGCCATTAAGACTGCAAAAGATGTAGGCTTTTCAGTTGTGGCTGTATATGACAGCACTGCGCAAAATCAACAAAATGAAATAAAAAAGCTTGCAGATGCATATATTACAACATTTCAAGAGATAGAAAATGAAGTGCCTGCATTCAAATGAAATTTGACTACATCAAGTAGATTGGAGTTGTTATGATAAAAAAAGTATTGACAATTGCCGGTTCAGATTGTAGTGGTGGTGCGGGTATACAGGCAGATATTAAAACAATTACTGCACATAAAATGTATGCAATGAGCGTCATTACTGCACTTACAGCACAAAACACAACTGGAGTTTATGGAATTGAAGAGGTTACCCCTGAATTTGTAGGACAACAGATTGACTGTATCTTTAATGATATTCGACCCGATGCAGTGAAAATCGGCATGGTATCTAGCAGCAAAATCATTGAAATAATCGTAGAAAAGTTAATCCAGTATAAGCCAGAAAACATAGTAATTGACCCTGTTATGGTGTCAACCAGTGGTAGTAAACTCATCTGTGATGATGCAATGAATGCATTGATTACAAAACTTATTCCAGTCGCGACCGTGATTACACCAAATATTCCTGAAGCAGAGGTATTATGTGGCTTTTCAATTAAAAATGAAGATGATATGATTAAGGCAGCTCAGGAAATATCTAAAACTTTAAAAGGTGCAGTATTAGTAAAAGGTGGTCATTTGGTCAATGATGCAATTGACCTTCTTTATGAAAACGGAAATATTCATTGGTTTAGATCAAAGCGAATTGACAATCCCAATACTCACGGCACAGGATGTACGCTTTCTTCTGCAATTGCATGCAATCTTGCGGAGGGGAAAAGCCTTTCAACAAGCATAGAAAATGCAAAAGTATATTTAACAGGTGCATTAAAAGCCGGTCTTAATCTTGGACAGGGAAGCGGACCGTTGGAACATACTTACTTAATTTGATCATCTATAAAATAATGTGAATTGCATTCGCAGGACAGATAGATATATATTTTAGAAAGATTACAATAATAAGGGGCAGTCACATAATAAAAAGAGTCTCTGAATAAGAAAATTGTAAAATTATGAAAATCACACAAAAAAATAACAAAATTAGCGAAAAAAAATTAAAAAAATGCTAATGCAATGTATTACATGTAGGCCATAAAAGGGCTTCAAAAAAAAGAAATTGACAATATTCAAAAATAGAAGTACTGTAATTTGAAGCCATAAAAAAATGTGAATAAGAATTATTGAAGTATTGCAAAAAAACCGCTATATAAAAAATATATTAACGAAGGGAAGTGAGGAGAACGGATGAATTAGTTAAAAATCTATTAGAGGAACTAAATTGTGAAACAGCATTTACAATTCCTCTGTTTGGCGGAATAGAAATATCGGAATCGGTAGCAGTTACATGGATAATCATGGCAGTTATGACGATTGCATCAATATGTCTAGTTAGAAACCTGAAAGTTAGTAATCCAGGAAAAAAACAGCTAATTCTTGAAACCGTAATTGGTGGGATATACAATTTTATTGGAGAAACAATTGGAGAACATGGCAAAAGATATATACCATATATGATGACAGTTATGTTGTATTTAGGAGTATCTAATATAATAGGCGTGTTTGGATTTAAACCACCGACCAAAGATTTGAATATTACAGCGGCTCTTGCACTTATGAGTATCGTGCTGATTGAATATTCAAGCATTCATAAAAGAGGTTTTATGGGATGGATCAAAAATTTTGCACAACCAGTTGCAATTATAGCACCAATAAAGGTATTGGAATTGTTTATAAGACCGTTATCATTATGTATGCGACTTTTTGGTAATATCCTAGGCGCATTTGTAGTAATGGAATTACTGAAACTAGTTACACCAGTATTTGTGCCAGTTGCATTTAGCTTTTATTTTGATATATTTGATGGGTTAATACAAGCATATGTATTTGTATTTTTAACATCACTATTTGTAGATGAGGCATTAGAATAAAAAATTAAATCACAAAAACACACATTACAAAAACACGCAATACAAAAACATACAATACAAAATGAAAAGGAGATTCAAATTATGTTAGTAGCAATAGGAGCAGGAATCGCAGTATTTACAGGTATAGGAGCAGGTATAGCAATTGGTTTGGCAACAGCAAAGGCAGTTGATGCAATTGCAAGACAACCAGAGGCAGCAGGTCAAATCAGTAAAACCCTTATAATTGGTAGCGCATTGGCAGAAGCAACAGCAATTTATGGTTTTGTAATTGCATTGTTAATCATCTTTATATTAAAATAACTTAAAAGGAAGGCGCTAAAGATGCTGAATATATATTTTCCGAGTATTGTCTTTACCGTCATTAACCTGATCGTATTTTTTTTGCTAATGAAGAAGTTTTTAATTGGACCAGTAACAGACATCATTGAACAGAGAAAAGTTCTTGTAGAAGGACAACTATCAAATGCTAGTAATGCTGAAAAGACGGCTATGGAATTGAAATTGCAATATGAAACTTCCATAAAAGGTGCAAGTGTTAAAACGGATGAGATGTTAGATTCAGCTCGAAAAAGAGCAAGCGCGGAATATGAGCGACTTGTAAAAGAGGCTGAAGTTAGTGCTGGAAAGGTTATTGACGATGCAGAAAAGACTGTCAGAATTGAACGCGAAAAGGCAATACGTGAGATGCAATCAGAAATAGCAGGACTTGCTATTATTGCAGCTACAAAAGTAGTAAGTGAAAACGCTAGTAATAACACTAATCAGTCACTTTATGAGGATTTTTTGAAAAAAGCAGGTGATTCTAATGACACAGATAGCAATTAACTATGCAAAAGTTCTTTATGAACTTGGAATTTCGAAAAAGGTAATATATGACGTCCAGGATATTTTGTCATCGACACCTGAGTTAAAGGATGCTTTGACAAGTCCTATAGTTTCAAAACAGGAGAAACATAATATCATTGAAAAAGTATTTCCCAAGGAAATGCAAAACTTTTTCATGGTATTGTGTGACTATCAAAGTATGGAAGTAATAGATCAAATATTTGTTGCATATAAGAATTATTATAATGAAAAGAACAGCATACTAGTGGCTAAGTTAATTTATGTAACTGCACCGAATGAGGAACAGTTAAACAAAATTAAGGTGATGCTTATGAACAAGCATCATAAGAAGCAAGTTGAACTTAGTTTAGTAGAAGACCCTAGTATAATCGGTGGTTTCATAATTGAAGCAGAAAATTTTGAAACAGACTGGAGTATCAGGGGACGTTTGAATCAGTTGCAGCAAAGATTAGTTCGGAGGTGAGATATACGTGAGTTCAATTAGTTCAGAAGAAATAATATCTATTTTGAAAAGTGAAATAGAGAATTATGATTTAAATACAAATGATCAAGAAACCGGAACAGTGTTATATGTTGGTGATGGTATCGCAACCGTTTATGGAATAGACCATGCGATGTATGGTGAAATCATATTATTTGATTCAGATGTCAAAGGTATGGTTCAGGATATTAGAAAAACAGAAATTGGATGTATCTTATTTGGTAAGGATACAGGGATTCGTGAAGGATCAAAAGTAGTAAGAACCGGTAAGATGGCTGGTATCCCAGTTGGTGAAGCATTTATTGGAAGAGTAGTTGATTCACTTGGAGCCCCAATTGATGGCAAAGGCGAAATCGTTACGACTGAATATCGACCTATTGAACATGAAGCACCTGGTATTATTGACAGAAAGTCAGTAACTGTTCCAATGGAAACTGGTATACTTGCAATTGACTCAATGTTTCCAATTGGTAGAGGACAAAGAGAATTAATCATTGGCGATAGACAGACTGGAAAAACATCAATTGCTATCGATACAATTATTAACCAGAAGGGTAAAGATGTAATCTGTGTATATGTAGCAATTGGACAGAAAGCATCAACCGTGGCCAAACTTGTAAATACATTATCCAAGAATGATGCTATGGAGTATTCAATAATTGTTGCAGCAATGGCTAGCGATTCAGCACCTTTGCAATATATAACTCCATATTCTGGAACAGCAATTGCAGAATATTTTTTACACCAAGGAAAAGACGTTTTGATTATATATGATGATTTATCAAAACATGCTGTTGCATATCGTGCATTATCATTATTATTAGAAAGATCTCCAGGTCGTGAAGCATATCCTGGTGATGTATTTTATTTGCATTCAAGATTATTAGAGCGTTCAAGCCGTTTGAGTGATGAATGTGGTGGTGGTTCCATTACAGCACTTCCAATCATTGAAACGCAGGCTGGTGATGTATCTGCATATATTCCTACTAACGTAATATCGATTACGGATGGACAGATATTTCTTGAAAGTGACTTGTTTTTTGCAGGTATGAGACCAGCAGTTAATGTTGGGTTATCAGTATCCCGTGTAGGTGGAGCTGCTCAGACAAAAGCAATGAAGAAAGCATCAGGAAGTATTCGAATCGATTTGGCACAATATAGAGAAATGGAAATATTCACACAGTTTAGTTCAGATCTAGATACTACAACGAAAGAACAACTTCAATATGGAAGCGGACTTATGGAGCTACTCAAACAACCATTAGGGCGACCATTAAGTCTTTCAGAACAAGTAGTTACATTGTGCGCAGCAAATAATAAAGTGTTGTTAGATATTGAGCCTAAGAAGATAAAACAATTCCAAATGGGAATGCTTCAATTCTTTAAGGATAAACATCCTGAAATTATGGCAACAATTAGTGATGGGAAAGTTTTGACAGATGAACTAAATCAACAAATTATAGATATAGCAAAAGAGTATAAAAATCAGTAGATGGGAGAGTTACCATGGCAAATGCAAGAGAAATACAGAGCAGAATGAAGAGTATTCAAGATACAATGAAAATTACAAATGCTATGTATATGATTTCCTCTTCTAAGCTAAAAAGGGCGAAGAAGGTGCTCTACGATACAGAACCATATTTTTATGCGATTCAGACTGCTCTAACAAGAATACTACGACATTTTCCCGATATAGAGAATCCTTATTTTGATACAAGATCTGAAGTGACTCCCCAAAACAGAAAGATTGGTTATATAGTAGTTACGGCGGATAAAGGACTTGCAGGTTCTTATAATCATAATATAATTAAGCTTGCTCAGGAATGTTTAGATAAGGGTGGTAATAACGAATTATTTATATTAGGTATGATAGGTCGCCAATATTTCAAGAAGAAGAATATTGAGACTGCTGAAGAGTTTTATTATACAGTTCAGAAGCCTTCAATGAGCAGGGCAAGAAGAATATCTGAAAGAGTAACTGATCTTTTCCTGAACAGAGAGCTAGATGAAGTGCATATCATATATACAAGAATGGTTAGCGGAATTCAGACGGAAGCTGAGGTTGTACAATTACTGCCACTACAGAAGAATATCTTTAATAAGGTACCTACAGATATTCTAACAGAGCAGATTGCATTTTCACCTTCACCAGCAGTGGTAATTAATAGTATTGCACCGAACTACGTATCAGGATTCATATATGGAGCTTTGGTGGAATCATATTCTAGTGAACAGAGCCAAAGAATGATGGCTATGGAAGCAGCAACGAAAAGTGCGAAAGATATGATTCATGACTTAGCAATTATATACAATAGAGTGAGACAAGCAGCAATTACTCAGGAAATCACTGAGATAGTAAGCGGTGCCAAGGCTCAGAAAAATAAAAAGAAAAAATAATAGAGAGGAGGATTGCTCACTACTGTGAGAGAAAAATATAATGAATAATGGAAAAATCGTTCAGGTATTAGGACCTGTAGTTGATGTAGAATTTGAAGATAATAACCTCCCATTCATAAAAGATGCCTTAGTGGTATATAACAATGGTAAAAAATGTGTAATGGAAGTCGCACAAGAGATTGGGAATAACACGGTACGCTGTATTATGTTAGCTTCTAGCGATGGACTTTGCAGAGATATGGAAGTAGAAGCAACTGGTTCTGGTATTAAAGTTCCCGTTGGTAAAAAAACATTAGGTCGTTTGTTTAATGTATTAGGTGAAACGATTGATAACGGAGAACCATTAGGTGAAACTGAGAAATGGGTAATTCATAGAGATCCACCATCATTTGATGAGCAGAGTCCTGTAGCTGAAGTATTAGAGACAGGAATTAAGGTAATTGATCTGTTAGCACCATATGCAAAAGGTGGTAAAATCGGATTGTTTGGTGGTGCTGGTGTTGGCAAAACGGTATTGATTCAGGAATTAATCCGTAATATTGCTACTGAGCACGGAGGATATTCGATTTTTTCTGGCGTTGGTGAACGTTCAAGAGAAGGTAATGATTTATGGACAGAAATGAAAGCATCCGGAGTACTCGAAAAAACAGCATTGGTGTTTGGTCAGATGAATGAACCACCAGGAGCTCGTATGAGAGTCGCATTATCTGGTCTCACAATGGCAGAATATTTTAGAGATGAAGAGCATCAGGATGTCCTTTTATTTATAGATAATATATTTCGATTTATTCAAGCTGGATCAGAGGTTTCAGCACTTCTTGGTAGAATGCCTTCAGCAGTTGGTTATCAGCCTACACTTGCAACGGAAGTTGGCGAGCTTGAAGAGCGTATAGCCTCAACTAAAAATGGTTCTGTAACATCAGTACAGGCAGTATATGTACCTGCTGATGATTTAACAGATCCAGCGCCTGCGACAACATTTGCACATTTGGATGCAACAACTGTTCTTTCAAGAAAGATTGTTGAGCAAGGTATTTATCCAGCAGTTGATCCACTTGAATCAACTTCAAGAATCCTTGAAATTGATGTCGTTGGTGAAGAACATTATGAAACAGCAAGAAAAGTGCAGGAAGCATTGCAGAAATATAAAGAATTACAGGATATTATAGCAATTCTTGGTATGGAAGAACTCTCAGAAGAAGATAAACTGATTGTATATCGTGCAAGAAAAATACAAAGATTCCTGTCACAACCATTTTATGTAGCTGAGAATTTTACTGGCGTTTCAGGAAAATATGTGCAACTTAAAGATACGATAAGAGGATTCAAGGCTATTATTAGTGGTGAGATGGATAAATATCCAGAGGCTGCATTTTTTAATGTTGGAACTATGGAAGATGTTATTGAAAAAGCAAAGCAATTTGCATAAGAAACTGACTAGGAGAGTGAATGTATATGAACACATTTAGTCTAAAAGTGATTGCTAGCGACAAGATATTTTTTGATGGAAGGGTTGAAGTGCTTATTATTCCTGAAGTAGATGGGGAAAAAGCAATACTTGCACATCATGAAGATATAGTAATAGCGATTGATATTGGTGACTTGAAGTTTCGTTTAGGAGATAAAACTTGGGTTAATGCCGTAGTAGGAAAAGGATTTGCTCAAGTAATAAATAATCGTGTTTCTGTATTGGTAGATACAGCTGAACGTCCAGAAGATATTGATGCTGCCCGTGCAAAGGATGCCTTGGAGCGTGCAAAAGAACAATTGAGACAAAAACAAAGTCTTCAAGATTTTCACCTATCACAAGCATCTATGGCAAGAGCCATGTCAAGATTGAAGAGCACAAGTAAATTTGATTAATATACAGCCTGAGTAGATTGTTATCTATTTAGGCTGTATCTGCGTTATTATGTACACGAACCAAAATTGCGTCAAACGAATCAATGTGTTAATATAAAATATATTACAGATCGTAGGAAGATGGGAGTTTGTATGAAGATATTAATGTACAAATGGAAAGTATATACGCAAGATGACATTATTAGAGCATTCAATAATATGGGACATCAGGTCGATATCTTTGACAGGAAGTTAGAAAACCATAATGAAGATAAAGAATTTACAAACGAAATGTCAAATCTTATCATAGATAACCAATGTGATTTTGTTTTTTCGGTGAATTATTTTGGGGCGGTTTCAGATGCTTGTCAAAAATGTAATGTAAAGTATGTAGTATGGACTTGTGATAGCCCATTAATTTCTATGCATCATCAATCCGTATTCAATGAATGCAATTATATCTTCATATTTGACAAGGTTAACTACTACATGTTTAAGGCAGTAGGAGTTAAGAATATATTTTATATGCCACTTGCCGTTGACACCAATCGCCTAGATGCACTTATTTCAAATGCCACGGATATGGACAAATATAGTAGTGATATATCATTTGTAGGCAGTCTGTATGAAAAGAATTCTTATGATGATATTAGAGATAGTTTAAGTGATTATTTAAGAGGCTATTTTGAAGCATCTATGTTAGCTCAGATAGATATATTTGGAGAAAATATAATTGATAAACTACTTACTCCAGACATATTGAGCGAACTTAGTAATTGCATTGAATTTCAGCAAGACAATAGATCATTTTCAAATATAGCACTTGTATTTTCAACGACTTTCCTAGGATTTAAAGTTGCATCAATGGAGCGCATTATGTGTTTAAATGAACTTGCAAAAAAGCATTGTGTTGATTTGTACACAGACAGTAACTCATTGGAACTGATTGGAGTTAATAATATCGGAAGTGTAGATTATCATAAAGATATGCCAAAAGTATTTCGTCAAAGCAAGATAAATCTTAACTTTACAATCAGAAACATCCGTAGTGGCATTCCTCTTAGAGTTTGGGACGTATTGGGTGCAGGAGGTTTTATGCTTACTAATTTTCAAGCAGAAATACCTCAATATTTTGAAAATGGGAAAGACCTAGTATACTTTGAAAGTATCAATGATATGTCTAAAAAAGTCGATTATTACCTCATTCACGAAGATGAAAGAATACAGATAGCAAAAAATGGATATGAGAAAGTTAAAAAATATCATTCTTACGAGAGTAGATTAAGGCAAATAATTTCGGATATTGGCTTATAAAGAGACACAAACAAAATAGAACCAACAAACCATAAAAAACGCGTAGATATACGGATTAGGTCTGTATATTTACGCGTTCTTTATAACTGTTTTAATTATTATTTTATCATTTTACCACTGACTATACCGTCGAATTCTTGAAACATAGTTTCTTCGAATTTACGCATCATCATAGTGACTGTATCATTTTTGAAAATAAGCTGAATAAAGATATTACCAATGCATTCGTCAATAAGATGTGCTTTGATTAGAAAAGTATCTTCACGGCACCAAGTACCAGATACTGCGGTCTTGTAATTGTAAAAAGGGAATTGTTGAATAAAATTAGTGCCAATTGCAAATTTTAAAGTATGAGTACCAGAAATATTACTGTAATCTATTTGGCCGATAGTACATTTCTTAGTATCAATGTCATCGAACGAAAGCGTGATATTTGTAAAACCCATTTTATTATTATCTAGTAAAAATATTTTGTTATTAATTAAATGCATTATAGGAGATGTATCCGCACCATGAAGATACATTAACTGTCTAGAAGTAACATAATTTGCTAGTGATTCTTGGGACCCTGAAATATTATCAGCTGCATTATCAGTTGTAATATCAGTTGCATTATCAGTTACATTATCAGTTGCATTATCAATTGCATTATCAGTTACATTTACATTTGTATCATCATTTGTTTTTGCATTTAAAGATGTATCTGGCATGATTGGACAATCTGAAAGGGATGGGTAAACTGTCTCCCAAAATGTATCATATATTAGCTGAACGCCACCCTGTCTACCTTGCGTATCAGCCGTGGTAATTAAAATCAAATCTTTTTCAGGAAGATAGAGTGCCAATTGTCCACCCATTCCATAGCATACAATACCATTATGAGTAGTACACCAAAATTGATAACCATAACCTTGCATTTCTTCAAAAGTTGCCGACTTGCTATAGTTGTCAATTTGTTTTGTAGTAGCTTCTTTTAAATAATTGGCGGGTAATAGCTGTTTTCCATTGTAAATGCCCTTATGCGCAATCACATACATGATTTTAAGTAAATCATATGGAGTCGCCATCAATCCTGAACCACCCATACTTACTCCAACGGGATCTTTCATACAGTAAGCATCCTTGGAAAAATCAAGTTCATCTAAAAAGTTGCTTCTTAGATAATTAAGAAGTTCCATACCTGAAAGCTTCTCGACTAAAGCTGCAAGCGTATGCGTGGAGGATGTATCATAGGAAAAGCAAGTGCCTGGTACATGGTTTGGAGTTACTGCAAAAAAAGTCCGAACCCAATCATCAATAAGCATAACCTTAAAGGTTGTTTTATCATGTGCACTCGCCATACGAAGCATATCACGAATAGTCATAGCTTCAATATAAGGATGAACGCCTTCTAAAGGAAGCTTTTCAGGGAAATATTTTATTATCTGGTCATCAAGAGAAAGTTTACCCTCTTCTTCGAGTAAACCAATGCCAAGTGATACTAAACTTTTGGTGATAGAAAACATACGGTGCAAGGTGTTTCTATCATATGGTTTATAATAAGTTTCCATAATGATTTTATCGTGTCTCATGACAATTGCACTATGCATAGGTATATCAATATCCTCGAGTTTTTTAAGAAAGCGAATCAGTGATTCTGATGTTACACCCATTTGTTCCGGGGTTGCAGTTAGAAAGTCTGTAAATGAATTCATCATTGGTCTCCTTTAGTAAAAGTTACTTTATAAATATTATAAATAATTTAGTAAATCTTTTTAATATTTTAACACAGATGAAGAGCAAAGAGTATATAGATTTATGAACAAAGAGTATATTGTTTTGATAGTACTTTTTTTGTATTTATGTTAGTATAAAAGGAATAATATTACATAAAAATTTAAAATCGAAAAATAATAAATGATTTAAAATATAGGTAAACGGGGAGAAAGAGTAATGACTAATTTTTTGTTAAAAAAATTTGTAAAAAACAGTGAAGATATTACAAATCCTAAAATTAGACAGAGTTATGGTATATTCTGTGGATCAGTAGGGATTATATGCAATCTAATATTATTTGCCACAAAATTTTTTGCTGGTATAATAACAGCTTCTATTTCGATATCAGCAGATGCATTTAATAACTTGTCTGATGCAGGCTCATCAATAGTCACATTAATTGGATTTAAACTGGCGGGAAAACCTGCAGATTCAGGTCATCCATTTGGACATGGACGGATCGAGTATTTATCAGGGGTGATTGTATCATTTGTTATCATTATAATGGGATATGAATTGTTTAGAAGTTCAATTTCTAAAATACTAAACCCTCAAGAAATGCAATTTAGCATAGTTTCGGTAGTAATTTTAGTAAGTTCAATAATTCTAAAATTATGGATGGCATCATTCAACAGGAAGTTAGGAAAGAAAATTAATTCATCCTCTATGATTGCAACTTCCATTGATAGTTTAAGCGATTGTGTGGCAACATCTGCGGTTTTGATTGCGTTAGTAGTATCCACAAGTACGGGATTTAATATTGATGGATATGCCGGAGTATTGGTTGCCTGCTTTGTATTTATGGCAGGAATTAGTACGGCAAAAGACACGTTGCAGCCACTTCTTGGGAAACCAGCAGATAAAGAATTTGTAGAAGCACTAGAAGAAAGAGTTATTTCACATCCAGAAATAATAGGCGTTCATGATTTGATTGTTCATGATTATGGTCCAGGACGTGTGTTTGTGACATTACATGCAGAAATACCATATGAAATGAATGTCTTAGAAGCACATGATATTATTGATATAACAGAAAAAGAAGTAGCAAAAGAATTTAATTGTGAAATATCAATACATATGGATCCAATAGTAACGGATGATTTAGTTGTAAGTAATCTTAGAAAAATGACCGAATCAATTTTAAATGAAATTGACCCAATCATTAAGATGCATGACTTTCGTATTACAAACGGTCCATATATCAAAAATCTGATTTTTGACATAGAAGTTCCCTATGGATACATTCAAGAGGACGAAGAGTTAGTGAAAGTGATCAAAGAGGAGATTTATCGTCATGAAGCTAATTGTTTTGCAGTAATTCATGTTGACAAAAGTTTTGTAGCTGAATAAAGCGAATCAAAGATTCGCTTGCAAGAATGCTACGCATTCTTATGATGAAATCATTAAATCCATCCACCATCAAAAACAATGGCTTGTCCGGTTAGATAGGAGTGTTTTGTGGCAATTTGATACACAAAATCAGCAACTTCTTCTGCTTGACCAAGACGGCCAGCTGGAATGTCATTTATAAGATCGATTAATTCTTGATCATCTAAAAAATAATTCATTTCTGTGTCTATCGCGCCGCAAGCAACTGCATTCACCTGTATGCCACTTGGGGCTAATTCTTTTGCTAATGCCTTTGTTAAAGCATTTACAGCTCCTTTGGTTGCGGAATATGCAACTTCACAGGAAGCACCAGTAATCCCCCAAACTGAAGAAATATTAATGATTTTTCCTTGTTTTCTAGTAACCATTTCTGGAATTGCAAAATGGCAACAGTTATATATAGAAGTAATGTTGGTATTCATCATCTTGCCCCAAACATCAGGTTCCATATCTTGAAAAAGTCCAATGTATGAAATTCCTGCATTATTGACAAGAATATCAATCCCGCCAAATTGCTTTTTGATTAGAGAAAATAGTTCTTTTGCATTTTCATAATCACCAACATCGCCAAGATAAGTTAGGCAAGATACATTGTATCCTTCTATTTCCTTTTTAACGGCCAGAAGACGGTCTTCACTTTTAAGACAGTTAATAACTACGTTATAATTCTTTTTCGCAAATTTTATAGCAATCGCTTTTCCAATTCCTCTTGAAGAGCCAGTTACAAGTACAGTTTTTTTGTTCATTTTCTACCTCCAACATATAAAATGTATCCATTTTATATAAAAATTATACCATAAACAAATTTGAATTACATTAGAGAAATGAGCGAAGAGATGAAATTTAGGATTAAAAACACATTAAATAATATAAAAAATAATTAATAAATATATTGACAAATTATTTATTGTGCAAAGTAGACAAAAAGGAATTAGTTGTCCACTAATGGAAAATTATATCGAATAGTTGTTGGTGAAAAAACCACAAAGTTATCCACAATGAAAAACGCCCATTTTATCTAATTCTTGAGTTATACACCAACTTATACACATTATCCACAATGGACGTACTTGATTATATCGTGATTTATCACCATAAAATGTGAATAAATGTTTTGTTTAATTATAATAAAATCTAAAAAACGACATAAAATTTCAGTAAATTATATTGACAAATCGGGAAAATTGTAGTTGCGTGTCGAATAAAAGAATATAGATTAATTGAGAGAATTCGCTTGTCTAAAAGTAAAGTTGTGATATAATATAACTATAATACACGTAAAGGAGTTGAATATTATGCGTTTTATTATTAAAGGAAGAAATATAGAAGTAACTGAAGGTTTAAAAGCCTCTATAGAAGAAAAGTTAGGTAAGCTGGATAGGTTTTTTGCAGTTGATACAGAAGTTTATGTAACGCTTACCGTAGAGAAAGAAAGACAAAAAATCGAGGTAACAATACCAGTTAAAGGTAGTATCGTAAGATCCGAACAAGTAAGTAGCGATATGTACGTATCAATTGATTTGGTAGAGGAAGTTATCGAAAGACAGTTAAAGAAATATAAACATAAGTTTGTTGATAAAAAGCAATTAGCTGAGGACTTTAATAAGGACTTTGTAGATAAGGATTTTATTGACGAAGCAGAAGTTAAAATTATTAGAACAAAACGTTTTGGAATCAAACCAATGGATCCGGAAGAAGCATGTATCCAGATGGAGTTGCTAGGCCATAACTTTTATGTATTTTTTAATGCTGATACCGAAGAAGTTAATGTGGTATATAAAAGAAAAGGTAGCACTTACGGATTAATAGAACCAGAATTTTAAAGTGTTTTCAATTACACTAAGATATTTTTTATTCTAAAATAAGGACAGGTTAATAACTTGTCCTTATTTTATATTTAATAAAGTGTTTTCGGCAAGTAGGAACTTGCGTTAAATATACAAAGGTGATACAATAACGCAGAGTGGCATATTTTAACTTAAAACAAAGTTTAGGTAGGCTAAAGGTCATGATTTATTACACATTTAAGGAGATTAACGGAATGGGATTTTTTCAGAAAGTATTTGGTACTCACAGTGAACACGAATTGAAAAGAGTATTACCAATAGTTGACAAGATTGAAAACATGCGCAGTCAGATGCAGACGCTCTCAGATGAACAGTTACAAGCAAAGACGAGTGAATTCAAATCTCGTTTATCAAAGGGAGAAACTTTAGATGATATTTTACCAGAAGCATTTGCTGTTGTAAGAGAAGCAGGTAAGAGAGTACTTGGAATGGAACCATATAGAGTGCAGCTTATTGGTGGTATGATACTTCATCAAGGGCGTATCGCAGAGATGAAAACGGGTGAAGGTAAGACACTTGTATCCACACTTCCCGCGTATTTAAATGCACTTACTGGTGAGGGAGTTTTAATTGTTACTGTAAATGATTACCTTGCAAAACGTGATGCTGAGTGGATGGGACAAGTCCATGAATTTTTAGGCCTTACAGTAGGCGTTGTTCTTAACAATAAGAAAGACGAAGAAAGACGAGAAGCATATAAATGTGACATTACATATGTTACTAATAATGAACTCGGATTTGATTACTTAAGAGATAATATGGTAATTTATAAAGAACAACTTGTTCTAAGATCATTAAAATTTGCAATTATAGATGAAGTCGATTCAGTACTTGTCGATGAGGCAAGAACCCCTCTTATTATATCCGGACAGAGTGGAAAGTCAACTAAACTTTATGAAGCTTGTGATATCTTAGCTAGGCAGTTAGAACGTGGTACAACAACTGGCGAGATGACTAAGATGGCAGCGCTTATGAAAGAAGAACTTGAAGAAGACGGTGACTTTACCGTAAATGAAAAAGATAAAATTGTTAACCTTACTGAAGATGGTGTAGAGAAGGTTGAAAAATTCTTCCATTTAGAAAATTATTCAGATCCAGACAATCTTGAGATTCAACATAATATTATTTTAGCATTACGTGCTCATAATCTTATGTTTAGCGATAAAGATTACGTTGTAAAAGATGATGAGGTGTTAATCGTAGATGAGTTTACTGGACGTATTATGCCAGGTAGACGATATTCAGATGGCCTTCATCAAGCAATTGAAGCAAAAGAGCATGTAAAAGTGAAAAGAGAAAGTAAGACACTTGCAACAATTACATTCCAGAATTTCTTTAACAAATTTGAGAAGAAAGCTGGTATGACAGGTACAGCACTTACAGAGGAAAAAGAATTTAGAGAAATCTATAATATGGATGTTATCGAGATTCCTACGAATCAACTAGTTCTTCGTGAAGATTCGCAAGATGCTGTTTATAAGACGAAAAAAGAAAAACTCGAGGCAGTTGTAGATTCAGTAGAAGAATCATATGCAATTGGACAACCTGTGCTTGTTGGTACAATTACAATCGAAGGTTCAGAAAAAATCAGTGAAATGCTTAAGAAAAGAGGAATTCCACATAAAGTCCTCAATGCTAAGTTCCATGAGCTAGAAGCAGAAATCGTAGCAGAAGCTGGTAAACATAAGGCTGTAACAATTGCTACTAATATGGCAGGCCGTGGTACGGATATTAAGCTTGATGAGGAAGCCAAAGCAGCAGGTGGACTTAAAATTATTGGTACAGAAAGACATGAAGCAAGACGTATTGACAACCAGTTACGTGGTCGTGCAGGTCGTCAAGGAGATCCAGGCCAGTCAAGATTCTTCATATCACTTCAAGATGATTTGATGAGACTTTTTGGCTCAGATAAACTTATGAGTGTATTTAATGCATTAGGTGTTGCTGATAATGAGCAGATTGAACATAGTATGCTTTCTAATGCAATTGAAAAAGCGCAGAAGAAGATAGAGACTAACAACTATGGTATCAGAAGAAACTTGCTTCAGTATGACGAAGTAATGAATGAACAACGTGAAATTATTTACGCAGAAAGAAGAAAAGTCCTTGATGGAGAAAGTATGCGTAACTCTATATACAAGATGATTACTGATTTAACAGAATCAGCAGTTGATACCTGTATTAGTGAAGATCATAGTTCGGATCAGTGGGATTATGCAGAATTAAATGAAATTTTACTTCCGACAATTCCACTACCAACGATTTCAAAATCTGAAGATATAAATAATAAGAATGAATTAAAACATATTCTGAAAGAAAAAGCTGTTAAATTTTACGAAGATAAAGAAGCAGAATTTCCAGAAGCAGAGCACTTAAGAGAACTTGAGCGTGTAATTCTACTTAAAGTTATTGATAGAAAATGGATGGATCATATTGATGATATGGATCAACTTCGTCAAGGTATTGGTCTTCAGGCATATGGACAAAGAGATCCACTTGTGCAGTACAAAGTAATGGGCTATGATATGTTTGATGAGATGACAAAAGGTATAAGCGAAGATACAGTAAGACTTCTTATGCATGTACAGGTTGAGCAAAACGTTGAAAGAGAGCAAGTTGCTAAAGTAACAGGAACGAATAAGGATGATTCTGCGGCAAAGACACCAATGAAACGTGAAGTAAAGAAAGTATATCCAAACGATCCTTGTCCATGTGGAAGCGGCAAAAAGTACAAGCAATGCTGTGGACGTCTTTAATTTACACGAATAATGGATTAGGCTAAGGTTAATAATAAAAAAAAATAAAAAAAAGCGGGTGATCAAATGGTAGAATTAGATCAGTTTAAATATAAACTGTCAAACTACACACAACCATTAGACGAAATAAGGGCTTCACTTTGACTTGGCTAATAAGCAGAAGCGAATTGAAGAAATAGAAGCAAATATGGAGGCTCCCGGTTTTTGGGATGAAGCGGACAAATCACAGAATATGATGAAGGAACTTAAGGGTCTTAAGGTTGCATTTGAAAAGTACGATGAGTTAAAGCAAGGATTACAGGATGCTAAAACGCTAATTGAGATGGCAGATGAGGAAAATGATGCTTCATTAATTCCAGAAATTCAAAATGAAATCACTATTTTTCAAGAGAAAATAGATAGGCTTAAGATTAGTACACTTTTATCAGAAGAATATGATAAGGAAAACGCAATTCTTACATTGCATGCAGGTGCAGGTGGAACAGAGTCATGTGACTGGGCCTCAATGCTTATGCGTATGTATATGCGATGGGCAGACTCCAAGGGATTTAGTACACAAGTTATTGATTACCTCGATGGAGAGGAAGCTGGTGTGAAATCAGTGACAATTGAAATAGAGGGTGAGAATGCCTATGGATATCTAAAATCCGAAAAAGGTGTTCACAGACTAGTTCGTATATCACCATTTAATGCGGCTGGCAAAAGGCAGACATCATTTGTATCATGCGATGTAATGCCTGATATAGAAGTGGATCTTGAAGTCGAAATTGACCTAGATGATTTAAGAGTTGATACTTATCGCGCAAGTGGTGCAGGCGGTCAGCATATTAATAAGACATCTTCAGCAATTCGAATTACGCATTTGCCAACAGGAACGGTAGTACAATGTCAGAATGAGCGTTCACAGCATCAGAACAAAGATAAAGCGATGCAAATGCTGAAAGCAAAATTATTTTTGCTTAAGAAACAGGAGAATGCAGACAATTTATTGGATATTCGTGGCGCAATTAAAGAGATTAACTTTGGTAATCAGATTAGAAGTTACGTATTGCAACCATATACAATGGTAAAAGATCATAGGACAAATACTGATGTAGGTAATGCACAGAGTGTGCTCGATGGTAATTTAGATCCACTCATAACTGCTTATCTTCAGTGGAATAGTACTGGAAGAGACAAGGAGGATTAATGGAATGGCAAATTATTTTAAACCAGTAATTTTTAAATTAGGAAGCGAAAGCTATGGAATAGATATCAATCTCGTAAGTTCAATTGAAAAGCAAGTAAATGTTGTAGCAATACCAAATACAGTTCCTTATATGAAAGGTATTATTAATCTTAGAAATGAAGTCATTCCTGTGATTAACTTAAAAAAGAAGTTTAATATGAAGGACTCTGATATTTTAGGGGAGAATGCAATCATTGTAAAACTTCCTAACATTACAATAGCACTGGAAGTAGATTCAGTAGAAGAAATTCATAGTATTGATGAATCTGAAATAGTAGACATGCCAACGATTGTAAAAACAGGAGATTTAAAATACTTTGATAAGGTTGTTAATGTAAATGGTAAATTGGTTGTTTTAATTAATGCAATGTATTTACTCAGTGAAAGTGAGCAAACATCAGTTGTGAGTCTAACTGAAAAGTTAAATTAAATATTAAATCATCTCAAATAAAATGTAAGTTCGTTAGAGCAGTTTAGATGAGGCAATTGCAAATATAGTAAATGGGAAAGCCATTGACTAATTGGCAACTGCCTCATTTTTAAATTAATAATATAAATGAAAGTATAATGCGAGGTGTTAGATGGGTAATCAGACAAAATGTCAAAAATTCAATAGAAGTGCAGGTATATTAATGGCAATCAGTAGCATTTCTTCACCATATGGAATTGGAACTTTTGGTAAGGCTGCTTATGAATTTATTGACTTCGTAAAAAACGCAGATCACAAATATTGGCAAGTATTGCCGCTTGGACCGACAGGTTATGGAGATAGCCCCTATCAGACATGTTCTATTTATGCAGGTAATCCGTATTATATTGATTTGGATATACTTGTGGAAGAAGGGCTCCTTACGAAATCATATGTGCTTTCGTTTGATTGGGGGGATGATATACTTGAAAATCAAAGTTATGTAGATTATGAAAAAATATTCCTATCAAGATTTTTGGTGTTAGCTACAGCATTTGAGAACTTTAAAAGCAGACAAATGGAGAATGGCTGCAAGGAGTATGATGATTTTGTAGCATTGAATAATGACTGGCTAGAAGATTATTCGTTATATATGGCATGCAAAGCATATTTTGGATATAGCGATTGGAATAAGTGGGATGATGAAGTGAAGTATCGCGAGCCAGCTGCTCTTTTAAAATACAAGGCAATGTTAGCGAAGGAAATTGAATTTTGGGAATTTTGTCAGTTTGAATTTTTTAAGCAATGGAATAAACTTAAGAACTATGCAAATGAAAAGGGAATTGAAATAATTGGAGATATTCCTATCTATACGGCATTAGATAGTGCAGATGTGTGGGTAAATACTGAGATTTTCCAGTTAGATGAAAAACTTGAACCAACTATGGTTGCAGGAGTGCCACCAGATGCATTTACTTCCTTGGGACAGAAATGGGGAAATCCGATTTATGATTGGGATGCAATGGAAAAAGACAATTTCGTATGGTGGAAAAAGCGAATGGAGAAATCCGCACAATTGTATGATGTTATCAGAATTGATCACTTTATTGGGATTGTAAAATACTATACAATACCTGCCCAATGTCCGGATGCTAGAATTGGTGAATATAAGATAGGACCAGGTAAAAAGCTTACAGATGTAATTAACAGTGCAATTAAAGATAAAAAGATAATTGCTGAAAACCTAGGGGTTGCAATACCCGAAGTAGAGGAATTATTAAAAGAAAATGATTACACAGTGATGGAAGTCTTGGAATTTGCATTTGATGGGAATAGTGATAATCCTCATATTCCATATAATTATGAAAAAAATTCTGTGGTTTATGGTGGAACACATGATAATGAAACCCTACAGGGATTTTTTAATGAACGAAATGATCAAGAACTGGAGTATGCTTACGATTATCTTGGGACAAGGGATAAAAATCTGATTGTGGATCATGTGTTTAGAGCCGCATATGGTAGTGTAGCAAATGTTGTTATATTCCAAGTTCAAGATGTTTTGAAATTGGATAATTCAGCAAGAATGAATTTTCCTTCAACACTTGGAGATAATTGGAAATGGCGTTTGAGAAGTGAGCAATTAAATGAAACACACAGTAACTATTTAAAACATTTAGCTAGAATATTTGGAAGAAAGTAGGCTTGATAAAAAAAGATAGTGAATAGTTGCGAAACTACTCACTATCATTTTTGTTTTCATTTTTATTGCCTTAATCGTCTATTGTTTCGGTCCTTTAGATACATTATTTATTACTGTAAGGATACCAATATAGTCAACAATGCGTTTTCTGTTATTAGTGTCTAATTGAATAATGGTATTTAGAAGGTCTCCTAAAGTATAATCGCTTGATAAATGATTATTTAAATGTTTGATACTATATTTGAATTTTGTTCTTTTTAACAAATAATCAGTTGACACATCAAAACAGTCTGCTATTTTGCTTATGGTTTCTGCATCTGGAATGTGAACACCCTTTTCATAATTACAGATTGCGCTATCAGATTTATTGACTAATTTCCCCAATTCTCTTTGGCTTAATCCTTTGTCCATCCGTAGTTCTGCAATTAATTCGCCTAACCCCATACAAGATTCCCTCCAATCACTTAATTCTTAAATATATAATAATACAAACTTTGCCTAAACAAGCAAAAATACACGATATCAAAAGATTTGAACACTTTATGCTTTAATAATTTGCGATTGCAAAACAATACTTTGGAATTATAAAATATATATAAAATAATGTCGGTTTATGTCAAAATTAGTTTGCCATTTTAGAGTTATATTGATATTCTATGAATAAAAATACAAATGAAATGAGGGTTGATATTGTATAAAATTGCTGTATGCGATGATGTTTCTGTTGATATTGATAATATTGTTGAAATAATTAAAAAAGTATCAAACGAAGGTAATGTTCTTGGAATTCGCTATTTTTTATACAAAGATGGAAATGATTTATTATTAAACATCAATGAGAAATTTGATGTTATATTTTTGGACATTCAAATGGGTAAAATGGATGGTAATGAAGTTGCTGAATTAATTCGAAAAGTTGATTCAGAAGTAATTCTGGTATTCTGTTCAGGAATACGAGTACCAACTATAAATTTGTTTAAAGTCCAACCTTATCGATATATTACAAAACAATTTATAAAAAGAGAAATGGAAATTGAAATAAAAGAAGTCCTAGAAAAGATGATATCAAGTCCTATAAATTATTTTTCGACGTTTCGAAATGGCAACTCTTTTAGAATTAATCCGAAACATATTGTATACATTTCCTTGTTGAAAAGAGGATGCGAGATATTTCTATTGGAAGAAGCCTTTGTAAAGTACGAATGTGAAAAGATATATTGTGAAAAATCACTTAAGCAAGTATATGAAATAATCCATGATGACAGATTTGTTTATGCACATAATAGTTATATTATAAATATAGAGCATGTTATGAAAACAACTAGAAAGGAAGTGGTCTTAAGCAATAATATCATTTTGACGATTGCAAGATCAAAAGAAAAACTCCTAAAAAAACAGATGATTGCGTATTTTGGTAATAAATATACTAGAAATGATAGCGTCCTATGAATATAGTGATGTTGCTAGCGAATAGTTTAGTCATCATATTTGAGATATATTTATACTTTGATTTTAGCTCTGACTTTTTGAAAAGGAGGCCGATCACAAACAATGTAAAAATTATTGTATTACTTATTTGGGTTTCAATTATTTATATCACAAGTACATTTGATAACTTGTTTTTGAATCTATTTGTTATTCCATGTATTTATTTTGGGATTAGTTTTATAATTTTCGCTTCTGATTTATTAAATAGATGTAGGTACACTTTGATTTTTTTCTCAATAGTGAGTGGTGTGGAAGGCTGCTTCTATATAGTTTTAGATATAATCGTAAGCAGAATAAATATTGAGATAATATATTCTCGTAGTGATATGATAGGATATATTTTAATAATAAAGATGGTAACGCTGGTAGTTATCAAATTTTTAAAGAATCAAATGGGATATCCCTCAAATAGAATGGTGAAAAACATGATAATATATATTTTGCCATTACCAATATCAACATTTTTGATTTATGGAGGACTATTTTATTTGAAGCTATATTCAAGCATACTAGTGGAAGCTAAGGGTGTTTTGGTTCTTGGTAGCGTAGGAATTTTGTTCTCTAATACATTGGTGTTTTATACATTTAGAAGGCTGAAAGAAGCTATGAATAGAGCGAATAGTTTAGAATTAGAGCAAATGAAAGAAAAATTGCATATAATATATTACGAAAAACTGAAAGAAAAGAATATAGAACATTCTCAAATTATACATAATTTAAATTACTATTTTGAAACGATCGGAAGATTGGCTAATGATAATCAATGTAATGGAATTCTTAAAATTTTAGAAGGTATTGAGATTAAAATTCAAGATATCCATATCCATTCTTATTGCACAAATATAATACTAAATGCGATTCTGACAGAGAAAAGTCAGCAAGCGAAGATGCTAGATATTAAGTTTCATATATTTGTAGAACCAATGCTTAATGTTGATACGATAAAGGACATTGATCTGATTTCTGTTTTTGGTAATTTAATTACTAATGCAATTGAAGCGACACAAAAATGTGAAGGCAAATATATTAAAATGCAGTTATATATGACTAATAAAAATAAATTTATAATATTTAAATTGGAAAATACTTATGAAGTTTCTCCTAAAAGAAAAGGACTGATTTTTGAAACGACCAAAAATAATAAAGAAAAACATGGGATAGGTATTGAGCATACAAGAAAAATATTAGAGTCCTATGGTGGATATTTAAATATAGATTTACAAGAAAGCATTTGTAATATCACAGCAATGTTTTCAACATAGCATTATCTCGAAGTTTAAAAGGATATATTAAAAAGCTAAATAATAATGAAATTAACCTCAATAGCTACAAAAAATGGACATATATTTACAAAAATCGCCAACCACTTGAAATAGTAAAAATATTGGTATAATTTATAATTTATAACAATACAAAATCATTTTATGAAGCGGGGGGAGAAAAATGAACAAAGAGATTTTGAATACAGATGGTTATGAAGTTGCTTTTAATTATCCAGATGCATTAGAAAGGTTAGTGGCATTAAAATTACTTAATTTTGATTTGTGGTATTTAGTGAGTAGGGAACAATCTGTGGAAATATTTAAACAGATGAAAATGAATTGTAATCGTATGGGACTAATTCCATTTGCTAGAAGGGGAGATAATGAGGATATTGCATGTTTTGAAACGGGAAATGATGAAAAAGTGGTGGTTTTTAAAAATTGCGAATATTTAGGATATCGGCCACGAGAAGTATTTGACTCAGTATGGGATTGGTTTAGAGATGCAATTGAAATAATGATAGCCTTTTAGGTATTTATAATTTTGTATATAAGATAAAGCAGGGTAAGCTTTCTAAATAAAATTAGAAACTTACCTTTTTTTATATATTATATAATTTATATTGACATAATATAAAAATAAGTGTATAACTATATCATAGTAATCATATCAATGTAATAGGAATATAATAATATTGTAAATCTAAAGGAGATAAAGTCATGGCAAATGTAAAATCAAGTATTACAGAATTAATAGGAAGAACTCCACTTTTGGAGATTAAAAATTACGAAAGCGCAAACGATCTTAAGGCAAAGGTTATAGTGAAACTAGAATATTTTAATCCAGCAGGAAGTGTAAAAGACCGTATCGCATTAGCAATGATAGAAGATGCAGAAAAGAAAGGCATCTTAAAAGCCGGATCAACAATTATAGAACCAACATCTGGAAATACAGGTATTGGAATTGCATCGGTAGCAACCGCAAAAGGTTATAAGGCAATTTTAACAATGCCTGAGACAATGAGTATTGAAAGAAGAAAAATTTTGCAAGCATATGGAGCAGATCTAGTTCTTACTGAAGGGGCTAAGGGAATGAAAGGTGCAATTGCAAAAGCTGAAGAGTTGAATAAAGAAATTGAGAATTCAATTATATTAAGCCAATTTACAAACCCTGCAAATCCATTGGTTCATAAAGCGACTACAGGACCTGAGATATGGGAAGATTTAGATGGAAACATTGATTTATTTGTAGCTGGTATTGGAACAGGCGGAACAATCACAGGTGTTGGTGAATATTTGAAATCTAAGAATCCTAATGTGAAAGTAGTAGCAGTTGAACCAGCTGGTTCGCCAGTGTTGTCTAAAGGAACACCAGGCTCTCATAAAATCCAAGGAATTGGAGCAGGATTTATACCAGAAACATTGAATGTTAATGTATACGATGAGATTATTGCAGTAGAAAATGAAGACGCTTTTGCAACAGGCAAAGAAATTGCACGTGAAGAAGGTTTCCTTGTTGGAATATCCTCTGGTGCAGCTGTCTGGGCAGCAAAAGAACTTGCTAAAAGACCTGAAAATGAAGGAAAGACAATCGTAGTATTGCTTCCTGATTCAGGAGATAGGTATTTCTCAACACCATTATTTGAATTCTAAAATAATAACTTACAAAACTTATACTATATAAAGCAAGAACAAGCCGTTAATCGATAATAATTAACGGCTTGTTCTTGCTTTTGAGTTTGTGATAGAATAAAATAATACTGTAAATATATGATTAAAACTAAACTATAAAAGGTGATTGCCATATGAAGAAAAGAGATATTTTAATAATTGATGATGATGTGGATTTGGCATCAATAACAAAAGAGTTGTTAGAGGATTATAAATATTTCGTAGAATGGGCATCTTCAGCAGAAAAAGCATATGACATGATGCTAGATACCAATTATAAATTAATTGTATTAGATATTAATTTGCCAGGAGATTCTGGATTTGATTTTTGCAGGGAACTCAGAAAAACGTGTACAGTGCCAATCATATTTGTAAGCTCTAGAACAAGTGAGACTGATCGAATAACTGGATTGGATTTGGGAGCGGACGATTATTTGCCAAAACCATATTCGTTGCAAGAGCTACTATCCAGAATCAAGGCGAATTTAAGAAGAGCTTATGGATTCTTGGAGGGTCAAAGTAATTATATCTTCAAAGATTTGATGGTTGATGTAGCGTCAAGAAGAGTCACTTTAAAAGAACTAGAAATTCCATTGGCATTAAGGGAATTTGATTTGCTAAAATATATGATAGAACATAAAGACACAGCGTTAAGTAAGGAGAAGATATTGTCTGAGGTGTGGGGAAGTTATAGTCAGGTAGAACCTTCAACAGTGGCAGTACATATCAGGTGGCTAAGAGAAAAACTAGAAGAAAATCCTTCAAAACCAGAACGTTTGAAGACAGTATGGGGCGTTGGATATATATTTGATAGTAAATAGGGAGCTAAAACCATGAAAAGCAGGTTTAATAGTAACGTAATAAAAATAGTAATTACATTTGTTCTATTACTCACCATTATAATGGGATTATTTTTTGCAAAAACATTTGAAAGTGCAAATGAGAAAATGCGTAATTATGTTGTGGCGCTTAATGAAATCGAAGTGCTTACAGGAAAAGAGAATTCTCATGAGTTAGATGAAAAAATCAGTGAGTTGCAAAAAGATTTATTAAATGAGGTAGATAAAGAGAATCATAGTGAAGAAAGAACATTTTTGATATATTTATATTTTGCTGCTGTTGGATTTGTTGTGATATTATTTTCTTATATTTACTTCAGCGTAATAAGGCCATTTAAAAAATTGAATATGTTTGCTGGCGAGATATCAAAAGGAAATATGGATCGGCCTCTCGCATATGAGAGAAATAATATGTTTGGTTCATTTACATGGGCTTTTGACAGCATGCGACGGGAGATAAAGAAGGCACGTGCAGGAGAGAAGGAAGCCATTGAAAACAACAAGATAACAATTGCTACAATTTCACATGATATAAAAACACCAGTTGCATCAATAAGAGCATATTCAGAGGCACTTCAAGCAGGAATGGATAATAATATTGAACGAAGAGAACGATATGTATCTGTAATTATTAGGAAATGTGATGAAGTGAGCAAGCTGACGAATGATTTATTCCTTCATTCACTTGCTGATATGGACAAACTTGAAATGCATTTGGAGGATTTTAGTTCAAAAAAGTTAATAACAAGATATTATCGGGTATTCAGGTTGATAACGACAGGGTTAATATCAGTCTTAATATCCCAGAAATTATTATTAATGCTGATGAAAGAAGATTGGAACAGGTGTATGAAAATCTAATTGGTAATGCTATTAAATATGCCCCAGACAGCAAAATTGATATAACCCATGAAAATGATGGGCAATATCTGATTGCGATAATTAGAGATTATGGAATCGGAATAGAGGATGAAGATCTGCCATTTATATTCGACAAATTTTACCGTGGAAAAAATGCGAATGAAAAACCGGGAGCAGGCCTTGGGCTGTATATCGTAAAATATATTATGGAGCAGATGAACGGAAGAGCTGAAATACGTAATATTGAAAATGGATTAGAAGCAAAGATATATATGAAAAAAAAATAAAACCCTTAAAGCTTTCTTAATAATTTTAATGCTATAGTCTGATAGTAGATAAAACATCATTATTAAATGAAGGGATATAGTATGAAAAAAAATTTTTTAGTTGCGAATGGTTTTTGCATGCACTTTGTGGCTAATGGTGTGAAGACTCATTTCAATCTTTCATTATATGAAAATGTTGTAGTACCGGGTTATCTTCCTAAAAAGTATCCTAAGAAAAAAGTAAATAAAAAACTTCATGGATTCTTGCCAGAGGGCGGTAGCATATGGAATTGAGAACAATAATAAAGGCTAATCTAAAAAGTAAAAAAGGCAATTTCATAAGCATTCTTATACTATTCTTTGTGATCAGCTTGGCTTTGTCTACAATTATAAGTGTGAGCATGAATTCAAAAGAAAGAGTCGTCACAGCTTGCAAAAATTCTAATATTGCTGAAATCACCACATTTATTTTGGGAAATAACCTAACAGATGAAATGATTCAAAAAGTAAGGGAATCAGAACAAGTTGATAAATTTATACTAAAAAATGCTGTATCTGTTTCTAGGTTTGAAGTTAATGGTAAAAAACTTGCTAATTTCAAGGTACTTACTACATATAAACCATCAGAAAACAGTTATGAAATGTATGAGGAAAATGGGATAAGCTTGTCAAAAGATAATGCGACAAAACCCAAAAAAGGAGAGATATATATTCCGATTGCCTTACAGAAATTGCAAAACTGTAATATAGGTGATATTGCTGTAATTGATACGCCAAATGGTGAAATGAAGTTTAAAATATCTAAGTTCTTTGAAGATCCATTTGTTGGTTCAAGTATGATGGGTGTGAAAATACTTCTGGTAAGCGATGAAGATTTTGATACTATATATGCACAGAAAGACGAAGATACAATAATCTCAGATACCATAGCCAGTGTATACCTGAAAGACGAATATAAAAACCAGCAAAATGAGGCGCAAAAAGAAATAAATGCATCTGCAGAACTTATGGACAAGGGA
Organism: [Clostridium] fimetarium; assembly: GCF_900111235.1. Lineage (GTDB taxonomy): Bacteria > Bacillota > Clostridia > Lachnospirales > Lachnospiraceae > Clostridium_N > Clostridium_N fimetarium. The sequence goes on from NZ_FOJI01000012.1 coordinate 140,638, forward strand.
TTCTATACATTTACGTTGCAGGATGCCAATCGGTACATGACTATGTTTATTGACATAATTAATGGAATCCTCTGGGCAGTTGCAATCCTCCTATACATAATCGTGCTGATAATAATTGGACACAGCGTAAGTACAAGTATTGACATGGATTATGTCACGTTTGGAATACTTAAAGCTGAAGGATTTACTTCGTTGCAGATAAGGGTCTCTATAATGATACAGTATCTGCTATCGGGAGTGGTAGGAGCGGCAGCGGGAATTTTGGCAGGAACATTTATAATCAAATACGTTAATGCAATATTTATTCCGGTAACGGGCCTGTGTATGAAAACTAGTCTAAGGATGACACAGATATTGGCTGTTATTGCAGGGGCGGTTATAATAATGGCATTATATGTAATATATAAAACAAAAAAAGTAATATCGATATCACCGATGCAGGCAATTGCTCATGGGCATGGACCAGTACATTTCTCGGGAAGAACAGATATTTCAGTTGCTAGTGCTATCCCATTGAATATTAATGGCAGACTTATTCTTAAACAGGTGCTGGGGGACTGGAAAAAATATGTGACAACAGTGGTTGTAATGGCACTTCTGGTAGCATTTACAATATCAATCACATCTTTAAAACAGATTTCCAAAGCAGATAATGTTTATGATGTTTTCGGAGGATTTTCCAGTGAAATAATAGTAAAGTATGATGACGAAGGCTTTAAAATGCTTACGTCTATAGAAAAGGACATACAGGAAAAGACAGAAATCACAAAGACATTTTCGGTGGGATTAGTGTACTTAGCACTTGATAATAATGAAATACTGTGCCAAATATTAGACAAAAGCGGAACCGCCAATGCTACATTAAAAGGAAGGGTTCCAAAGTACAATAATGAGATTATGGTAACTCAGATTACAAGTGATGCAATTGGCAAAAAAATCGGTGACAAAGTCAATCTCAGTTATAATAATGAACAGTATGAATATATCATAGTAGGAACGTATCAGGATACATCTGATACCGGAAAAACAATTACAATATTAGAAGACGGTTTTAAACATCTCAATCCAGAGTTTAAGTTCCCCGATGTAGAGTATGTGATTTCAGACATAAAATCTACAGCGTCAATAGTGAGTGGGCTTAAGGAAAAATATGCGGCCGCTGAAGCTGACAAGACAATCGAAATTATTGATTCGAACAAGCAAAATCAGGAAAGGAATGCTTCAATCCTTGCCGCTATGAATTCAATTACAACAATAACATATTTATTGGCATTCTTATTTGCGGCAATCGTTTCATTCATGATATGTCAGAAAAACTTTATAAAAGAGCAAAATGACTTGGGTGTATACAAATCCTTAGGTTTTACAACAGGAAGCTTAAGACGTCAGTTTACAATAAAGTATGTCTTGGTGGTTGCAATTGGAGGAATCATTGGCATTGTAATAAATATCATGACAAATGATATTGTGCTAAGCTTATTACTTAGAAATATGGGGATTACGAAATTCATCACACAATATACAATGTTATTGATAATTGGTCCTGCTTTATTTATAATCCTATGCACGGCTGTATTTGCATGGATTGTATCTGCTAAGATCAAGAGCGTGTCTCCAAAGAATCTAATAAATGAATAGATGAAAAGTGGAACTGCAAAATATTGGACAAGAATTGGATCAAAGAATATATTAGAAAGTAAGAGCCCTTAAAGATTTCTTAATAATTCAAATGATATAGTTTGATAGTAAACAAAAACAGTATTCAGCGGAGGAAATGATATAATATGAAAAATAGCATTTTAAAAGCAAGTGGTTTATGCAAGAGCTTTGCTACTAACGGGGTGCAAAATCATGTTTTAAGCAATGTGGATTTGGAAATATTTAAGGGTGATTTTACAGTAATCATGGGCAGTTCAGGGTCAGGAAAATCAACACTATTATATGCACTTAGTGGAATGGATACAGTAACAAGCGGCGAAGTCATATATAATAATCAGGACATCACAAAAATGTCTGAAAATAGGCTATCATACCTTAGAAGGAATGATTTCGGATTTATATTTCAGCAGATGCATTTAGTATCAAATCTTTCCTTATATGAAAATGTTGTGGTGCCGGGTTATCTTCCTAAAATTCATTCTAATAAAGAAGTGAATGAAAAAGGCTCTGCTCTTTTAGAAAAAGTAGGGATAACAGAACAAAGGAAAAGACTGCCATCGCAAGTGTCTGGAGGCGAACAGCAAAGAGCTTGCATCGCAAGAGCACTGATTAATGATCCTACGGTTATATTTGCTGATGAACCAACTGGAGCATTGAATAAAGCAACCGGAAAAGAAGTGCTTGATTTGCTTACACAGATAAATGAAGTAGGACAAAGCATTCTTATGGTCACACATGATGTGAAGGCGGCATTAAGAGGGAACAGAATTTTATATATTGAGGATGGAAATGTAGTTGGAGAGATGAATCTTAACAAATATAATAAAGAAAATAGTAAGGCTATCGAAACGCAGATAACTTCTTGGCTCCTTGCTCGGGGGTGGTAGTCATGGAATTGAATACAATAATAAAGGCTAATCTAAAAAGTAAAAAAGGCAATTTTATTAGCATATTTGTACTCGTTTTCATAATTGCACTGGCTTTATCGACAATAATAAGCGTAAGCATCGGTTCAAACAAACGGGTTATAACAGCATGCAAAAATTCAAATATCAGCGACATTACTACATTTATCAAGCAAGACAAACTGACAGATGAGATGCTCCAAAAAATAAGAACATCTGATAAAGTTGATAGTGTAACACTGAAAAAAATGATAAATTCATCGCTATTTGAAGTTAATGGGAAAAAATATGGAAGTATTGTATTATTTACAAAATATAATCCAACAGAAAATCCCTATGAAATGTACACGCAGGATGGTATCGGCTTATCTAAAGATAAAACCACAAAACCTCAAAAGGGAGAAATATATCTTCCTATTGCAATGGAAAACCTGCTGAATTGTAAACTAGGAGATAAAGTTACAATTAATACTACAGATGGAGAAATGAAGCTTACAATAACTAAATTTTTTGAAGATCCCTTTATTGGCTCAAGTATGATCGGTGCTAAAATACTTCTAATTAGCGATGAAGATTTTGAATCTATTTATAATAATCCTAGCGAGGGTAAAATAGTTCAATATGCAGTCGCAAATGTTAGCCTTAAAAAGGAATTTAAAAACCAGCAAAGTCAGATAATCAAAGAACTTAATGAAACCAGTGGTATTATAGATGCGGGAACTTATTCTTTGACGCTGCAGGCTTCCAATAATTACATGACGTTGTTCATTAATATAATAAACGGTATTTTATGTGCAGTTGCAATTCTCCTCTATATTGTCGTTCTGATAATAATTGGTCATAGTGTAAGTACCAGCATTGATATGGATTATGTCTCATTTGGAATTTTGAAATCGCAAGGATTCACCTCAACACAGATACGGTGCTCCATTATGCTACAATATTTATTAGCGGGAGTAACGGGCGGAGTTGCTGGAATACTTGTGAGTACCGTAATAATTAAATATGTAAATGCTATATTTATTCCAGTTACTGGTTTGTGCCCAGGAAACGGTTTGATGTTATTAGAAACAATATCTGTAATTGCAGGGCTGCTCTTAATAATAGCATTATATGTAATTGTAAAGACAAAAAAAGTAATATCGATATCACCTATGCAGGCAATTGCTAGCGGGCGAGGACCGGTATATTTTTCGGAAAGAGCGAATATTTCGGTTATCAATAATATTCCGGTAAGCATAAATGCAAAGCTTATAGTAAAACAAGTCGCAGGCGACTGGACAAAATACGTAACAACAGTACTTATAATGGCTCTTTTAGTATTCTTTACGATGTCAATTACTTCAATAAAGCAGATTACGACGTCAAATAATCTAAGTGTGATATTTGGTGGCTATAGTAGCGATATATCAGTTAAGTATAATAATGAGGGTCAGGGGATAGTTGCTTCGATAAAAAAAGATATAGAAGAAAAGACGAGAATCGAAAAAGAATTTTCTATAGGTGGAAGGTATCTATCAATCGATTCTAATGAAATCTTATGCAGGGTATTAGACAAAACGGAAACCGCTAATCCTACGTTAAAAGGCAGAGTACCAAAGTATGATAACGAAGTTATGATAACACAAATGACCAGCAAAAATATTGGTAAAAAGATTGGCGACAAGGTAAAACTCAAATACGATGATGTTGAGTATGAATATATTATAGTAGGAACATATCAGGACACATCTGATGTTGGAATTTCAATCGCTTTGCTGGAAAGTGGCTTTAAGCATCTGGATCCTGATTTTAAATATAGTAAAACAGAATATGTGATTTCAGATAAAAAATTAGCATCATCAATAGTCGGTGAACTTAAGGAAAAATATGCTTCGTATATAGCAGAAAGTAAAATAGTAATAACGGATGAATATAAAAAAGGTCAAGAAGACGATAATACAATACTTACAGCGGTCGACTCAATTACTGCAATCACATATTTCCTCGCATTCCTATTTGCTGCAATCGTTTCATTTATGATATGCCAAAAGAATTTCAGCAGAGAACAAAGTGATATGGGTGTATATAAATCAGTTGGGTTTACAACAGGAAGTTTAAGGAGACAGTTCACAATAAAATATATTTTAGTCGTAATGTTTGGAGCAGCAATCGGAGTCGTAGTGAGCCTTATATTGAATGATAGTGTGGTCAGTTTATTGCTTAGCGGCATGGGAATTACAAGATTTGTCACACAATATTCGTTTGTATTATTATTTGGTCCAGCTTTATTTATTGTTTTATGTACAGCAATATTTGCATGGTTTGTATCAGTAAAAATCAAGAAAGTTTCGCCTAAGAATTTGATAAATGAGTAGTTGGATATTATGATTTCAAATTAAATGACAGATAGGCATATGCTTATTTGTCATTTTTGATTTCTGTAACTACCATGTTAACTAAAAGCAAAGGTGTTTTAATAGTTTATAATGTATGGAAATAAATACAAATAATATGTTGCAATGGCTCAGATTTTATGATAAAATTCTTCGTGGGGAACACAAATGTATTCCCACAAAATACAAATAAGGAATGTAAAGATGGCAGAAGATATTAAATATTATGTTGTTAAGAAAAAAGCACTTCCTGAAGTATTGTTGAAGGTAGCAGAAGCGAATAGCTTAATCGAGAATAACGGATTAAGTGTTGCAGTAGTAACAGAAAAAGTAGGAATTAGTAGAAGTTCATTTTATAAATATAAGGATGATATTTTCCCGTTTAGAGATAACGTAAAGGGTAAGACAATCACATTTGTATTATCTATGGATGATGAACCTGGTTTGTTATCAAGGGTGCTAAGCAAGGTCGCAGAATTTAAGGCCAATATACTTACAATCCATCAGACGATACCAATTAATGGTGTTGCATCATTAACACTCAGTGTAGATATTCTACCGGCGACTGGAGATTCTTCAAAAATGATAGAAGAGATAGAACAGTTGCTTGGCGTAAGATATTTGAAGATACTATCGAAAGAATAGTAAAATTAGAAAATAGAAAGCGGGATACAGACTATGGTAAAAATAGCAATATTAGGTTATGGAACAGTGGGATCAGGAGTTGTTGAAGTCTTAGAAACCAATGGAGCTTCAATTAATAAAAGGGCAGGAAAGAATATAGAGATCAAATATGTTCTTGATTTAAAAGATTTTCCTGGAGAATCAGTAGAAAAATTAATCGTTCATGATGTTGATATTATCATGAATGATCCAGAAATTAAAATAGTTGTTGAAGTAATGGGTGGCGTTGAACCTGCATTTACATTTGTAAAGAAAGCACTTGAAAACGGCAAGAGCGTTGTAACCTCTAATAAGGAATTAGTCGCGAAACATGGGGCACAGCTTCTTGCAATGGCAAAAGAAAAGAAGCTTAATTTCTTGTTTGAAGCAAGCGTGGGTGGTGGAATTCCAATTATTAGACCACTTAATCAATCACTTACGGCTGATGAAATCACACAGATTACAGGTATTTTAAATGGTACAACGAATTATATATTGACAAAAATGGCCAGAGAAGGACTTGAATTTGATGCAGTACTTAAGGAAGCGCAAGAAAAAGGATATGCAGAACGAAATCCAGATGCTGATATTAAAGGCTTTGATTCTTGCAGAAAAATCGCAATATTAACATCACTTGCATTTGGCTCACAAGTAGATTACGAGGACATATATACAGAAGGTATCACAAATATTACAGATAGAGACTTTAAATATGCTGAAAAGATGAACTGCGCAATTAAACTGCTTGCTTCAAGCAAAATGATAGATGATGTCGTTTACGCAATGGTAGCTCCTTTTATGATTAGTGAATCACATCCATTATACAGTGTGAATGATGTTTTGAACGGGATATATATCAATGGTAATGTTATCGGAGACGTAATGTTTTTTGGAGCAGGAGCAGGTAAACTTCCAACTGCAAGTGCGGTAGTAACAGATGTCGTTGACTGTGCAAAACATCTGGGAACAAATATAATGTCATTATGGAGTACGAATAAGAGAGAGCTTGGCGATATTTCAAATTCAAAGAAGAAATTCTTTATAAGAGTTGAAGGAACAGTAAGCGATAAACTTGCAGAAGTGAAAGCCGCATTTGGAGATGTCGAAGTAATTTTGGTAGATGGAATAACAGATGAATTTGCAGTAGTAACTGAAGAAATCAGTGAAAAGGCATATGAACAAGGTTCTAAAAAAATTGTCGGAATCATTAATCGTATACGTATTGAAAAATAGATAATCTTGAAAAACTAATTTTGATTAAACTGCTTGCTAAAGCAGGCTGATAGGAGTTACTGTGAAAAATGAAAGACATATTTTTCGCAATCTTGATTAAAGTGCCTGCTAAAGCAGGCTGATAGGAGTTTTAAATGAAGTATTTAGTAGTTCTTGGTGATGGTATGGCAGATAAAGATATTGAAGAACTTGGAAATAAAACACCACTTGAATATGCGAAAACACCAACAATGGATAAGTATTCAAAAATGTCAGAAATAGGCTTGGTGCACACAATACCAGAAGGTATGACTCCAGGTAGTGATACAGCAAATCTTTCAGTATTGGGTTATGATCCAAAGCGGTATTATACCGGCCGCTCACCACTAGAAGCATTAAGCATTGGTGTAGACATGAAAGCTACAGATGTAGCTCTTAGATGTAACATAGTGACAGTTTCAATTGACGACTTGCCATATGAAGAAAAAACAATTATAGACCATAGTTCAAGTGAAATATCTACAGAAGATGCTGCAATATTACTCGAAGCAGTGAAGAAAGAACTTGAGACAGATGTATATAAATTTTATGTAGGCACAAGCTATAGACATCTTACAATATGGGATAAAGGTGAAGTCGTTGATCTGACTGCACCACATGACGTATTAGGGCAGGCTATTGGACAATATTTGCCAAAAGATGTAGTGCTAAGAGAGATGATGAAAAAGAGTTATGATATCTTGTCTAAACACCCAATCAACCAACAAAGAGTTAAAGATGGCCTCAATCCAGCTAATTCATTATGGTTCTGGGGAGCAGGGACTAGACCAATGCTTTCATCATTTGAAGGCAAGACTGGTAAAAAAGGTGCAATGATTTCAGCTGTTGATTTACTTAAAGGGATTGCAATAGGCGCAGATATGAAAGTTGTTGAAGTAGATGGCGCAAATGGTGGATTAAATACGAATTATGAAGGCAAGGCGGATGCAGCTGTAAAAGTATTGTTAGAAGATGGATACGATTTTGCATATATTCATATAGAAGCTCCAGATGAAATGGGACATCAAGGCAGTGTAGAACGTAAAGTGAAAGCAATTGAATATCTTGATGAGCGCGTCATAAAGAGAGTGATTGAAGCATTTGAAGCAAAAGGGGAAGACTTTAGAATGATCGTGCTTCCAGATCATCCAACACCAATTGGAATCAGAACACATACATCAGATCCAGTTCCATATATGCTATATGACAGCACAGATAAAAAAAATCAAACATGGAATTATAACGAAAAAGAAGCGGAAGAGAGTGGAAATTACATTGCAGATGGTCATACTGTAATTAACCATTTATTTAAAAAATAATATATTAGAATAAGATAAATAATTTAATAGGTAACTATATAATACTTGAAAAAGAGGATTTTATATGATGAAAGTAGTTAAGTTTGGTGGTAGTTCACTTGCAAGTGCAGAACAATTTAAAAAGGTTGCGGATATTATACATGCGGATGAAAGCAGGAGATATGTAGTCCCATCGGCACCCGGAAAGAGATTTCCCGATGACACTAAAGTGACAGATATGCTTTATTTATGTTATGAACAAGCAGAAAATGGAAAGAACTTTGATAAGCAATTAAATGATATCAAAGAAAGATACGATGAAATCATCAATGGTCTTAATCTCGATTTATCTCTAGAGAGTGAATTTGAGACTATTAAAAATCAGTTTAACGCAAAAGCTGGAAAAGATTATGCAGCATCACGAGGTGAGTATCTGAACGGCATCATTATGGCAAATTATCTTGGATATGAATTTTTTGATGCAGCAGAAGGAATCTTCTTTTTTGAAGAAGGTAATTTTGATGCTGAAAATACGAATAGAGTTCTTTCAGAAAAATTATCAAGTATTGAAAAGGCAGTAATTCCAGGATTTTACGGGTCAATGCCACAAGGAATCATAAAAACATTTTCAAGAGGTGGTTCAGATGTAACTGGATCTATTGTTGCAAAAGCTGTCAAGGCTGATGTATATGAGAATTGGACTGATGTATCAGGATTTCTTGTCGCAGATCCAAGAATTGTTAAAAACCCAGCAGCTATCGATACGATTACTTACAAAGAACTTAGAGAACTTTCTTATATGGGTGCAGGTGTGCTTCATGAAGACGCTATATTTCCAGTAAGAAAAGAAGGAATTCCAATCAATATTAGAAATACAAATGCTCCAAAAGATCCAGGAACGATGATCGTTGAAAGTACATGTCATTCTCCACTATATATTGTTACAGGAATTGCCGGTAAAAAAGGCTTTGTATCGATTAATATTGAAAAAGATATGATGAATGCAGAAATTGGATTTGGACGTAAGGTACTACAGGTATTTGAGGAAAATGGAATATCCTTTGAACATATGCCATCTGGAATAGACACGATGACAATATTTGTTCACCAGGATGAATTTGTAGCGAAAGAACAGAAAGTGCTTGCACAGATTCATCGTGCAGTTGCGCCAGATACAATAGAGTTGGAATCAGACCTTGCACTTATTGCGGTTGTTGGTCGTGCAATGAAAAACAATTCAGGTGTAGCAGGTAATATCTTTACTGCACTTGCAAAAGCCAAAATAAATATTAAAATGATAGACCAAGGTTCAAGTGAATTAAATATCATCATTGGTGTAAGAAACAAGTACTTTGAAGATGCTATTAATGCAATTTATGGGGTGTTTGTTACACAGAAGTAAAGGTGAAATTGACGATGGGTGAACGGACGAAAAAACGCATGTCTGTCCTCTTGTTCGCTATTGCCTCTACAGTCATATGGGATTATCTGCATTCGGTTCGACACAAAAAGATGTGTCAACCGCCTGTAGATAATCCCATATGACTGTAACGGCAAATGCGTACAATTGAGGACAGGCATGCGTTTTTTCTGCGATTGGCGATCGGTATTTTGGAAGGTTTACTTTGGTGAAACTGCACTTGGCGTTGTGGGGATACGGATATGGAATTAGGGAGGGAATTAATTAAACAGGTGGAGATATCCAATCCCGAAATTAAATACCCGGCGCCCACCCCTCACGGTTGGCGTAAAACGCAAATGCCCGAAGAAAAATTCCAGAAAAAAATAATACATGTGCTCAATTGTACGCATTTGCCGTTACTGCCATGCGCGATTGTCTGCAGGCGGTTGACACATCTTTTTGTGTCGAACCGAATGCAGACAATCGCGTATGGTTGTAGAGGCAATAGCGAACAAGAGCACATGTATTATTTTTTCGTCCGTTTCAAGACCTACTTCATTGATTCCATATATTTATTTAGAAAGTCTAGTAGGTCTGGATTGCTAAGCATTTTCAAAGCAAAGTAATACATCATAAATGATAAAATAACGAATACAATACCTAGTGTAATTCCAGCAGCAGCTCTACCATTAAACTTACCCGTGTTAAGTCTTGAGATGATTGCAAGAGCAATAGCAGAAATACCAAAAATTATGCCAAACCATAAAGTGAAAGTACCGGGAATTACAAGAATACCACAAACTAATGATGCAGTAGCGATTTTATCCTTGCGTTCTGGAGTGTTTTCATTATTATTGTAGTTATTGTTATTACTATTATTGCTATTATTACTATTATTATCGTTTTTTGATTCTGGGTCGTATTGATAGTGATCCATAGTAACCTCCTAGTATTTTAATTTACAATTTATGTAAATATTGTAGCATAAATATTATGTATAGGCAAACGTTTCACCAAAACAAATATTATACTATATTTGCAAATCATACTGAATTTTGTTATACTTTAACTTATGAAATTTAATAAAAATAAAAGGTAGAGTAAATTTAAAATGGATATTAATAAAGTATTGACACAAGAATTAGACGTAAAGGCATGGCAGATAGACGCGGCTGTCAAATTAATTGATGAGGGGAATACAATTCCATTTATTTCAAGATATCGTAAAGAAGTCACCGGCTCATTAAATGACGAAGTTTTAAGGAATCTAGATGATAGATTAAGATATTTGAGAAATCTGGAAGATAGAAAAGCTCAGGTTATTGCGACTATAGAAGAACAAGGTAAATTAACGCAGGAACTGAAAGCACAGATAATCGCCGCTCAGACAATGGTAGTAGTGGAGGATTTATATCGTCCATACAAACAAAAGCGTAGAACAAGAGCAACAATTGCTAAGGAAAAAGGCTTGGAACCATTAGCAGATTTTATTATGGAACAATCAGCTACACAACCAATTGAAAACGTTGCAATTCAATATATATCAGAAGAAAATGGCGTTGAATCGGTAGAAGATGCTATTGCGGGCGCTAAGGATATCATAGCAGAAACCATTTCGGACGAGCCAAATTATAGAATTTATATTAGAGAACTTACAATGAAAGAAGGTATACTCAATTCAACTGCTAAGGATGAGAATGTTGAATCCGTATATGAGATGTATTATAAGTTTAGTGAAGCACTTCCTAAAGTTGCAGGACATAGAACACTTGCAATTAATCGTGGTGAATCAGAAAAGATATTAACGGTTAAAGTCGAAGCCCCAGTTGAAAAAATTCTAATGTATTTAGGTAAAAAGATAATTATTTCTAATAACCAATATACATCTTCAATATTAACAGAAACGATAGAAGATAGTTTCTCAAGACTTATCGGACCAGCAATTGAAAGAGAGATTCGAAGTGGTTTGACAGAAACTGCTGAGACAGGCGCTATCAAATTATTTGGTAAGAATTTAGAACAATTGCTTCTACAGCCACCAATTGCTGACAGAGTAGTACTTGGATGGGATCCTGCATTTAGGACGGGATGTAAATTAGCCGTTGTAGATCAAACAGGAAAAGTGCTTGATACGAAGGTTATTTTTCCAACGCAACCACACAACAAGGTAGAAGAATCAAAAGACGCAGTGAAATCCTTAATTAAAAAATATAATGTTTCATTAATCTCTGTAGGCAATGGAACTGCATCGAGAGAATCAGAGATGATTATCGTAGATATGTTGAAAGAAATGGATGAAAATGTAGAATATGTAATTGTAAATGAAGCAGGAGCATCCGTATATTCAGCAAGTAAGCTTGCAACAGAAGAATTCCCTAATTTTGATGTAGCGCAAAGAAGTGCTGTTTCGATTGCAAGAAGATTACAAGATCCACTTGCAGAACTTGTTAAGATTGAGCCAAAGTCAATAGGAGTTGGTCAATATCAGCATGATATGAATCAAAAGAAGTTAACGGAAGCACTTACCGGTGTTGTTGAGGATAGTGTTAACAAGGTAGGTGTTGATTTAAACACAGCATCAGCTTCACTCTTTGAATATATTTCAGGCATATCGAAAGTAATCGCTAAGAATATTGTTGACTATAGAGAAACAAATGGTCGTTTCACGAATAGAAAGCAACTTTTGAAGGTTGCTAAGCTTGGACCAAAGGCATTTGAACAATGTGCTGGGTTTATGAGAATCCAAAATGGTAATAATCCATTAGATTCAACAAGTGTTCATCCAGAAAGTTATGACGCAGCTACAAAGCTTCTCGAAATTCTAGGCTATGACATAAATTCAATTAGTTCAGGAGAACTTCTTGGACTTTTTGGTAAAGTTCAAGATATTAAGAAAATGTCAGAAGAGATTGGCGTTGGTTCGATCACACTTGAAGATATTGCAAAAGAATTAGAAAAACCAGGCCGTGACCCTAGAGATGAGATGCCTAAACCACTTTTGAGAAAAGATGTTCTTGATATGAAAGATTTAGCATCAGGAATGGTACTGAAAGGTACTGTTAGAAATGTAATCGATTTTGGAGTATTTGTTGATATTGGGGTTCATCAGGATGGATTAGTTCATATCTCACAGCTTTGCCGTGGATTTGTAAATCACCCACTTGATATTGTGAGTGTTGGTGATATTGTAGAGGTAAGAGTTATGGAAGTTGATGCTGCAAAAAAACGTATTCAATTATCAATGATTCTTGATGAGTATGATAGCAAAAAAGAAGATGCAGCAGCTCAAGCTAACGCAAAAGCCAAAGAAGAAAGAAATAATAACAAAAGCAATAATAATAGAAACAATAATAACAATAGCAGAAATTATGGCAATAATAGTAATTCGAATAAAGGAAATTTTGAAAACAATAGCAACAATGTGAACAAAGAAAATCATTATCAAAATAACACAAACAAAGATAACACAAAGAAAGATAACACAAACAAAGAAAATACAAACAATAAAAATAGTGGACAACTAGATTTAAGCAAATTGGCTAAATTTTCAAGATAGTATAATTGCCAGAAATTTGAACAAAGAATGGAGATTAGATATGGTAATAGAAACGCATAATTCAAAAGAAACATTTGACTTGGGATTTGAAATGGGTTCCAAAGCGCAAGCGGGTCAGATAACATGCCTTTTGGGTGACTTAGGCGTTGGGAAGACGGTATTTACTCAAGGGTTTGCAAAAGGGCTTGGGATAGAAGAACCAATTTGCAGCCCAACATTTACAATTGTTCAAGAATATCACGATGGAAGAATACCATTTTACCATTTCGACGTATATCGTATTGGCGATGTCAGCGAGATGGATGAAATAGGATATGAGGAATACTTCTTTGGTGATGGGGTTTGCCTTGTCGAGTGGGGTAATTTAATTCAAGAATTAATGCCAAAAGAGACAATCAATGTTACGTTAGAGAAAAATCTAAAAAAAGGGTTCGACTTTAGAAAAATCACGGTCGATAATGGATTTGATTGTTGAAAGCCATGACGGAAGGTGGCGAGTGAATATTGGTTTCTAATGATTCATTTTGTCTCGCCTTTCCTTCAAGTAGCATCTTTTTTACAAGCCTCATAGATGATGAAAAGTCTCACGCTGTTCGATTTTCATCTGAGTCTTGACAAAAGATAGGCGCTACTTTCAGCCGGTCTTCGCAAAATGAATCATTAGAAACCAATATTCACGGGTTGTTTTATGAATGACTTTTGAGAATCAAATCGTAATTAGGGAAATAGATAAAAGCAAAAAAAAAAAATTTCAAAAAAATAATACTGATAAAAAAATAATGTTTCTAAAGTCTCAGAGAAAGAAGGGGCACCATGAAAGTACTTGCAATTGAAAGTTCGTCGATTACAGCATCAGTTGCTATCGTAATGGATGATTTGTTAACGGCAGAATATACAATTAACCATAAAAAGACGCATTCACAGACACTTTTACCTATGATTGCTGAAATATGTAAAATGACAGAAACAGAAATGAATAGTCTTGATTTGATTGCAGTATCGAATGGACCTGGTTCATTTACAGGTCTAAGAATAGGCTGTGCAACGGGGAAAGGACTTGGACTTGCGTTAGATATTCCAGTTGTTTCAGTTCCAACGTTAGAGGCGATGGCCTACAACTTATATGGATATGGGAAGATAATATGTCCAATAATGGATGCGAAGAGATCGCATGTATATACTGGAATTTATACATGGTCAGATAAAGCAGGAGATAAAATCCATATCTTATTAAATCAATGTATCCTTTCTATAGAAGAGTTGATTGACAAATTGAATGAATTAAATAAAGAAGTTGTATTTATTGGTGACGGGGTACCTGTCAACAGGTTGATTATTGAAAGCAATATGAAAGCAAAATATTCATTTGCCCCAGCACATATGAGTAGCCAGCGCGCAGCTAGTGTGGCGGTGCTTGGCAAGGAATTGTATGATGAAGGAAAGTCAGTGAATGCAAGAGAACTTTTGCCAGAATATTTGAGACCAACACAAGCAGAACGCGAATTGGTCAAAAAAATGAACCTTGCGGATAATAGTAGTAAAATTTAAAAAAAATTTTCAGAAAAGGCATGTGTAATGAATTATATAATTAGGCCAATGGAGAAAAAAGATATCGTACAAGTTACAGAAATTGAAAAAAGTATATATTCAATCCCATGGTCGGCTAATTCATTTATAGAAGCCAGTGAGAATGATAATAATATTTATCTTGTATGCATAGAAAATGATAAGGTAATTGGATATTGTGGATTATGGACAGTACTTGGAGAAGGAAATATAACCAACATTGCTGTAACAAACACACATAGAGGCAAAGGATATGGAAGAGCTTTGTTGAAGGAGCTTGAAAATAGAGGCCGCGAAAAAGCTGTGAGCAAATATTTTCTAGAAGTTCGACTAAGTAATGTGATCGCGCAAAATCTATATTTAAGTTTGGGATATAAAAAAATAGGCATTCGTAAGAACTTTTATGAGAGACCAGCTGAAGATGCGATAATAATGTCCAAGGATAGTATACTGTTAATGAAATAGAGATAAGTGTGAATAATTACATCATTCACACACAAGTTTGCGTCTGCGCAGCGCATGTACAAACTAGATATGCGCATGGTCTCGCAGAGCGAGTCAATAAAATATGCGCAGAAATGAGGACAAATATGTTAGACATTTGTTTGCTTGGCACAAGCGGAATGATGCCATTGCCAGGAAGATGGCTTACGGCAATGATGACAAGATATAATGGCAGTAACCTTTTGGTAGATTGTGGAGAGGGAACTCAGATAGCAATTAAAGAAAAAGGAATAACGTTTAAGCCAATTGATATAATTTGCTTTACGCATTATCATGCAGATCATATAAGTGGATTACCAGGATTACTTCTTACAATAGGAAATGCTGAGCGAAGGGAACCAATTACATTAATCGGACCGAAAGGACTTGAAAGAGTTGTTTCTGCCCTTAGAGTTATTGCGCCAGAACTCCCATTTCAATTGAATTTCATCGAATTGTCAGCACAGCAAGAGCGTATTGATATAAATGGTTATATTATAGATGCATTTAAAGTAAACCACGCAGTAGCATGCTATGGATACTCAATTAGTATTTTGAGAAAAGGAAAATTTAACATAGAGAGTGCATTGAAAAAAGATATACCAAAGTCAGCTTGGAATAAGCTTCAGCATGGAAAAACAGTTCTAATGGATGGAAAAACATATACACCAGATATGGTTATGGGATCAGAGCGAAAAGGATTGAAAGTCACATACTGTACAGATACGAGACCAACTAAGTCTCTTGTTGAAAATGCGGCTAATTCAGATCTTCTCATATGCGAAGGAATGTATGGAGAAAAAGGTAAAGATGATAAGGCAATAGAGTATAAACATATGACCTTTGTTGAGGCAGCAAATGTTGCTAAGGATGCTAAAGTAGTAGAGCTGTGGCTTACACATTATAGCCCATCTTTGGTTCGCCCGTTGGAATTTATGGGAAGTGTTACATCTATATTTGAAAATGCTTATCCAGGAAAAGATGGAAAATCAGTAGAACTGGATTTTGAAGAAGATTAATAGGAACTAGTACAATTTAGAAAATTCTATTTTGGGAGATTGACACTCCAGAAACGAAAAATTATGATTAAAAAGGTAGAAAAAATGGGAATACAGAATCAAATCAATCAAAGTAATGAGCCTGATAATCAACACATCAAGAACACTGATGCAATATTAATTAATACAACAGATACTTATTCGAAGAGTAAATGTAATGTGCAGAATGCAAATTTAACAGATAAAGACGTCGTAATACTAGCGATTGAAACTTCTTGTGATGAGACAGCTGCAGCAGTTATTAAAAATGGACGTACCGTTTTATCAAATATAATATCGTCTCAAATAGCTTTACATACTTTATATGGTGGAGTTGTTCCTGAAATTGCATCAAGAAAGCATATGGAGCAGATTAATCAAGTGATAGAGATGGCACTTAGTGAAGCAAAATTAACACTTGATGATATTACGTCGATTGGCGTTACTTATGGACCAGGTCTCGTTGGGGCGCTTTTGGTTGGAGTTGCAGAAGCGAAAGCAATTTCCTTTGCAAAGGATATTCCATTAGTCGGAGTACACCATATAGAAGGACATATTTCAGCAAACTATATAGAAAATCCTGATCTGGAGCCACCATTTATGGCGTTAGTAGTTTCGGGTGGCCATACACATTTGGTATTAGTCAAAGAATATGGTGAATATGAAATTATAGGAAGAACTAGGGATGATGCGGCAGGGGAAGCATTTGACAAAGTAGCACGTGCGGTTGGACTTGGTTATCCAGGTGGTCCTAAAATCGATAAGCTGGCGAAAGAAGGGAATCCACATGCAATAGAATTTCCACGAGCACAAGTAGATGGTTCACCGTATGACTTCTCATTTAGTGGAATTAAGTCATCTGTACTTAACTACATTAATACATGTGAAATGAAAAACATAGTGATAGATAAAGCGGATTTAGTAGCGTCATTTCAAAATGCAGTGATAGATGCTTTGGTTTCAAGAGCGATTTCTGCAACAAAAGAATTTGGCATTGGTAAATTGGCAATTGCTGGTGGCGTTGCATCAAATTCTGCTTTAAGAAAAACAATCAAAGAACAGTGTGAATTGAATGGAATTCAGTTATTTTCACCATCACCAATCTTTTGTACTGATAATGCAGCAATGATAGGTGTTGCTGCTTATTACGAGTATATGAATGGAATAAGACATGGCCTAGATCTTAATGCTATTCCAAATTTGAAATTAGGACAAAGAGTATAGAATGTTAAACTAAATATTTAACTTAACCAATAATGAGGGTGAAAATAATATGGCGAAAGTGCAAGAGAATAGAAATATTGCAATAGTTTTGGCAGGTGGTAGCGGTAGTAGAATGAATAGCGATGTTCCAAAGCAATATATGAAAGTGTGTGATAAACCTATTTTGTATTATGCATTAAAAACATTTGAGGAAAGCTTTATTGATGAAATTATTTTAGTTGTAAGTGAGAAAGATTTACAATATTGCAAAACTAATATTGTAGACAAATATGACTTTAAAAAGATAAGCAAGATAGTGGTAGGCGGTAAGGAACGCTATAATTCTGTTTATAATGGACTACAAGCAATCGCTACTGATAAAGACAACCAAATAATAATGCAAGATATAAATATATTTATTCATGATGGAGCAAGGCCATGTGTAACAACAGATATATTAGAAAGATGTTTGGAAACTGTAAAACGAACATGTGCATGTGTTGCAGCAGTGCCGGTAAAAGATACAATCAAGATAGTAGATGAAAGTGGATATGCAATATCAACTCCAGATCGAAATACATTGTGGCAAATACAAACCCCACAAGTATTTTCTTTTGAAGTTATAAAAAATGCATATGATAATTTAATGCATTTAGTAACGATAGAAGGAATTACGGATGATGCGATGGTAGTGGAACATTATTCTGATGTTAAAGTAAAAATGGTTGAAGGCAGTTATGACAATATTAAAGTAACAACTCAAGGCGATATTGAAATTGTAAAATTGTACTTTAAGAAAAAAATGATTAGAAATTGATATCCCCGTACCAAGAATAAAATAAGTGTTGACTAGTTGGTTAGTAAAATGATATAATTTGTTAATGAAATATTTATATTATATTATAATATTTTATATATGTTAATAATTATAATAAAACCTTTTAGTAATTTAAATTAGGTTATTCCAGTAATTACAGATGTCAATGCATATTAGTGATTACTTTTATGAATAATAAAATAGTGTGTAAACTAGAAAATAGGCCTGATAATTATCGGGCCCTTTTTTAGTTTTAAATAGTCATAAAAAAAGGTAAAATCCTGTTGACACTAAAAATAAATGATGCTATACTAACGAAGTCGCTTAAACAACACGACAACGTAATATATGGAGAGGTACCGAAGCGGTCATAACGGGGCAGTCTTGAAAACTGTTTGTCTTCACGGGCGCATGGGTTCGAATCCCATCCTCTCCGCTCAAAACCACTTAGAGATAAGTGGTTTTGTTTTCCTAATGAAGGGTAACATACTTTTTCTTTTAGAATTAACTTTGATTAGTATAATAATAAAAGCGAAAGGATAATACTTATTCTTGTTTCAACACCATTTTGCGGATATTCAGTTTATAAACATAAAATTGTATGTAAGAATGAATATCACATTTTTATTTTAAAAGTTAAATATATCGAATAATAATTTCCTAATCATATAGATTTAGATTTTAGAGCAACTGTATTTGGAGAAGTACCCAAGAGGTTGAAGGGACACCCCTGGAAAGGGTGCAGGTCGGTAACACGGCGCGAGGGTTCAAATCCCTCCTTCTCCGTTAGCAAAATTCTACATAATAGTAATATATTTATGTAATAAGATATTTTGTGCTAAAATCGATTGACTTTCATAATTGATGAAGTGGTCGATGAAATTATTTGTACTATATATAGATGATTTAAAATGTTAGATAGAAAAGTAAAAAAACATATTGACAAAAAAGCATTTTAATGATATTCTATTAAAGCTGTCGTAAGAAAAACCTTATAAACAGCGAGGCGAAAGCCAATTGAACATTGATAACTAAATAGTAAAACAACCTTGAAAATTCTATAAAAGAATTTCAAAATAAACGAACGGTAATGCAAATCAATAGATTTGT
>NZ_FOJI01000043.1 GCF_900111235.1 [Clostridium] fimetarium
CTCACGTTTGACAGTTAGAGAAGAGTAAAAAGCTTGGAAGCCCCATAAACAGGGAACTCCAAGCTTTATTTATTGTGAAAAAAGTGCGTACTTTATTCTACTTTTTCGTGGATTTAAATATTTTTTTCATTTGTGTAGTGCTAATGATCTGATAATCAGTTCGAAAATCAAAAGCCTCGTGAAGTGTATCTGTCAAATCTGTTCTTGTATAGGTTGGAATATATCCCTCTGTTTGCACTTTGAAGAAGTTCATGTTTCGCAACGTATTTATGATATTGCTGCTCGTATATTTGTTATCTAGTCGTTTTTCTAAGTATCGATGGATTACAAGTGCCAAAAAGCAGGTGGTGAAATGAGCTTTGATTCTATCATCTCGACTCAGGTATACCGGCCTTGCCTTGAAGTCCGTTTTCATAATGCGGAAACATTCTTCGATTTCCCAGCGATTGTGATTTATTTTGGCGATAGCTGGTGCGTCGTCCTCTAGGTTTGTACATACGGCATAAAAACCATCATAGGACGATTCGAAAATAATAGCATCCTCGTTAAGATTGTACACTTCTTTGTCTGCGACTTCGCCATCAGGTGTAATTCCCGTCTTGGATATAAAACGCTTGCAATCATTAGCGTTATATTTCTTTAAAGAAGAAGGGTTGTTCTCCATGATTTTTACAGCACGTTCTACTTGCTTGTCTCGGATTTGTTTTTGATAAAACTTATATTTTAAACAAAAAGTGATAATTAATTTTTGTTCTAGGCCATCCTCATTGATCCATCGTTCTTTGTAGAATGTACAAGTTCTATATTTCTCAATGCTTTCTTCTGATTCTTCTAACTTACTGATATCATATTTTTTAGTGCTTCCCTCTAATGACCATCCCTCGTTCGAAAGCGCCCATTCTTTTAGGTGCTTCTTTAGCTTTTTTACAGACTGAGTTGTAATGAAAGAGCGCTCATTTACGTTATTAAACTTACGGTTATTTGTAGAAGAAAGTCCTGCATCCGTACAGACAATAAACTTTGATAAAGAAAAATCCTTAATTATCTGTTCTTCTAACGGTTTTAAAGTGAGCTGCTCATTCGTGTTGCCAGAGTGAATGGAAAATGCGAGAGGAATTCCGTCTCCATCCATAAACAAACCCATCTCCACAATCGGATTTGGCCTGTGTTCCTTGGAAGGCCCGTATTGTTTTAATCCATCCTCTTGTTCGATTTCAAAAAAATAATTCGTGCAGTCATAGTAAAGTATCTTATCATTTCGCTTTGAAATGGACAGACTATTTTTATAAAGCTCTGATTGAATGAAATCAGCTTCCTTGGTAATAAAACCAAGTGCTCGGTAAATATGTTGTAGTTCAAAGTTTGGCTGCTCTAGAAAAGAATTCGAAAGTTGAAACGTTCCGAGTTTTGAAGTTGGGAAAATAATTCTTCCATAAGTCAACCGAGAGAGTATCGAATTCAAGTCAAAAGTAAATTTATACTTTTCTGAAATATCATTACAGATGCGGTGAATTCCAAGCTCATGATATAGCTTTTGTAAAAAAAGATACCCACCATTGTAACAATGCTGCTCATCTTTTGTGAGAAGTGTTGCTTGCTGAAAGGGAACAAGGACTTTTCTACTTTGTTCTTTTTCTTTTCGATTCAATTCTTTAATATATTCGTTTGCCCATTCATAAGGATCTGCTCCATGAAGCTTTTCTCTTAGTTCTGCTTCGGTTCCAAGTTTTTCAACTATCTTCGAAGAGTTGGACTGCGTTTTGGGATTGTAAATTGATTTAATTACATAAAGAGAAGCTGAATTTTTTGATTTAGTAACTTTTAGTCTCATTGTATTATCACCTCGTCCTTATATTATAACACAGTGCGACAAAGTGCGCTACTATAAATTGAAAAAAAGACAAAAAAATATAGACTTTTCAAGGCCTATAGCAATTTTTAGTCTATGCAACTGTCAAAGACCCG